>NZ_JBITHH010000001.1:0-1048938 GCF_044457795.1 Streptomyces sp. NPDC050528
GTTGATAGGCCGGATCTGGAAGCCCAGTAATGGGTGGAGGTGACCGGTACTAATAGGCCGAGGGCTTGTCCTCAGTTGCTCGCGTCCACTGTGTTGGTTCTGAAACCACGAACAACCCCACACTCCTGGGTTATGCGGGGTGTGGTGCGGTTGTCTGTTTCATAGTGTTTCGGTGGTCATAGCGTGAGGGAAACGCCCGGTTACATTCCGAACCCGGAAGCTAAGCCTTACAGCGCCGATGGTACTGCAGGGGGGACCCTGTGGGAGAGTAGGACGCCGCCGAACAAATATTGCGAAAACCCCTGTACCGTTAAATCGGTACGGGGGTTTTCTGCGTTTAGGCTCAGTAGCATGCGCTATGACCTCGTGATCTTCGACAACGACGGTGTTCTCGTCGACAGTGAGCCGATCTCCAACAGGCTCCTCGCCGGCTATCTCACCGAGCTCGGGCACCCGACCTCCTACGAGGAGTCCCTCCGTGACTACATGGGCGCCGCGATGCACCGCGTCCACGATCTCGTCGAGGAGCGGACCGGGCAGCGGCTTCCGGACGACTTCGACGAGGTCTTCCACGCTCGCGTGTTCGCCGCGTTCGAGCGGGAGTTGAAGCCGGTCGCCGGGGCCGTCGATGTGCTGGAGAGGCTGGTCGCGGACGGGGTGCCGTACTGCGTGGCGTCGTCCGGGAGCCATGAGCGGATTCGGGTGGGGCATCGGACCACGGGGCTGGACGAGTGGTTCGAGGAGGAGTGGGTCTTCAGTTCTGAGGACGTGGGGCGGGGGAAGCCCGCGCCGGATCTCTTCCTGTACGCGGCCGAGCGGATGGGCGTCGCGCCGGAACGGTGTGTCGTCGTAGAGGACAGTCCGCTTGGGGTGCGGGCGGGTGTTGCTGCTGGGATGGATGTGTATGGGTTCACTGCCATGACTCCTGGGGAGCGGCTCTCCGGGGTGACGCAACTCTTCGGTGACATGGGGCAGTTGGCTGACCTGTTGGAATGACCTCGGGCAGTGTCGGGGCGCTGACATTTGTCATGCCGAGGTCCGGACGATCGGTTCTACTGGCGGGTCGGGGCCTCGCGGCAAGCTGAGGGCATGACGACGAACACGGGCTCCCTGAAGAAGAACTTCGCGCCGCTCCTCATGGATGTGGCGGTGCCGATCGGGTCGTACTACCTGCTGAAGAGCGGGTTCGGGATGAGTACGGTGGCGGCGCTGGGGTGGAGCAGTGTCGTGCCGGCGGTGCGGACCGTGTGGGGGGTTGTCGCCGAGCGGACGATCAATGCCTTTGCCGCGCTGATTCTCCTCGTGAATGTTGTCGGGCTGTTGCTGAGTTTCGTGGCCGGGGATCCGCGGCTGATGCTCGCCAAGGACAGCGGGATCAGCAGTGTCGTCGGGATCGGGATCCTTGTGTCCGTGGTGATGGGGAAGCCGATGATGACCGCCGGGATGAAGCCCTTCCTGGTGAAGGGGGATCCGGAGCGGGAGGCCGCGTTCGAGCGGCTGCTCAGCGGGTCGGTGGCGTTTCGGCGGGCCGAGCGGCGGTTCTCGCTCGTGTGGGGTGTGATGCTGCTCGCGGAGTGCGTCGCGCGGGTCGTCGGGGTGTACACGCTGCCCGTGGACACCATGGTGTGGCTCGGCACGGTCGTGATGATCGGCACGATCGCCGTGACGTCCGTGGTCAGTGGTGGTGTCGCCGTCGGGCCGATGGCGGAGATGATCGACGCGGAGCTGAAGGCCGGGGACGCCCCCGTACCTGCGGCGATGCCTTCGCTGGTCGCCGCTCGGTAAAGCTGAGCAGAATTCATCTTTGGCTGGATCTACCCACGAGTACGCCGGGGCCCTTACGCTCGCCGCCATGACAGATGTGCTGCGGCGCGGTAGGGCCTCTTTGGCGTTCAGCTTCTTCGCTCAGGGCGCCACCTTCGCGCTGCTCGTGACGCGCATCCCGGCGATCCAGGACCGCTACGGGGTCTCGGACGGGCTGCTGCCCGTCTTCCTTGCCGCCGTGCCGATCCTCGCCGGGGTCGGGAGCGTGACCACCGAGCAACTCGTGAAGCGAATACGGCCCAGCGTGCTGTTGCGCTGGTCCCAGCCCGTCGTGCTCCTGGCGCTGCTCGGGGTCGGGGCGGGCGACAGCATGGCCGAACTGGCCGTCGCCCTGGGGGCGTTCGGGCTCGGGGTGGGTGCGCTGGATGCCTCGATGAACATGCTCGGGGTGAGTCTGCAGCGGACGTACGGACGCAGCATCATGCTCAGCTTCCATGCCGCGTACAGCCTGGGCGGGATTGTGGGGGCCTCGTTGGCCTGGGCCGGGGCGCACTGGCATCTCGCGCTGTGGGTGTCGTATCTGCCTGTGGTGGCCGTGTTGTTGCCGGCCGCGCTGGTGGGGAGTCGGTGGTACGTCGACGGGGGTGCGCCCGGTGAGGAGGGCGAGGGGGCCGAGGCCGGGCCGCTCGTGTTCAAGTTGCTGCTGCCGTTGTGTCTGGTGATGACCTTCGCCTATATCGGGGACTCGACCGTCTCCAACTGGAGTGCGAAGTATCTGAAGGACGTGCTGGGGAGTTCGGAGCAGGTGGCGACCGTTCCGTACAACGTCTACATGGTGATGTGCCTGGTCGGGCGGGGGATCGGGGACCTGGGTGTGCGGCGGTTCGGGGCCGTGGCGGTGGTGCGGCTGGGGGCTGTGGTGGCCGCGGTGGGGTTTGCCGTGGTGGCTGTGGCGCCGGGGGCCGGGGTGGGGATGCTGGGGTTCACCTTGTTGGGGCTTGGGTTGTGTGTGTTGGTGCCGCAGACCTTTGCTGCCGCCGGGCGGTTGTTTCCGGGGGCTTCGGATACGGCCATTGCGCGGCTCAATGTGTTCAATTACGTCGGGTTTCTGATCGGTTCGCCGTTGGTGGGGGCGCTGGGTGATGCCTGGAGTTATCGCGGGGCGATGCTCGTGCCGATGGTGTTGGTGCTGGTGACGTTGGTGTACGCCCGCTCGTTCGCGCCGCAGGGGGACCGATACGGTGACGGGCATGAGCGGGCGCGCACAGCTGATGTGGGACGAGGCAGTAACGGGCTATGACTTCGGCCGGGACCATCCGATGGACCCGGTTCGGCTTGCCCTGACCCGGAGGCTTGTCGATGCCTTTGGGCTCGACAAGGACGTGGAGGTCGTAGCGGCGAAGCCCGCTGGTGATTCGACGTTGCGGCTGGTTCATCGGGAGGACTACGTCGAGGCCGTGAAGGCGGCTTCGGCTGATCCGGGGGCGGCTGACGGGGCGTATGGGCTCGGGACCATGGATGATCCTGCCTTTGCCGGGATGCATGAGGTGTCCGCGCTGATCGCGGGGCAGTCCGTGGGGGCTGCCGAGGCTGTGTGGGGCGGGGACGCTCTGCATGCCGTGAACTTCTCGGGTGGGTTGCATCACGCCATGCCGGGGGCTGCCTCGGGGTTCTGTATTTACAACGACGCCTCGCTTGCCATCGCCCGGCTGTTGGAGTTGGGGGCCGAGCGGGTCGCCTATGTCGATGTGGACGTGCATCACGGGGACGGGGTCCAGGCGGCGTTCTGGGAGGACCCCCGGGTGTTGACGATCTCTCTGCATGAGCATCCTCGGACGTTGTTTCCGCAGACCGGGTGGCCGGAGGAGACCGGGGCGGGGCGGGGGGAGGGCTCCGCGGTCAATGTGGCGTTGCCGGCGGGGACCGGGGACGCGGGGTGGTTGCGGGCCTTTCATGCTGTCGTGCCGGAGTTGATCGCGGACTTTCGGCCGCAGGTGCTGGTTTCTCAGCATGGGGCCGATACGCATTTTGAGGATCCGCTTGCTCATCTCGCGGTGTCGTTGGATGCGCAGCGGGCGGTGCAGGTTGCCTGTCATGAGCTCGCGCACGAGTACGCGGACGGGAAGTGGGTTGCGCTCGGTGGGGGTGGTTATGCCGTGGTGGAGGTGGTGCCGCGGTCCTGGACGCATCTCGTTGCGATTGCTGCGGGGCGGGAGATCGCTCCGGAGGCGGTGATTCCTGAGGGGTGGCGGCAGGAAGTGTTCGCTCGGACTCGGGAGTTGGGGCCGCAGCGGATGACTGATGGGCGGTGGCCGGTTTCTTACGCTGGCTGGGAGTCGGGGTACGACCCTGCGGATCGGCTTGACCAGGCGGTGTTGGCTACTCGGCGGGCGGTGTTTCCGTTGCGGGGGTTGTTGGCGTAGGGCTCCGGGGGTGTGCGAGGGGGTGGGGGTGGGGGTGGGTGTCGCGGGGATTTTTCGCCCCCGCCGCCCCTACCCGTCCCATCCCCAGGGGCTGCCGCCCCTTCCGCCCCGCCTGGGGGCTGCGCCCCCAGACCCCCCTTCGGCCTGGACGGCCTCGTCCTCAAACGCCGGACGGGCTGAGTGGTGCCGGCCTGTGCTGGAGAGGTGTCGGCACTTCGGGCATTGCCCCCAGCGGGTGGGTGGGGGTTCGGGATGGCGCGGGCTCGTCCTCGAACGCCGGACGGGCTGAGTGGTGCCGGCCTGTGCTGGAGAGGTGCCGTTACTCCGGGCATCGCCCCTAGCGGGTGGGTGGGGGTTCGGGATGGCGCGGGCTCGTCCTCGAACGCCGGACGAGGTGAGACGTGCCGGCCTGGGTTGAAAAGTGGCCGCCCGCGCCAAGTCACGCCGGGCGGCGCTGAGATGTGGCCGCCGGGGACGGCTGGTCTAACCGCCCCCGGCGTTCACGCGTCAGCCGCCCCCGGCGTTCACGCGGTATCCGCCCCGGCGTTCACGCGGTATCCGCCCCGGCATTCGTGCGGCATCCGCCCCCGCGTCGATGCCTCCGTCAGCCGCAGTGGCCCGAGTCTCCGCCCGTGGCCGTGCCGATGACGCCGTACCACTCGGCGCAGTAGCCGCGGGCGGGCATGTAGACGGGGCCGGCGTAGGACGTGTACTGGCCGGTGTCGCTGACCGGGGTGCTCTCGTGGTCGGTGATGATGTTGAGTTCGACGCCCATGTAGATCTTGGCGCCGGGGGCGTTGCGGATGGTCACGGCGCAGTTCTTGCCGGTGGACTCGTTCCAGGTCAGGAAGACCTTGCCGACGTTCCCGACCGGCGTGGAGTCGATGACCTTGTAGCCGGTGCCGCAGGCGCCGTTGTACGTGGCGACGGCCGCTGCCTTGGTCGTGGTGGCCGCCGAGGCCGGGGCCGTGGCCGCCGCCGTGCCGGCGAGGGCGAGGACGGTGAGTGCGGCCGCGGTTGTCGTGCGGCGGGACAGCTTCATCATGGTGTTCCCCCAGTTGATGTTGTTGCCTTGATCGTGGTGGTCAACTTGCTTGGGACGGTTGGTCGTTCCGTCCACGCAAGGTGAGACCCGGGAAGCCGTACGACAGTTGTGGCCGTCTTTGTCACTGTCCTGTCACCGGTGTTACGCCAACCGCGCGGTGTTTCCGGGGTTCCGGCCGTAGCCGGGGGCGCCGTCCGTCACCATCACCCTCGTGTTGAGCACCGGCGCCCTCCGCGCCCATCTGCTGGCCGCTCGGCTGGCCGGGCCCGTGGCCACCTCGCGGGAGGAGAGTCTGCGGAGTTATCGCGCCTTCGCCGCGCGGGACCCCCGGGTGCTGATCGGACTCGATCCCGAATGGACTTGGGGGGAGCGGGACTTGATCGGGTTGATGGCGGACAAGTGTGGGGTTTCGGCCGACCCGGCGCACACTTCCGGGCATGATGTGATCGATCCCGAGCGGACGTTGAGTGCTTTGGATGCCTTCGCCGATCGGTTGGGGGAGGTAGCGGAGCGGAGCGGTGCCGTGCTTCTCGGGACCGGGCATCCGCATCGACTGCTCGGGTTCTACGCCGCGTTGGCGGACGCCTTGTCGGCGGCGGGGTGTGCTGTTCTCACCCCTGCGCATGGTCGCTCTGTCGACATAACGACCCGGTTCGGTCTACGCACGTACAACCTTGACTACGTCCAGGGGGTCGGCCTGGTCCGCGAACCCGGCCCCGAACGCACCGGTTGTGAGCCCGGCGCACACACGCACTCACCGCTCCCGGTTCGTACCGTGCTGGGTGCGGCGGCGGAGGCCGGCGGGGCGCTTCCGGAGCTGGTGATCGGGGACCACGGATGGGTCTGCGGGGCAGGTCAGCTGGGGTTTGAGGCTATTGGGCTGGCGGATACGGATGACCCCGCGCTCTTCGTGGGGGAGGCCGAGGGGTCGGTGTCCGTCGTCGTTCCACTTGATGACGCCGTGCGGTCCGCTTACTACCGGCCGCTTACCCGCTACGTACTCAATCGAGCGTGTCTGTCACAGTAGGCCGCCGATGGGTGCACCTCTTCCCCACTCGCATCACACGCCCCTACATTGGGGAGTGAGCACGCAACGACGAAGAGTCACCGGAAGGGGAAGCCGGTGACCGTCGAGTGCGGAAGGTTCAGGTGTGTCATGGCTGCAGCTGGCGAGAGGCCTCTGAACGAGGTTCAGTTCCTTACCGTGGCGGAGGTCGCCTCGGTGATGCGAGTGTCGAAGATGACCGTGTACCGGTTGGTGCACAGCGGTCATCTGCCCGCTATCCGGGTGGGGCGGTCCTTCCGTGTCCCCGAGCAAGCGGTACACGAGTACCTTCGCGAGAGTTATGTGGGGGTGGAGACAGCCTGAGGCGATACCTCGATTACGACCTCAGCGCTCGGACGGGTAGGCTGGCCCCTTGTAGGTCGTATGGGCCCATGATGCCCAGCACCGAGTGATGAGAAGTGAGCGAGGGTAGTCGTGGGCTCTGTTATCAAGAAGCGGCGCAAGCGGATGGCTAAGAAGAAGCACCGCAAGCTGCTGAAGCGCACGCGCGTGCAGCGTCGTAACAAGAAGTAGGCGACGCGGCGCCGCGAGAGCGTCTCCTGTGGCCCCCCACCGAATTCGGTGGGGGGCCACAGTTATGTTCCGGACTTTCGTCGGTCGGGCGGTCATCACAGCGCAACACCGAACCGCTAGGTTGGCCGCACACGGGTAACTCAGAAGGAAGGCGCTGATCTTGGGGAAGGTCGTGCTCGTGACCGGAGTGGCCCGTCAGCTGGGGGGCCGGTTCGTACGTCGGATCCAGCGGGATCCGCGGGTCGACCGGGTGATCGCCGTGGACGCGGTCGCGCCCGGGCACCATCTCGGGGGCGCGGAGTTCATCCAGGCCGACATCCGGCAGCCCACCATCGCGCGGGTGCTCGCCGAGTCGGGCGCCGACACGGTCGTCCACATGGACGTGACGGGCACCGCCCTGGGCAGCGGCAGCCGGACCACGGTCAAGGAGACCAACGTCATCGGCACCATGCAGCTGCTCGGCGCCTGCCAGAAGTCGCCGGTCGTCAAGCGCCTGGTGGTGAAGTCCAGCACGAACGTCTACGGCTCCGCCCCGCGCGACCCGGCCGTCTTCACCGAGGGCACCCCGCCGAAGTCCCTCCCGAGCGGCGGCTTCGCCAAGGACACCGTCGAGGTCGAGGGGTACGTCCGCGGCTTCGCCCGCCGTCGGCCGGACGTCGCGGTGTGCGTGCTCCGCTTCGCCAACATCCTTGGTCCTACGGCGGATTCACCGCTCGCGTCGTACTTCTCGCTGCCGGTGCTGCCGACGGTGTTCGGCTACGACCCGCGGCTGCAGTTCGTGCACGAGGACGACGTGATCGACGTCCTGCGGATCGCCTCGCACGACCCGGAGCGGGGCACGCTCAACAGCGGCACCTTCAACATCGCCGGGGACGGCGTTCTGCTGCTCTCCCAGTGCTCGCGGCGCCTGGGCCGCCCGACCGTGCCGCTGCTGCTTCCTGCGGTCACCTGGGCCGGTTCCCTGGTGCGCACGCTGGGGATGACGGACTTCTCGCCGGAGCAGATCCGGCTGCTCACCCACGGCCGGGTCGTGTCGACGGTGCAGATGCGCGAGACGCTGGGGTACAAGCCGAAGTACACGACCGCCGAGACCTTCGCGGACTTCGCGCGCAGCCAGGGCCCGGGGCTCCTGCCGCCGGAGGTCCTCGCGGGGGCCGTCGACCGGATCGCCGCGCTGTCCGGGCCGGACAGTGGCCACCCCCCGACGCCGAGCGCCAACTGAGGAGCGCATCAACGATGGCGGATGCCAAGGTCATTCCGTTCGACGACGACCGGTCCCGCGCCAACGGCGTGCAGCGGCCGCAGCGACGCCGGAGCACGGGGAACCGGCGCAAGAACGGCGAGCCCGCGCTGGTCCGTGAGGTCCAGCCCCTGCCGGGCCGGGACTTCACGCAGGATGATGTTCCTGTGACGCGTGAGGAACACGAGCCGGAGAAGCCGCAGGACGAGGAGATCCAGAGCCTCCAGAGCGCCCTGGAACGCCGGGTCGCCCACGGCCTGTCCTTCCTGCGTCGCCGGCTCACCGGGGACTACGAGGTCGACGACTTCGGCTACGACGAGGAGCTCACCGACGAGGTCCTGATGCCGGCGCTGCGCCCGCTGTACGAGAAGTACTTCCGGGTCGAGGTCAAGGGCATCGAGAACATCCCGGCTCAGGGCGGTGCGCTGATCGTCGCCAACCACTCCGGGACGCTGCCGCTGGACGGGGTGATGATGCAGATCGCCGTCCACGACAACCACCCGGCGGGGCGGCACCTGCGGCTCCTCGCGGCGGACCTCGTCTTCATGCTCCCGGTGGTCAACGAACTCGCCCGTAAGGCCGGTCACACGCTGGCCTGTGCGGAGGATGCCGAACGGCTGCTGGGGCGGGGTGAGTTGGTCGGTGTGATGCCGGAGGGCTTCAAGGGGATCGGCAAGCCGTTCAGTGAGCGGTACAAGCTCCAGCGGTTCGGTCGGGGCGGGTTCGTCTCCACCGCGCTGCGCAAGGGCACGCCGATCATTCCGTGCTCGATCGTCGGGGCCGAGGAGATCTACCCGATGATCGGCAACTCCAAGACGCTGGCCCGGGTTCTGGGGTTCCCGTACTTCCCGATCACTCCGACGTTCCCCTGGCTGGGGCCGCTGGGTGCGATCCCGTTGCCTACGAAGTGGACGATCCAATTCGGTGAGCCGATCCCTACGGATGGCTATCCGCCGGAGGCTGCCGAGGATCCGATGCTGATGTTCAACCTGACCGACCAGGTGAGGGAGCAGATCCAGCACACGTTGTACAAGTTGCTGGTGCAGCGCAGGTCGGTGTTCTTCTAGCTTTTTGGGTTCCGCAGTTTTTTTGGCTGCGGGCCGGTGGGGGCTGGTCGCGCAGTTCCCCGCGCCCCTAAAAGCAGATGGGCGCCCCTCGTTGGAGGGGCGCCCATTGGGCTAGTTCGCGTCTTCGCTGTCGATGCCCAAGCCCGGTAGCAAGCCCGGCAGCAGTGGTGGCAGCGTGACGTCCGGTTCTGTGATCGACGGTTTGCTCGTGGACGGGGATGCCGTGCCCGAGGACTTCGGGGGGTCCAGGAGGCCGCCCGTGTTGCCGCCGAGGAGGCCGTCGCCGGTGGTGGCGGACGAACTCGGGGTGCTGGAGTGGCTGGACTCGGCGGAGCCGTCGGTGGTGCTCGGTGTCGTCGAGCGGTGGGTGTCCGTGGAGCCGCCCGGGGACGTTCGGTCCGGAGCGCGGTGTTTGCCGGTGCCGGGGGTTGTCGCCGGAGGCTGGGGGAGCAGCGACTGGAGCGGGGCGACCTCTTCGTCTATGGCGTCGAAGACCGAGGAGACCTGGTCGCTGACGTCGCCGAGCTGGACGGGGAGGCGGTCGCGCAGGGCGCCCCAGGCCTCGCGGTGCGAGCGGGAGAACGCGGAGAGGGCCTGGATGGGGCCCAGCGAGTTCGGGTCCTGCTCGTACGCCTCGTGCAGCAGGCGGTGGCCCTCGGACGCGTCGTGGGTCATCCCGGCGAGCGTGCGGCGGATCTCGCCGAGCTGCTCGTGGTCGAGGTGGCCGCTGCGGTCCCGCTCGATCAGCCGGCGTGCCTCGCTCAGGCGGTTGGACGCCTGGTCGAGGTAGGCCACACCGCGCTGGTCGTCGCCGTCGGACAGGTAGTTGAGCTTGAAGTCCTCGATGCCGCGCTTCAGGCCGTAGAGCGAGTCACCGGGCAGGGCGCCCGAGCTCGCCGCGGCCACTCCGCCGAAGGCACCCGCGGCGACCCCGACGCTCAGTCCGCCGGCCGCGAGGCCCTTGGTGAGCCGGGACCGGGGTCGCAGCTTGCCCAGACCGGTGGCCCGGTGCGCACCCCGGGACCGGGGGGAGCGCTGCTCCGGTACCGAGGGTTCGGGTGCCTCGCCTTGCAGCATGGCCTCGAACGCGGCGACCAGCTGGGCCCGCTGGACCACCTTGACCTCGGGGTCCAGCACGGGTTTGGGCAGCTCGCCGAGACCGGTGGCGAAGGCCAGCATGCGGCCCTGCTCGGTCTGTTCCGCAGCAGCCGGGGCCGGGGCCGGTCCTTCGGACTGCTCGGCCGCCGTGCCCTGGTCGGACTGCTCCTCTTCCAGGGCCTGGGCGAAGGCGTTCGCCCGCCGGTGCGCCGATACGTTCGCGATCACTGGCGGCACCTCCTCTCGCGTCATGACGGTCGACTCCCCAGGGGGTCCTGAGGGTTGCACAGCCTGACCGCATCCACACGATCGAGTGATCGGAGAGGGCCAGGGTGTGACCACAGGGAGCCTGTATCCCGCACAACGAGTGGCGCGGCACTTGGGTTACGGACGACGGATGATCCGACCGCGAACTCAACGGACTTTCACTGAGCGCGAGTTGGGCGTTACCGAGCGTATGCCGTCAGCGGGCGTCGTCCGGGAGGAGCCGGGCGAGCGTGCGCACGGCCCGGTACTGGAGGGTCTTGATCGCGCCCTCGTTCTTGCCCATCACCCGGGCGGTCTCCGCAACGGAGAGGCCCTGGAGGAAGCGGAGTGTGACGCACTCCTGCTGCTGCGGGTTGAGCCGTCGTACGGCGTCGAGCAGCGCGGCGTTCGAGAGGGACTCCAGGACGGAGTCCTCGGGGGAGCGCTCGACCTCGTTGGCGTCGAGCATCTCGCCGGTGGTCACTTCCAGCCGGAAGCGGCTCGACTTGAAGTGGTCGGCTACCAGGTTGCGGGCGATCGTCACCAGCCAGGCGCCGAAGTCACGACCCTGATAGGTGAACGTGCCGATGCGGCGCAGGGCGCGCAGAAAGGTCTCGCTGGTGAGGTCCTCGGCGGTGGCTTTGCCTCCCACTCGGTAGTAGATGTACCGGTACACAGTGTCGCTGTACTGGTCGTAGAGGCGGCCGAAGGCGTCGGCTTCGCCGGCCTGGGCACGCTCCACGAGGTCCATCATCCGGGCGCTGTCGCTGTCAGCGGCCGGACGGCGTGCGGTGGCGGCGCCGGCCGAGCGCCCTCGTCTGCCCACCGTGGCGCCGCCGTCGGCCAGTGCGTAGCACGGACCGACGGGTGCGGTGGTGGCGAAGGCGGCGGGGACGGCGTACGCGGTGGGGACGAAGCCGCGCAACAGGTCTTGGACCGTTGCGCGCAGCGTAGCCAGGCCCGAGGCGTCAACCCCGACGTGTGGGTACACGGGACTCCCAGAGGCAGAGCTTCCATCACGTGCAGTACCGGAACATTCACCCGTCGTAGCGACGGAGGGGTACCGGATTGCGTCTGAGGAGAATAACGCTTCGTGCAGGCGCTGCTACACCCAGTTGCTCAAATCATCGATTACGTCGCTTCTGTAACCGGTTGGCGCCCGATCAAGTACCGCAGAGTGACCGGTTGTTGATCAGAACGGTCCGAATTCAGTCAGGGACCGGGGCGTGTTGTGGCCGTGTGCAGCCAACGTGACTGGACAGGGGGTTACGCGGGTACGACCCGTGGATTGGCCGTGTTTACCGCGTCACCGGCGTCGGCGATGCAATGCGATCGCCGCGGCCGTGCCGCCCGCCACCGCGCCCACGCCGGCCGCCGCCGGGATGCCGACCTTGGCCGCGCGGCGGGCCGTGCGGTAGTCGCGCAGCCGCCAGTCCAACTCCCGGGCGTGCTTGCGCAGCTTGGAGTCCGGGTTGATGGCGTAGGGGTGCCCGACCAGCGAGAGCATCGGGATGTCGTTGTGCGAGTCGCTGTACGCGGCGCAGCGCGAGAGGTCCAGGCCCTCCGCCGCCGCCAACGCCCTTACCGCCTCCGCCTTCGCGGGGCCGTGCAGGGGTTCGCCGACCAACTTGCCGGTGTAGACGCCGTCGACGGACTCCGCGACCGTGCCGAGCGCGCCGGTGAGGCCGAGGCGGCGGGCGATCACATTGGCGATCTCCACCGGGGCGGCGGTGACGAGCCACACCTTCTGACCGGCGGCCAGGTGTGCCTCGGCGAGGGCGCGGGTGCCGGGCCAGATGCGCTCGGCCATGTACTCGTCGTAGATCTCCTCGCCGATCGACTGGAGTTCGGCGACGCGGTGGCCCTTGACGATGGACAGCGCGGAGTCGCGCGCCTCCTGCATGTGCTCGGGGTCCTCGAAGCCGGCGAGCCTGAACCAGGCCTGCTGCCAGGCGAATCGGGCGAGGTCGCGGGTCTCGAAGAACTTCCGCTTGTACAGGCCCCGGCCGAAGTGGAAGATCGACGCGCCCTGCATGACGGTGTTGTCCAGGTCGAAGAAGGCCGCGGCTCTGTCGTCGCCGAGGACCGGGAACTCCGGCTCCTCCGACGCTTTTTCGTCCGCGCGGGTGTCCTGTATGTCCTGCGCGTCCTGCGACGACTTGCGCGCTGCCTCCGCAGAGGCCTCGCCTGCCAACACGCTCCGCGCCGTGGCGGAGCGCCTACGGGGAGTGAGCCATCCGAGAGCGGCCATGTCGTGAGCATAGCCAGTTTGTTCGGTGGTTCCGGAGCCGAGAGGTTCGGAGGCTGTGAACTCTCCGCGACCGGGCCGTTAAAGAAGTGCACCGGTGGCGCGAGAATGGTGTGCATGAGTCATCTCGTCACCCTCATCCGCAAGCCTGGCTGTCATCTGTGCGAGGACGCGCAGCTCGTCGTGGAGAAGGTCTGCGCCGACCTCGGGGTCCCCTGGGAGGAGAAGGACATCACCGAGGACCAGCGGCTGCACGACGCGTACTGGGAGCAGATTCCGGTCGTCCTCATCGATGGGAAACAGCACACTTTCTGGCGGGTGGACGAGGCCCGCCTGCGCCGGGAACTGACCAAGTAGTTCAACGCGCACCCGAACGTCGCTTAGGATCGACGGCGGTTTGGTCTCGGGGGCGGGAATTACGAGGAGTGTGGCGGTTTTGCCCCCTGGAATACGGCTGGGACGCGTGTGCGTGACCCCGGTCACGTTGGCCGGGCAAATCGGACACCATCTTTGTGCACGCGTTCACAAAGACATAGCCTGCTTCCGACGGGGCGGTCTGGGTACGTGTGACCGCCCACAGCCCCGCTCTACCCGCAGGAGCACCGTGGCAACTGGCCGAACTCACCGACCGGCGAGCCGTAGCCGAGGGATTCCCGAGGCCACCGTCGCCCGTCTCCCGCTGTACCTCCGCGCGCTGACCGGACTCTCGGAGCGCTCGGTGCCCACGGTCTCCTCCGAGGAGCTCGCGGCCGCCGCCGGGGTCAACTCCGCGAAGCTGCGCAAGGACTTCTCGTACCTCGGTTCCTACGGCACCCGCGGTGTGGGCTACGACGTCGAGTACCTCGTCTACCAGATCTCCCGCGAGCTGGGCCTGACCCAGGACTGGCCGGTCGTGATCGTCGGTATCGGCAACCTCGGCGCCGCCCTCGCCAACTACGGCGGGTTCGCCTCCCGCGGCTTCCGCGTCGCCGCGCTCATCGACGCCGACCCGGCGATGGCCGGCAAGCCCGTCGCGGGCATCCCGGTGCAGCACTCGGACGAGCTGGAAAAGATCATCAGCGACAACGGCGTCTCCATCGGCGTCATCGCGACCCCCGCCGGTGCCGCCCAGCCGGTCTGCGACCGACTCGTGGCCGCCGGTGTGACGTCCATCCTGAACTTCGCGCCGACCGTGCTGACCGTCCCGGACGGCGTCGACGTCCGCAAGGTCGACCTCTCGATCGAGCTGCAGATCCTCGCCTTCCACGAGCAGCGCAAGGCCGGCGAGGAGGCCGCCGACGAGGCGGCGCACCCGGCCGCCAAGCGCCGCGGCGACTCCGCCGAGCAGGGTCCTGACGGGGACGTCCCCGCCGTGATGCCGGCATGAGTCTCCTCGTCGTCGGGCTGAGCCACCGCAGCGCGCCGGTCAGTCTCCTGGAGCGGGCCACGCTGAACGCGGACGCCCAGTTCAAGCTCCTCCAGGACACCGTCGCCGCCGAACCGGCCGCCGAGGCCGCGGTGTTGGCCACCTGCAACCGCATCGAGCTCTACGCCGACGTGGACAAGTTCCACGCGGGCGTCGCGGAGTTGTCCACGCTGCTCGCGCAACACAGCGGCGTCGGCCTGGACGAGCTCACTCCTTATCTCTACGTGCACTACGAGGACCGGGCCGTCCACCATCTCTTCTCGGTGGCCTGCGGTCTCGACTCGATGGTCGTCGGCGAGGGCCAGATCCTCGGCCAGATCAAGGACTCCCTGGCCAAGGCACAGGAACTGCACTCCGCCGGGCGGCTGTTGAACGAGCTGTTCCAGCAGGCCCTCCGCGTCGGCAAGCGCGCCCACTCGGAGACCGGCATCGACCGCGCGGGCCAGTCCCTGGTCACCTTCGGCCTTCAACAGCTCTCTTCCGGTACGGCAGTTGAAGCCTGGGCCAAGGGGAAACGCGCCCTGGTCATCGGCGCCGGTTCCATGTCGTCGCTGGCCGCCGCGACCCTCGCGCGTGCCGGGGTCGCCGAGATCGTCGTCGCCAACCGCACGTCCGACCGCGCCGAGCGGCTCGCCCAGATCATCACGGAGAGCCCCGAAACGGACGTGTCCGCCCGCGCGGTACCGATGGACTCGGTGCCGTTCGAGCTGACACGTGCCGACCTCGCCGTGTCCTGCACGGGCGCGACGGGCCTGGTCCTGACGGCCGACGCGGTCGCGGACGCGGTCGAGGGCCGGGTGCCGCCGGACGTCACGTTCGGTCGTACGGCCGTGGTGGATGTCGTACGTGAAGAGCTTCCGCCGACGTCCGTCGGGACCGAGGACGGGTGTCCGCTGGACCTGTCCGCGGTGCAGGGGGCGAGTGGCTTCTCCGTGATGGGGGAGGCCGCCGTGGCCGGGATGGACGCGGCGACGCTGGAGCAGCACGCGGCCTGGGTCGGCGGCACGGCCGTGGACCGGCGTGAGGCGGCCCGGAGCACGCCCGAGGCCGAGCTCATCACCGAACTCGCCACCATGGCCGCCACCGTCGGACGCATTCCCGAGCGGCGCAGGCCCGAACCCGTGGCCCACATCCCGCGCCCCGCACCGGTGTTGTCGCTCCTCGACCTCGCGATGCCGCGGGACG
The DNA here is from genome assembly GCF_044457795.1 of Streptomyces sp. NPDC050528. Taxonomy (NCBI): domain Bacteria; kingdom Bacillati; phylum Actinomycetota; class Actinomycetes; order Kitasatosporales; family Streptomycetaceae; genus Streptomyces; species Streptomyces sp. NPDC050528. The sequence continues at coordinate 15,301 of NZ_JBITHH010000001.1, forward strand.
TCGACGCGGCCGTGCACCGGCTGGCCGGGGTCCGGCTCGTGGACATCGAGTCGCTCGCCGAGGCCTCCGCGGACGCTCCGATGGCGGCGGACGTGGACGCGGTCCGGCGTATCGTCTCCGACGAGGTCGCGGCCTTCGGGGCAGCCCAGCGGGCCGCGCACATCACGCCGACCGTGGTCGCCCTGCGCGCCATGGCCGCCGAGGTCGTCGCCGGCGAGATCGCCCGGCTCGACGGACGGCTGCCCGGCCTCGACGACAAGCACCGCGCGGAGATCACCCAGACCGTGCGACGCGTCGTCGACAAGCTGCTGCACGCGCCGACCGTACGGGTCAAGCAGCTCGCGGCCGAGCCCGGCGGCGCCGGGTACGCGGACGCGCTGCGCACCCTGTTCGACCTGGACCAGGAGACGGTGGCCTCCGTCTCCCGGGCTGTAGAAGACTCTGAGATCAGCAAGAACCGAGGGCCAGCATGAGTAGCAAGGCACTGAGACTGGGGACCAGGCGGAGCAGACTCGCCCTGGCCCAGTCCGGGTTGGTGGCGGACGCCGTGAGCCAGGTGACCGGACGGCCCGTCGAGCTCGTCGAGATCACCACCTACGGCGACACCTCCCGCGAGCACCTCGCCCAGATCGGCGGCACCGGGGTCTTCGTGACCGCGCTGCGGGACGCGCTGCTCGGCGGTGAGGTCGACTTCGCGGTTCATTCGCTGAAGGACCTGCCGACCACGCAGCCCGACGAGCTGGTGCTCGCCGCCGTACCCGAGCGCGAGGACCCGCGTGACGTGATCGTCGCCCGGGACGCCCTGAAGTTCACCGACCTGCCCCGCGGGGCGCGCATCGGTACGGGCTCCCCGCGGCGCACGGCCCAGCTGAACGCGTACGCGCGCAGCCACGGCCTCGACATCGAGACGGTCCCGATCCGCGGGAACATCGACACCCGTGTCGGCTTCGTCCGGGACGGTGAGCTGGACGCCGTGGTCCTGGCCGCCGCCGGACTCAGCCGGATCGGCCGGCTCGACGACGTGACCGACTTCCTGTCGGTCGACACGGTTCTGCCCGCCCCCGGCCAGGGGGCCCTGGCGATCGAGTGTGCCGCGGACAACGCGGACCTGATCGCGGCACTCGGCGAGCTCGACGACCCGTTCACGCGGGTCGCCGTGACTGCCGAAAGGTCCCTGCTCGCCGCCCTGGAGGCCGGCTGCTCCGCCCCTGTGGGCGCGCTGGCCGACCTTCTGGCCGACGGGCAGATTGTCAAGGAAATGCGCCTGCGCGGAATAGTCGGCACGACCGACGGTTCGCGTACGGTGCAGCTGTCCACCACCGGTCCCGTGCCCGAGTCGCACGACCAAGCACTGGCGCTCGGTCGCGAACTCGCCGCCGAGATGCTCGCGCAGGGCGCGGCCGGTCTGATGGGGGAGCAAGCCAAGTGAGCCCCACCACTCTTCCCGCTGCCGCTGGTCCCGAACACGGGCACGTCACCTTCCTGGGTGCCGGACCCGGAGATCCGGGACTGCTCACACTGCGCGCCGTCGAGGCGCTGGCGAGCGCGGACGTTCTCGTCGCCGAGCACGAGGTGCTCGACGTCGTACGTGCGCACGCCCGACCCGGCGTAGCCGTCGTGCATCCGGATCCGGGTCCTTCTTCGGACTCGTTCCCGGGCACAGGCACGCCTCAACTAACGGTTGTTGACGGTGCGTCAACAACCGTTGGCCTACCCGCTGTGCGGGATGCGGCACATCTTGTCATGGAGGCCGCGCGGGGCGGCAGGCGGGTCGTACGTGCGGTGTCCGGGGACCCCGGACTAGATACGTACGCCGCCGAGGAAATGCTCGCCTGCGTCGCCGCGGGTGTGCCTTTCGAGGTCGTCCCGGGTGTCGCGGCGGCCGTCGGCGTGCCCGCGTACGCCGGTGTCCCGCTGCGGGACGCGCAGGGGGCGGACGTCCGGTTCGTGGACGCCCGTACCGCGTCGGACCGGTGCTGGACGGAGGTGGGGGCGTCGGATGGCACGGTTGTGGTGTCCACGTCCCTGGATTCGGTCGCTTCCGCTGCCGGTGAGTTGGTGGCTGCGGGTCGTAAGCCCGATACGCCCATGACCGTCACAGTGGCTGGTACGACCACTCGTCAGCGGACCTGGTCCGCGACGCTCGGGACGATCGCGCAGACGCTGAAGCAGGCGAAGGTGCTGCCGTCCCCTGATGGTGGCCGGCCGGTGATAGCCGTGGTCGGTGAGCGGTCCGCCGCCGCGCAGCGCGACCAGTTGTCGTGGTTCGAGTCCAAGCCGTTGTTCGGCTGGAAGGTGCTCGTGCCGCGTACGAAGGAGCAGGCGGCTTCGCTCTCCGACCAGTTGAGGTCGTACGGGGCTGTTCCGCACGAGGTGCCTACGATCGCCGTCGAGCCGCCGCGGACGCCGCAGCAGATGGAGCGGGCGGTCAAGGGGCTCGTCACCGGGCGGTACGAGTGGATCGCCTTCACGTCGGTCAACGCGGTGAAGGCGGTTCGGGAGAAGTTCGAGGAGTACGGGCTCGATGCGCGGGCGTTTGCCGGGATCAAGGTCGCCGCGGTGGGGGAGCAGACCGCCAACGCGTTGATCGCCTTCGGGGTGAAGCCGGATCTCGTGCCGAGCGGTGAGCAGTCCGCGGCGGGTTTGCTTGAGGACTGGCCGCCGTACGACCCGGTGTTCGATCCGATCGACCGGGTCTTCCTGCCGCGTGCGGATATCGCCACCGAGACGCTGGTCGCCGGGCTGATCGAGCTCGGGTGGGAGGTGGATGACGTGACCGCGTACCGGACCGTGCGGGCGTCGCCGCCGCCGGCCGATACGCGGGAGGCGATCAAGGGGGGTGGCTTTGATGCCGTTCTCTTCACGTCGTCGTCCACTGTGCGGAACCTGGTGGGGATCGCGGGTAAGCCGCACAACGTGACGGTGATTGCCTGTATTGGTCCTGCTACGGCGAAGACTGCCGAGGAGCATGGGCTGCGGGTGGATGTGATGGCTCCGGAGCCGTCTGTGCACAAGTTGGCCGAGGCGTTGGCGAACTTCGGGTTGCGTAGGCGGGCGGCGGCTCAAGAGGCTGGGGATCCGGTTACTCGGCCCAGTGAGCGTCGGCCTGGTGCGCGGCGGCGGCGTACGACCTGAGGCTTCGGCTTCGGTTGCGGTGAGTGGGGGCGGGGGTCGCGGGGATTTTTCGCCCCCGCCGCCCCTACCCGTCCCATCCCTGGGGGCTGCGCCCCCAGACCCCCCTTCGGCCTGAACGGCCTTGTCCTCAAACGCCGGACGGGCTGAAGAATTGCGGCCTGAGTTTGAAAGGCACCGGGCGGACGGGATTCTGCCGGCCTGTTGAGAAGTGTGTCCGCCGGTACACCGAGGCGTGCGCACGCCAGCGCACCGAGGTCTGCGCCCGTCGCCACACCGAAGCGTGCGTCCGGCAGCGCACCGAAGCCTGCGCCCGACAGCGCACCAAAGCCCGCGCCCGCCACCGCACCAAAACCTGCACCGAAGAGCGCAGCCAAAGACGGCGCCGGAAAGTGCGTGAAGCGGGCCGAAGTGCTCGCAACGTATGTCGAAATGTGTGCCGACTCACCGTCGGCAAAGGTGCCCCTGGGGCGGGCGTAGCGTAGAAGGCATGACGACGTACGGATCCTTTCCCGGCTCTCGCCCCCGGCGGCTTCGGACCAGCCCCGTCATGCGGCGGATGGTCGCTGAGAACCGGTTGCACCCGGCCGACTTCATCCTCCCGGCGTTCGTGCGCGAGGGGGTTTCCGAGCCGGTGCCGATCGGGGCCATGCCTGGAGTTGTGCAGCACACTCGGGACAGTCTTAAGAAGGCTGCTGCTGAGGCTGTTGCGGCCGGGATCTCCGGGATCATGTTGTTCGGGGTGCCTGAGGAGTCCAAGAAGGATGCTCTTGGGACGGCCGGTACCGATCCCGATGGGATTCTTCAGGTCGCCCTGCGCGATGTGCGGGCCGAAGTTGGGGATGAGCTGCTCGTCATGTCCGATCTGTGTCTCGACGAGACCACCGATCATGGGCACTGTGGCGTGCTGGATGAGCTTGGGCGCGTTGACAATGACGCCACCCTTGAGCGGTATGCCGAGATGGCTCAGGTGCAGGCCGATGCCGGGGCTCATGTCGTGGGGCCCAGCGGGATGATGGACGGGCAGATCGGGGTCGTCCGGGACGCGCTCGATCAGATCGGGCGGGAGGACGTCGCCATCCTTGCTTATACCGCCAAGTACTCGTCCGCTTTCTACGGGCCTTTCCGTGAGGCCGTCGGGTCCTCGCTCCGGGGGGACCGCAAGACGTACCAGCAGGACCCGGCCAACGTACGGGAATCCATGCGGGAGTTGGCGCTCGACCTGGAGGAGGGGGCCGACATGGTGATGGTCAAGCCGGCCGGGCCCTACCTCGACATCCTGGCCAAGGTCGCCGACGCCGTGGACGTGCCCGTCGCCGCCTATCAGATCTCCGGCGAGTACTCGATGATCGAGGCCGCCGCCGAGAAGGGCTGGATCGACCGGGACAAGGCGATCTTCGAGACCCTCACCGGGATCAAGCGGGCCGGGGCGCGGAACATCCTCACGTACTGGGCCGTGGAGGCTGCGCAGAAGCTGCGCGACTGACACCCTTCGGTTGTGTGTTGTTGGAGTGTGCGTGAGTAGTCGGGGGGCGGGCGCAGTGGGCTGGGTTGTCGAACCGTTGCGGAAGTACGCGGTGTTCAGCGGGCGCGCGCGGCGCGGTGAGTACTGGACGTTCGTGGCGGCGGTCTACGTCGTCTACGTCGTGCTGGGCGGCCTCGGCGCCTCGGCCAAGTCCCCGGCTCTCCTCGTCGCCGCGTTCGTCGTCACCGTGATGTGCCTGCTGCCGGCCGTCGCCGTCACCGTGCGGCGGCTGCACGACACCGACCACTCGGGCTGGTGGTCGCTCATCGGACTCGTCCCGTTCGTCGGAACCGTCGTCATGCTGATCTTCCTGTGCACGGAGAGCGAGCCCGGCGAGAACCGGTTCGGCCCGTGCCCGAAGCGGATTCCCGCGCACCGCTGATCACCGGCCTCCCCCCCCGTGTCGGTCGGCCAGGCAACGCTTCGAGATCGTTCCGGCGTCGGGGTTGTCTCGGTTCGGTGTCCCGGACGGGTGCTGGCGTGAAATCGACGGTCGGTGTGGGTGGTTGTGGACCCAATTGGCCTTGCTCGTCCCGCACTTATGTGGATTTGACGCGTCCGCATCACTGTCCTTACCTTCTGCGCCTGGCCTGATCCGTTCTGGATGGTCCGAACGTCGATCCCTGGGGGACACCATGAGCTATTTCATCGAGGCACTGAAGAAGTACGCGGTATTCAGCGGGCGCGCGCGCCGCAAGGAGTACTGGATGTTCGCCCTGTTCGCGGGGATCATCGCGATCGTTCTCGGCGTCATCGGCGTCGCGATCAAGTTCCCGTACCTCGTGATCCTCTTCTACCTGGCGGTCCTGCTTCCCGGCCTGGGCGTCAGCGTCCGCCGACTGCACGACACGGGCCGCTCGGGCGGCTGGATCTTCATCGGGCTCGTCCCGTTCGTCGGCGGCATCATCCTGCTGGTCTTCACCTGCCTGGACAGCGCGCCCGGCGCCAACGCGTACGGCCCGAACCCGAAGGAAGTCGGCGGGGTTCCGGCGCACGCCTGATCACGCACGCGCACGTATCCAGGGCCCGTCAGGGCGTTGACCCCACCGAGGTGGGGCTCACGCCCGACGGGCCCTCGTCGCGTACGCCCATGCCGTCCTTGCATCCCGAGAGCAGCAGCGCCGCGGCGAGCACGGTCGTGGCGACGGCCAGGACTCGGGTGCGGGCGCGGACGCGGGTGCGGGTGGTGCGGGCGGGCATGGGGTCCCCCTTTGGAAGCGAAGCGTCATCGGGTGCAGCTTGGGTGGTCGCGCGGGCTCCGGTCTACGGCTGCTGCCGGATTCGGGACGCCGGGACCGTCCCGTCGGCCCTGACCTGCGGGGATGCCGGTCCTCCCGGGCACGGTGCGGGACGCCGGGAAGGGTGGCGCGGGGCGGCCCCTTGACTTGGGCACCATCAAGTCCCGGCGGGAGTTAGGTTGTTGGCCACTGCTCTTGTTGCCCTTTGAATGACCCACTCTTCTGGGAGACGCCCATGTCCGGTGACGCCCTCAGCCAGGATCCCGCCGAGCTGAGAAGGAGGATCGACACGACCAAGGCCCACCCGGCCCGTGTCTACGACGTCTTCCTCGGCGGCAAGGACAACTACCCCGTCGACCGCGAGGCCGCAGCCGCCGCGCTCGCCGCCAACCCGCGCGGCTACCTCGACGTACGGCACAACCGCGACTTCATGCGCCGCGCGGTCACCCGGCTGTCGCAGGAGCACGGGGTGCGCCAGTTCCTCGACATCGGCACCGGGCTGCCCACCGCGGAGAACGTGCACCAGATCGCCCAGGACATCGACCCCGAGGCGCGGATCGTCTACGTCGACAACGACCCGGTGGTGCTCGCGCACGCCCGCGCGCTGCTCACCAGCAGCCCCGAGGGCCGTACCGACTACATCGACGCCGACCTGCGCCGCCCGGCCGACATCCTCGAACAGGCCGCCAAGACCCTCGACTTCAACGAGCCGATCGCCCTGTTGCTGGTGGCGATCCTGCACTTCGTCGAGGACGAGGAGGCGTACCCGTTGGTGCGCGAGCTGGTGGACGTGCTGCCGTCCGGCAGCCACCTGGTGCTCAGCCACCTCACCGACGAGATCCACCCGATCCCGACCCGTGCGGTCCAACGGACGTACACGGAGCGGGGGTTCACCTTCGTGTTCCGGTCCAAGGACGACGTCGAGCGGTTCTTCACCGAGACCCCGGGCGTCACCCTGGACGAGCCCGGTGTGGTTCCGGCCCACCAGTGGCACCCCGGGCCTGCGCCCGCCCCGCCGGTGGTCGAGCAGGCGTACTTCGACAGCCTCGACGACATCGAGAAGATCACCTACCGCGACATCAACGACGTGACCGACGACGACATCAACGTCTATGGGGCGACCGGCAAGAAGGCCTGAGCCCGGTAGGGGCGGGCGCGCGTCCGAATCCCGGAAACCTGCTTGTAGGCGGCACGTACCTTTCTACGCTGTCCGGCATGACCGTCATCGAGCCCGTCTCCGCCCCCACCCCTGCCTCCGCCGCCCTCCCGCCCCTCGCCGCGCGCGCCCGTGCGATCGGGGGTTCGGCGGTGCGGGACATTCTCGCCGTGACCGCCCGCCCCGAGGTGATCAACTTCGCGGGCGGGCTTCCGGCGCCCGAACTCTTCGACGCGAGCGGGATCGCCGCCGCGTACCAGGCGGTGCTCGCGGAGACGCCCGCGCGGGCGTTGCAGTACGCGACGACCGAGGGCGAGCCGGCGCTCCGTAGCGCGCTCGCCGCGCGGAACGCCGCGCGCGGGCTGCCCACCGAACCCGACGACCTCCTCGTCACCACCGGATCGCAGCAGGCGCTGTCGCTCATCGCGACCGCGCTGCTGGAACCCGGGGACGTCGTCCTCGTCGAACGGCCCTGTTATCTCTCGGCACTTCAGGTCTTCGCGTTCGCCGGTGCGCGGGTCGTCGGTGTGCCGGGGGACGAGGCGGGGGTCGATCCCGAGGCGCTGGAGGAGCTTGTGGTGCGGGAGCGGCCCAAGCTGTTCTACACCGTGCCGACCTTCCAGAACCCCACCGGCCGCACCCTGCCCGCCGACCGCCGGGCCGCCGTCGCCGCGGTCGCCGTGCGGCGCGGGCTGTGGATCGTGGAGGACGATCCCTACGGCGAACTCCGCTTCGAGGGCGAGCGGTTGCCGTGGATCGCGGCGCAGGAGGGCGCGGCGGACCGTACGGTTCTGCTCGGTTCGTTCTCCAAGGTGATGGCCCCCGGCATGCGGCTGGGCTGGCTGCGCGCGCCGACTGCCTTGCTGCGGGCCTGTGTTGTCGCGAAGCAGGCCGCCGACCTGCACACCCCGACCGTCAACCAGCTTGCCGCCGCACGGTACTTGGCGGACAACGACCTCGACGCGCACGTGGCACGGGTGGCCGGTGTGTACCGGGAGCGGCGGGACGCCATGCTCGCGGGTCTTGCCAACGCCCTTCCCGAGGAGTCCAGTTGGGAGCGTCCCGAGGGCGGCATGTTCCTGTGGGCGCGGCTCCCGGAGTCGTACGACACGACGGAACTGCTGTCACGGGTGGTGCGGCAGGACGTGGCCTATGTGCCGGGGGCGCCCTTCTACGCGGGGGAGCCCGACCGGTCGACGATGCGGCTGTGCTTCGTGACGCAGACGCCGGCGGAGATCCGGGAGGGGCTGAGGAGGCTGGGGGAGGGGCTGCGGTGAACCCCCTTGGCCGCGCGGGGCGTTGAGCACATAGTTGAGCGGGGCGACCGCTAGGAATACTTGATGGCGCAAGTATAGAGTTGATCGTCACAGCGCTGCTGATGTCATCACCCCTGGAAGGAAGTGTCATGGCACCGGTGCTCGTCGGACGTGAGGGCCTGCTGGCGGGAGAGCGCATCCCGATCGTCGACACGCGTGTCACGTTCGGTCGCAACGCGGGGAACACGGTCGTCATCGCCAGCCCGAGCGTGTCCCGTTTCCACGCGGAGATCGTCTTCGACCAGGACGAGGGCTACGTCCTGCGCGACTGCGGCAGCAGCAACGGCACGCAGGTCAACGGGGAGGAGGTGGAGGCCCGGCTGCTGCAGCCCGGGGACGAAATCACCATCGGGGACCAGGAGTTCCGCTTCGAGGTCGCCGACGCGATGCAGACCCTCATGGCGCTCAACCTCCCCCGCTCCGTGACCCACCCGGAGGAAGAGGGCTCGCTGCTGCGGGTCACCGTCGTGGGCGGCGGCCCCGTCGGGCTGTCCATGGCCCTGCTCCTTGAGCACTTCCTCGGCGCCCAGGTGAAGATCACCGTCTACGAGGGCCGGTGGCGCAGGGACGGCCGTCGCGTCGTCTGGAAGAGCGAGGCCGAGGGCAATGTGCGGCGCCAGCAGGTGGTGACCGTGCAGAGCCGGCAGTACCTCGCGTGGCCGCAGTACGTCCAGGAGCGGCTCTTCGAGCCCGAGCACTACACCGAGATGTGGCCCTCGGGTCCGGACTCGATCGGCGACCACCACCCGCGCAACATGCGGATCGCCTACATCGAGGACCGGCTGCTGGAGTTGGCGAACGAGAAGCGGGACCGCATACGCCTCATACCGGCCAAGTTCGACCCGGCGGAGCAGCGCGACGAACTCGCCTCGCAGCATGTGCTCGCGATCTGCGACGGCGGGCGGTCGCGCACCCGGGAACACTTCGCGGCGCGGTTCGGCAAGGCGGACGAGTCGATCTACTCCCTCGACGGCGTCCATCTGCGGGACGTGGTCCTCGGGCTGAGGGTGAAGTCGGAGTTGCCCGACCCGATGGCGATCCTCCTGACGGTCGCTCAGAACCGGTTCCTGCTCAACTCGTTGCGCGGCGAGGGCTTCCTGAACATGCGCCTGACCGACACCGAGTTGGCGGAGGTCATCGGCATCGACCCGGTCCGCCGGGTCTTCGAGGAGTGCATCGCCTCCCGGCCGTGCCTGATGAACCGCGACGACCACGGCGACTTCCAGTGCGCCACCCACGGCACGCTGTTCCTGCCGGCGCTCATCAAGGGCTCCCCCTTGTGGAAGCGGGTGCACGAGGGCCTACGGCTCTTCGATGTCTCGGACCAGGATCTGTCCGCGGTCACGAGCTTCCGGCTGGACATGGTCCAACGCCCGCGCTTCTCGGCCGAGTTGCTGCCGCCGACCGTCAACTCGCCCGGTACGTACGGCTTCCTGCTCGGCGACGCGGCCAACGCGATCCACTTCTGGCCGGGCCGGGGCCTCAACAGCGGCCTGGCGTCGGCGATTTCGCTGGCCCGCTCCCTCAACAGCGCCTGGAACGGCCGTCCGTTCCGCGACGCGGACTTCCTACGGCACGAAGCGGCCATGTCGATGCTCCAGTACCGGCACAAGAGCCGCGCCTGGAAGGCCATGGTCACCACCGACGACCAGGGCGTCACCTGGGCGATCAAGGACATCATCGACCACGGCATCGACGGCATCGCGGAGGAACCGGACCGCGAGGCGGACACGGCCACGCTGTTGGCGCGCATGGGCGCCATCCGCGACCGGCTCGCCCCCCGCCTGGCGGGCATGCCGGACGACGAGGCGATCCTGGAGAGGCTCCGGACGCTGGAGTCGCGGACCCTGCGCATGCTCGTCCTCAGCGGCGCGTGGGACACCCTGACGATGGGCGGCGAGGAGGTCGACATCGACATCTTCTACGGCCAGGACTCGACGGCGGCGGCCGCGGCGGTGGAGGCGTTGGAGTCGGCGACGCAGCAGTGACCCGGAGGCCACTGCCACGAGCATCGCACGCGGACGAGGGGGGCGGTCGGGGGACGGCCGCTCGGCTCAGGTGGTCTTGCGTCGCCGTACCGGCAGGTTCAGCAGGTCCGTGCCCAGCATCATCGGTCCGCCGAAGCCCGCCGCGCGGGCGCTGTCGCGGAGCAGGCTTCGCCAGGTCGTGTCGGAGACGGCGGTCGACTGGCCCGGGCTGATGTGGGTGGCGAGCAGGGTCCGGACTCCGGCTTCGGCGGCGATCCGGCCGAGGTCGGCGACATCCGTGTGGACCGAGAGGATGTGGTCGATCAGTGCCTGGGGCAGGCCGAGACTCGCGAGTCCCGCCGGGTACAGGGCTTCGTGCACGAGGACGTCCGCCCCTGCCGCGAGCGTGATGATGTTCGCGGTCGGTGCCGTGTCGCCGGAGAAGACGACGCTGCCCTGGTCGGTGTCGAAGCGGTAGGCGTAGGCGGGGAACACCGCGCCGTGCGGGACGAGGACGGCGGTGACCTTCATGTCGTCGTTCTCCATGACGGTGAACGGCGCCATGGCCGGCGCGGAGTTCGTCGCCGAGGCGCCGGCGCCGGACGGCGGGAGTACGTCGTGGACGTTGAGCATGGTCGCCGGGTCGATGCCGGCGTGCTCGGTCATGAAGAAGGTCGGCGACGCCGCGTAGGCCTGACCGGCCAGCTTCGTCATCTCGACGGTGCCCGGCACGAGCCCGGGGGCGCCGGTGACCGTCGAGGCGATACCCGCGGAGCCGGGGCCGTAGACGTCGATCGGTGTCTGGAAGCCCTGAACGCCCGCGACGCCCGCCGACAGCATCGGGAACGAGTAGTAGTCGACGATGTGGTCGGCGTGCAGGTGGGTGAGGAAGATCCCGGACAGGGCCGGCATCGACAGTCCAGCGCGCAGGTACTGGGTCACCGCTCCGCGTCCGCAGTCGACCACGTACGTCTTGCCGTTGACCGTCAGTGCCGACGATATGCCGTACCGGGTCGCGAGGGGCGGCGGGCCGCCGTTGGTGCCGAGCAGGGTCACGGACAGGCCCGTCGAGGAGGCCGTCGTCGAAGTCGTCGACGTGGCCGCGACAGCCGACGAGCTGCCCAGCAGCGGCACGGCGGCGGTCGCGGCGGCGGCCGCGGCCGCGACCGCGAGCACAGTCCTGCGCGACGTCGAGGTGGTGCTGGATTCGTTCGTGCAATCACACATGACGGGTAAGCCCCTTTGTTGCTCGGATGGTGTGCTGCCGCAGTCGTCTGCCGCCACGAGTCGGCCGTCGACGCCGGGTTCTGGGTGGTCTACGTCGGTGACGGGTGCTGTCCTGTCCTGACGGTCAGCCGTCCGTGTCGCAGTAGATGTGTGCGGTATCCGCGTTGGCCTTGGTCACCAGGCGGGTACTGACGCGTGCGATCTTGTTTTTGTCCTCCTTGCGCAGGAGGCCGAGCGTGTGTGTCACCGCCAGGGCGCCCAGGTCCTGGACCGAGTTGGACACGGTCGCCGCGAACTTCCCGCTCTTGAGGGCGGCGAGCCCCGGATCCGTCCCGTTGACGGTCACGATCTTCACGCTCTGCGCGCCCGCCGCGTCGAAGGCCTGACGCACGCCGAAGGCCATGTCCTCGTTGGCGACGAACGCGTACTGGATGTCGGGGTGGGCCTGGATCAGCTTCGCTGCGGCGGCCTTGGCCTTCAGCTGGTTGTACATGCCCAGCTCTTCGCCCACCACCTGCACGTTCGCCGGCAGGTTCTTGGTGAATCCGGCGACCATCATGTCGGACGACGTACTCCCGTCGCCCGAGATGACACCGGCCTTGACGGACTTGCCGGCGGCGTCGTCGCTGACCCATTGGGCGTCCAGCTTGCCTATCCCGGTCAGGTCGCCGACGGCGGCGCCGAGGATCTTGCTGTCGTCCGCGGGCATCAACGCGATCAGGAAGATGGGTACGTGGGCCTTCTGCGCCGCGGCGATGTCGGCGTTCAGCGCGCTGGCGTCCACGCTGATCAGGATGATCGCGTCGACCTTGTCCGCGATCATGCGCCGCACATTGCGCAGTTCCGCCGACTTGCTCCCGTTCGAGTTGGCGGTCACCACCTTTGACAGGTTGTTCTGCGTGGTCGTCGTGACCGCTGTCTGCAGGCAGGTGTGGTAGGGATCGGTGCCCCCGTTGATGAACCCCAGGACGGTAGGTCCCTTGGAGGTAACGCCGCTGTCCGGGACCAGGGAGCATCCGGTGGCCAGGAGGGCAAGGCCTAAGACGGCGGTGAGAACGGGTCTGCTGGATCTGGGCATGCGAAGGGAGCCTTTCTGCCGTGCGCGACGTGGATGTCGGGACCGGTACCGCCCTGATGCGCAGCCGTGCTCACGAGGCTCACCTTCATCGGCGTCGTGTCCGTCACGCTACTGGATCGTTTTAGTGGAGAGCGGCGAAATCCTATGACGGGTGTGGGACTTGAGGGTGCGTAAGTGCAAACTTTGTGTTCGTTCCGCGTTCCGCGCGTGCTCGCGGGAGACGGTCGGCCGACGGTCGCGGCACCACGACGAGGGCCGCCCGGCAGTCGTCCGGTTCGCACCCCGAACTGCCGAGCGGCCCTTCTGTCACGCGCCTTCGCTGAGGTCGCTCAGCTCGCCCAGGCCGGTCAGTCCCACCAGAAGGACCACACCTGCTGGTTGAGGACGTCGTGCCGGGCGTATGCGCGCAGGGTCTCGTGACGGCCCTGGGTGATGTTGTCCGAGCAGAAGGCGAAGTGCTCGGCGGCGACCGCCTCGGCCTCCTCCCGGGTCGTCGGCGGGGCCGCGACCGACAGCACCAACTGGTCGGCGGTGAGGGCCACGACGCGTATGCCGAAGCGGTCCTCCCAGGAGCGCAGGACGGCACAGAGCCGGGCCACGTCCCCCTCGTAGTTGATCTGCCCGGTCCAGCCGATCGCCGCCGGGATGTCGGCGCTGCGGCGGGCCGGGACGAGGGCGAGGTGCGGTTCCTTGAGCCAACTGCCTTTCTCCGTAAGGGAGTCGGCGAGCGCGGCGGCGCGGGCGTCGGGGTCGGCGGCCTGTTCCTGCCCGGGTTCCGTGGCGGGCGCGAGCCCCGGCCACTCGGGGCCGTACGGGGCGATCATCTCGTCGTGGGCGGCCTGATCGGGGGAGGGCTCGGCGAAGGAGTCGGTGCCGGGTTGGTCGGTGTCCGGGGCGAGTTCGTCCGCCGCGTACTCCTCCCAGAACTCCTCCAGGACCTCTTCGGCGTCGTGGTCCCCGGGGTACGACGCCTCGTCGGGGAGCAAGTGCCACTCGTCCAGGGGGCCTTGGTCGCCGCCGAGGTCCAACAGCACGGGGAGCAGCCCGGCGGCCCGGCGCGCGTGCTGGAGCGCGTCGTAGTCCCCGGCCTTCGCCGGCTCGTCCGCACACCACAACAACGGTTCGTCCGCCGGGCCTTCGGCGGTCACGTCGATCAGACTCCCGGCGGGGAGTTCAAGCCCGAGCGACTTGCCGCTCGGGTCGGCCGCCAGGGTCGGCAGCGGGTTGGGAAGGGTCGCCATGCCGGAAACTGTAGAGGCGGGCACGGACAGTGGAGGAAGGGCATGAGCCGGCGTCTATGTCGGGCGGGACCCTGGGACAGTCTCCGCCGAGGGGTCATGACCTATGGCGAGACCACCTTCAACCGTGTCCAACTCATGCGCTTGGTCGAGGAGTTGGAGGCGGTACCCGATGACCGGCGAACACCCGTGGTGGACCGGGTGACCGAACTCTCCAAGGTCGCGATCACGGAGAGTTCCTACCTGCACCTGACCGGAGACTGATGGCCGTCTACGACCTCACCCGTCGTGAGGAGCCGTGGGTCGTCATCGTTCCGCAGGACGACCCGCTGCTGGAGCGGCAGTTGATCGCCCTGGAAGAGCGAGGCGGGCTCGTCTTCCACCTGTCCGCCGAGGAACTGACCACGCCGGAAGGCGTGTTCACCGCCTTCGCCCGCACGCTGGAGTTTCCCGGCTACTTCGGCCGCAACTGGGACGCGATGGTCGACTGCCTGGACGATCTGCACGGGTCCTGGCACGGCGGCAGAGGAGTCGCGGTCGTCGTCCGCGACGCGGACCTGTTGCTGGACGCGGGTCATCTGCGCCTGTTCGTCTCGGTGTTGTGCCAGGCGGCGGCGCGTGCGAACAGCGCGGTGGACTCCGACGGCGAACCGTGGGACCGGCCGGCCATCGCCCAGCACTTCGCGTTCGTCTCCCGTACGGCATCGCCGGGTGACTTCGTTTCAAGGCTGACGGCCGACGACCTCAAGGTCGAAGTGGCCGGCCCGTACGTCACCGTGTCGCTCGACGAGTGAACGAACCGCCTACCGGCCGACGGTGAACGCGGCCCAGGCGGCGGGGCCGAGTTGGAGGGTGGGGCCGGTGGCTTCGGGGTTCTTGGAGTCGCGGATGTGGATGGTGTGGGGGCACGTGGCGACCTCGACGCACTGGCCGCCCTCGTCGCCGCTGTAGCTCGACTTCCGCCAGGCGTAAGCGACTTCGAGGCACTGGCCGCCTTCGCTGCCGCTGTAGCTCGACTTGAACCACTCAAGTGCGGTGCTCATTGATCTCCTAGCAGACGGTCCAGCAGGCCCCTGGACTCCTGGGGTGACAGGGCCGGTGACCGCAGCATCGCATATTTGCGGGCCAGGATGGACACCTCATCCAGGTCGGAAACCCACTGGCTGCCGCGTTGCCCTTCCGTGTAGGCCAGGTGCTGGTGGTCCGGTGTCTCCAGGAGTGTGAAGGGGCCGTTCAGCCCGGCATGCGACGATGCGTTCATCGGCAGGAACTGCAGTGAGAGGCCTGGGAGTTCGGCGCACTCGCGCAGAAACCGGAGCTGCTCGCGGCGGGCCTCGGGCGTACCGATGCCGAGGTGTAAAACCGGCTCCCAGATGACGAAGCTCATCGTCGGCGGGTTCTTGCGCTGCAGGATCTCCTGCCGCTCGATACGGCCCGCGAGCTTCGCCGCGATCTCGTCCTCGTCGTAGGCCGGAATGCGTTCCGACAGGACCGCGCGGGCGTACTCCGTGGTCTGGAGTAGGCCAGGGATGACCGCGTTGTCGTACCAGGACAGGGAGATGGCCTCGCGCTCGTGCAGCATGTACTCCTCGGCGTAGAGCGGGAATTGGTCGATCTCCGGCAAGTTGTCGACGCCCGCCTCGAACGTCCCCTTCGTATCGAGGATCCTGTCCAGTGTCCTCGCGAGCGACGGCATCAGGCGGCGCCTGCCCTGCTCGACCGACGCGATGGTCTCCTCGTCGACCAACGCCCGCTCGGCGAGCTGGCGTTGTGTCAACCCGGCGGCCATGCGGGCCGCTTTCACCTGTGCGCCCAGCAGTCGCATCGTCGAGCGGTTCTTCTTGGAGTTCATGCTGTGGTGCTCCCCACATCCACCCGTTCCGGACCCCGCACGGACCCGTACTCCGCCCGTACAAAAAGGAGTCCAGGGCTCACGCCCTGTCAACACTAGTGACGCTGCGCAACTCTTGTTGCGTGAACCTGAGGGAGAAGTTCTTCCGGCGCGAACGCCGGTCCGTTCCCGCCGCGAGGCAGTTCGCTCACGCGTACTTGGCCGAGTGGGGACTCGCAGGGACCGAGCGCGGCGCCGATGTGCTGGTGCGCGTAAGCGAGTTGGCTACCAATGCGCTGGTGCACGGGGTGCCGCCGGGGCGTCAGTTCCGGCTGTTGCTGCGGTGTGACGGGTACTCGTTGCGGGTCGAGGTGCATGACAGCGGGGGTGGTGTTCCGCGTGTGGATACGCATCCTCGTGTCACCGACGAGGGTGGGCGGGGGTTGTTGCTTGTGTCGACCCTTGCCGACAAGTGGGGGGTGCGGGAACGGGAGTTCGGGAAGGTGGTGTGGGCGGAGTTCGGGTGTGAGGACGGGTGGTCCTCAGGTCTTGGTCTCGGGTCGGTTCATGAACTCCGGGATGAGCAGGTCTCGGTAGGGCTCGAAGATCCGCTCCGGGGAGAGCTGATGCTCGGCGAGCACACTGGCGATCCGGTCTAGTTTCGTCGCTGACTCTCTGTGAATGATCAGAGGCATGACTTTCGCGGCCAGTTCCTGAGCGGCACGGTCGAGGGGCGGCGGCCACTTTTGGTGAAGGGCCGTTACCGCGTCGGCCAGATCCTGCCAGTCGCCTCTGTACATCACGGGGAGCATTTCGAAGAGATACATGCGAGGCAGCCTGGCCCACAGGTGCAGCAGCAACTCGGTCTGGGCGATGGGCGGTTTGGGAAGCGCCTCAAAGAGAAGCCAGTCCAGGCGGATATCGTTCTGCTCGTCCTCGTCCCTCAGCTCGTCGACCAGGGCGAGGATCTCCTTGGTCGGCCACTCGCGGACGACGGTCTGGATTATGTGGCTGTTGTGCCCGCTTGGGCGGTGGCCCTGGTCGAGTTGCTCCCGCAGGTAGTCCGTGACATCAGCTCGCGGTCGTTGGACGAATGCGGCGATTCCCGATCGGACCAGCCTCGGCAGTTCGTCACCGACAGCGGCCAGTTGCACGGTCAGAGAGAGCACATCGCCCGCGGGGCGCCGCAGCACCGCTGCCAGCAGCATCTGCGCACCCTGCTCGGCTCGTCGCACGGGGCCGGACCACGTGGTCAGCGCCAGAACCAGCGGCGCGAGTTCCGCCGGCGGCAAGGCGAGCGCCAGCGCGGCCCGCAGCCGTACGGATCCCTCCGGCCATCGATGCGCCTGGAGCCGATCCGCCACCAGCATGACGGCAGGTGACAAACAGTTCCATGCGAGCGCCTCGAAGATCGGATCCGCCGGGTCCCGCGTGGCCAGCAGTGCGACCGCAACCTCCTCGGCCCAGGTGAACCAGCGCGTCGGCACCTCACCCAACATGTCCCACCACAGCGAGTTGTCCGTGGTGTCCGTGCTGGTCGGGCCATTGTCCGCGTTGTCCGCGGTGGACAACGGGAGCGTCTCGGCGCCGTCGTCCAATTCGGTCACGGCCTCGCGGAGGCGGTCCGCGATCGTCCGGCTGACCGCCTCGGCCCGCTCCAGGGCCGCATCCACGTCATCGCCGTAGGCACTCTGCGGGGCGATTTCCTCCGCACCCGGCCCCGGAAGCTGTGCGGGCCCCCGCTCGCGGCGGATCTTTCGGGTTCGGGTCATGGCCTCCGCGAGGAGGGCTGTGGCCAGTTGGCGGTCATGCTCCGTATGCGCCAGCCGTGCGCTGGTGCGGTCGTGGCGTTCGATCGTGCGGTTCAGCTCCGAGTCGATGCTCCGGAGACGCAGCAAGTCGGGTGGGACCGCCGCCATGGTCAACTCCCGTTCACGGGTGAGGTGTTCCACCTCGTCGGCGAGTACGGCCACCCACACGGACAGCGCGGACACGAGGTCGCTGGCGTCACGCAGCGCGAGTTCGGACTGGTACCGGACTCGGTTGAGGGACTCCAACTGGGCGTTCTTGACGTGGAGTTCCTCGTGAAGTTCGAGGAGTCTCGCCTGGGCGGCCACCGCCACATTTCTGATGACCGGGTCCTTCTCCCTCGTCGCGTCGAGTACCGGAGTACGCCGGTTCTCCGCTCTGGCCAGCAGGTTGAGGCCTTCGGCGAGCAGGCGTGCGCGGCTCGGCCGTAGCTCCGGCGCGGCCGTGCACGTCTCGACGACCGCTGTGACGAAGTCGCCGTCGAGCTTGGCCCCCGCCAGACGCTCACTGATCGCGGACTTGCTCAGGCCGGTCACGCCCGCTTCGACCAGCGTCTTCACCGTCACGTCCGCGACCTCCATACGCTTCCGCAGGAACGTCGCGAGGGCCGTGTACTCCTCCGTGTCCGCCCGCACCGGTCCGAACTTCCGGCCCGGCCGGCCGGGCGAGTGCTGCGTACGCGGATGTTGCTCGGCCATCTGTCCCCCGGTCGCGATGTCCATATGTCCATGGACAAAGGGCATTGTCCGGCACGGCAGGGCCCGTGGTCAGGCGCTTCCCCATCGCGGTTGAGGACAAATCGCCGTCCTGCGCACCCTGTTCGCAGCCCACCCACGGAGAAACGGGGAGCAACCCATGCCCAGGCCCAAGCGCCCGCACCCTCGCACCCTCGACCTGCTCGCCTTCGTCGCCGTCCTGTTGACGGTCGTCGTCCTGCTGCTCATCGGCGTACCGCCGGACTCCCTCGCGATCGTCGTCGTCGCGATGGGCGGCCTGTACGGAGCCTGGCTGGGCATCGGACGGGGCGGACGGGAGGGGTGAAGCCCGTGCTGAACAGTGCTCAACGGAACCGTGAACTCCGCAAACCGGGCAGCGACGATGACGATGACGACCGACAACCGGCTCGTCTGCAAGGCTGCGCCGGGGCAGGTCAACAAGGTGAGTGTGAAGGCGAGTTCGAAGGACGGCGTCAGCATCGGCTACGTCATCGACGACGTGGTCCCGGTGAGCATCGCGAGCGGCGTGCCCTGCACCCACCCCACCGCCTCGGACCTCACCAAGATCTCCTGCAACGCCACCGGCCAGGCCCACAACTCGGCCTTGCTGATGCTGGCTTCGGGAAACGACAAGGCCGTGGACATCGGCAAGGCCGACGGCAACGAGGTCGACGGCGAGGACGGGAACGACAGCATCGTCGTCGGCACCGACGCCTCCGTCTTCGGCGACGCGGGCAACGACCACCTGTACGGCGGCCCGGGCCACGACAAGTTCTCGGGGTGAGCCCGGCCGCAACGTCGTACACCAGGACTGAGCAGAACCCCGGGGGGTCAAGCAGTTTCCCGAGGGCCAAGCAGTTCCCAGGGGGCTTGCTAGTTTCTGCTTCCCAACTTCCTTCGCAGCCGCCGGACTTGACGGTTGGCCGCGATGGAGTCGAGGAACCTTCGCCTGCCTCCGGCCTCGTACGCCGGGCCCTCCAGGCGCAGCAGCGTGCCGTCGCGGACGATCGCGTACGCGAGGGGGTTGGCCGTCTTCGGGAGGTTGACCGGGTGGCGGCCGTTGGGAAGCTTCAGGCAGGTGGGGAGCCGGAGTTGGGCCGTGGTGGTGTCGGGGGCGGGGAGCAGTTCCGCCGTCACGCCGAGCGTGCCCACCGTGACCTTGACGCGGGCCGCAGGGCCGTCCGGCGTCGCCGCAACGTACGGCAGGGGGAGCGAACTCCCCTCACCCCGCCCGGAGTTGGTCCCGGCGGTCGCCGAAACCTCCTGGCCCAGCTTGCGCTGGCGTTGGTCCACGTCCAGCGCGAGCTGGCCGCTGCCCGTCCAGTACGGGAGCGACAGCCGGCCGCCGGTCAGCGCCGGGCCCGTCGCCGGGGCGCCCGGGGTGCCCTCGCCCGTGACGCGTACCAGCCGGTCCACGCCCAGGAGTTGGACGTACGCCCACACGTCGTGCACCCCGCGCTCCAGCGGACGGCCACCCGCCAACCGCTCGGGGTCCAGGGCCAGTTGCCCACTGGCGATCACCTGGGAACGGCCGTCCCCGAGGGGCTTCAGCCGTACCTCCAGATCGCCCTCCGGGTACCACCAGTCCTCGCGGTCCCGGTCCTTCACCACCAACTCCGCGTACGCCAGCCGGAAGGGGTCCGGGACCTCCCAGCCGGCCTCCGTTCCCGGGACGCCGGACAGCAACTTCGGGTCCAGGTACTGCTTTTCGTCCCGCTCGACCAGGACCAGGGGTTCGCCGTCGCCGCGGAGGAGGCCAAGTGTCACGTCGGCCACCAGGCGGCCGTTCTCCCAGCGCAGGTCGGTCACCTCGCTGCGGGCCTTGACCTCGCTGACGCGCTGCGCGAGCGCCAACGCGCCCTCGAAATCGCCGTGTTCGAGGAGTTCGGCGCGCAGGCGCGACACCGCGGGCAGGCCCTCCCGTACCGCCGCCGGGAACTCCTCCACGGCGACTTCCCGCGCCGCCTCGAAACGCTTCCGCTGCTCGGCCGGGTCCTCGCGGAGGATCTCCGGCTCGCGCGTGCGGGAGAGGATTTCCACGTGGTAGAGGCGGTGGAGGAGACGGTTCTGGAGGGCGTCGATGTCGTCGGACGCGGGCGTGCCGTCCTTCAACTGGCCGATGATCGTTCGGGTGTTGGACCAGAAACCGTGGCGCGGGTTGAAACGGTGCTGGGTGTTGTTGCCGCCGTCGTCGCGCTTCATCCAGTAGTAGACGGGATAGTCGGCGAGGATCGCGATCCGCTCCGCCTTCAGATAGGCGGCGCTGACGAAGGCCAGGTCCTCCAGGATCCATGGGCCCTCGGGGAACCGGAGCCCGTGCTCCTCGACGAACGCCCGCCGGAACATCTTGTGCGGGGACATGCTCTGCATCAGCTCGTCGTTCTCGATCGTGCAGGCGTCCACCGTGTGCCGGAACAGCCGTCGGGGCCGCACCATCGTGCTGGACATCTTGCCGAGGACGACGTCCGCGTCGTTGCGCTTCGCGTGCTCGTACAGCCGCTCCAGGGCCTCGGGCCCGAGCTTGTCGTCGTGGTCGACGAACTGGATGTACTCGCCCTGAGCGTGCCGCATGCCCAGGTTGCGCGGCGCGCCCGGCCAGCCCGAGTTCGGCTGGGTGTGCACCTGGACGTTCGGGTGCCCGGCGGCGATCTTCTCCAGCCGGCTCAGCGTGTCGTCGGTCGAGCCGTCGTCGACGTAGACGACCTCGTATTCGTCGGCGGGCAGGCTCTGCCCCAGCAGGGACGGCGCGCACTCGTCGACGTACTTTCCGGTGTTGTACACGGGAACGATCACGCTGACTTTGACTCTCGGCATTCAAGGACCCTACACAGCTATCTCGTGGGCCGGTCAAAGCATGGGGCGGATGAAGCCGGGTGCCTGCACCACCGCTTCATCCACCGATTCAACGCCGAACTGACCGTTTCAACGCCGAACTGCAGGAGGACCACATCGCGTAGGGCCTCCTGCAGTTCTGATCACGCCGCTCAGGTCAGAGTTTCTCGGGTGTCCTGATGCCCAGCAATGCCATGCCCCGCTGCAGCGTCCGGGCCGTCAAGTCCACCAGGAACAGGCGGTTTTCGACTACCTCGGGGGCGTTGTCCGGGGACAGTACGTGGCACTGGTCGTAGAACGTCGTCAGGGCGGACGCCAGTTGGTAGAGGTACGCCGTGAGTTTGTGGGGGGCGTACTCCTTGGCGGCCTCCGACACGACCTCGCTGAACTGGTCCAGGTGGAGGCCCAACGACCGCTCCGCCGGGGCCAGTTCCAGCTCCGGGTGGGCTGCGGGGCGGGCCTCGCCGGCCTTGCGGAGGATGGACTGGATGCGGGCGTAGGCGTACTGGAGGTAGACCGACGTGTCGCCGTTCAGGGAGACCATCTGGTCCAGGTCGAACTTGTAGTCGCGGACCGCGGACGTCGACAGGTCGGCGTACTTCACCGCGCCGATGCCTACGTACCGGCCGTTGTCGACGATCTCCTGTTCCGTCAGGCCGACCTTGTCCGCCTTGTCCCGGACGACCGCCGTGGCGCGCTGGACCGCCTCGTCGAGGAGGTCCTCCAGCTTCACCGAGACGCCCTCACGGGTCTTGAACGGCTTGCCGTCCTTGCCGAGGATCGTGCCGAAGGCCAGCTGGTACGCCGTGACGTCGTCGTTCAGCCAACCCGCCCGGCGTGCGGTCTCGAAGACCATCTTGAAGTGCAGGGACTGGCGGACGTCGACGACGTAGAGGAGGTTCGTCGCCTTGAGGTTGAAGACGCGGTCGCGGATCGCGGACAGGTCGGTGGCCGCGTAGCCGTAGCCGCCGTCGGACTTGCGGACGATCAGCGGGGTCCGGTTGCCGTCCGGGCCCTTGATGTCGTCGAAGAACACGCACAGCGCGCCGTCCGAGATCTCCGCGACGCCGGACTCCTCCAGCAGGCGGCACGTCTCGTCCAGCATGTCGTTGTAACCCGACTCGCCGACGATGTCCGCGTCCCGGATCTCCATGTCCAGCTTCTCGAAGACGGAGAAGAAGTAGATCTTCGACTCGTCCACGAACTTCTGCCACGCGGCCAGGGTCTGGGGCTCGCCCGCCTGGAGGTCCACGACCCTGCGGCGCGCCCGCGTCTTGAACTCCTCGTCGGAGTCGAAGAGTTTGCGCGCGGCCTTGTAGAGGCGGTCGAGGTTCGACATCGCCTCCTCGCCGGTGATGTTCGCGTCGGCGTGGTCCAACTCGCCCGGGTGCTCGTCCAGATACTGGATCAGCATGCCGAACTGCGTTCCCCAGTCGCCGATGTGGTGCCGGCGGACCACCGACTCGCCGGTGAACTCCAGGAGTTGGACGACCGCGTCGCCGATCACCGCGGAACGGAGGTGACCGACGTGCATCTCCTTCGCCACGTTCGGCTGGGCGTAGTCGATGACCGTCGTGCCCGGGTGGGCGGCGAGGGGCACGCCGAGCCGCGCCGTGTCGTCGGCGTAGCGGGCGGCGAGGGTTTCGGTGATCGCGCGGTCGGTGATCGTCACGTTCAGGAAGCCGGGGCCGGAGACCTCGATGTCCTTGATCACGTCGCCGGTCGTCACGTTCGCCACGACCTGGGTTGCCAGCTCCCGGGGGTTGGCCTTGGCCTTCTTCGCCAGCGCGAGGATGCCGTTCGCCTGGAAGTCGGCCCGGTCGCTACGTCGCAGCAACGGGTCCGCGTCGGCCTCCGGCAGGGTTGCCGTGAGGGCGTTCGCGAGGCGCTGATGGACTAGGTCGGTGAGCGACGTGACCGAGGTCATGGGGTGGGAGCCGTTCTCCTCGTGGGTTTGGTAGACACGGTCAGTATCCCACGGGGGGTAAAGCGAGTTTTTCGGGTGCGGGCCCGGTGGGGGCTGGTCGCGCAGTTCCCCGCACCCCTGACGGCATCAGGGTTCGCGGGGTGAAGGAGTGCTGGGGCGGTGAGGCGCGAGCCTTGGACGGCGGCGCAGCCGCCTTCAAGGGGCGCGGGGAACTGCGCGACCAGCCCCCACGCACCCGCACCCCGCACACAACCGAAGCCCCCCACCCCCAACCCGGCCCCACCCCCGGGTCACGCGCTTGGAAAAGGCGTTTTCGTGGATATGGGCTCGCCTGGGACAATGAAACGGTCAGTCGTGCGACCGTACCGGCTGCCCGTGCAGAACTGTCAGAAAAAGAGGACGTGCCGATCGTGGCTCAGAGCACCGAGACCACCGACTGGGTCTCCCGTTTCGCGGATGAGGTCATCGAGGAGTCGGAGCGTCGGGCCCCCGGCAAACCTGTCGTCGTCGCGTCCGGTCTGTCCCCCTCCGGCCCCATCCACCTCGGCAACCTCCGCGAGGTCATGACCCCGCACCTCGTCGCCGACGAGATCCGCCGCCGGGGCCACGAGGTCCGCCACCTCATCTCCTGGGACGACTACGACCGCTACCGCAAGGTGCCCAACGGCGTCGAAGGGGTCGACGCCGGCTGGGCCGAGCACATCGGCAAGCCGCTGACCTCCGTACCGGCCCCGAAGGGTTCCGCCTACCCGAACTGGGCCGAGCACTTCAAGGCCGCCATGGTCGCCTCCCTCGCCGAACTCGGCGTGGAGTTCGACGGGATCAGCCAGACCGCGCAGTACACCTCCGGCGTGTACCGCGAGCAGATCCTGCACGCCATGAAGCACCGCGCCGACATCGACGCGATCCTGGAGCAGTACCGCACCAAGAAGGCCCCGCCGAAGAAGCCGCAGCAGTCGCAGAAGCCCGTCGACGCCGCCGAGCTGGAGGCCGAGGCCGGTTCCGGCGCGGCCGAGGAGGACGACGGCAGCTCCGGCTCCGCCGGCTACTTCCCGTACAAGCCGTTCTGCGCCGGCTGCGGCAAGGACCTCACCACCGTCACGGCGTACGACGACGACACCACCGAGCTGACCTACGTCTGCACCGAGGACGGCTTCACCGAGACCGTCCTGCTGAGTGAGTTCAACCGCGGCAAGCTGGTCTGGAAGGTCGACTGGCCCATGCGCTGGGCGTATGAGGGTGTGATCTTCGAGCCCTCCGGTGTCGACCACTCCTCCCCCGGATCCTCCTTCCAGGTCGGCGGCCAGATCGTCGGGATCTTCGGCGGCGAACGGCCCATCGGGCCCATGTACGCCTTCGTCGGCATCAGCGGCATGGCCAAGATGTCCAGCAGCAAGGGCGGTGTCCCCACCCCGGCCGACGCGCTCCAGATCATGGAACCGCAGCTCCTGCGCTGGCTCTACGCCCGCCGCCGCCCCAACCAGTCCTTCAAGATCGCCTTCGACCAGGAGATCCAGCGCCTCTACGACGAGTGGGACAAGCTGGACGGCAAGGTCGAGGACGGCTCCGCCCTGCCCGCCGACCTCGCCGCACACGCGCGTGCCGTCCGCACCGCCGCCGGTGACCTGCCCCGCACGCCCCGCCCGATGCCGTACCGGACCCTCGCGTCCGTCGCCGACATCACCGCCGGAGCCGAGGACCAGACGCTGCGCATCCTCAGCGAACTCGACCCGGCCCACCCCCTGTCCACCCTCGACGAGGTCCGCCCCCGGCTCGACAAGGCCGAGGCCTGGATCAACACGCACGTCCCCGCCGACCAGCGGACCATCGTGCGCGACGAACCCGACACCGAACTCCTCAAGTCCCTCGACGAGCCCTCCCAGCAGTCCCTACGACTCCTGCGCGACGGCCTCGCCGACCACTGGTCCCTGGACGGCCTGAGCCACCTCGTCTACGGCGTCCCCAAGGTCCAGGCCGGCTTCTCCGCCGACGCGACCCCCAAGGAACTCCCCCCGGAGATCAAGACCGCCCAGCGCACCTTCTTCGCCCTCCTCTACCACCTGCTGGTCGGCCGCGACACCGGCCCGCGCCTGCCCACGCTGCTGCTGGCGGTCGGGCAGGAGCGGGTGCGGAGGCTGCTGGGGGAGTAAGCCGTTCTACGACGATGGGGGCGCCCCGAGCTGTCGAGCTCGGGGCGCCCCCATCGTCGTAGGAGATCGGCGGGGGACCGCTTACGCGATGTGGTCCTCCTGGAGTTCCGCCGTGTGGCGGTTGGTGAAGCGCTTGGCCATGCGGTCGGCGTCGCGGTGCGGGAGCGTGATGCCGTAGGTGGCCTCCACGTCGTTCCGGAACTGGCCGCCCGTCGGGTAGCTGCCGTCTATCGACTTCTTGAAGATGAGGTAGTAGTCGTCCTCGGTCGGCTCCGTGCCGCCCCCCGCGCCCAGTTCACGGGTACGGCCGGGGCCCGCCGGGATCGGGAACGTGCCGGTGTCCTCCGGCGAGGGCTCCGGCTGGGGGGCCGGCGGTTCCTCGAACTGCTGCTGGGGGAACGCCTGTTGCTGCGGGAACTGCTGCTGTTGCTGCTCGAACCGCTGCTGCTCCTCCTCGTACTGCTGGAACTGCTCGGCCTGCTGCTGCTCCGCGTACCACTGGCGGTAGGCCGCGTCCGGGTCGTACGTCGGGTCGTAACCGCCCTGGTACGCCACCGTCTGCGGGTCCCGCGAGTGCAGCCACGGGTTCTGCGGCTCGGCCTGGTCCCGCGACTGCTCGTGCCGCTCGTTGCCCTCGGCGGCCGGGAGCTGCTCGCGGACCGGCGCCGGGGCGCTCTGGACGGCGGCCGGTGCGACTTGCTGCTCCTGCTCGCGGGCCGGCTCCAACTGCGGGGCCGGGGGCAGCAGTACGGGTTCGATGCCCGCCGCCGCGAGGCCCGAGGGGGCCGTCTCCGCGAGGGGGACACCGTAGCGGGCCAGGCGCAGCGGCATCATCGACTCCACCGGAGCCTTGCGGCGCCATGCGCGGCCGAAGCGGGAGTGGAGGCGGGCCTGGTAGACGAGGCGGTCCTGCTCCAGCTTGATGACCTGCTCGTAGGAGCGCAGCTCCCACAGCTTCATGCGGCGCCAGAGGAGGAACGTGGGGATGGGGGAGAGCAGCCAGCGGGTGAGCCGGACGCCCTCCATGTGCTTGTCGGCCGTGATGTCGGCGATCCGGCCGATCGCGTGCCGGGCCGCCTCCACCGAGACCACGAACAGGATCGGGATCACCGCGTGCATGCCGACCCCGAGCGGGTCCGGCCAGGCCGCGGCGCCGTTGAACGCGATCGTCGCGACCGTCAGCAGCCACGCCGTCTGGCGCAGCAGCGGGAAGGGGATCCTGATCCAGGTCAGGAGCAGGTCGAGGGCGAGCAGGACACAGATGCCCGCGTCGATGCCGATCGGGAAGACGTACGCGAAGTTCCCGAAGCCCTTCTTCAGGGCGAGCTCGCGCACCGCGGCGTACGAACCGGCGAAGCCGATACCGGCGATGACCATCGCACCGGAGACGACCACGCCGATGAGCACCCGGTGCATACGTGTGAGCTGAATGGGTGCGGACACCCGGACTCCCCTCCCCTTACATGTTGTTGCGCGCAACAGGGTGGCACATGTGTGCGGCGTCCTGGGTGCCGGACTGTCAGGAGCCCGGTCCGTGAAGGGGCCGGGCTCCGTCAAAGGGCCTTGCTGACCTGCGAGTTGAGGCCAACAAATGGACCGGATGTGAAATGTGCGGTCAGCTCTTGTCTGCCGCGGAAGAGGCGGAGGAGGAGGCGGTGGCCGCCGGGGCCTTCGCGTCCGACTTCGCCGCGGACTTGGAGGCGGACGGGGAGGCGGACTTGGCGGGTGACTTGGACGCGGACTTCGAGGGCGTGCTGCTCGCGCCGCCCGAGCCGGAGCCCGAACCCGCGCCCCCACCCGTGCCGTTGGCCGACGTGACCGCCGCCACCGCCTCCTTCACGGCCTTCTCCGCCGCCTTCGTCAGCGTGTCAGCGTTCGGTGCCTTCTCGCCCGCGAGGCCCGCGCCGTTGTAGTCGATCGTGACGACCACGTTCTCGACCCGCGCCACCACCGTCTGCTGCTTGAAGGCGCCTTCCTTCTTCTTCAGGTCGTAGCGCACCGCCGTCGCCTCGGCGCCCGCACCCGCGACCGGCTCCGACTTGGTGTTCTTCGCGCCGGTGACGGACTGCGCCTCCTGCACCTGCTTCGCGTAGTACGACGCGGCCAGCTTGTCGCCCTCGCCCTGCGTCTGCGAGGAGTCGAACCGCAGCAACGACACGTTCAGCCAACGGAATTGGGAACCCTTGACCCCGTTGTTGTCCAGGCTCGTCCAGGAGCAACTGCCGCGCGACGCCGTGTCGCTGGAGGTGCCCTCCTTGCCCGACTTGGCGCCCTCCGGCACCAGCTCGGTCAACGTCTTCTTCGACAGCACCGCACACGGCTCGGGCAGCTTCTGGTACGCCGCCGCCTGCACCGTCGGCGCGGCGGTCGCGTCGGCGGACGTCGTCGCACCCGGGCCGGTGGTGTCCTTGCCCGCGGCGTCGCCGGAGCCGGAGTCCGAGGAGCAGCCGGCCGCGATCAGCATCACCGGGACGGCCGCCGCGCAGACAAGGACGCGGTGGAGACGCTTCGCTCGCTGGTGGTCCGGCTGGTCTCGCAGTGCTGGTTGATGCATGGTTCCTTCACTCATGACGCTCGTGGTTCCTGCCGTCGGATCGGGTCCGAGGGGCCACGGTACGCGGTGAGTCAGCTGTGCGGTCTCCGTTCACGGCCTTTGCGCGACCCCGCGAACGGCCCTCCCGAACGCCCTAACCGTTGAGCGAGTCGGCCAGCTGCGCGGCCAGTTTCCGCGCCCTGTCCTGCATCTTCTGGCTGTCCGGCACGACACCGACCGTCGCCGGCTGCTCCTCGTACTCGATGGTCACAATGACGTTGGACGTGCGAAACACCACAGTCACCGTGCGCTGCTGAGCGGTCGATCCGGAACTGCTCAACGCGTCGTCGAGGAACGCCTCGTCGCCGAGATCGGAGAGGGTGCGGGGCTGGAGACCGGTGGGGGAGGCGGTGACGGAGGGGGAGGTGGAGGCGGAGGCGGATGTCGAGCCGGAGCCGGCGCCGGAGGCAGTCGCGGAGGGCGAGGATGAGGACGAGGGCGTCACGGAGTCCGACGCCGACGCCGAGTCAGATGCCGAATCGGACGCTGACGCCGTGGCGCTCGTCGTCGGCTCCGGGAGATCCGCCGCCGTCTCCTTCGTCGCGAAGATCGTCTGCGCCTGGTTGTCGTCGCTCACGGCGTTGTCGTAGGACACCACCCGCTCGAAGTCGACCAGGAGGTGGTCGGTCGCGTCCGTGGACTCGACCTTCCAACGGCAGCCGACCTTGCGGTCCGTGTCGTACGTCAGCGTCGCCTCGCCCGCGTACGCCGCCGCGCGCTGCTCCGCGTCCGTGATCTGCTTGATGCCGGGGAGCAGGGAGTCCAGCGTGCTCTGGCCGACCGCCCCGCAGGGTTCCGGAAGCGTGCGGTACTTGCCCGGCTGGGCCACCGCCGTCGCCGTACCGGCCTCGCCCGGGTTCGCGTCGTCCGTCGTACCGCTGTCGGCCGAGCCGCTCGTGCAGCCGGCCAGCAGCGCCACGAGGAGTGCGGCGGTGCCGGGTACGTACGCCTTCCGCTGCACGGTCGGGCTCCTCTCGACGGTGTGTCGGGTAGGGAGGTGTCGGGCGTCTTCTCTGCCCCTCGACCCCTTGAACGATCCAGGGTCTGCCAGTGTCCCCGCTGGTTAATCGCTTGCCGCACGGGGGGACCCCCTGGAGACAATGTCTATCGCACGCACAGCCGTGGACGCCGGTCCGCTGTCCCTTTCGTTGACCTTGGCGCCGGTTTTGCGATGTATGACTTTTGACTTTTTTGGATTGCTTTCGGGGGAATGAGGACGATATGTCGTACGTGGAGATGCCGGGCGCGAAGGTCCCGATCCGCATGTGGACCGACCCGGCGTCGGTAGAGGAGGGCGCACTCCAGCAGCTGCGCAACGTCGCGACCCTCCCGTGGATCAAGGGCCTGGCGGTCATGCCGGACGTGCACTACGGCAAGGGTGCGACGGTCGGCTCGGTCATCGCGATGCGGGGCGCCGTGTGCCCGGCGGCGGTGGGGGTCGACATCGGCTGCGGAATGTCCGCGGTGAAGACATCACTCACGGCGAACGATCTTCCCGGCGATCTGTCGCGGCTGCGGTCGAAGATCGAGCAGGCGATTCCGGTGGGGCGGGGGATGCATGACAGCCCGGTCGAGCCGGGGCGGTTCTACGGGCTGGCCACCGGGGGGTGGGACGACTTCTGGGGGCGGTTCGGCGGGGTCGCGGACGCGGTGAAGTTCCGGGAGGACCGGGCTGCCAAGCAGATGGGGACGCTCGGCGGAGGGAATCACTTCTGCGAGGTATGTGTGGATTCTGACGGTTCGGTGTGGCTCATGCTCCACTCCGGATCCCGGAACATCGGCAAGGAACTGGCCGAGCACCACATCGGCACGGCCCAGAAGCTCCCGCACAACCAGGGCCTGGTCGACCGTGACCTCGCCGTCTTCATCGCGGACACCCCGCAGATGGCGGCGTACCGCAACGACCTGTTCTGGGCGCAGGAGTACGCGAAGTACAACCGCACGATCATGATGGCGCTCCTGAAGGACGTGATCCGCAAGGAGTTCAAGAAGGCGAAGCCGATGTTCGACGCGGAGATCTCGTGCCATCACAACTACGTGAGCGAGGAGCGGTACGAGGGTGTCGACCTGCTGGTCACCCGTAAGGGAGCGATCCGCGCCGGCTCCGGCGAGTACGGGATCATCCCGGGCTCGATGGGCACCGGTTCGTACATCGTGAAGGGCCTCGGCAACGAGAAGTCCTTCAACTCGGCCTCGCACGGCGCCGGTCGGCGCATGAGCCGTAACGCGGCGAAGCGTCGTTTCTCGACGAAGGACCTGGAGGAGCAGACACGGGGTGTGGAGTGCCGTAAGGACTCCGGCGTCGTGGACGAGATCCCGGGCGCGTACAAGCCGATCGAGCAGGTCATCGATCAGCAGCGGGATCTTGTCGAGGTCGTCGCGAAGCTGAAGCAGGTCGTGTGTGTGAAGGGGTGATTTCCGGAACTCCGCAGGAGCTTTGAAATTCCTGCGGAGCTCTGAAAGTCCTCTGAGATCGCTGTGAATTCAGGACGTCCGTGCACGTCACATGGATGCTCCATTCGTGAAATCATTGATTGCGCGCGACCCTTATTGCTGGCCTCGAAATTCGCTGTGATGCTGCCCGGGAGTTGGCCCGACCCCCACCCGTAGCTTCTCGGAGGACAGCACATGCGTGAACAGCAGCAGAATCAGGGCGAGTTGAGTCGGCGGACCGTCGTGGCCGCCGGGGCGGTCACCGCGCTCGCGGCGACCGCTCTCGGTACCGCCACTTCCGCGCAGGCCGCGGCGAAGGCCTCCGGTGGGCTGAAGGTCGGTGTCGGGAAGGCCGCGTTCACGCCTGCCGCCTCGTTGCTGCCGTTGGACAACTTCACCGCCGTGCACGACGACCTCAACGTCCGTGTGCTGCTGGTGGAGTCCGGTTCGCGGCGTATCGCGCTGGCCGTGCTGGATCTGACCTCGATCAGCGCGGAGGCGATCGGGTTGATGCGGGACGCCATCACCGCGGCCTCGGGGGTGACGGCCGCGAACATCATGGTCACCGTCACGCACTGCTTCTCCGCGCCGCATGTGCAGGCGAGTTCGTCCTCGGCCGGAGCCGCCGCGTACGTCCAGAACATCGTCGCCGCCACCAAGTCCGCCGTCGCCGATGCCGTGGCCGGCCTCCAGGACGCCGAGGTCGGCTACGGCTCCGGTCGAGTTGACGTCAACGTGAACCGCAACGTCCTTACCGCCGACGGCTATTGGCTCGGCGTGAACGAGCAACTGCCCTCGGACAAGGGCGTGTACGTGGCCCGTTTCAACGACCTCGACGGCAACCCGATCGCCGTGCTCACCAACTACAACGTGCAGTCCTGCGTGATGCAGGACTCGGTCATGGCGGACGGCACCCTGCCGATCTCCGCCGACCTCGCCGGCGCGGCCGTAGCGCATGTCGAGACGCAGTACCCCGGCGCCGTCGGCTTCTGGCTGGTGGGCGCTTGCGGTGACCAGTTCCCGGCGTACCGGTCGAAGCGGTACACGATCGACAAGGACAAGGGCTGGACCTACGGCGTCGATCTGCACGACGCCGGATTCGCGCTGCTGACCGCGCAGGGCGAGCGGCTCGGGAACGAGATCGTGCGGGTCG
Source organism: Streptomyces sp. NPDC050528 (assembly GCF_044457795.1). Taxonomy (NCBI): domain Bacteria; kingdom Bacillati; phylum Actinomycetota; class Actinomycetes; order Kitasatosporales; family Streptomycetaceae; genus Streptomyces; species Streptomyces sp. NPDC050528. The sequence continues at coordinate 46,622 of NZ_JBITHH010000001.1, forward strand.
CGCAGGGGATCGGCAAGTACGAGAGCGGCAAGCACGTTGTGGTGCGGCTCGTGACCGACGACATCACCACGACCCAGGTCACCGGGCCGCAGGCCAGCGCGCCCACTAAGTCCGTCACCTTCACCCCGACCGGCACCGCCCAGGTGCCGCTCTGGGTCTTCCAGGTCGGCAAGGGCGTCTTCGCGGGCGTGGAGCCGGAGTTGTCCACCTCGACCGCGAACGCGATCCGCGAGAACTCGTCCTTCTCCAGCACGTTCGTCATGTCGATGTTCGAGGGCGGCGCCAAGAACATGCCCGACAAATGGAATTTCGACCATGTCACCTATGCGGCGGTCGACGGTTTCTACATCGAGGGCACGGCTGAGAAGGCCGTGGCGCGAATCGATCGCATCATCAAGTCCCTGAACTGAATCCAGGCGAGGCGAATGGAGATGCGGATCATGACCACAAGGCGTGCCTTTTTAGGGCGGGTTCTGGGGGTGGCGGCGGTGGCCACGACGGGCCTTGCCGCCTGCGATTCTGATTCAGGCTCGGATTCGGGTTCGGATTCGGGCTCGGGGAACGGTACCGGCCATATGAAAAGCGCCACCGCGATCACCCAGGTCTACGGCGATGGCCAGAAATTCGTCGCGGTCGCCGTCGAGTACGACACCGAGATCGACACGTCCAAGCTCTCGGCCTCGTCCTTCAAGGTCGAGGGCCGGACCGTCACCAAGGTCTACGCCAACTCCAGCGCGGCGATGGCCGATCAGGGCACCGACGGCAAGTACGTCATCGTCGAACTGTCTCCCGACGACAAGAGCGCGCTGCTGTGGGGAGGGGTGGGGTCGGGCGGGGGTGCGCCGGGGGCCGCCCAGCCGTCGGCCTCGGCCTCGGGCTCAATCTCCGATTCGGCTTCCGCTTCGGCTTCCGCTTCGAGTGAGCCCTCGTCGTCCTCAAGCAGCCCCTACGTCATTCCCGGTCCGCAGGTCGGTTCGACGGGCGGGCCGGCCACCATCAAGGCGGCGAAGGGCACCGTCACCCAGGCCGGCACCGTCACGACCAGCGGCGGCACCGGTTACTCCGGCGGCGATGCCAAGGTCGGCACGAGCAAGACGGTCAACCTGATCGTCGACGACTTCCAGCAGTTCACGTACAAGGACGCGAAGACGGGCAGGTCGCTGCCGTACAACCTCTACATCCCCAAGGACTACGACCGGACCAAGTCCTATCCGCTCGTCCTCTTCATGCACGACGCGAGCCTGATCACCACCACGGTGCGGGCGACGCTGGTGCAGGGCCTGGGTGCGGTGTGCTGGGCATCCCCCGAGGACCAGGCGAAGCGCCCGGCGTTCGTGCTGGCGCCGCAGTACCCGGAGGTGGTCGTCGGTGACGACTACAAGCCGACGGCGCTCTTCGACACCACGGTCGACCTGGTCAAGTCGCTGACCGGCAAGTACAGCATCGACACCGATCGCCTGTACTCCACCGGCCAGTCCATGGGCGCGATGATGACCCTCGGGCTGAACATCAAGTACCCCGACCTCTTCGCGGCCTCCTGGGTCGTCGCCGGTCAGTGGCCCTCCGCGCCGGCCGCGCCGCTGGCGAAGAAGAACCTCTGGGTCACCGTCTCGCAGGGCGACACCAAGGCCTATCCCGGTGAGAACGCCATCATGGCCGTCATCGAGAAGGCCGGGACGAAGGTCAGCCGCGCGGTCTGGGACGGGCAGTCCAGTGCGACGGAGTTCGCCGCGGACGTCAAGGCCATGGCGGCCAAGGGCACGACGGTCAACTACGCCACGTTCAAGAAGGGTTCGACCCTGGCCGGGGGTCTGGCGAACGCGCACGGCGTCGAGCACAACTCGACGTGGCCGATCGCCTACACCATCGAGGGCATCCGGGAGTGGATTTTCGCGCAGCGGAAGACCAACTAGCCGTCCGCGCCTACTTGTTCGGCGCGTGCGTCACCGCGTAGATCATCACGAACGCGACGACGTGGATGCCGAAGAGGAAGTAGCCGAGGAAGTACCAGACCTTGCGTTCGTTCCTGGTCTCCTCGGCCAACCGGCGCTTGTCCAGGGCCTCTTGGGAGTTGTCGGGGCCGCCCGGGGTGTCGTCCGGGCGGCCCGCCTCGTCGGGCATCACAGCTCCCGGTGGACCTTGGTGTTCGAGGCCTGGGCTCGGGGGCGGACGACGAGGAGGTCGATGTTGACGTGGCTGGGGCGGGTGACCGCCCAGGTGATGGTGTCGGCCACGTCGTCCGCCGTGAGCGGTTCGGCGACGCCCGCGTAGACCTTCGCCGCCTTCTCCGCGTCGCCGCCGAAGCGGGTCAGCGCGAACTCGTCCGTCTTGACCATGCCGGGCGCGACCTCGATGACGCGGACCGGGGTGCCGACGATCTCCAGGCGCAGGGTCTCGGCGAGGACGTGGGCGCCGTGCTTGGCGGCGACATAGCCCGCGCCGCCCTCGTACGTGCCGTGGCCCGCCGTGGAGGAGACGACCACGACCGTGCCGTCGCCGCTCGCGGTGAGGGCGGGGAGGAGGGCCTGGGTGATGTTCAGGGTGCCGAGGACGTTCGTCTCGTACATCGTGCGCCAGTCGGCGGGGTCGCCGGTCGCGACCGGGTCGGCGCCGAGCGCGCCGCCGGCGTTGTTGACCAGGACGCCGATGGTCTTGAAGGCCGTCGCGAACTCGTCGACGGCAGCGCGGTCGGTGATGTCGAGTTCGTACGCCGTCGCCTTGTGGCCCGCCTTGTTGATCTCCTCGGCGAGCGCCTCGATCCGGTCCTTGCGGCGGGCGGTGACGACGACGCGGTAGCCGGCGGCGGCGAGTTGGCGGGCCGTGGCGGCGCCGATGCCGCCGCTCGCCCCGGTGACGACCGCGATACGGGAGGCGGCGGACGGTGCGGCGGTGGCCATGGGCTGCTCCTGGGGACGGCTCGACGGGATCGTACGTACGACTCCGTCCAGGATAGGCGGGCTCAGTTTCCGCGCGGCGCCCACATGATCACGGCCATCCCGGCCAGGCAGATCAGGGCGCCGGTGATGTCCCAGCGGTCGGGCCGGTAGCCGTCCGCGATGGCGCCCCAGGCCAGTGAACCGGCGACGAAGATCCCGCCGTAGGCCGCGAGGATGCGGCCGAAGTGGGCGTCGGGCTGGAAGGTGGCGACGAAGCCGTAGACGCCGAGGGCCATGATCCCGCCGCCGATCCAGAGCCAGCCGCGGTGTTCGCGGACCCCCTGCCAGACCAGCCAGGCGCCGCCGATCTCGAAGACGGCGGCGACGACGAAGAGGGCTGCGGAGCGGAGCACGAGCATGTCGGCCATCACATCACGCGGGTGTCACCTGATGGACGGCGCCTGTCGCCCGCTCCGCGTGGGATACATCCGTACGACCACGGTGGCGTGGTGCAAGGGCGCGGCGTACTGAGGAGCGGATCGCATGCGGGTACTAGGGGTACTACGGACTCTCGCTGTAGGGGGTGCCGCGCTGGCGGTGATGGGCGCGGCTCCGGGGCTCCCCAGGCACCCGGACATCCCCGGCCCGGAGGCGGATCTCGCATATCACGGCTCCGCCACCATGACCGGCGGCCGGGTCGACGTGCGGTTCACCCCGCGCAACCACGGTCCGGCCGCGGTGCCCGACGCGACCGTACGGCTGCGCTGGTCGAAGCCGCTCGCGGACGCGCAGACGTTGCCGGCGGGGTGTGCGCGGTCGGGGGAGCGGGTGGTGGTGTGCCGGACGGGGGCGCTGGCCGCGGACGAGGTGGGCGAGCGGATCGAGGTGCGGGTAGGGCTGCGGGACGCGTCCTCCGAGGTGCTGCTGGAGCTGGACACGGTGTGGGGCGGCGGCGCGGTGGACGGAAACCGGGCCAACGACCAGCAGCGGGTGCTCGTCCTGGACACCGGTGACACCTACTACTTCTGAGCCACGCCCGTAGGACCACGGAGCCACGCCCGCGACCACGTCGTACGATCTCGATCTCCGCACGGCACCCACGGCACGTGCGGAACGGCACAGGCGACGAGGGGTACGACATGTCCGGGAACGCGCGGGCGCGGCTGCTGGACGAGTTGTCCTCCGTATCGCGCCGGTACATGGCGTCGTACGCCCTCTTCAACCAGGCCGTCGCCGACCGGCTGGGGCTGCACCCCACCGATCTGCAGTGTCTGAACCTGCTCACGCTGGAGGCCGGGCCCGTGACCACGGGCCGGGTCGCCGAGCTGACCGGGCTGACGACCGGGTCGGCGACGCGGCTGGTGGACCGGCTGGAGCGGGCCGGGTACGTCGTCCGGGAGCGGGACGCGGAGGACCGGCGGCGGGTGCTGGTGGCGACCGTGCCGGAGAAGATCACCGAGTTCGGGCGCATGTGGAACCGGCTCGGCGGCGGCTGGTTCACCCTCTTCGACGAGCTGGGCGACGCCGAACTCGCCGTGATCGTCGGGCACATGAGGCGGACGGTGGAGTTCAGCGGGCAGCAGATCGCGCGGTTGCGCGCGGGGGACGTGTAGCGCCGGGAGCGCCGAAAACCCGTTGAGCGGAGCCGTCGTGCGGCGTTAGCGTGCTGCGGAATCCCCGTCGTCTGGGCAAGGACGTTTCGTTGTACACCGTGTGAGACCTCCCGAGTGCTGATCTGTCGCGCGTCGCGTCTGTGCGCCGCGCTCCTTTCTGCTGCGGTCTTCTCACTGGAACCGGTGTACTTCTGTGCTCGCGACCTGGTTTGTCATGCCCACACGCCTTCCGCTCGTCCTCCGCCGTTGCCACGCGTGCGCGTCCGAACGCTTCCGGGCGCACGGCAAGTTCCGCGTCAACGCCCATCACAAACTCATCGACGCCTGGCTCCTCGCGCTCTGCGCCGGCTGCGGGGCCACCACGAAGCTGACGGTTCTGGAGCGGGCGAACGTGCGCTCCGTACCACCCGAACTGCTGGACCGGCTGCACGCCAACGACCCTGTCCTGGCAGCCGAGTTGCTTCAGGATCCGGTCCTGCGGCGCCGTAATCGCATCGCCCTCGACTGGGCCGGCGCCTGGCGTCTCGACACCGGCGGAACGGACTGCCCGGACCGCGAGGTGATCGACGTATCGGTGCGTTTCGGGGCGCGAATACCGGTCCGGCCGGTGCGGCTGATCGCCGAAGGGTGCGGTCTGTCGCGGGCCGAGGTCGGGAGGCTGATCGTGGAGGGGAGTCTCGTGTCGGGGGTCCGGCTGGACGCCAGGGTCACCGGCGACTTCACGTTCACGCTCAAGCGCTGAGAGCTCAGCGCCTCTCGTGAGCGGGGGCCTGCCCCGAGGGACCCCTAGGGGCAGGCTCCACCTCGCGTCTCCACCCGGAAATCCACCCGTGGGTCCGGGAGCTTTTCCGGCATCGGCGGGAGAGTCGGTCTCAGGAAAACGCGAGGCGGGAGCACCCGCCGGAGACCGAGGAGTGCGACGTCATGACGGACATGGAGCAGGCGCTGACGATCAGCGGGGGCATCTTCGCGGTGATGATGCTGACGCAGTACGGGCGCCGGAAGTACGACCTGCACAAGGTGCTGATGCCGATCGCCACGGTGTCCGCGATCGGCTACTTCTATCTGAAGGGCATGCCCACCCAGCACGTCGACGTGATCGTCTATCTGGTGGGCGCCGCGATCGGACTGGCCTGCGGAGTCGTCGCCACGTTCACCACGGGCGTGGAGCGCGACCCGGCCTCGGGCCACGTGCACACCCGGTGCGGCGTGGGGTTCGTGGCCATCTGGACGGCGGTGGTCGCGCTGCGCGTCGCGTTCATCTACGCCGCCGAGCACAACACCTGGTTCCGCGACCACCTGGGCACGTTCATGGCGGAGCACCAGATAGTGCAGGACGCCATCGCACCGTTCTTCGTCATCATGGCGCTGGCCATGGTCCTCACCCGGGTGTTCCTGCTGCTGGCCCGCGTGCGGTTCCTGGCACCGGCCGGGGCCGCCCTCAGCCAGGGGTCTTCACCAGTCCGTGGATGAACGCGTACTTCACGGCATGCGCCCGGTCCCGCAGATGAGCTTTGGAGAAGAGGTTGTTGATATGCGTCTTCACCGTGGCCTCGCTCACCACCAGCCGCTCCGCGATACCCCGGTTGGTCAGCCCCTCGCCGATCAGCGTGAGGACCTCGACCTCCCGGGGCGTGAGGTCCGGGGCGAGTCCGGTGCCCGGCCGCTCGACGGGGGCGCCGCCCCGCGCGGCGGCGGCGACGAGCCGGTCCCGTACGGCGGGGTCGAGCACGGACTGCCCGGCCGCCGCGGCCCGCACCGCGCGGGTGATGTCCTGCCGGCCGGACTCCTTGGTGAGGTAGCCGCGGGCCCCGGCACCGAGCGCGGCGAGGATGTACTCCTCGTCGGCGAAGGTGGTGAGCACGACGACGGCGACCTTGGGGAAGCGCTCGGTGAGCAGCCGGGTGGCCTCGACCCCGTCCACGCGCGGCATGTTGAGATCCATCAGGATCACATCGGGCTCGTGCACCTCGGCGGCCAGCACGGCCTCCCCGCCGTCCTTCGCCGTCGCCACGACCTCCACGCCGGGCTGCAGATCCAGTACGGTCGCCAGCGCCTCGCGGACGGCGGTCTGGTCGTCGGCCACGACCACCCGCACGACGGCCTGTTGCTCGCCCGGTACGGAAGGTCCCCGCTCGCCCTGTCGCTCGTCGCTCATCCCTGGATCACCACGCGCACTCGCCATCCTCCTGCGTCGTCGCCGTCCACGATCGGCCCGGCCGTGACCGTGCCGCCCACCAGGTCGAGGCGCTCGCGCATCCCGACCAGCCCCATCCCGCTCCCCGCACCGGCGAGGGGCCGCGAGCCGTCCGGCGGCGCGGAGTTGACCACCTCGAAGACGGTCTCCTCCGGAAGCCGCTCCCGTTGTTCTGCTCGCTCCCGGTACTCCAGGCGCATGCGGACCGGGGCGCCGGGCGCGTACTTGTGCGCGTTGGTCAGCGCCTCCTGGGCACAGCGCACGATCACCTGGGCGAGGCGGACGGGCAGTTCACGCTCCGGCCCGTCGACGGTCAGCGTACCGGCGTCGGAGAGGGACGCGAGCATGGACCGCAAGGTCTCCACCAGCGGCAGCGCGTCCTCACGCAGGTCCCCGACCGTGCGCTGCACCTCGGTCAGCCCCGACCGCACCAGGCTCTGTGCCCGCTGGGCCGCCTCCCGGGCCCGTTCGATGTCACCGGACTCCAACAGGGCGTCGGTGACCTCCAGTTGCATGTTCACCCCGGCCAGCGAGTGGGCCAGTACGTCGTGCACGTCGCGGGCGATCCGGGCCCGCTCGGCGAGCGCCTCGGCCCGCGCCTCGGCCCGCGAGGCCAGCTCAGCCTGCTCGGCGGCGGCCCGCGCGGAGCGCAGCGCCTCGGTGTGGGCGCGGTTGGAGATGCCGACCAGCACGCTGACCCCGGTGAAGGCGCCCACGATCCACGAGGTGTGGTGGCCGCCCCACGGCAGGAGCAGCACCCCCGCGCACAGGACGCTGGTGCACGCGGCGAAGGGCAGCGAGCGCCGGCTGTCGAGGCGGTATCCGGCATGCCCGGTGACGAAGTATGCGAACAGGGCCGACGCCCCGGACCGGTCCAGCGCCAGCAGTGCGGCGGCCCCGGCCGACCAGACGCACAACACCGTGAGCTGCACGCGGGGCGAGAGCACTCCCTCGGGGATGAGCCGCGTGCACAGCAACAGCGACACCAGGACCAGCAGACACAGCACCGCGAGCCCGGTACCGGAGGTCCCGATCGGGCGCACCGCGACAGCGCCGACCACGATGGCGACGACGGTCCCGAAGACCTGGATGGGGTTGTTGTCCGCCGCGAACCACCGGGTCAGGGTCTGGGTTCGGTTCACCGTGCTCTCTTCCCGCTGTCGTCCGGCCGCTGCGAAAGCTACCAGCGCGCGGGTCCACCCCCGCCGACGCCGGTGCTCGGCGCCCATGGTCCACCGGCGCCGGGGGACCGGCGGGGCTGGCGGGAATGGCGCCGCGGTGTGGTCAGCGCGAGCCCCGCACGCCCTGCACTCCCTGTACACCCTGCACGCCCTGTGCGTACGTCGTCGGAGTCACCCCGACCGTCGCGGTGAAGTCCCGGACCAGGTGGGCCTGGTCGGCGTAGCCCAGGTCGGCGGCCAGTCCCGCCCAGTCCACGGGGTCGTCGGCTCCCGCCCGCTCCAGGGCCTCGTGGATGCGGTAGCGGAGGATGACCCACTTCGGGCCGACACCGACGTACGCGGCGAAGAGGCGTTGCAGCAGCCGTACGGACAGGCCCTCCGCGTGGGCGAAGTCGGTCACGCGGCGGATCGTGCGGTCGGTGCGGATGCGGTCGACCAGGGTGGCCGCGAGGTCGGCCTGTGGGTCGGGGCGGGGGGAGAGGGCGAGGAGGAAGGCGTCGAGCGCGGCGACGCGGGCGGTCTCGTCGGGGAGGTCGAGGACCGTGGCGGGGTCGGTGTCGGGGAACACCTCGGGTTGCCGGACCCGCAGTCCCGTCCACTCCGACACCGGGCGGTCCGGGACGACGGAACGGAAGGCGCCCGGCCGGAACTTGATGCCGCAGACCCGCCCCCGCCCCTCCAGTTTCTGCGCGAAGAGGCCGTGCGGGATGCCCGCGACCTCGACGAAGGCGTCCTCGCCCGCGAGGCGCTGGAAGACGATGTGCACGGCCGGGTGCGGGACGACGTGGGAGACGTAGGGCTCGGTCAGGTCCCAGTCGATGAACCAGTAGTGCTCGACGTACGGGCGCAGCGGCTCGGCGGCTTCGGGGCGGCGGAAGCGCACGCGGGCGAGGAGTTCGGCGGGGTCGACGATTCCTCGGGTGTCGCGGTGCGGGACGGCCATGTACGGATCGTAGAACCGCCCACTGACAGTGCGCGGAATATGTGTGAGGGGGTGGCCGTTGGAGGGTATAGTTGAATAATCAACAACCTGGAGGGTGAACGACCATGCAGTTCGGGATCTTCAGCGTCGGCGACGTCACACCGGACCCGACCACCGGACGGACGCCGACCGAGCGTGAGCGCATCAAGGCCATGGTCGCCATCGCGCTGAAGGCCGAGGAGGTCGGGCTCGACGTCTTCGCGACCGGTGAGCACCACAACCCGCCGTTCGTGCCCTCGTCGCCCACCACGATGCTCGGCTTCATCGCCGCGCGGACCGAGAAGCTGATCCTCTCCACCTCCACCACCCTCATCACCACCAACGACCCGGTGAAGATCGCGGAGGACTTCGCGATGCTCCAGCACCTGGCCGACGGCCGGGTCGACCTGATGATGGGCCGCGGCAACACCGGCCCGGTGTATCCGTGGTTCGGCCAGGACATCCGCCAGGGCATCAACCTCGCCATCGAGAACTACGCCCTGCTCCGCCGGCTGTGGCGCGAGGACGTAGTGGACTGGGAGGGCAAGTTCCGCTCCCCGCTCCAGGGCTTCACGTCCACGCCCCGCCCGCTGGACGACGTACCGCCGTTCGTCTGGCACGGTTCGATCCGCAGCCCCGAGATCGCCGAGCAGGCGGCCTTCTACGGCGACGGCTTCTTCCACAACAACATCTTCTGGCCGGCCGACCACACCAAGCGCATGGTCGAGCTGTACCGGGAGCGGTACGCGCACTACGGCCACGGCACGCCGGAGCAGGCGATCGTCGGGCTCGGCGGCCAGGTCTTCATGCGCAAGAACTCCCAGGACGCGATCCGCGAGTTCCGCCCGTACTTCGACAACGCTCCGGTCTACGGCCACGGGCCCTCCCTGGAGGACTTCACCGACCAGACCCCGCTGACCGTCGGTTCCCCGGAGGAGGTCATCGAGAAGACCCTCGCGTTCCGGGACTACGCCGGTGACTACCAGCGCCAGCTGTTCCTGCTGGACCACGCCGGGCTGCCGCTCAAGACGGTCCTGGAGCAGCTCGACCTGCTGGGCGAGGAGGTCGTACCGGTGCTCCGCAAGGAGTTCGCGGCGAACCGCCCGGCGGATGTGCCGGACGCGCCGACCCACGAGTCCCTCAAGTCCGCCAAGTCCGCTCAGGAGGTGAACGTCGCATGAAGCTCGTAGTCGTCTCGGCGGGGCTGAGTGTCCCGTCGTCCACGAGGTTGCTGGCCGACCGGCTGGCGAACGCCACGGCGGGCGTCGCGCCGGCGGAGATACAGGTCGTGGAGCTGCGCGACCTCGCCGTCGAGATAGCCCACAACCTCACCAACGGCTTCCCCGGCAAGAAGCTCGCGGTCGCCCTCGACGCGGTCGCCGAGGCCGACGGCCTGATCGCCGTCACGCCGGTGTTCTCGGCGTCGTACAGCGGACTGTTCAAGTCCTTCTTCGATGTGCTGGAGAGGGACGCGCTGGTCGGCAAGCCGGTACTCATCGCGGCGACGGGCGGCAGCGCGAGGCACTCCCTGGTCCTGGAACACGCCCTCCGTCCCCTCTTCGCCCACCTCCGAGCCGTGGTCGTCCCGACCGGGGTCTATGCCGCCTCGGAGGACTGGGGCGCGGAGGGATTGCCGGAGCGGATCGACCGGGCGGCGGGGGAGCTGGCGGCTCTGATGCAGGGCCTGTCGACAGCACGATCGGCGAGCACACCGAGGGTCGTACCGTTCACGGACCAACTGGCGGCACTGAATATCAGCCCGTCCGGCGTTTGATCCCGAGCGCATGCCATCCCGATCCTCTACACCCCGGCCGGCATTTTTCAGCCCGTCCGGCGTTTGAGGACGAGGCCCCTTCAGGGCCGATGGGGGTCTGGGGGCGCAGCCCCCAGGGACGGTCGCCCCGACGCACCCGACCGTGAGAAGACGGTAGGAGCCAAACCCGGGTTGCGCCCACCTCGGTGAGAGCCAGGTAAAAAGGGTGATCGTAGACCTGCCCCCACCGGTCAACCGCCGGAGGCCTTGGCACACTGGGTGACGTGCCCCAGACTGTGCTGCTCGCCGAAGACGACCGTGCCATCCGTCATGCCCTGGAGCGGGCCCTGACCCTGGAGGGCTACCAGGTGACCGCGGTCGCCGACGGCGTAGAGGCGCTCGCACAGGCCCACCGCACCCCACCGGACGTGCTGCTTCTCGACGTCATGATGCCCGGCATCGACGGCCTCCAGGTCTGCCGCGTCCTGCGCGCGGAGGGCGACCGCACCCCGATCCTCATGCTGACCGCCCTGGTCGAGACGGCGGACCGGATCGCGGGCCTGGACGCGGGCGCCGACGACTACGTCGTGAAGCCCTTCGACGTGGAAGAGGTCTTCGCGAGGCTGCGCGCCCTGCTCCGCCGCACGAGCCCGGTCCCGGCGAACGGAGTCCCCGGCACGTCCGGCGCATCCGGCACCTCCGCCGACGTACTGCGGGACGACCCGCAGTCGCACTCGGCGTTCTCTTCTTCCGCTTCCCCCGCCTCCGACAAGCAGATCACCGCGGCCGGTCTCCGCATGGACCTCCAGGCCCGCCGCGTCTGGCGCGACGAGCGCGAACTGGAGCTGACCCGGACCGAGTTCGAGCTCCTCGAACTGCTCGTGCGCAACGCGGGCATCGTCCTGGACCACTCCACGATCTACGACCGCATCTGGGGCTACGACTTCGGCCCCGGCTCCAAGAACCTCGCCGTCTACGTCGGCTACCTGCGCCGCAAGCTCGACGAGCCCGGCGCGCCGCAGCTGATCCACACGGTGCGTGGCGTGGGTTACGTGCTGCGGGAGGACTGAGTGGGCCGCCTCCGGCGGTTCGTGGCCACCCGGCGCCCCAGACTCGTCTCGCTCCGCACCACGTTCGTGGTGTCCTTCGCTGCGGTGACCGCGGCCGTCACCCTGCTCGTCGGCGTGCTGTCGTACGGCGCGGCGGCCCGGCTGGTCCGGGTCGACCAGGAGTCCGTGTTCGACCAGGTCGTGCAGGATCTGCAGGACGAGGTGCGCACGCACCAGATGACCACCGACGACTTCTCCTCCTCCGCGCCCGGCCACGACATCGTGCGGCCGGCCCGTACGGACGTGCAGGTGCTCGGGCGGGACGGCGGAGTCCTCGACAGCGGGAGCCCGGCGCTGCCCGTCACCGGCGACGACCGGGCGATCGCGGGCGACCGGATCGCCGGGAAGACGGTGGAGCACAAGGACGTCACCGTCGGCGAGGACGTGTACCGCATCGCGACCGTCTCGCTCGGCGCCGGGCGGGGCGCGGTGCAGGTCGCGCAGGAGTTCAGCGACACGGAGGATCTGCTGCGGGCGTTGCAGCAGCGGACGTTCGTGCTGATGGCGGCCGTGGTGGTGCTGGCCGGGCTGTGCGGCTGGTGGCTGGCGCGGCGCATCACCCGGCGCCTCATCGTCCTCACCGCCGCCGCGGAGGACGTGGCCCGCACGCGCCGCCTCGGCGTCCAGGTCCCGGTCACCGGTTACGACGAGGTGGGCCGCCTGGGCCGCGCCTTCGACCGGATGCTCGGCCGCCTCGCGCAGTCGGAGGAGGATCAGCGTCGCCTGATCCAGGACGCGGGCCACGAACTCCGCACCCCGCTGACCTCCCTCCGTACGAACATCTCGCTCCTACGGCGGATCGACGAGTTGCCGCCCTCCACGCGCGAGGAACTGGTCGCCGACCTCTCGCAGGAGGCCCGTGAACTCACGGACCTGGTCAACGAGTTGGTGGACCTGGCGGCAGGCCAGTCCGACACGGAGCCACCCCAACAGGTCGACCTCGCCGACATCGCGGAGGACGTGGCGGGCCTCGCCCGTCGCCGTACCGGACGCGACATCACGGTCCGCGCGAGCGGCGACACGACGACCGACGGCCGCCCCGGCATGCTCCAGCGCGCGATCTCCAACCTCGTCGAGAACGCGGCCAAGTTCGACCGCGCGGGCCAGACCCCGATCGAGATCGCGGTCTCGGGGCCGGCCCGCCCCGGCACGGTCCGGGTGGAGGTCCTGGACCGAGGCCCCGGAGTCTCGGAAACCGACCTCATCCGCATCTTCGACCGCTTCTACCGCGCGGCCGACGCCCGTTCCCTTCCCGGCTCGGGCCTCGGCCTCTCGATCGTCCGCGAGGTCGCCCTGGCCCACGGCGGAGCACCGTTCGCGCTGCGGCGGGAGGGTGGCGGGGCGGTTATCGGGTTCACGGTGGGCGGCGTGGTGGAACCGGGGGCGGGCGTACGTGGCCGAGGCTGACGAACTCGGCACCGCAGGAGTCGCGGGCCATCTGCTCTGGGCCGCGCAACTCCGCCCCGACGGCCAACTCGCCCCCGGCGTACGGGTCTTCCACCACGGCTCGGCAACCGCCGTGGCCAGCCCCGCCCTCTCCGGCCGGAACCGCATCGCGGTCGCCGGTACGACGGAGGACGCCCTCGTCCTCGTACGCGACGAAGTGCTGCCGGCGACCGGACCGGGCTACCGCCCGTTCGGGGACGCGGAGTTGATAGCGAGGCTGGTACGCGGAATCCCCGCACTGGTGCCCGCCGACGGACCCGCGTTCCTGTGGATGGAGACGACGGCCCCGCCGCCCGATGTACCGGAGGGCGTGGCGTGGCTCGACGGTCGTGGCGAGAAGGAAGCGGCCACGCTCTTCGACGCCTGCTTCCCCGACTCCTACGCCCAGCCCGGCCGCCCCGGCACGCACCGTTGGGCCGGTGCCTACGACCCCGACGGCGACGGCGAGTTGCTCGCGGTGGCCGGGGACGCGTGGTCCGGGGCGGGGTGCGGATTCGTGGCCGGGGTCGTGACGCGTCCGGAGGCGCGGGGGCGGGGGCTGGGTGCGGCCGTCTCACGGTTCGTCGTGGACGCTCTTGTACGGGAGTACGGGCGCGCCGCGTTGATGGTGGACGCGGACAACTCGGCCGCGGTCGCCGCGTATCGGCGGGCCGGGATGAGCGGGCGGGTGTTCGGGGCGGCGGCGGTCCGCGCCCGGGGGAGCGCGGAGCCGTCGTAACGCCCGTGTCGGTGGCGGGAGTTGATCAACTGCCGGGTTGATCGGGCCAGTTGGGTCAGCCGTTGGAGGTCGTGCGGCCGAAGCAGCGCTCCAGTTCGTTCAGGTCGTAGAACTTGCTGCCCTTGGAGACGGGACGGCAGCCGGTCTTGAACGCCGTCTCCTTCTCGTTGTAGAGCATGCGGACGAGGTAGGTGTTGCCCTTGCGGAACACGTCCCACTGGATGTTCGAGCCGAGCGGCGCGACGGCCGCGCCCCGCCACGGGTTGCTGCCGTAGGTGTACGGCTTGGCGGTGGTGACGCCCTTCGTGCTGCCGGGCAGGCCCATCAGCGCGGCCAGCGGGATGATCTCCTCGGCGTGCGTGAAGCGGAGTTCGGCGCCGAGGTCGCTCGTGCCGTCGCGCTTGGCCTCGGCCTTCTTGAAGAAGTCGTCGAGCAGGACGTTCGCCATCTTGTACGTGATGTCGCTGTCCGCGAAGCCCGGCCCCTTCTCGTAGAAGTCCTCGGCGTCGGAGATGTACCCGAACCAGTCGGCGTCGGCCGCCGAGATGTACCGGTCCATGCCCCAGCCCTTGCCGCCCGGGCTCTCCTCGCTCATCGCGGGGGCGATGGCGTACAGGTTGTAGACGGCGGTGGCGGCCTCGACGTCCGTGCCGATCGACGCGAACTCGCCCGCCGTGATCCGGTCCACGAACGCCGGCTTGAACAGCTTCCTCAGTACGTCGCGGGCGGCGCGGTGGGTCTTCGGCTGGTCGGTGACGGACTTCAGGGTGTCCGCGAGGCGCTTGTCGTTGGCGATGTAGTCGCGGTAGGCGGCCCCGCCGTCGGCCTTGTGGAAGTAGAGGAGGTCCTTGTCGGTGCGGGTCGCGCCGATGAGGGAGGTCAGGTCGGGGTCGGTCTGGGCGAGCGCGGCGCCGTAGAGGTTGGCGCTGTCGACCGCACGCCCCTGCCCCGAACTGACGACGTCGATGGGCTCCTTGTTCTTCGCGATCGACGCGAAGAGGGTCGGCAGCCGCTTCGCCATCCGTACGGCGGTGTCGTGGATCTCCTCCTTGCCGCGCGCGCTGAGGTTGCCGTAGCCGACGGTGCTCATGGCGGCTTCGAGGGCCTGCGCCTTCGGCCCGAACTCCCGGCCCTTGGGGGTGAGTTGACCCTCGGCCTGCGCCTTGTCGAGGAGCGCGAGGATCAGGTCGCCGTCCTCGCTGTCGGTCGCGGAACGGGACCCGTGCCGGGACACGTTCTCGGTGAAGACGGGGGTGAAGCCGGCGGGGACCTTCTGGTACGAGCGGGAGTTCTGCTCCGGCGCGTACACGGCCTTCGTGCCGTAGCTGTCGGTGTGGGCGTTGCCGTTGCCGGGGGCGGCCTGGGCGGCGAACGGGGTGGCCAGCAGCGCGGTGACGCCGAGGACCAGGGCGGGAGTGACACGTCTCATGAGGCGCATCGTTCGTGGGGGATGTGAACGGCGGGTGCACTGGGGGTGACTCTGAGGGCCTGGCTTTCGCGGCGTTTTGGCGGTGCTTGGCGGTGCTTGGCGGTGCTTTGCCGGCGCTTGTCGACTGTGCGGGGGGTCGGTGGAGGCTGGGGGTAAATCTAACCCCTGAGCATCCGGGTGACCGGTTAGAAACATGAGGGGTTCACGGCCGCGGCGTGCCGTCCGCCGGGGCGAACAGGTGGGCCATCGCCTGCCAGAGGGGCATCACGCGGGGGGTGGTGCGAGGGGTCCGCCGGGAGGGGGACGGCTGGGCGGTGCGGGCGTCCTTCGTGAGGGAGACGGCGGTGTGAGGCATGGCGGTTTCCTTCCGGCGAGTCGTCGACTTCGGCCTCGGCCTTCGGCCTTGACCTTGTGAGATCAACGATGCCGTCGCCGGGCCGCCGCCACGAGGGGGCGAGCTGCCCAGTCGGGGGTACAGCCGGCACCACCATCACGCTCGGCGACTGACGTCCCGCCGCTGCCCCGCCGTTGCCGGAGGCCGCGAAATTGGCGGGTGCTTCGACCACCCGCCGCCTAGGGTCGCCCGCATGACTCTCGCTTACGACTACAACGACGACTACGACCATGAGGTGCCCGGACACGGCCCCGCGCTGGTCCTCCTGCACTCCGGGGTGTGCGACCGAAGGATGTGGGACCCGCAGTGGCAGGCCCTGGTCGATGCCGGTTACCGGGTGGTGCGCCCCGACTTCCGGGGCTTCGGCGACACCCCGTTGCCCGACCGGCGGCACAACGACGCCGAGGACGTACTGGCCCTGCTGGACACCCTGGGCATCGAACAAGCAACCCTGATCGCCTCCTCGTACGGCGGAGAGGTCGCCGTGGAGATCGCCGCGCGCCGCCCGGACCGGGTGGCCGCCATGGCGCTGTTGTGCAGCGGGCTGCCAGGGCACCAACCCACCGATGAACTACGGGCGTTCGGCGAGCGCGAGGACGAGTTGCTGGAGGCGGGGGATGTCGACGGGGCCGTAGAACTGAACGTGGACACCTGGCTCGGGCCGGAGGCCGACGAGGCGGTCCGGGAGGCGGTGCGCGCGATGCAACGGCACGCGTTCGAGGTGCAGTTGGCGGCTCCCGAGGGGGCCGGCCGGAACAAGGTGGAGGTCGATCTGGCGGCGGTCAAGGCGCCGTGTCTGGCGCTTTCCGGCGGCCGCGACCTGCCCGACTTCCGACAGATCGCGGCCCGGCTGCCGGACCTGTTCGTCGACACCCGGCACGTCGAACTGCCCTGGGCCGGTCATCTCCCCAGCCTGGAAAGGCCGGTTGAGGTGACGGCCGTGCTGATCGACTTCCTGCGCGAGACACTCCCGGCCGCCGGCTGGAGGATGCCGACGGGATGAACTCCCTTGGTCGGGAGGTCAGTTGCCCTTGCGCGCCACCCCGCCGTAGATGCCGATCGGTGCGGCGCCGGGGGCGGGAGTCTCGTCCGGCCGCCAGTGGGTGACGCGGACCAGACCCGGGTCGACGAGGGTGAAGTCGCCGAAGAAGTCCAGGACTTGGGTATGGCCGCGGAGGTTGAGGGTGGCGGTGGCCCGGTTGTAGACGGAGGCCGCGTCGTGCCGCCCGTCCTCGTGGATGTCGCCGGTTGCGTGCGACAGGACGAGATAGGAACCGTCCGGCAGCGCGTCGCGCAGGGTGGCGACGATGCCGTACGGGTCCCCGTCGTCGGGCAGGAAGTGCACGACGGCGACCAGCAGTACGGCCACCGGTTGGTCGAAGTCGATGGCCTTGCGGACCTCGGGGTGGTCGAGGATCGAGCGGGGATCGCGCAGGTCGGCCAGGATGACGGAGGTGTCGGTGTCCTCCATGAGGGCCATGGAGTGGGTGCTGACGATCGGGTCGTTGTCGACGTAGACGATCCGCGTGTCCGGGGCGACGGCGTGCGCGATCTGGTGCACGTTCGGCTCGGTGGGCAGGCCGGTCCCGATGTCGAGGATCTGCCGTACCCCGCCCTCTTCCACGACGTGCCGGACGGCCTGGTGCATGAACCGCCGGTTGGCCCGAACCCCCTCCCGCACCTCGGGCGCCGCCTTGATGAACTGCTCGGCGGCCTCCCGGTCGACCTCGTAGTTGTCCTTGCCGCCGAGGAAGTAGTCGTACATCCGGGCCGGGTGGGGCTTGCTGGTGTCGATGATCAGTGGCTGCGCGCCACTGCCGTCCCCGCTGGGAGAGGTCATGAGGCCAGGCTCCGTCTTGAAGAGTCGCTGTCAGATCATCATCCTGACACGCCTGCCGTCGGGGTCAGGGCCACACCGGGCAATACGGTTCCCGAAGTTCCGTCGGCGGTCGGGGTGTTCTCACGCCCCCGTGGCCAGGCCGTGCGCGAGGAGGCTCTCGGCGGTGTCGGCGATGGTGTCGGCGACGGGGCGGGGCGTCCAGCCGAGGAGTCGCCGCGCCTTCGCGCCCGTGGCGTCGAAGTCCTGGCCGAGTTGCGGACGCAGCGCGCGCAGTCGGGGGTCGAACCGGCCGAGCAAGCGGGCCAGGGACAGGGGGAGTTCGCGCGTGGGCGCCTTCGCGGCGCGGTCGCCGAGCCGCCCGCGCAGGATGCGGGAGATCTCGACGGTGCGCAGGCTGCCGCCGGCGGAGGCGAGCCAGCGCTCACCGGCCGCGGCGGGGTCGGTCATGGCGCGCAGATGAAGGTCCGCGACGTCCCGCACGTCGACCCAACTCGATCCGAACGGTGGGCAGATGGCCATCTCGCCGTCGAGCATGCCGCGGATGATCCGCAGCGACGGCGGATCGTCGGGCCCGAGGACGGGTCCGAGCACACCGACCGGGTGCACGGCGGCGAGTTCGAGCCCGTCGCCCTCGTCCTGGACGAACCGCCAGGCCGCGCGCTCGGCGAGCGTCTTGGACCTCTGGTACGGCGGGATGTCGGCGTCGACGTTCGTCCAGTCGTCCTCGGTGAACGGCGTCGAGCGCGGCGGATGCCCGTAGCCGACGGCGCCGAACGCGCTGGTCAGCACCACCCGGCGGACGCGGGCGTCGCGGGCCGCCCGCAGCACCCGTAGAACGCCCTCGCGAGCGGCGTCGACCATCGCCTCCTCGCTCTCCGGCGCGTTCCGCAGTGTCGGCGAGGCGACGTGCAGCACGTACGCGCAACCGGCGACCGCCTCCACCCACCCGTCGTCACCGCGCAGATCGGCCCGTACGACGGTCAGCCTCGTGTCGTCGAACTCGGCCGCGGCGTGCAGGTGCGCGCGGAGCGTGGGCTCCCGCCCCGGATCACGCACGGTGGTGCGGACGTCGTACCCGGCGCGCAGCAGCGCGAGCACGCACCAGCTCCCGATGAATCCGGATCCTCCGGTCACCAGTACCTGTGTCATCGATGTCTCCTTGAGGCGTGACGCGTAGGCGAGTTGGGCATGAGCGGGGACTCGTCCCCCGGCGTCACGACAGCGCCATACCGGGGATGCGGGCCCGGATCGCTTCGAGTTCGGCCTCGTCGGACACGCCCTGCCAGTCGTGGCGAGGCGTGTACGGGGCCTCCAGCTCACGTACCTCGTCGCCGGTCAGCTCGACGTCGAGGGAGGCCACCGCATCGTCGATCTGCCGGATCGAGCCGGCCCCGACCAGGGGTGCGGTGACGACGGGCTGGTGGCGCAGCCAGGCCAGGGCGATCTGCGCGCGGCTCACGCCGTGTGCGGCGGCGACCTTCCCGACGGCGTCGACGATCGCGTGGTTGGACGCCTCCTCGGCGGGCGAGTAGAGCAGGTCGGCGTAGGCGCCGTCGGTGGCGGAACGGCTCGTGGACCGCGCGTCGTCCCAGGCGCGGGCCAGTCGGCCACGGGCCAGCGGGCTCCAGATGACCGTGCCGACGCCCTCGTCCAGGCACAGCGGGATCATCTCCCGCTCCTCCTCACGGGCGAGCAGGTTGTAGTGGTCCTGCATCGACACGAACCGCGCCCAGCCGTGCCGCTCCTGGAGGTGCAGCGCCTTCGCGAACTCCCAGGCGTGCATGGACGAGGCTCCGAGGTAGCGGACCTTGCCCGCCCTGACGAGGTCGCTGAGGGCTTCGAGGGTCTCCTCCAGCGGGGTCGCGTGGTCGTTGCGGTGCACCTGGTAGAGGTCGATGTAGTCGGTGCCCAGGCGGCGCAGCGAGTGGTCGACCTCGGTCATGACCGCCTTGCGGGACAGGCCGCGGCCGTTGGGCCCCGGGCGCATCGGGTGCCGGAGCTTGGTCGCGATCACCACGTCGTTGCGGTCGGCGAAGTCCTTGAGGGCGCGGCCGAGGATCTCCTCGCTGGAGCCGTTCGAGTACAGGTTGGCGGTGTCGAAGAAGTTGATGCCGGCTTCGAGGGCGTGCTTGATCAGGGGGCGGCTGGT
This sequence comes from Streptomyces sp. NPDC050528, assembly GCF_044457795.1. Lineage (NCBI taxonomy): Bacteria > Bacillati > Actinomycetota > Actinomycetes > Kitasatosporales > Streptomycetaceae > Streptomyces > Streptomyces sp. NPDC050528. The sequence goes on from NZ_JBITHH010000001.1 coordinate 66,288, forward strand.
CTCCTCGTCGAGGGACCACACGGGGTGGCCGCGGTCGGGTGCGCCGTAGGTCATGGCGCCGATGGCGACCGGGGAGACGTCGAGGCCGGTGCGGCCGAGTTTGATGTAACGCACGAGGGAGCTCCTACAATGGGGAACGAGAGCAAACGGAGAACTCTCCGGTTGACCCTTGTGACGTTAACGGAGAACTCTCCGGTTAGCAATCGGGCGACCGCCCGCCAGGGGGACGTATGCCAGGAGGACCCATGACCGACGCCGCGCCGCAGCGCTCCGACGCGCTGAAGAACCGGGAGGCGATCCTCCAGGTCGCCCACGACGCGTTCGCCGAGTCCCCCGGCGTCTCGCTCAACTCGATCGCCAAGCGCGCGGGGGTCGGCACCGGCACGCTCTACCGGCATTTCCCCACGCGGGAGGCGCTGATCCTGGAGGTCTACCGCCTCGATGTAGACCGCCTCGTCGGCTCCGTGCCGGAGGTCCTCGCCGCCCACACCCCGCTGGACGCGCTACGGCAGTGGTTCACCACCCTCGCGGCCTACGTCCGCCTCAAGCACGGCCTCGGCGACGCCCTGAACACGGCCGCCGCGCAGGAGGTCGTCAGCACGACGTCGGTCGCCGTCACCGCGGCGGTCGGCCGGCTCCTCGACGCGTGTGAACACGCGGGCGCGGTACGGCCCGGCCTCGACCCCACCGACGTGATCATGCTCCTGAGCTGCCTGTGGCGTACGCCCGACAACCCCGAGGGCGTGGCCCAGGCCGACCGCCTGATGGAACTCGCGATCGACGGCTTCCGGCCGTAGAACGCCTTCTGGGGGACGGTCAGTTCGACGCGCTCGGCGGTGACGCGAGGGCCGTGATCTCGCCGGACCCCCGCTCGATCAGCCGGGTCGGAATGGTGACGGCGCGAGTGGGTGACCGGTCGCCGTCCAGTCTGCGGAAGAGCATCTCGGCGGCCGTCCTGCCCAACTGCTCGACGTCCTGGGCGATGACGGAGATCCCCGGGCTCAGGAGGTCGGCCAGGGGGAAGTCGTCGAAGCCCACGTGGGCGACGGTGTCCTGGAGGCCGAGTGCGCGCAGGGCTCGCACGGCCCCTATGGTGACGAGGTTCTGGCTGGTGAACAGGGCGGTGGGCGGGTTCGGCAGCGCCAGGAGCCGCTCGGTCGCGGCGATCGCGGATTCCTCGCTGGCCCCGGTGTGCCGGACGATCTCGTCGTCGTACGCGATATGCGCGACTTCCAGGGCGTGCCGGTAGCCGTCGAAACGCTGGGCGGCGGTGGAGATGGTCGCGCGGTCGCCGAGGTAGGCGATGCGGCGGTGGCCGGCCTTCAGCAGGTGGTTGACGGCGGTGAGGGCGCCCTGCCGGTTGTCGGAGACGACGGTGTCCGCGTCCAACAGGCTCGGCTCGCGGTCGACGAAGACCAGGCAGGTGCCCGAACGCTGCTCGCTGATCAGATAGCTGTGGTCGCGGCCGGCCGGCACGATCACCAGGCCGTCGACCCGCCGGTCGACAAGAGCACGGGCCAACTCCCGTTCCCGGGCCGGGTCTTCGTCGAGGCTGCCGACCAACACGAGCACTCCGCGCTCACGCGCCACGTTCTCGACGGTACGGCTCAGGGCCGCCGAGAAGGGGTTCGCCGAGTCCTCGACGAGCATCCCGATCGTGGCCGTACGGCCGTCCCCGCGGCGCAGGCTGCTGGCGGTCAGGTTCGGCCGGTAGCCCAGTTTGTCGGCCGCCTCACGCACCCGGGCGGCGATGGCCGGATCGACGGTGGGCACCTCGTTGACCACGCGGGAGACCGTCTTGATGGCGACGCCTGCCAGTGCCGCCACCTCGCGCATGGTGGGGCGGCTGCGCGGGGACGGCGACGGCGGCTCGCCCAGGGTCATCGTTGTCTCCAACTGATTCCGCGTTACCGACTCGTTGCCGACGCATGTTTACCAGTGTCTTGACGCGCTCGTCCATACGGGACCACTATCCCGTCGAGTCAACGTTGTCTCAGCGTCGACCAAGGGCCGGCTCGAAAGGGATCACGCCATGAACCTCTCCTCCACCCAGATATCCGGCCTCCGCAGTCGGCGCACCCGCGCGGCAGCCGTCGGCGTCACCCTCTGCCTCGGCGCCACCCTCGCGGCCTGCGGTTCCTCCGACTCGGGCTCATCGTCGTCCGGCAGCGGGAAGGTGGGTGTGTCGCTGATCCTGAAGACGCTGAGCAACCCGTACTTCGTGAGCATGGAGAAGGACGCCAAGACGCAGGCCACCAAGGACAAGGTGAGCCTCACGGTGGCGGCGGGAACGTCGGACGGCGACACCCAGACCCAGATCACCGCCATCGACAACGCCGTCTCGCGCGGCGACAAGGGCATCCTGATCACCACCAACGGCGACGCGGTGAACACCGCGCTGAAGCGCGCCAAGCAGGCCGGCCTCTTCGTGATCGCCCTGGACACCGCACCCAACCCGGCGAACGTCGCGGACATCACCTACGCCACCGACAACGAGCAGGCGGGCAAGCTCGACGGCCAGTACGCGGCGGCGGCCCTGAACGGCAAGCCCGCGGTCATCGCCATGCTCGACCTGTTCAACAACCAGGTCGTCTCGGTGGACATCGACCGCGACCACGGCTTCCTGGAGGGCATGGGCATCGACCCGGGCAGCAAGACCGAGAACGGCAAGGAGGCCAAGTCCGGGAAGTACACCGGCGGTTCGGGCGGCACGTACAAGATCGCCTGTCACCAGCCGACCCAGGGCGCCATCGACGGCGGACGCACCGCGATGGAGAACTGTCTGTCGGCCAACCCGGACATCAACGTGGTCTACGCGATCAACGAGCCGGCGGGCGAGGGCGCGTACAACGCGCTGAAGGCGGCGAACAAGGAGAAGAGCGTCGCGATCTACGCGATCGACGGCAGCTGCTCGGGCCTGAAGAACGTCACCAGCGGCAAGTTCGCGGCCGACGCCGTGCAGTACCCGGGGAAGATGGCGGCCCTCGGCGTCAGCTCCATCGCGAAACTGGCCCGCGGCGGCAGCAAGCCCAGCGTCACCAACGGCAAGTCGTTCTACGACACCGGCACGGCGCTGGTCGCCGCGAAGGCCCTCGGCGGGCTGACGGTCCAGTCGCCGACGCAGGCCGCTTCCGCCTGCTGGGGGAGCTGATCCGGTCGGCCGCGTGGGCTGCCCCGTACAAGTACCGGCAGCCCACGCGCACCACACGAGCCCACCAGTCGTATGAAGGCCCGCACGAGGGACAGAACCGGAAGGACCCCCTGTGACCACCCACGTGGACAGTGAAGCCACACCGGCGCCGGCGGAGGACTTCCTCAACCGGCCCGCCACGCCGGCCCAGCGCATCCAGTCGGTGCTGCACCGTCAGCCGGCACTCAGCCCGGCGATCGTCCTGGTGCTCGCCGCCATCGTGTTCTCCCTCGTCAACGACCGCTTCTACGCGTTGCAGAACCTGTCGCTCGTCGCCCAACAGGTGGCCGTCATCGGCTCGTTGGCCGTCGGCCAGACCGTCATCATCCTCACGGCCGGCATCGACCTGTCCATCGGCGCGGTCATGGTGCTGGCCTCGCTGCTGATGTCGAAGCTCGTCGCGGACAACGGCGTGCCGGGCGTGCTGGCCCTGCTCGCGGGAGCGGCCGTAGCCATCGCCGCGCAGGCCGTCAACGGGCTGCTGGTGACGAAGATCAAGCTGCCGCCGTTCATCGTCACGCTCGGCACCCTCAGCATCTTCACCGCGATCACGCTCATCTACGCCAAGGGCCAGACCGTCTCTCTCCAGCCCGGCAACATCCTCATGTGGAGCGCGGACACCGTCTCCATCGGGCAGTTGAACCTGACCACCGGCGTCCTGCTCATGATCGCCCTGTACGCGGTGATCGGCTACGCGCTGCGCTACACCGCCTGGGGCCGGCACCTGTACGCCGTGGGCGACGACATCGAGGCCGCCCGGCTCGCCGGTATCTCCGTCAACCGGGTGCTGCTGAGCGCGTATGTGGTCGGCGGGTTCGCCATCGCGGTGGGCGCCTGGATCCTGGTCGGCCGGGTCGGCGGCGGCGACCCGAACAGCGGCCTCAACGCCAACCTGCAGTCCATCACCGCGGTCGTCATCGGCGGCACCAGTCTGTTCGGCGGACGGGGCGTGGTGCTCGGCTCGCTGATCGGCGCGCTCATCGTCCAGGTCTTCGTCAACGGTCTGGCACTGGCCGGGATCGACCCCAACTACCAGGTCCTGACGGTCGGCGTGCTGGTGATCGCGGCTGTCTCCGTCGACCAGTGGATAAGGAGTGTGAAGTCATGACGACTGCGCCCACCCCCGCCACCACCCCTGCCTCCACCCCCGCCCCTGTTCTTGAGGCGAAGGGCCTGGTCAAGGTCTTCGGCCGGGTCGTCGGCCTGAACGACGTCGACCTCACCCTCTACCCCGGCGAGGTCCTCGCCGTCATCGGCGACAACGGCGCCGGCAAGTCCACCCTGATCAAGTGCCTCTCCGGGGCGCTCGTCCCGGACCAGGGCAGCATCCTGGTCGACGGCTCCGAGGTGAACTTCAAACGCCCGCAGGACGCCCGCGAGGCCGGCATCGAGACGGTCTACCAGACCCTCGCGGTGGCCCCGGCGCTGGACATCGCGAGCAATCTGTTCCTCGCCCGCGAGATCCGCCGCAAGGGTGTGCTCGGCTCGGTGTTCCGCATGCTCGACACCGGCGAGATGAAGCGTCAGGCGGCCGACCACATCAAGCGGTTGGGCATCAGCACCCTGCAGAACATCAACCAGGCCGTGGAGACGCTCTCCGGCGGCCAGCGGCAGTCGGTGGCCGTCGCCCGGGCGGGTGCCTTCGGCGGCCGGGTCGTCATCCTCGACGAACCCACCGCCGCGCTGGGCGTCCGCGAGACCGGCCAGGTCCTCAAACTCGTCCGCGACCTGCGCGACCAGGGCCTCGGCGTCATCCTGATCAGCCACAACATGCCCAACGTCTTCGACGTCGCCGACCGCATCCACATCCAACGCCTCGGCGGCCGCGCCGGGGTCATCACCCCGCAGTCCCACTCGATGGAGGACGCGGTGGCCATCATGACGGGGGCGAAGAAGCTTGTTGCGGACGCCGGGTGACTGGTCGTGACGGGGGCGAAGAGGCTTGTTCCGGAGGCGGGATGGCGGGGCGTGGTGGGGGCGGGGCGACGGGGCGTGACGTAGGCGAAGGGGCTGGTCCCGGAGGCCGGGTGACGGACCATGACGCGGGCGAAGGGGCTGGTCCCGGAAGCCGGGTGACAGACAGGGGCGATACGGCGGACACGTACCGGATCGCCGAGGGCCGCCTCGGCGACGAACCCACCGTGACCGTCTCCGCACCGGACGGTGCCGTGCGCGTCGTCCTCGCCCTGCGCGGGGCGACGCTGCTGAGCTGGCGGGTCGCACGCGGAGCGGCCGGCCAGCCAACCGAACTGACCGAACTGACCGAACTCACGGACGGCTACCGCGACGAGGCGGAACTGCTCGCACAGGACGGGGTACGGGCAGGCCTGCTCGCCCCGTTCTCCAACCGCGTCGCCGACGGCCGCTACCACTACGGCGGCCACGATCACGACCTCCTGCCCGGCCGCACCGCGGACCGCACGGTCTACCACGGCTTCGCACGCGAGGCGCCGTTCAAGCTCATCGGGGTCGTTACGACGGCCGACTCCGCACGGCTGCTGCTGCGCACCACGAGCATCAGACCGGACAGGCACCCCGGTTACCCGTTCGCGCTCGACCTCGACGTGGAGTACACGATCGGCCGCCGCGAGCTGGGCATCGAGGTCCGGGCGACGAACGTAGGGGAGACGACAGCCCCCTACGCATCGGGCTGGCACCCGTACTTCACCCTGTCCCGCCCCCGTCCCGTCGACGACCTGGTCCTGCAGATCCCCGCCCACACCCTGATCCGCACGGACGCCTCCCTCATCCCCCTGCCCGGAACGGAGGCCCTGCTGCCCCTGGACCGCTGCCCCGACCTGGACTTCCGTACGCCCAGGAGGCTCGGCGACGCGGTCATCGACGCCTGCTTCGCGGACTTGACCCCCGGACCCGACGGCCGCACCGAGACGGTACTGAGCGACCCCGCGACCGGATCCGAACTCCGGGTGTGGCAGTACGGCGGCTACCTGCACGTCTTCACCGGCGACACCCTGGCCCGCGACCGCCGCGCCTCCATCGCCCTGGAACCCGTCGAGGTCCCCACGGACGCCTACAACCGTCCGGAACACGCCAACGCCTTGTCCCTGGAGCCCGGCGGGCAGCGGGGATTCCGTTTCGGGGTCACGTATCAAACATGAAAAAGGCGAGGCCCGAAGACCTCGCCCATCACCCACGAACCTTCAACTCACGGCCACACAAGGCAATACGGCTGATGCCCCGCCTCATGCAACCGATGGCTGAAGTCCTGCCATTCGTGCAGCAGTTGATACACATTGAACGCATCCCGAGGCCCGCCCCGATCCGGCACCGTCGACCAGATGAACGCCGCCGCGCCCACCGCCTCCTCGCCGATTCCGCGGAGGGGGTCGACGACCGTCATCGGGAGTTTGACGACCGCGTAGTCGGGGTGGAGGACCACCAGTTCCAGCGGGGGCACCTTGTTGAGCGGGACGCCCTCGATGCCGGTGAGGACCATCGCGGCCATCGTCTCCGGCTTGATCTTGGTGAACATGCCGTTCATCCCGAGCTCGTCGCCGCCGAGTTCCTCGGGGCGCATCGAGATCGGGACGCGGGCCGCGGTCGCGCCGTCGGGCGCGCCGAAGTATTTGTACGTCACCCCCACCCGACCACCATTCCTGCTCCCCGCCCGCAACTGATCGATCCGACGTTCGATACGGCGCTCGTCGCGATCCGTCTCATCCGAACCCACATGGGATCCACCGGACCCACCAGATCCACCGGATGCACCCGGCCCACCGGACCCGGGACCACTCTGCCGTGCCGCCTCCGCGGCCTCCTCCGCGTCGCGCCGGTGCTTCCCCCGCCGGGCACGCCGAGGACCCAGGTCGTCAGTCCCCTCGCCCAGTCCGCCACCGCGATGCATATCTCCACCCGACTGCTTTTCCAGGACGCGTGGCCCTCGCCGCGCAACCCGATCATCGTGTCAGTGACCTCCCCCACGGCCGCCCGCCGAAACGTGCGCTGAAACACCTGTCCGCAGGATCTGCGCAACCCCTGAACACCGGCGCCCGCATGAGCTGTGTGTCTCTGTATGTATCAGGTCCCAGTCTCGCAGACGGGTGGGGGCCCCTGCCCGGTCTCCCGCCGCCTACCCTGAGGAGGTCACTGAGTCACCGGAGCCCCAGTACATCCGAGAAGTCCGAGAAGCCGGAGAAGTCGCAGGTCATGACCGAAACGTCAAGCGGAACGCCCAGCGGAACGTCCAGCGGCGGGGCGAGCGGAGTGCCGCCTGCCCTGCCCTATCCCTACGACGCACCCGTCTCGCAGGCTCTCTTCGACCGTGCGTCGGTCGTCACACCGGGCGGCGTGAACTCCCCGGTGCGCGCCTTCCGCGCCGTCGGCGGCACACCCCGGTTCATGGTGTCCGGCACCGGTCCCTACCTGACCGACGCCGACGGGCGTGAGTACGTCGACCTCGTCTGCTCCTGGGGACCCATGATCCTCGGGCACTCCCAGCCCGACGTGATCGCCGCCGTCCACGACGCCGTCTCGCGCGGCACCTCCTTCGGCACCCCCGGCGAGGGCGAGGTCGCGCTCGCCGAGGAGATCGTCGCCCGCGTCGAGCCCGTGCAGCAGGTGCGGCTCGTGAGCAGTGGGACCGAGGCGACCATGTCCGCCATCCGGCTGGCTCGTGGGTTCACGGGCCGGCCCAAGGTCATCAAGTTCGCCGGGTGTTACCACGGTCACGTCGACGCCCTTCTCGCCGCCGCGGGCAGTGGCGTCGCCACCTTCGCGCTGCCCGACACCCCCGGCGTCACCGGCGCCCAGGCCGGCGACACGATCGTCCTGCCGTACAACGACCTCGAAGCCGTCAACGAGGCCTTCCATCGGCATCCCGGTGAGATCGCGTGCGTCATTACCGAGGCTTCGCCCGGGAACATGGGCGTCGTGCCGCCCGTCGCCGGGTTCAACCAGGGGCTCAAGGACGCCTGCTCCAAGAACGGCGCCCTCTTCATCTCCGACGAGGTCATGACCGGGTTCCGCACCAGCAGGGCCGGGTGGTTCGGGATCGACGGGGTCACTCCCGATCTCATGACCTTCGGGAAGGTCATGGGCGGCGGGTTCCCCGCCGCCGCGTTCGGCGGACGCGCCGACATCATGGCGCACCTCGCCCCCGCCGGGCCCGTCTACCAGGCCGGCACCCTCTCCGGTAACCCCGTCGCGACCGCCGCCGGCCTCGCCCAGCTGCGACTCCTCGACGACGCGGCCTACGACACGATCGACGCCGTATCGACGCAGATCCAGTCGCTCGTCACCGAGGCGCTCACCAAGGAAGGTGTCGCGCACCGGATCCAGAACGCCTCCAACATGTTCTCCGTGTTCTTCACCGACCGGAGCGTGCGCAACTACGAGGACGCCAAGGCGCAGGAGTCGTACCGCTTCACCGCGTTCTTCCACTCGATGCTCGCGAGCGGGGTCTATCTGCCGCCCTCGTCCTTCGAGTCCTGGTTCGTTTCCACGGCCCACGACGAACGGGCCATCCAGCGGATCGCCGACGCCCTCCCGGCGGCGGCCCGAGCGGCGGCGGAGGCCACGGCAGCATGAGCGACAACCCCATCAAGGACACCGGTGACATCACCGTTGTCCACGTCATGCGGCACGGCGAAGTCGCCAACCCGGAAGGGGTGTTGTACGGCCGGCTCCCCGGCTACCACCTCTCCGAGCTGGGCCGGCAGATGGCCGACCGGGTCGCCGAGCACCTCTCCTCGCGTGATGTCACGCACGTCGTCGCCTCCCCGCTGGAGCGCGCGCAGGAGACCGCCACGCCGATCGCCAAGGCGCACGGGCTCGACCTCGCGACCGACGGGCGGCTCATCGAGGCCGACAACGTCTTCCAGGGCAAGACCTTCGGGGTCGGTGACGGGGCGTTGAAGAAGCCCGACAACTGGAAGTACCTGGTCAACCCGTTCAAGCCGTCCTGGGGCGAGCCCTACGTCGACCAGGTCGTCCGCATGGTGGCGGCGCTGGACGCCGCCAAGGACGCCGCGCGCGGTCACGAGGCGGTGCTGGTCAGTCATCAGCTGCCGATCTGGATCGTGCGGTCGTACGTCGAGCGGCGCCGGCTGTGGCACGACCCGCGCAAGCGGCAGTGCACCCTCGCCTCCCTGACGACCTTCACCTACCGCGGCGACAAGATCGTGTCCGTCGGCTACACCGAACCGGCCCGCGATCTCGTCCCGGCCCATCTCCTCGCCGGCGCGAAGCCCGTCAAGGGCAAGGACAAAGCGTTCGGCGCCTGACAAACACGGGGTGACCACTCGTCAGGGGCAGGGCTCGTGACAGCTCTGTGACATTTGTTTCGCAACCCACATCGTTCTTCGTGAACTTTCTCGTCCGTCGCGTCCTCTCACAGGTAGACCACAGAGGACGCGACGGATGGGGAAGCAATGCGGAGTCTCACTCGACGGGGCGCGCTCGGAGTCGGTGCGGGCGCCGCGGCGGCCGTAGGACTCGCGGGGTGCGGGACGCTCGGCTCGGACGGTTCGAAGTCCTCCTCGGGCGGTTCCGGGAAGGGCTCCTCCGGCGGCCCCACCAAGTCCATGGAACCCCGGGCCAAGCCCATCGGTGACGGCTCCACCTCCTTCACCGGAGCCCAGCCCAAGCAGCCCACCAAGCCCGTTCCGCTGGAGCCGGGGCAGACCCCGCCGCAGTTCGTGATCTTCTCCTGGGACGGCGCCGGCGAGGTCGGCAACGGACTGTTCCCCCGCTTCCTCGACCTCGCCAAGCAGCACGGCGCGAGCATGACCTTCTTCCTCTCCGGCCTCTATCTCCTCCCCGAGTCGAAGAAGCGCCTGTATAACCCGCCGAACAACGCCCGCGGCGCATCCGACATCGGCTACCTCACCGACGAACACGTCAAGGCGACCCTGACCAACGTCCGCCGCGCCTGGCTCGAAGGCCACGAGATAGGCACCCACTTCAACGGCCACTTCTGCTCCGGCTACGGCACGGTCGCCAACTGGACGCCCCAGCAGTGGCGCAGCGAGATCGACCAGGCCAAGTCCTTCGTCAAGGAGTGGCGCACCAACACCGGCTGGCACGACCTGCCGTCCCTGCCCTTCGACTACGAGAAGGAGCTCGTCGGCGGCCGCACCCCCTGCCTGCTGGGCCAGGACAACCTGCTGCCCACCGCCCGCTCCCTCGGCTGGCGCTACGACGCCTCCTCGCCCGGCGGCCGCCAGGTCTGGCCCGTGAAGCGCAACGGCGTCTGGGACTACCCCCTCCAGGCCGTCCCCTTCCCCGGGCACAGCTTCGAGGTCCTCTCGATGGACTACAACATGCTGGCCAACCAGTCGGTCAACTCCACCAACGCGCCCGCCTACAACTACCCGGGCTGGCGTACCCAGGCCGCGCAGGCCTACATCTCCGGCTTCCAGCGTGCGTACGAGTCGAACCGCGCCCCCTTCTTCATCGGCAACCACTTCGAGCACTGGAACGGCGGCATCTACATGGACGCCGTCGAGCAGGCCTTCAAGCACATCGCCCAGCTGAAGGAGAAGGGCGAGGACGTACGGCTCGTCTCCTTCAAGCAGTTCACCGACTGGATCGACGTGCAGAAGCCCGAGGTGCTGGCCCAGCTGCGCACCCTCGACGTCGGCCAGGCCCCGGCCGGCGGCTGGAAGTCCTTCCTGGCCGCGAGCCCGAGCTCTTCCTCGTCGGCCACCGGAAGCGCTGCCTGAAACATCGCCTGAAATGCGGTTTTCCGCCCGCTGGGCGCCCTTGAGGGGGGCGCGCAAGATCCCCAGAACGGGCATGCGAAACTTTTCACATGAGTGCCGCCAGTCGCGCCCGTAGCCGCGCCGTCCTGTCGACCGCCGGCGTTGCCGTCGCCGCGTTGGTGCTGTCCGCGTGCAGCTCCGGAGGCACCTCCGGAGGTTCGGGCAACACCAACTTCATCACCGGCTCCGACGGCATCGCGACCGTCAAGAAGGGCGACCGCCAGGCCGCCCCCGACCTGTCCGGCAAGACCATCGACGGCAAGACCCTGAACACCGCCGACTACAAGGGCAAGGTCCTCGTCGTCAACGTGTGGGGCTCCTGGTGCTCCCCGTGCCGCGCCGAGGCGGACAACCTGGTCCAGGTCGCCAAGGCCACCGCGAACAAAGACGTCCAGTTCGTCGGCCTCAACACCCGTGACACCAGCACCGAACCGGCCGTCGCCTTCGAGAAGAAGTACGAGGTCCCGTACCCGAGTCTCTACGACCCGACGGGCCGGCTGATGCTCCGCTTCAAGAAGGGCACGCTGAACCCGCAGGCCATCCCCTCCACGATCGTCATCGACCGGGACGGGAAGATCGCGGCCCGCGCACTCCAGGCACTCAGCGAGGACAAGCTCCGCGAGATGCTCGACCCGGTCATCGCGGAGAAGTGAGCTGACGTGCTGCTTGCCGCCGCATCCACGGGCCTGAACCACACGGTCTACGACGGGGCCCTGCTGCTCGCCCTGCCGATCGCCGTGCTCGGCGGACTCGTCTCCTTCTTCTCCCCGTGCGTCCTGCCGCTCGTCCCCGGTTATCTCTCCTACGTCACCGGCGTCAGCGGCACCGACCTGGGCGAGGCCCGGCGCGGCCGGATGGTCGCGGGTGCCTCCCTGTTCGTCCTCGGTTTCACCGTCGTGTTCGTGTCCGGCGGGGCGCTGTTCGGGTACTTCGGGCAGACGCTGCAGGAGAACCAGGACGTCCTCTCCAAGACACTGGGCGTGCTCATGATCCTCATGGGCGTGTTCTTCATGGGGATGATGCCCTGGCTGACCCAGCGTGAGTTCCGGTTCCACAAGCGGCCGACGACCGGGCTGATCGGGGCTCCGCTGCTGGGCGCGCTGTTCGGCATCGGCTGGACCCCCTGCGTCGGCCCGACACTCGCGTCCGTGCAGGCGCTCTCCATGACCCAGGCGGGTGCCGGTCGCGGCGCCATACTGACCGTCGCGTACTGTCTCGGCCTGGGTGTCCCCTTCGTCCTCACCGCGGTCGCGTTCCGCAAGGCGCTCGGTGCCTTCGGCTGGGTCAAGCGCCACTATGTCTGGGTGATGCGCGTCGGCGGCACCATGATGATCGTGACCGGCGTGCTGCTGCTCACCGGCGCCTGGGACGCGCTGGTGCAGGACATGCAGAGCTGGTCCGACGGCTTCACTGTAGGGATCTGATCGATGAGCAAGACGACCGCCGACTCGCCCGCCGAGACGCCCCGGGCCGACCCCGCCGGCGACGACCAGGACCTCGGCGCCGCCGGCTCCCAGCTCTCCACGGCCCCCGTCGAGACGGCGATGCCCGGCTCCTTCGGCGGCAGCCGCAGGCCCGGCCTCACCGGCTGGCTCGCCTGGACCGGCCGTGAAGTGCTCGGCTGGGCGCGCTGGTTCTGGCGCCAGCTGACCTCGATGCGGGTCGCGCTGATGCTGCTGTTCCTGCTGTCGCTCGGCGCGGTCCCCGGCTCGCTGATCCCGCAGTCCGGCACCGACGCGCTGAAGGTCTCCGAGTTCCAGGACGCGCACAAGACGCTCGGGCCGATCTACCAGAAGCTCGGCCTCTTCCACGTCTACGGCTCGGCCTGGTTCGGCGCGATCTACGTCCTCCTCTTCGTCTCCCTCATCGGCTGCATCATCCCGCGCACCTGGCAGTTCGTCGGCCAGCTCCGCGGCCGCCCGCCGGGTGCGCCCAAGCGGCTCAACCGCCTTCCCGCGTACGCCACTTGGCGCACCGCCGCCGAGCCGGACGAGGTCCGCGAAGTCGCCCTCCAGGCGCTCAAGAAGCGCCGCTTCCGCGCCCACGTCGCCGGGGACGCGGTCGCCGCCGAGAAGGGCTACCTCCGCGAGACGGGCAACCTCCTCTTCCACCTCGCCCTGATCGTGATGCTGATCGCCTTCGCGTGGGGCCAGCTCTTCAAGTCCGAGGGCGACAAGCTGATCGTCGAGGGTGACGGCTTCTCCAACACCCTCACGCAGTACGACGACTTCAAGTCTGGGAACCTCTTCAGCGACGACGACCTCGTGCCGTTCAGCTTCAACCTGAAGAACTTCATCGGCACGTACGAGCGCACCGGCCCCAACCGCGGCACCCCGAGCACCTTCCAGGCCGACATCACCTACAGCCTCGGCGCGTACGGCAAGTCCGAGAAGCACACGATCAAGGTCAACGAGCCGCTGGAGATCGGCGACTCGAAGGTCTACCTCGTCAGCCACGGCTACGCCCCGGTCGTCACCGTCCGGGACGGCAAGGGCAACGTGGTCTTCCACCAGGCCGTGCCGATGCTGCCGATCGACTCCAACGTCACCTCGCAGGGCGCGATCAAGGTCCTCGACGGCTACAAGAACGCCCAGGGCGTCTCCGAACAGCTCGGTTTCGCCGCCCTGTTCGTGCCGACCTACGCCAAGGGCAGCGGCACGATGTTCTCCCAGTACCCCGGGCTCGACTACCCGGTGCTCAACGTGACCGGCTACCACGGCGACCTCGGCGTCAACTCGGGCATCCCGCAGAACGTGTACCAGCTGGACACGAAGAACCTGAAGCAGTTCAAGACCGCCAAGGGTGCCATCCTCAAGTCGCAGTTGCTGCCCGGCGAGACGATGACCCTGCCGAACGGCGCCGGGTCGATCACCTTCGACAAGCAGATCAAGGAGTGGGCGGGCTTCCAGGTCGTCCAACAGCCCGGCACCACCTGGGCCCTGGCCGGAGCCCTCACCGCGATCGTCGGCCTGGCCGGCTCCCTGTTCATCCAGCGCCGCCGCGTCTGGGTGCGGGCTACGCGCGGCGCCGACGGGGTGACGGTCGTCGAGATGGCCGGCCTCGGCCGCAGCGAGTCCGCGAAACTCCCCGAGGAACTCGGCGACTTGGCAGCGCTGGTGCACGACCGGGCCCCGACGAAGACGGACGAGGCTCCGGCGAAGACCGACGAGGCTCCGGCGAAGACCGACGAGGGCTCGACCAAGTCCGACACCGGCTCGACCAAGTCCGACCGGGGTTCGGCGAAGTCCGACGGGGCCCCGGTGAAGCCGGATGCGGGCTCGACCAAGTCCGAGACCGGCTCGCCCACGCCCGCCGCCGGCTCGGCGAGGTCCGACGAGGCCTCGGTGAAGTCCAAGCCCGGCTCGCCCACGCCCAGCACCGGCTCGACGAAGACTGCAGACGCCCCGAAGACCGCAGACGCCCCGAAGTCCAACGACGACCCGAAGACCCCCACCACCTCCGACGCCGACACACACGACTCCGACTCCGGCGTCGAACCGCCCGTACCCGCCGAAGGGGCTGAGAAGTGACTCTCGCCGCCGCAACCGACATCGCCTCCGTGACCAATCTGGCCGCCGCGACCAACGAGCACCTGGCCAACCTCAGCAACACGCTGATCTACTCCTCGATGGCCGTCTACACGCTGGCCTTCTTCGCGTACATCGCCGAATGGACCTTCGGCAGCCGCAGCAAGATCGGCCGTACGGCCGCCGCGCTGACCGGTAACGAGACGAAGAAGGCCGGCGCGCCCGCCGTCGCCGTCAAGAACGCCGGCGGTACCACCGTCCTGGAGCGGCCGAAGGTCGTCGTCCGGGCCGCGTCCGGCTCGCGTGACGTGCCGGACGGTCCCGGTGCGCACGGCGGGGACGAACAGGGCGACCTCTACGGCCGTATCGCCGTGTCCCTCACCGTGCTCGCGTTCCTCGTGGAGCTCAGCGGTGTTCTCGCCCGCGCGGCCTCCGTGGAGCGGGCGCCCTGGGGCAACATGTACGAGTTCAACATCACCTTCTCCACGGTCGCCGTCGGTGTGTACCTCACGCTGCTGCTGCTCAAGAAGAACGTGCGCTGGCTCGGCCTGTTCCTGGTCACGACGGTCCTCCTCGATCTCGGCATCGCCGTCACTGTCTTGTACACCGCCAGCGATCAATTGGTTCCCGCCCTCCACTCGTACTGGCTGTACATCCACGTCTCGACGGCGATCATCTGCGGCGCGGTCTTCTACGTGGGCGCCGTCGGCACGCTGCTCTACCTCTTCAAGGACAGCTACGAGAACAAGCTCGCGAACGGCGGCAAGCCCGGCGCCTTCGCCACCTCCGTGATGGAGCGGCTGCCCGCCTCGGCGAACCTCGACAAGTTCTCCTACCGCGTCAACGCGGCCGTCTTCCCGCTGTGGACGTTCACGATCATCGCGGGCTCGATCTGGGCCGAGTCGGCCTGGGGCCGCTACTGGGGCTGGGACCCGAAGGAGACCTGGGCGTTCATCACCTGGGTCGCCTACGCCTGCTACCTGCACGCCCGCGCCACCGCCGGCTGGAAGGGCCGCAAGGCCGCCTACCTGGCCCTGATCGCCTTCGGCTGCTGGATCTTCAACTACTACGGCGTCAACATCTTCGTCGGCGGCAAGCACTCCTACGCCGGCGTGTAAGCCGCAACCCGAAGCCTCAACCCGAAGCTGCAACCCGAGGCCGCAACTCCCTTACGGCAGAAGCCGGTTCCCGTGACCCAGGTCATGGGAACCGGCTTTCGTCGTCTTCTAGGCCGGCGGCAGGCAGTCCTTCGCAGGTGGCTTGTCCTCCGGCCAGGCGATCCTCACGAAGCGGGAGCCGCCCTGTGGGGTGAGTTCGACGATCGGTACGGCCTTGTCGTACGGGTTGCCGTGGACGTCCAGGCAGATCCAGCCGCTCGCGCCGTTCACCCTCAACGAGCCCTTCACCTGGGGCCATTGGAGGCCGACGTCGGACAGCGGCGGGATCTTCTGCTGGTCCGGGGTGGCCTCGCGGATGCCGTGGACCGCGAGGCGCATCGCGTCGTAGGCGATGATCGTCTGGCCGTCGTCGAGGGAGACCGGGCCGATCGGGCCGACGGGGGAGGTCTTGGCGGTGGTGAGGAGTTTGGTGAGGACCTGGGTGTCCAGGGGTGAACCGCCCGTCGCCGGGGGCTTGTTGACCCAGGCGGCCGGGTGGGCGAGGGAGGTGTAGCGGACGGCGACGCCGTGTTGGAGGGCGGTGCGGTCGAGCTTCTTGTCGCCGGTGAGGTACGAGCCCTCGTCGCCGGTGAGCACGGTGAAGGAGCGGGACTGGCAGCCGCGGCGGCCCAACGCGTTGATGAACTGGCGGAGTTGGGTGTGGCGGCCGGCGAAGAACACGGTGTTCAGCCTGACGTCCGTGTCGCAGATCAGGTCGGTGATCTGCCGGAAGGTGTTGGGCGTGCTGCCTTCCTGGCTGCGGTCGGCCGGCGGCGTGAACGGCCAGGAGCCGTACGGCGAGCCCTTCAGCAGGGTGGAGAAGGCCTGTTGGAGCGTCTTCGTGTACGGGTCGCCGGGCTTGTCGTAGACCAGGAGCGCCCGGTCGGCGGTCACCTTGGCGAAGGACGCGAGGGCGCGGGCCTCGTCCGTGTTGGTGGGGGAGACGCGGGCCAGGCCGGGGTAAGGGTCCTTGCCCTGCTGGCCGTTGGCGAGGTCGTCGGCGGTGATGGAGGTGCCGATGACCGGGACGCCGAGCCGGGTCAGTTTCGCCACGGCCTTCTTGTTGTTGTCGGTGCTGGTCCCTATCCCGGTGACCGCGCGCAGCCGGTCGGACGAGGTCGTCATCGTCACTATCCGGTCGACCGTCCGCTCCCAATAGGCGCCCGTGGCACCGGGGTTGGCGAGCACCAGCCGGATGTACGGGGTCTCGCCGTTGTCGTCGTGGTTGGCCTGGTACTGGGCGAGATAGGAGCCCTGCAACTCGTGCCGCACGTCGTTCACGGTGTCGGCGTCGGTCGCGGTGAACGGCTCGAAGAGCGCGACGGTGACATACGTGCCCGCCTTCAGCGAGCGGTTCTCGCGGGCCACCGCCCTGATGGTGTCGGCGAATTGACGCTGCCCGAAGTCGAAGGACGAGGTCGACACCCCCACGCACTCGCCGCTGTCCTCGGGCCGGGCCACCCCGGCCGCGCAGGAACGGTCGTCGTGCAGCAGGGTGCGGGTCAGCTGGACCAGCCCGAAGACCAGCGCGCCGGCGACCACGAGGGCCGTGTAGCGGTAGATCGGGATCGTCCGGATCCGCTGGAACACCTCGTGCAGCCACGCTCTCATCGCCCGCCCCCGTCTCGGTCGTCGCCAGCCGGCACCCGCAACGGGCGTCCGGCCAGGGCCAGTTCGGGCCACTGCTGGGCGGCCCGCCAGAGCGGTTCGCTGCCCGCGGGCCAGATGTTCGACAGCTGCTCCAGATCGAAGTGCATCCGCCCCGCGACCTCCTCGTCCGGCAGCACCAGCGGATCGGTCACCTGCCACACCGCGTGCAGCAGCCGCCGTACCGTCAGATGCAGGGACGGGTCCACGCCGGCCGGGGGATCCTCGGCCGCGTCCGTGCGGGCCAGCGCGACGGCCTTGCGGTGGTCGCCGGGGGCGCCGATGTCCCGGCCGTGCGGGTCGTGCGCGTGGTAGTAGGGCGCGGCGGTGACGAACAGCAGCGTCTCCAGCCAGGCGTACGGCGTGATCGTGCGGAAGGTGGTGCGCAGGTATGCGACCGCGTCCGCCGTGTCGCCCAGGGCGAGTTCGTGGTGCAGGCGGTAGCGGGCGCGGGCCGGGGTGTCCGGGTTGCCGGGCAGGCCGTCGTAGTGCGAGAGCAGGGAGCGGTGGACGGCGCGCCAGCGGCCGTGGTCGGCGTCGTCGAGGTGGAGGCGGAGGAGGAGCAGGGTGCGCAGGAAGGGGTCGCCGACGAAGTAGCCCTCGGCCGGGGGGAGTCCCTCCGCCGTGAGCTGGGTGCGCAGCCGGTTCACCCCGGCCGCCCCGAAACTGTCCCCGAGCCGTGCCTCCGCCAGCGCCCGCGCCGAGTCCCCGTCGTGCGCGGTGGCGAGCACGGCCAGCTCCTCCGCGAGCCCCGGCGGCACCAGCCGGTCGAGCAACTCCCGGTACACGGGCCGCCGTTCGTGCTCCACGTCCCCGTCCGGCTTCAGCCCGGCGGTCAGCAGCTCGCCCGGACTGACGGCTCCCGCGGGCCGGTTCTGCCGTACGGCCTGCCCGAGCACCGCGGCCCCCAGTGGATTGCCGGCCGTCAACCGGTGGATGGCGTACGGCAGTTGGGGCGGCACCTCGACACGCGTAGAGCCGGCGGTGTCGGCGGCGCACACGTCGGCGATGACGCGCCGCGCCTCCTCGGGAGTCAGCGCCGGCAAGGTCACCACCAGGGCCCGGGACGAGGGCGAGGCCCCCGGCACCCACCCGCTCCCGCGAGCCACCTCCGGCAGCGGATGCCGTACGGCGTCCGGCAGTTCGGGGTGACGACGGCCGCGCAGACCGGCGAAGAAGACCACCTGGTCACTGTTGCCGTCGGCACGCTCTCGCAGGACGGCCTTCATCAGCCCGGGCCCCGGCCCCGACTGGACATTGTCGACCAGCACGACCGGCCGCCCCACCCGGCGCATCCGCTCCCACCGGCGCCCGTAGGTGTCCGTCAGATCGGCCAACAGGGCGCGCAGCAACCAGCGTTCGGCGTCCGCGCGGGAGGTGCCGTCGGCGCGGAAGTCGCGGGCGATCTCGATCAGCCCGCGCTTGGCATCACCGCTCGCGCCCGGGTAGGCGCTGTACCACTCGGCGCCCGCCTTCAGTAGCCCGTTCGGAGTCCACACCAGGTCGAAGAGGGTGTCGAGGGTCGCCTCGATGACGGCCTGGCCGACCGGCCCCGTACCCGACAGATTCGCGATCAGCCGGGACGCGACCTTGCCCGCCCACCCCTGCGCGATCACCGCCCAGCGCCGCGCCGGGTCGCTCAGCAGCAGGATGCGCCGGGCCTCCTCGCGGGCGCTGTCCTCGTCCCGCGAACCCCAGCCGGTGGCGCACACGGCCAGCAACCCGGCCTCCAGCCGCGGGAAGTCGATGCTCCCGGCGCCGCGCACCACCGGCTCCCGCAGCTGCTCCGCGACGGTCGCCAGCGCCTGCCACACCGGCGACCAGGTCGCGGCGGGGCGCCCGTCCGGCCGCCGGGTGAGCCGGTCGGCCTCGCAGTCGATCAGCGCGACCGGCGTGTGCCCGCGGTACGCGGTCCGCAGCTCGGCCAGCGCCATGCTCTTGCCGAGTCCGCGCGCGCCCGCGAGCACCACGAAGGGTGGTTCCGGGTGTTCGTACGGCGAGGTGAGCAGCTCGTACGGCCGCAGGCCGATCAGGCGCGAGGCGAGACCGGGCGGCTGTGCCTCGAACAGCGCCCCGCGTCCATGCAGCCCTCTCCCCACCGCATCTCCCCCTGAGCGGTCGCCTGGCACCGGAACCTGTCTATCAACACCAGGGTAAATAGGGGGAGTTGTTTCGGACCAGATCGCGTGGTGTCCGTTGGGTTACGAAAATATCGGAACCATGGACATAAGCGACAGGTGATTGCGGCAGCCTCAGTCGACGGTGATCGAGTCCAGCTTCTCCCGCAGATAGACATGCGAGTCGACGGCTTCGTAGGCCACCCGCCCGACCGGCGCGGGCACGGACTCCACGCGCGTGCCCGGGGTGCACTCGCCGAAGTACACGAGCGACATCAGCTCCTCGGCGGGCGCGTCGGCGGGCGGCGGCAGCACGCGGTGCCGCCCGGACCGCCACCGGTCACCGGTCCAACGGGCCATCAGATCCCCGATGTTGATGGTGAACGCCTCGGGATCGAACGGCGCGTCCTCCCATCCCCCCTCATCGGTGAAGACCTGAAGTCCCCCCTTCCCGGCCTGCCGGTCGAGGATCGTCACCGTCCCGAAGTCGGTGTGCGGCCCGATCCGGAACTGCCCCGGCTCCGGCTCCCCGACCACCTCCACCCCCGGGTACCAGTTGATGTTGAACCCGTACGTCGGATGGTCCATGTGCTTGGAGAAGAAGTCGGGTTCGAGCCCGAGCGCGACCCCGAGCAGCGACAGCAACTGCTTCTCCAACTCGCCCATCCGGTCCAGGTACTCCTCGCAGAGCGCCTGCAGTTCGGGGATCTCCGTCGGCCACACGTTGGGCGCGTACCACTCGGCGTTGATCACCGGGTCCTCGAAGGGCTTGTGCGTGGCGAAGGTCAGCGACTCCTTCAGATCGGGCGGGGTCTCGGTCCCCTCCGAGTACCCGTTGGCCTCGGCCCCGGGCCCGAGCCAGCCGCGCCCGCCGACCTTGGCGGAGTAGGCCTCTTTCACCTCGACGGGCAGGGCGAAGAAGGCGCGGGAGGCCTCCCGGATCCGTGACCGCAGACCCGGGTCCACCCCATGCCCGGTGACCAGCAGAAACCCGGCCGTCTGGAGGGCGTCGTCGACGGTACGGGCGATGTCCTTGCGCGTCTCCTCGTCCCCCAAGATCCAGGGCTTCAGGTCGATCGTGGGGATGCGGGGCTCAGTCACCGATGTCCTCGTTCCAGAGTGCCGGGTTGTTCTTGATGAAGTCGCGCATCAGCGAGGTGCACTCGGGGTCGTCGAGGAGGACGATCTCCACACCGTGCTCGGCGAGCCAGTCGTGCCCGCCGTGGAAGGTCGCCGCCTCGCCGACGACGACCCGCGAGATCCCGAACTGCCGCACCAGCCCGGAGCAGTACCAGCAGGGGGAGAGGGTCGTGACCATGGTCGTCCCTCGGTACGACCGCTGCCGCCCCGCCGCCCTGAACGCGGCCGTCTCCGCGTGCATCGAGGGGTCGTCGTCCTGGACGCGCCGGTTGTGCCCGCGCCCCAGCAGGGTGCCGTCGGCGCCGTAGAGCGCGGCGCCGATCGGGATGCCGCCCTCGGCGAGTCCGGCGCGGGCCTCCTCGACGGCGGTGGCCAGCCAGGTCCGTGCCTGTGCCTGATCGATGCGGTTCATGGGTCCCACTCTCCTGTGGCCGAAACACGAGGGCAACGTGCGGAAAGTACTCTCCCCGCAACCCGTACCCGGACGAACTGTCAGCGCCCCTGGAGGTGCCCGTGCCCGCACTCACCCTCCGTGAGGTCCTGGCCCTCGACCCGGTGCGCGCCACCGAGCCCGAGCTGCTGGCCGGCGAGGCCGCGCTCGACCGCCCCGTGCGCTGGGTCCACTCCAGCGAGGTCTACGAGGGCGCGAACTTCCTCGACGGCGGCGAACTCCTCCTCACCAACGGCTTCGGCCTCACCGACACGGACGCGGAGATCCGCCGCCGGTACGTCCGCGAACTGGCGGCCCGGGGCGCGTCCGGCCTGGCGGTGGAGATCGGCCGCTCGCTCCCCACGATGCCGCCGGAGGTCACGGACGAGGCCCGCCGCCTGGGCCTTCCGCTGCTGGCCCTCCACCGGGTGGTCCCCTTCGTACGGATCACCGAGGCGGCCAACCGGGCGATCGTGGCCCGGGGCCTGTCCGGCCGTTCCGTCGTACGACCGTGGGGCGACGACCACACGGCAGCGCTCCTGGCGGATCTCGCGGACCGGGCCGCGCTGAACCAGCCGGAGGTCGAGGCGCGGTCCGCCCTCGCCGGCTTCCATCCCGGCCCCGGCGCCCGCCTGATCGGGGTCTCCGTGCATGGCGCGCGCGACGTGACGGCCGTGGACCGGGCGGTACGGCTGCTGGGCGGCGCGAGTGTGCTGCGCGCGGCCTTCCCGGGCGACGTCCTGGCCCTGCTCGCGCTTCCGGGGTCCGTCTCGGGCGACCCCATCCGCGCGGTCCAGGAGGCGTTCCGTACGGCCGCGGACCCCGGCCTGACGGTGGCGGTGGGGCACGCGGTCGAGGCCGGGAGCGGGTGGCTGCGCTGGAGCGACACGTTGAGGGCGGCCCGTACGACACTGGAGCTCGCCCTGACGGTCCCGGCGGCCGAACCCGCCACCCCTGAGGGCCCGTTGGTGACCTCGGCACGTGCGCTGGCCCTGGAACGGGAGCTGACGCGCGGCGGCATCGACGCGAACCGGGACCGCTTGGCGCGGCTGGTCCAGCACGCGCTGGGCCCGCTGCTCGCATGGGAGGCGGCGCACCCGAGCGACCTGGTCCGGACCCTTGAGGTGCACCTACGGCACGGCTGCTCGCCGACGCGGACGGCGGCCCTGCTGCACATCGGCCGCCAGTCGCTCTACCAGCGCCTGGAACGCATCGAGTCGTTGCTCGGCCTGGAGATAGACGACCCGGACCTGCTGGGCGAACTGCTGGCGGCGGTGTGCGCGCATCGGGTGGTGCGGGGGATGGGGGCGGCGCAGGTGCGGGGGCTGCGGACGGTGGCGTGAGGAGGTCCGGCCGGGGGCGGTGTGCTCACCGGTCGGCGCTGCCGGGCGGTACGACCCATTCGGCGGGCTGTCCCGTCAGGGAAGCGATCATGTCGAAATCGCCGTCGTAGTGGAGAACCGTCCGCCGGTTCAGCTCTGCTGTGGCTGCGATCAGCAGGTCGGGCAGGGACAGGGCGCGGTGGAAGCCGGCATTGAGGGCATGGCGCTGGACCTCAAGGGCGCGGGCGAAGGCGTCGTCGTCCGTGCTGAGGTAGTCGAAGGCGTGGAGCCAGGTGCTGATCCGTGTGGCCTCTGAACCGTCCCGTGCCGAATGGATCATCTCGTACTCGGTGGGCCGGCACACCGCGAGCAGGTAGCGCTCGTGGAGCGGTTTGAGGACTTCCTTGACGCTCGGTTTCGTCCAGCGGGCGAGGGCGGACTTGTCGATCACGTAGCGGTCCTGCATCAGGCGGCGCGGCCTCCGTCGCGGTCGCTGTGGCGCGTGAGGGAGCCGTCGGTGTTGCGTGGGCCGGTGTTCTCGACGATCTCGCTGAAGTCGAGTTCGCCGGCGTCCATCGCGTCGAAGAACTCCTGCCGCAGGTGTCGTTTGACGGCGTCCTCCATGGCGAGGCGTACGGCCTTGGCCTTCGTTTTGGTCCCGAAGATGCGCATGGCCTCGGCGACCATCTCTTCGTCGAGGTCGATGACGGTTCTGGCCATGTGGAAGGTCCTTTCGTCGACGATCCCAACCGGAAGAACGATACCATTATCAATGGTGTAGCGATATCGTTTTGGTGAAGCCTCCCTGGTGGATGTGGCCGTGGGAGTCACTTCGGGTCTGCGGCGACCGAGCGCCAGATGCGGTCCGGGAGGATGCGGGCGGCTTCGTCCAGGTCGAGTTCGATGTCGTCGACCTGGGAGAGCCAGCGGCGGACGACGCCGACCAGCGGGCCCAGGACGAGGGACTCGATCAGGGGCGGTGGGAGCGGGGCCAACTCGCCTGAATCGACGTGGGATTGGATCCAGAGGGCGAACACCGAGAGCCTGGCTTCCTGGGAGTCGCGGAGTTCTCTGGCCTGGGTCATGTTCCGTTGGTCGGTTCTGGCGGAGTGCAACAGCAGGGCGGCGTCGCGGTGTTCGCGGACGAAGGCGATATGCGTCCGTACGATCGCGCGGATGCCGGTGCGGGCGGTGCGGGTTGCCTTCAGCGCGGTGACCAACTCGCCCAGCAGCACGGTCAGCCAGCGCTGCGCCAGCGCGTCGTACAGGCCGTCCAGGCTGCCGAAGTGGTGGTACAGGCTGCCGAGGCTGACACCGCTGGCCTTGGTCACGGCGTTCACGGTCAGGCCCTGCTCGCCCTGCTCCGCGAACAGGCGCAGCGCGGCGTCGAGGAGCAGGTCTGCGGTGACCTCGCCGCGTTGTTGCTTGGGGCTCATGCGGGGCAGCTTATTGGGAACTCGGTTCTAGAGTGAATTTCTAGAGCAGATTTCTGGAATCCTCTTCCGGTCTGGTCATCCGGCGGTCCAGACTTGGTGGTAGCCGGGCCCGCGTCCGTCCGTCTCGGGGGATACGGATGGCCGTGGGTCCGGTGGGCTTTGTGCGGTGGGTTTTGTGTGGGGGTGCATAGGATCGGCGGCATGGCGTTGCGTCCGGTTCAGGTGAATATCAAGGCAGTTGACGGCTTGGCGGTTGGGCGGTTCTGGGGGGAGGCGCTCGGCTGGAGTGTCTTCAGCCCCGGTGTGACCACCTACGTCGGGCCCGGTGGCGGTCGTGTCTGGCCCGAGCCGGTCGGCCTTGGTATCGACGTCGTGCCGGTTCCGGAGTCCAAGACCTCTACGAAGAATCGGCTGCACCTCGATCTCGCCACCACGTCCGCCACGCACCAGGCGGACTTGATCGCGCGTCTACGGTCCCTCGGCGCGACGCCCGTCGATGTGGGGCAGGGGGATGTGCCGTGGACCGTGCTCGGTGATCCGGAAGGCAACGAGTTCTGTGTGCTGGAGCCTCGGGAGATCTATCGGGACACCGGGCCGATCGCTGCGGTGGTCGTCGACTGTGTGGATCCTCGGGGCATGGCGCGGTTCTGGGGCGAGGCGATGGACTGGGATGTTCTTGAAGTCTCCGACGACCAGGCCTCGTTGCGTTCCGCCGCGGGGGTCGGGCCGTATCTGGAGTTCCTTCGCGTGCCTGGTGTCAAAGCCGTGGCTGATCGCGTCCATCTTGATCTGATGCCGTATCCCGGTGACGACAAGGCGGCGGAGGTGGAGCGGTTGAAGGGGCTTGGGGCGAGGGATCTCGATCTCGGGCAGGGTGATGTTCCGTGGACGTGTCTGGTCGATCCGGAAGGGCACGAGTTCTGCGTCCTTGCTGGTTCTCTGCCCTGACTCGGGGGCTTGTTGGTGTCACGGTGGTTGGAGGCGTGGGCGTTGGGCCACTCGCTTCTTTGGCAGTGTCGGGCTTCCGCGGCCCGAGTAAAGGGCGCTCCCTGCGGTCGCGTCTCGCCAGCACGCCGGGTCGGCTCAGCGGCCAACCCTGGGTGGGTAGTTGCTGGAAGCTGGGGGTGAAACTAACCGCCGTCGCGACCGTTGACCGGTTAGAAATGACCCCGGCTTCCAGAGAGGGGCACTCGCCAGGAGGCGCCCTGGCCAGGAGGTCCCTGGGCTGTTACGCCCGGCGGTGGCGTGCGAATTGGGCTGGGGTTGCGGCGTACTGGTTCTTGAACGCGCGGATGAAGTGGCTGCTGTCGGTGAAGTGCCAGCGTGCGGCGGCCTCGGAGATGGTGAGCTGTGATCCGGGGGTGGTGAGTGCCTCGGCCGCTGCTTCCAGGCGTCGGCGGCGGATGTAGGTGCTGAACGACTCGTCCAGGCTTGCGAAGGCTCGCTGCAAGGTGCGTACGGAGACGTGTAGTTGTGCGGCTATCGCGGGCGGCGACAAGTCGGCGTTGGTGAGTTGGGCGTCGGCGAGGTCCTTGGCCGCTTGGGCGAGGGCCGGGGTGAAGGTGGGCTCGTGGTCGTCGAAGTGGTCGAGGATCAGGCCTTTGGCGAGTTCGAGCAGGGCGTTGCGGGATGCGTGCGCGGCCGCCGGGCCCAGGTCGCCCACCGTCCGCTGCACCGCGCTGGTGTGTGCCATGAGGATCTGGGCGGCGGGGGAGGTGGCGCGGCCGGTGCGCGGGTTCCCGGCGACCAGGGAGCGCAGGGCGTCGCCGGGGAAGATGAAGATGCGGGTGCCGATCACGGGGGTGGTGTGGAAGTGGTTCTCCGTCACGACGTGGTGCATGAAGTAGGTGCCGGCCGAGACGTACGCGTCACCGCCCTGATCGTGCGGGTCCTGCAAGGCCACCGCGCCGCGCAGTCCGACGTACAGCCTGATCTCGTCGTGCTCGTGCGTTCCGACCGCCCGGGTGCTGACGGCTGAGGATGCCCACATTTCGTTGACGGCGGTGTCCTCCAGGGCCACCGAGCGCATCGTTCCCTGGAAGCCGTCGACCGTGGAGGCGCTGAATTCCGGCAGCGGGTACTGGTCTCCCATCCGGTCGTTCCAGGTCTCGATGAACGGCTCCCACGTTCCCCGGCCGGGGCCCGTGGAGTCGGCGTCGACACTGAACGTGCCCACCTTGCCGCCCGGGCCACGGAAACTCGGCCTGCTCGTCATGTGTCCTCCGCCCGATGAGGATGTCGCCGGAATCCCATTCCGCGTCGCGAAGGTACACCCGCTCCTCGTACGCCTGTTCCTACGCTGGGTGGCGCTTCGACCTCCGCAACGATCTACCGCCTGCCGACCGTGCCCCCGCGGGCGAAAGTGAGAAGAACTAACTATGAAGGCAGTGCGTTTCCACCAGTACGGCGACCCGGATGTCCTGCGTTTCGAGGACGTGGAGCAGCCGGTCCCCGGCACCGGGCAGGTGCGGGTCCGTGTCGCGGGGACGTCGTTCAACCCGGTCGACGCCAACATCCGCGCGGGTTTCATGCAGGGGCCGATCCCCGTGACGCTGCCGCACACCCCCGGCATCGACGTCGCCGGCACGGTCGACGAGCTCGGCGAGGGCGTGACCGGCATCCAGGTCGGGGACCAGGTCGTCGGCTTCCTGCCGATGGCGGGACCGGGCGCCGCCGCGGAGTACGTCGTGGCACCGGCCGAGGCCCTGACGCCGGCGCCCAAGAGTGTCGCGCTGTCCGACGCGGCCGCGCTGCCGCTGGTGGGCCTGACCGCGTGGCAGGCACTGTTCGAGCACGCCGAGCTGACGAGCGGGCAGCGCGTGCTGATCAACGGCGCGGGCGGAGCGGTCGGCGGCTACGCCATGCAGCTGGCCAAGCAGGCGGGCGCCCACGTGATCGCCACGGCCGGCCCGCGCAGCAGCCTGCGCGTCACGGCCGCGGGCGCGGACGAGGTCATCGACCACACGACCACCGCCGACGTCGTCACGGCGGTGAGCGATCCGGTCGACGTCGTACTCAACCTCGCCCCGGTCGAACCGGCCCAACTGGCCGCACTCCTCGGCCTGATCCGCCCCGGCGGTGTCCTGGTCAACACCACGGTGTGGATGCCCGCGCCCACCGACGAGGAGCGCGGCGTACGCGGCATCGACCTGTTCGTCCGCAGCGACGCGGAGCAACTGTCGCGCTTGGTGGAGTTGGTCGACGGCGGCGAGCTGCGTGTCGAGGTAGCCCGGCGAGTGCCCCTGGCCGAGCTGCCGACCGTGCACGCCGAGGCCGCAGCGGGCGCACTGCCCAGCGGCAAGATCGTCATCACGGCAGACGCCTGACGCCCACCCGGCCCATCCGGCTCACCGGTCCGCGCGGCTCACCCGGCCCACCCGACTGACCCTTTACGGAGACGACCCCGATGATCCCCGACGGCGGCGGCCCGCCCCCGCACCCCTCACACCGGCCCAGAACGCAATACAGGCAAGGGAGTTCACACCTGGGCACCCGTTCTTTCGGGCCGTGGAAGCCCGACACTGGCAAAGAAGCGAGTGGTCCAACGTCCACGTACCAATAGGCGCCCACTTCTAGCCCTGCGGCTCCAACACCGCGTAATCCGCGAAGCTGCGGCGGTAACGCGTATGCCGGGTCTCCTGCGTGTGCTTGCGTTGCCATTCCTCTACGTCGCCCGGGTTGCCGTACGGCCCAGACGTGGCGTCGCAGTCGGAGTCGTCGCCGGAGACGCAGCGGGCCTCGTATTCCGGTTCAGCCGTGGGGTCTTGGACGATCGCGTACGGGACGTAGCGGAAGACGCGGCGGTGTTGGACCTCGTGGTCGCGGTGCTGGTGTCGGCGGAGCAGGACGTTCGCGTCGGTTTCGGCGGTGCCGTCGTTGCGGGCGCGGGCGTCGTCCCGGAGGTCGGCGAGGTGGGCACAGGGCTGGCAGTCGGGGATGGGGGAGGGGGGTGTGGTGATGTCGTACGGGACGGAATTGCCCACCCAGGAGCGGGAGTTGGCGGCCTTCACGTTGGCGATCAGGCGTTCCTGGGGTGTTGCCGGGCGTACGGCTTGCGGGGCGGCTTCCCATTCGCGGCCACCGCCGAGGGGGCGCAGCATCGCGTAGGGGCCTGCCTTGCCTCGGTACTCACCCACCCTGTTCGTACTGATGTCGTAGACGAGCGTTCCTTGTTCGATCTGGTTCGGGATCGGCTCAACCATGTTCACTCCGGGGCCACTTCATCACTCTGGGTGTATTGAGAGTCGCCTAGGGGAACGGTCCGTATCAATGCCTGGCGCGTGCCATTGGGCTATTGCCACGGAGGGGAGGCGAGTTCGGTGACCTATCGCAATGCGGAGGCCACGGGCGGGGTCAGTAACGCGGTGCTGTTCGGTGACTTACTCCGGTTCTATCGAGAGACCGAGTTGCTCACGCAGGAGGCGCTGGCCCGCCAACTCCACTGCGACCGTTCGCATGTGGCCAAGATCGAGGCGGGGACGCGGGTCCCGCAGGAGTCGTTCGCGAAGAACTGCGACGAAATCCTGCGCACGGGTGGGGCGTTGCGGCGGATGTGGCGCCAGATCGACTGGTACCCCGAGGTTCAGCATCCGGATTGGTTCGAGCGGCGCGCTGAGATGGACGCGAAGGCTGTCGCCCTGAGGGAGTATCAGGACCAGGTCATCCCGGGCCTGTTGCAGACGCCGGGCTATGCGCATGCGCTGTTCAGCCGTAGCGGTACGGACGTTGATGAGGTCGAGTCGCGGGTCCGGGCCCGGTTGAGTCGTCAGCCGCGCTTCCTGGCCGACGACGGGCCGCTCTACGTCGCGGTTCTGGACGAGAGTTGCTTGCGTAACGTCGTGGGCAGTCCGGAGGCCATGCGGGACCAGTGCGCTCATCTGCTGACTGTCGGACAGCGCCCCAACATCCGTATCCAGGTGGCTCCGGCGGGTCTATTTGGGATCATCCGCCCCCGCAACTCGATGTCGCTGATCGAGCTGCCGGATGGGCGCTGGGTGTACTCGGAGTCCCTGGATAGCGGCCACTTCAACAATGATCCGGCCATCTTCGCGCGCCACAGTCAGGCCTATGATGTGCTCAGGGCGGACATCCCGTCAGCCCGCGAATCCGCCGCTCTGATCAGCGACGTGATGGAGGGTTACGAGCACCATGAACACGCACGAACTCGGCGCGGCGACCTGGATCAAGAGCAGCTACAGCGGCGACAACGGCGGCAACTGCGTCGAAATCGCCCCCGCTTTCCCCGCCGTGGTGCCGGTGCGTGACAGCAAGGTCGTCGAGGGCCCGGTGCTGGTCGTCACTCGCGCTGCTTGGTCCGCGTTCACGGAGACGCTCCGGTGACTTGGGTCAAGAGCAGCTACAGCGACGACAACGGCGGCAACTGCGTGGAAATCGCCCCCGCTCTCCCCGTCGTACCCGTACGTGACAGCAAGGTCGTAGACGGCCCCGTGCTGACGATCACCCGTTCCGCCTGGTCGGCTTTTGTGTCGACCGTCCGTGACAACGGGTTCGGCTGCTGAGTGGGGTCAGTGAGGCACCCTCTAGGGGCGCGGGGCTGAGACATTTGCGGCTCCGCCGCGCGGGCGCGACCAGCCCCCACCAGCCCGCAGACGGACAACCCTCAATCCGCCACCCTGATCAACAACTTCCCCGTACTCGTCCGCGCCCCCATCACCCGATGCGCCTTCGCCGCCTCCTCCAACCCGAACTCCGCCGTCACCGGCAAGGACACCGTGCCCGCGACCACCGTCGCGAACGCCCGCTCGGTCAGGGCTCGTAGGGCTGCCGGGTCGTTCTGGGCCAGGGTCAGGATCGAGAAGCCGGAGACGGACAGGGCGCCGGCGTACAGCTGAGGTTGGTCCACCTGCCACGGCCTCGCCGCGCTCGCGTTGCCGAAGGAGACCAGGCGGCCGTAGGTCGCGAGGGAGGCCAGACCGGCGCGGAACGTCTCGCCGCCGACCGGGTCCAGGGCCAGGTCCACCCCGCGCCCCGCCGTCGCCGCCCGCACCGGCGTCTCGAACTCGCCCACGAACACCGCGTCGTAGCCGTACCGCCGCGCGAACTCCGCCTTCCCCGCGCTCGATACGACCCCGTACACCGCCCCGGCCCCCGCCGCCCGCGCCAACTGCCCCACCACCGTGCCGATTCCGCCCGCCGCGCCCTGCACGAGCAGCGTCTCGCCGGGCTGGAGGCGGCCGACGGTGTGGACGAGGGCGTACGCGGTCGGGAGGACCGTGGGGAGTGTGGCCGCCGTGCGGAGGTCCACGCCCTCGGGGAGCGGGAAGACGGTCGTCGCGTCGGTGACGGTCACTTCCGCGTACGCGCCGCCCGCCGTCAGGGCCGCCACCTCCTGGCCCACGGTGAGACCTTCGACGCCGGGGCCGATCTCCCGTACCCGGCCCGATACCTCAAGTCCCGGTACGAAAGGGAGACTTGGCACCCGGTATCCCTCGCCCCGCGCCTTGAGGTCGGCGAAGTTCACCCCGCTGTACGCCACGTCCACGCTCACCTGGCCGGGGCCGGGGCGCGGTGTCTCCGTCTCCACGACCTTCAGGACCTCGGGGCCGCCGTATTCCTGGATCTCGACCGCGCGCATGCCGGACTCCCCGCTCGACTGTTCAATGAAAAGCGAACACTCGCGAGTGTATGGTTTTCATCGAACACCCCGCAAGCGGGAGCGAGTGGGATCGAGTGGGATCGCGCGAGAACGAGTAAGCGGGTAAGAGGGAGCGGAGGTCGGCATGGCGCAGCGAGACGGCACCACCGGAAGTCATCGGGCCGCGCCCGAGCACGCCCACCCCGACGACGTCCCCGTCCAGCTCGCCCTCGCCGCGCTCGCCGACCCCGTACGCCTCACCCTCGTAAGGGAGTTGGCGGGGTCCGCCGACTGGACCCGTACCTGCGGCAGCTTCGACGTGCCCGTCGGCAAGGCCGCGCTGAGTCATCACTTCGCCGTGTTGCGCGGCGCGGGGATCGTGGAGCAGCGTGACGAAGGGCCGAGGCGGGTCAACCGGCTGCGAAGGGCGGAGTTCGAGGGTCGGTTTCCCGGGCTGCTGGACCTTGTGCTGCGGAAGGACGGCCGGGCCTGAACCCGTTTGCCCGCTCCGGCGTCACCGCCCCTGCTCCGGCGTCAACTTCGGTTGTTCTGGCGTACGTTGAAGGGTGATTACAGGGAGTGGCCAGGCTGATACTTTGCGTGTATGAAGTTCACCCTGACCTATGACGTGGCCGGTGCTCCCGACGGGTTCTTCGCCTGGTTTCTTGATTCGGCGCGTGAAGAGGACTTGTACAAGGGCGAGTTGGCGTACAAGGGCTACTCGATGTCGGGGCGGCGTGAGAGTGAGGAGCGGGTGGTCCGGCGCACCGTGTTCCAGCGGTCACTGCAACTGCCGCCCCCCGTCGCCAAGTTGCTCGGCGCCAACTTCAGTGAGGCCGAGGACGGGACTTTCGAGAAGGCCGACCGGCTGTGGACCTGGAAGGTCACGCCGAGCAGTCTGGCGGACAAGATTCGCCACGAGGGCCATCTGACGGCCGAGGACAGCGACGCCGTCCGCAGCCGCCTCCGCGTCGAACTCACCTATGAGGCGAAGATCTTCGGCGTAGGCGGCCTGCTGGAGAGCTCCATGGAGAAGAACCTGCGCGAGGAGTGGGACCGGACCGTCGCGTTCTACAACCGTCAGGCCTCGTTGGCTTGAGCGGTCCGGCCGGCGATGCGCGTGAACGCCACGTACAGCACCGCGCTCAGCACGAACCCCACGATCGGCGTGCTGTCCCCGAACGACGGCCAGTGCTTCGGGACGTAGCCGACGTAGTCCTCCTGGTTGGAGAAGAGCGGGACCGATACCCCGATGCCGATCAACAGGGCTGCCAGGCCGGGCCAGTTGGTGAAGGTGGGGTCGGTCAGGCGAGGGGCCAGCTGCTCCGTCGTCGTCGTGCCGCGGGACTGGTACCAGCGCTCCACCAGCACCACGCCCAGCCACGGCGCCACCCAGTACGCGATCACCAGCAGGAACGCCTCGTACGCCGAACCCGCGTCGGACAGGGACGCCCACGCCGCCGCCGTACCGGCGACCCCGGACACCACGACCAGGACGCTGCGGTTCAGCCATGCCGGGAGCTTCAGGCCGAGCGCCGTGAGGGAGATCGCGCCGGAGTAGACGTTCAGCGCGTTCGCCGAGATCGCGCCGAGGATGATCGCGATCAGCACCAAGTTGCCGAGCCAGGACGGGAGATGGCCGGTGAAGGCCGCCGTGGGCGTCGCGTCCTTGGGGGCCAGGAGTGTTGCCGAGGCCGCTCCCATCACCGCCACGAACGTCACCGACACAAACAGGCCCAGCGCTGGGTACAGGATCGTCCTGAACTTGTTCGCCGTGCGGGGGAGATAGCGCGAGTAGTCCGTGGCGTACGGGTTCCAGCCCGCCGCGTAGCCCCACGCCGCGCTGAGCGCGAGGAGGAAGCCGCCTACGCCGCCGCCCGTGCCGCCTCCGCCCAGGTGTGCGTCCTTGAACGTCCAGATGCCGGCCAGCACGAAGATCAGCGCGAGCGCCGGGAACGCGTACTTCTCGAAGGTGTGCACGAAGTTGTGGCCGATGAAGCCGATCAGGATCTCCGCGACTACTACGAGCAACAGCGACGGCAGGGGACGTAGACCCGTCAGTGTGTTCAGTGCGAACGCCGCGCTCACGCTGTTCACCGCGAACCAACCGACGCCCGCCACAAGGCCGTTGGCCGCCGACGGGAGGATGTTGCCGCGGAAGCCGAAGGAGAAGCGGCCGATCACCATCTGCGGGACGCCGAAGCGGGGGCCGTCCAGGGAGAGGAAGCCCTGCGTGATCGCGCCGAGGGCCGTGCCCAGGACGATCGCCGCGGTCGCCTGCCAGAAGGACAGGCCGAAGAAGAGGACCGAGATCACGCCGATGTAGACGGTCGCGAACTCGATGTTCGGGGAGGCCCAGGTCCAGAGCAGC
Source organism: Streptomyces sp. NPDC050528 (assembly GCF_044457795.1). Lineage (NCBI taxonomy): Bacteria > Bacillati > Actinomycetota > Actinomycetes > Kitasatosporales > Streptomycetaceae > Streptomyces > Streptomyces sp. NPDC050528. The sequence continues at coordinate 98,941 of NZ_JBITHH010000001.1, forward strand.
TGGAGCGGGCTGCCGTGGCGTTCGGCGTCGGGGATGGGCTCGGCACCGGCCGTCTCTACGGCGATGACCTTGTCACCGTATTCGGGGGCGAGGGTGCCGGTCGATTCGGCGGGAGCAGTCGTCATGCGAGGTAAGTGTCCGGTTCCTGCCGGTCCGGGCCCAGAGGCGCATTGTCCGTACCGGGCCGCTCACCGGCGTACAACCTGCACGTATCGCCTCGCGTCACTCGGCCTTCGGGTCGTCCTTGAGGTCGTCCTTGTTCAGGGACTTCAGGAACTCGGGGTTGTCGTCCGGCGCGATCCACCGGCCCGGCGCGGCCGTCGCCTCGGCCCCGGTGCGGCGCGCCCGGCCCGCGATCAGCCATGCGATCGGGCCGACCAGCACCTCGCCGAAGAGCAGGATCACGAACACCCACGCGAGCTTCGGCATGCCCCGCACGTCCTCCTCGGGCGTGTTCAGGCAGTCCACGAAGGCGTAGATCCACAGGGCCAGGACCAGCAGGAAGGGCAGATACCTGAGCATGGCGGCGAGATTCTCCTGATGGGTGAGACGGCCCCGGTGACGGGGTCAGGTTAGCGGGTGGCAGATACTTGGACACATGGCTTACGACGATCTTCGCTCCCTGCTCAGGGCACTGGAGCGCGAGGGAGACCTCAAGCGCATCAAGGCCGAGGTGGACCCCTATCTGGAGGTCGGGGAGATCGTCGACCGGGTGCAGAAGGCCGGCGGACCCGCGCTTCTCTTCGAGAAGGTGAAGGGGTCGTCGATGCCCCTCGCCATGAATGTGTTCGGGACCGACCGGCGGCTGCTGAAGGCCCTCGGGCTGAAGTCGTACGGCGACATCTCCGACAAGATCGGCGGGCTGCTGCGGCCCGAACTGCCGCAGGGGTTCGTGGGCGTGCGGGACGCCTTCGGGAAGCTCGGGTCGATGACCCACGTACCGCCGAAGAAGGTCAAGGACGCGCCGGTGCAGGAGGTGGTGCTCACGGGTGACGACGTCGACCTCGACGACCTGCCCGCGCTCTTCACCTGGCCGCAGGACGGCGGGTCCTTCTTCAATCTCGGGCTCACGCATACGAAGGACCCGGAGAGCGGGGTCCGGAATCTCGGGCTGTACCGGCTCCAGCGGCACGACAAGCGCACGATCGGCATGCACTGGCAGATCCACAAGGACAGCCGGAATCACTACCAGGTGGCCGCGAGGCGGGGGGAGCGGCTGCCGGTCGCGATCGCCTTCGGGTGTCCGCCCGCCGTGACGTACGCCTCGACGGCGCCCCTTCCCGGTGACATCGACGAGTACCTCTTCGCCGGGTTCATCGCGGGCAAGCGGATCGAGATGGTCGACTGCAAGACCGTGCCGTTGCAGGTGCCGGCGCAGGCCGAGGTCGTCATCGAGGGGTGGCTGGAGCCCGGCGAGATGCTGCCGGAGGGGCCGTTCGGGGACCACACCGGGTTCTATACGCCGCAGGAGCCCTTCCCGGCCCTCACCATCGACTGCGTCACGATGCGGAAGCGGCCGTTGCTTCAGTCGATCGTCGTAGGCCGGCCTCCGACGGAGGACGGACCGCTGGGGCGGGCGACGGAGCGCTTCTTCCTCCCCCTGCTGAAGATCATCGTGCCGGACATCGTGGACTACCACCTGCCCGAAGCGGGCGGATTCCACAACTGCGCGATCGTCTCCATCGACAAGAAGTACCCGAAGCACGCGCAGAAGGTGATGCACGCGGTCTGGGGTGCGCACATGATGTCCCTGACCAAGCTGATCGTGGTCGTCGACGCCGACTGCGACGTCCACGATCTGCACGAGGTCGCGTGGCGGGCCCTCGGCAACACGGACTACGCCCGCGATCTCTCGGTCGTGGAAGGACCCGTCGATCATCTCGACCATGCCTCCTACCAGCAGTTCTGGGGCGGCAAGGCGGGGATCGACGCGACGAGGAAGTGGCCCGAGGAGGGCTACACGCGGGACGGCGGCTGGCCCGAGATGGTGCTGTCCGACCCGGAGACGGCGGCGAAGGTCGACCGCCGGTGGAAGGAGTACGGACTGTGAGCAGCGCGTCTGCCGCGATCCCGCAGCCGGGGCGCACCAAGGCGTTCCTACGTCTCGTCATGATCGAGCACTCCGTCTTCGCCCTGCCCTTCGCCTACATCGCCGCGCTGACCGCGATGTTCGAGCTGGACGGGAACATCCACTGGGGGCGGCTGCTGCTGGTCACCATCTGCATGGTGGGCCTGCGGACGTTCGCGATGGCGGTCAACCGGATCATCGACCGCGAGATCGACGCCCGTAACCCGCGCACCGCCCACCGCGAGCTGGTCACCGGCGCGATGTCGGTGAAGCACGCGTGGACGGGCGCGCTCGTCGCCCTGGTGGTCTTCCTGGGCTCGGCGGCGCTCCTGAACCCCCTCTGCCTGGCCCTGGCGCCCATCGCGGTGATCCCGATGGTGGTCTATCCGTACGGCAAGCGGTTCACGAACTTTCCCCAGGCCATCCTCGGTCTCGCCCAGGCGATGGGCCCGATCGGCGGCTGGCTCGCGATCACCGGCGAGTGGTCCTGGGACGCGGTGATCCTCGGTCTCGCCGTCGGCATCTGGATCGGCGGCTTCGACCTGATCTACGCCTGCCAGGACATCGAGACCGACCGCGAGATCGGCGTCATGTCGGTCCCGGCCCGCTTCGGCATCCCGGCGTCGATCTGGGGCGCCCGCGTCTGCCACACGATCACGACGGCCCTGCTGGCTTGGTACGGCGCGGCGACCGGCGCCGGCGCCTTCTACTGGTTCGGCCTGCTGATCGTCGCGGGCGCGTTCCTGTACGAGCACTCGATCGTCCGGCCCCATGATCTCTCGCGGTTGAACCGGGCGTTCTTCAGCGTCAACGGGTTCATCGGGATTGCCCTGTTCGTGTGCGCGCTTCTCGATCTTCTGGTTCGGGGTCTGACCGTGTGAGTAGCGTGCGGCCTACCATCGAGGGCAGGACCCCAGGGAGGCCACCGTGACCGTCTCGGACCTTGACCGCCTGCACTCGCAGCTCAGCAAGCTGGAGGACATGTTCCCCGGCTATCTGACGGAGATTGTCGAGGGCAGCATCGTGATGAACCCGGTCAGGCCGTTCCACGGGAAAACGATTCTGAGGGTGTCAGCGAGCCTTGAGGGACAGCTTCCGCCGGAGTGGGCGCTGGTGAGCGATGTGGCGTTCCCCTTCGACGAGGCCAACGAGTTCTGCCCGGACATCGCAGTCATCCCGGCCGAGGCGGAGGACGAGAATCGCAGCTCCTACCCGGCTGATCTGATCGAGTTCGTGGCTGAAGTGGTGTCGCCGGAAAGCGTCCGTCGCGACTACGAGATCAAGCCCCGCTGGTACGCCTCCCGGGGCATCGCCAATTACGTGATTCTCGACCCCTTGCAGGGCCACGCGGTCATGATGTGGAACCCAGGCCTTGACGGCTACCGGGGTCGTGACATCGCCCCTTACGGCCCCGACCTGACCGTCGACTCCCCCCTGGGCAAGCTGACGATCCCCACAGCTCACCTCCCGGTGGACCCGAAAGCCCGCCGTCAGGCCTGAACCACCCCACGTCCGACGGGCCGCCGCCGGAACACGAACGCCGCCCCCACCCCCGCCGCCAACCCGATCAGGTGCGCCTGCCAGCTGACCCCCGACTGCGTGGGTGCCAGGCCGAACAGGATCGAGCCGCCCCATACCGCGCCGAGCAGCAGGCCTACGACGATGCCCAGTGGGCGGCGTTCCGCGAAGCCGCTCACCAGGAGGAAGCCGAAGAGGCCGAAGATCAGGCCCGATGCGCCCGCCGTGTTCGTGTGGGCCGGGGATATGAGCCACACGCCGAGGCCGTCCGCGACGATGATCAGCGCGCACATCAGCACGAAGCGGCGGATGCCGCCCAGTGCCGCCAGGAAGCCGAACACCAGCAGCGGGACGCTGTTCGCCGCGACATGCGCGAAGCCGAAGTGGATGAACGCGGCCGGGACGACGTCGATCAGTTCGGACGGCTCGCGCGGGACGATTCCGAGGCTGTCGAGGGCGTGGCCGGACACCACGTCCACCACTTCGAGCAGCCACAACAGCGCGACCCAGCCCACCATCAGCTTGGCCGCGGCCTTCGCGCGGTCGCCCTGCGACCACTCCAACTCCGTACCGGACATGGCACCCCCCACAGTCCACGCGTCCTCACAGAAGAACGCCCCGGCACCCTTGGCCGGTTCCCGCCCCGCGACGCCAGCTAGGCTCGGTGTCGTGAACCCAGTCAAGCCAGGAGAGACGCCGCGTACGCCTTGGATCGTAGGGGTGTCCGGCGCTTCCGGCACCCCATACGCGGCTGCCGTCCTGCGCGCGCTCCTCGACGCCGGCGAGAGCGTCGACCTCGTGGTGTCCCGCGCGTCCCGGCTCACGCTGCTCGACGAGACGGGGATCGCGTTCAGGGACGCGCACTGGCAGGACGACCTGCGGGAATGGCTGGCCCGCGGCGCCGACGGCAAGCCCGGCACCTTCCATCCCGACATCGATGGCGTACGGCACTGGAGCGCGGGCGACCTCGCGGCGGGGCCGTCCTCGGGGTCGTACCCCTCGAAGGGGATGATCGTCGTGCCCGCGTCGACCGCGTGCGTCGCCGGGATCGCCCTCGGGCTGAGCAAGGACCTGTTGCAGCGGGCGGCGAGCGTCACCCTCAAGGAGCGGCGCAAGCTGGTGGTCGCCGTACGCGAGACGCCGTTGAACGGGCAGACGCTGCGGCACCTCGTGACCCTGGACGACCTGGGGGCGGCCGTGGTGCCCGCCTCGCCCGGGTTCTACGCCGGCGCCACCCACATCCAGGACCTGGTGGACTTCGTCGCCGGGCGGGTCCTGGACTCGGCGGGGGTCGAACACGATCTGTACCGGCGGTGGAAGGGCGACCTCGGGGCCGGCTTCCGCACCGCCGACTGACTTACAGCACCCACTCATTCAGCTTCATCGGCAACTTCATCGACATCGTCATCACCGGAAGGCAATCGATCGCATGGACGCGGTGGACAGGCAGCTCATCCAGGCCCTGAGAGAGAACGGCCGGGCCTCCTACGCGGAGCTGGGGCGCCTCGTCGGCCTGTCGGGACCCAGTGTCACCGACCGCATCAACCGGCTGGAGGCGGCCGGCGTCATCACCGGTTACCGCGCGACCGTCGACTCGGCCTCGCTCGGCCTCGGCGTCATCGCCCTGATCGGCATCTCGCTCTCCGACGCCGCCGACCACGAGGACGTCGCGCGCCGCATGAAGGACCTCGGCGAGATCGAGGACTGCTGGTTCATCGCGGGCGAGGACTCGTTCATGCTGAAGGTGCGGGCACCTGACGTGGACGGCCTGGAGAAGACCATCCGGCGGCTCAGCGGGACCAAGGGAGTCTCCAGGACCCGTACCACGATCGTGCTCTCCACGAAGTGGGAGAACCGGGTCGGAGAGCTGCCCGAAGAGGCGTAGCGGCATAGGCGTACCGTTTAGCAAGCTGTCTTAGGAAGAGGTATGGGCATGGATGTCGGGCTCAAGCGCGAGCTGGAGCAGAAGGTCCGCTCCGGTGAGCGGCTGTCCCGTGAGGACGGCATCGCGCTGTACGAGTCGGACGACCTGGCCTGGCTGGGCGGACTCGCGCACGAGGTGCGGACGCGGAAGAACGGCGATGTCGTCCACTTCAACGTCAACCGCCACCTGAACATGACCAACGTGTGCACCGCGTCCTGCGCCTACTGCTCGTTCCAGCGCAAGCCGGGCGAGAAGGACGCGTACACGATGCGCATCGAGGAGGCCGTCCGGCTCGCGAAGGCGATGCAGGGCGAGAACCTCACCGAGCTGCACATCGTCAACGGCCTGCACCCGAACCTCCCCTGGCGCTACTACCCCCGGTCGCTGAGCGAGCTGAAGAAGGCCCTCCCGGAGGTCTCCCTCAAGGCCTTCACGGCCACGGAGATCCACCACTTCGAGACCATCTCCGGGCTGAGCGCGAGCGAGATCCTCGACGAGCTCATCGACGCCGGGCTCGAATCCCTCACCGGCGGCGGCGCGGAGATCTTCGACTGGGAGGTCCGCCAGCACATCGTGGACCACCGGACGCACTGGGAAGACTGGTCGCGCATCCACCGGCTGGCGCACGAGAAGGGTCTGAAGACCCCGTGCACCATGCTCTACGGCCACATCGAGGAGCCGCGCCACCGCGTGGACCACGTGCTGCGGCTGCGCGAACTCCAGGACGAGACCGGCGGTTTCCAGGTCTTCATCCCGCTGCGCTACCAGCACGACTTCGTGGACATGAAGGACGGGAAGGTCCGCAACCGCCTTCAGGCGCGGACCCAGATGGCGACGGGCGCCGAGGCTCTCAAGACCTTCGCGGTCTCGCGCCTCCTCTTCGACAACGTCCCGCACGTCAAGGTCTTCTGGGTCATGCACGGTGTCCAGACCGCCCAACTCGCCCTCCAGCACGGCGCGGACGACATGGACGGCTCGGTCGTCGAGTACAAGATCACGCACGACGCCGACAACTACGGCACACCGAACAAGCTCACCCGCGACGACCTCCTCGACCTGATCCGCGACGCCGGTTTCCAGCCGGTCGAGCGGAACACGCGGTACGAGATCATCCGCGAGTACGACGGCCCGGACCCGGCGCGGCGCGAGTCCCCGCAGCCGATGCGGGTCTGACGACCACCTTCTGAAACGATCACGGCTTTCCGAAACGATCACGGCTTTCCGACATGTCACTGACTTTTGAACTGGACCCCGCGATAACCCCCGCCCTGCGCGAGGAGATCCTCGCCCTCTGGGCGGACGTCTCCAACGCGGGGGGCTCGGTCGGTTTCGTCGCACCGGTCACGGTCGACGAGATACGGCCCGAACTGGTCCGGCACTTCGTCGCCATGGCGGAGGGCCGCACCCGGCTCCTGGTCGGCCGGGACGAGACGGGCACGGTCGCGGCGACCGTGTTCCTCGCGTTCAACACGCACCGCCTGATGCTGCACTGGCTGTGGCTCTACACGGTGATGGTCCACCCCCGCCACCAGGGCAAGGGCTACGGCCGCGACCTCCTCGCCGCCGCCGAGCAGGCCGCCCGCGGCATCGACGGCATCGAGGCGATCCGCCTCACCTGCCGGGGCGGCCACGGCCTGGAGCGGTTCTACGGCTCCTGCGGCTACAAGGAGGTCGGGCGGGTGCCCGGCGCGATCCGGGTCGCCCCCGGGGACGATCGCGACGACATCTTCATGTTGCTGCCCTTGCTGTGAGCCGCCGACCCCGCCCGAAGATCGGTGGGGGCGCGTGCTTCACTGAGTAGGACTGTTCGGTTGCGTCTGTTCGGTTAAGTCTGTTCGTTACGGAAGAGTGGATTGAGATGTTCCGCTACACACTGTGGCGCCTCGGAGTCTTCGCGGGCTGCCTCGGCGTCGTCTGGGGCCTCGTCTATCTCGGCGTCTTCCCGCGCGGCTTCGGCGAGTCCAACGGCATGTGGATCGTGCTGCTGGCGCTGGTGATCTCGGCGCCGATCAGCTTCGTGGTGCTGCGCGGGGTGCGGGACCGGGCCTCGGTGCAGATCGTCGAGCGGGTCGACCGGATGAAGGCCAACCTGGAGGCCAACCGCAACCAGGAGGACGAGACGGTGGACGCCGCCCAGCCGGCTGCCCAGCCGACGTCCCACCCGCAGGGTCAGGCCTCCTAGAAGTTCTGTCGGCAGCGGTACCCCCGGGCCCAACTACCCTTGCCCCCATGGGTGCCGTGAAGACCAAGCGCATGCCGCGGGCGGTCCGTGAGCAGCAGATGCTCGATGCCGCCGTGCAGACCTTCGGGCAGCGCGGTTACATGGCCGCGTCGATGGACGAGATAGCCGAACTCGCCGGTGTCTCCAAGCCGTTGGTGTATCTCTACCTGAACTCGAAGGAAGACCTGTTCACCGCGTGCATCCGGCGCGAGGGCCAGGCGCTCACCGAGGCGGTACGGGCCGGCGTGGACACGGGGGCGCCCGCCGACCGCCAACTCTGGGACGGGCTGCGGGCGTTCTTCACGCACACCGCGCAACACCCGGACGGCTGGGCCGTGTTGCACCTCCAGGCCCGTACGCACGGCGAGCCCTTCGCCGCCGAGGTGGCCGCGATGCGCGCCGAACTCGTCGCGTTCGTCACCGAGTTGATCGCGGTCGCCGCCCGCGAGGCGCATCGTGACCCCGACCTCCCCGAGCATGAAGTCGCCGGTCTGGTCGAGGCGTTGGTCGGTGCCGCCGAGTCCCTCGCCGCCTGGTCGAACGCCACCCCGGGCGTCACCGCCAAGCAGGCGGCGGCGACGCTGATGAACTTCGCGTGGGCGGGGCTGGGGCAGTTGATGGAGGGGCGGCCGTGGACGCCGTAGCGCTCATCGGTTCACCGAGCTCATAACGCCCATCAGCTCATCGAGTTCATAAAGGGAGCGGTCGGACGACGCCGTCCACGTGTGTGCGGTTGCCGCTGCGCAGCTGGAAACGGTCGCCTTCCGCCGCGTACTCCACCACCCCGGGCAACAGCACCGGCGCCCTGAACTCGGCCCGTACGTAAGCCGATTCGGGCGTACCGCGCGCCGCCAGGCACCGGGCCGCCGTCCACATGCCGTGCGCGATCGCGCGGGGGAAGCCGAAGAGGCGGGCGGTGAGCGGGGAGAGGTGGATGGGGTTGCGGTCGCCGGACGCGGAGCCGTAGCGCCGGCCCACGTCCTCGGCGAGGCGCCACTCGGCGATCGTGGGCAAGGGCTTACGCGCTTCCCGTACTTCGCCCGCTTCCCCCGCTTCCCCTGCTTCTCCCGCCTCCCGCATGTCGGCGCGGGGGTGCCGGGCGAGGTACGTGCTCCGTGACTCCCATACGACCTTGCCGCCACCGCCACCACCCCCGCCGACGCCCTCACCCCCCACCCGCATCTCCGTCGTGACCGTCGCCTCCGTGCCACGCCGATGGGGGGCCAACTCTTCGACGTAGACGGTGAGTTCGTGGTCCCCTGTGGCCGGTACCGCCGCGTGCCGGGTGATGTCCACCGACGTGTGGACCAGACCGAGGAGCGGGAGCGGGAAGGCGCGGCAGCTCATCAGGCGCATGGCCAACGGGAAGGCGAGGACATGGGGATACGTGATCGGGAGGGCGTCGTCACCGGTGGCGAAGCCGCAGACGCGTTCGTAGGCGGCGAGTTTCGCCAGGTCGACGCGGACGCCGGGCAGGACCAGACGGGTGCGGGGGAACTCGGCGTCGGGGCGGGGCCGTTTGAAGGGGGAGAGGAGGGCGCCGCGGAGGAGGAGCGGGGTGAGCGCGGGGGTGTCGGTGAGAGGCGGATAGGGGTTGGCCATGTCCCACTCCCGGGTGGCGTCCTGGGCGGCTCTTTTCGGCTTACTTCGCAGTAAGGTTACCGCAGGTAAGGCCAAGTGGGGCGAGCCGGGCGGTCCATGGCGGGTGCATGGGTGACGCAGAGGTGACGCACGGCCGACGTATGGCTGACAAAGCGTCCTGAACCCGCCGAGGTTGCACAGGCCCGGCTCCGTACCACCCCCGAACCCGCACGAAGCCCCCACGAGGGCACCGTACGATCTTCGACCTAACCCGAGGTAACACCCCGGCCGCGGGCCGGGATGAACGCCTCGGTACGCGCCATGCGTACCTAATGCAGCAGAGCGGTACAAGCTGCACGCCACAGGAGCTGCCATGTCCCTCGCCTACTCGCCCGGCTACGACTACGACGGCGTGCCCGTACTCGTCGAGCCCGAGATCCGGCGGCTGGACGGTGTGGTGCGGGAGGTGTCCGTACCGCCGTTGGTGCCGCCGGCGACCCACGGCTCGCTCGCCGACCTGCCGTTCGAGAACGCGGCGGCGGCGCCCGAGCACCGGGTCCTCAGCAGGCAGGACCAGGACGGGAATTGGCATGACGTGACGGCGGTGGAGTTCGCCGAGCAGGTGCAGGCCGTCGCCAAGGGGATGATCGCGGAGGGGCTCGCGCCGGGCGACCGGATCGCGGTCATGGCCCGGACGTCGTACGAGTGGACGCTCCTCGACTTCGCCGCGTGGGCCGCCGGGCTGGTGACCGTGCCGGTGTACCCGACCTCGTCGCTCTTCCAGATCCGGTGGATCCTCCAGGACTCGGGCGCGGTGGCGATGGCCGCCGAGACGGTCGCCCAGGCGGCGGCGCTGGGTCCGGAGACGCCCCGGCTGCCCGACCTGCGGCACATGTGGGTCTTCGAGAAGGGCCACCTGGACCGGCTGGCCGAGCTGGGCCGGACCGTCCCGGACTCCGAAGTCGCCGTACGGCGTGGGGTGTTGCTCCCCGACACGCTCGCCACCGTCATCTACACCTCGGGCACCACCGGCCGCCCCAAGGGCTGCGCGATCACGCACGGCAACTTCCTGGCGGAGGTCGACAACGCGATCGAACTCCTCTACGGCGTCTTCAAGAACAAGGCCGACGAGGAGCCCTCCACCCTCCTCTTCCTCCCGTACTCCCACGTCTTCGGCCGGATGGTCGCGGTCGCCTGCATCCGCGCCCGGGTCCGCCTCGGCCATGCCGCGAGCCTCAAGTCCGAAGACCTGCTGGCCGACTTGGCGAGTTTCCAGCCGACCTTCCTGCTGGCCATCCCGTACATGCTGGAGAAGGTCTTCAACAACGCCCGGGCGAAGGCCGAGAAGGGCGGCCGGGGCAAGGTCTTCGACCGCGCGACGAGCGTCGCCCGCCGCTACGGCGAGGCGCTGGAGGCCCGCCAGTCCGGCAAGGGACCGGGCCCGACCCGCCCGTTGAAGACCGCCCGCGCCTTCTACGACCCGCTGGTCTACCGGAAGATCCGCAACGCCCTTGGCGGCAAGCTCCGTTACGTCATCTGCGGCGGCTCCCCGCTGGGCCGCCGGCTCGCCGCGTTCTACGCCGGCGCGGGCATCGAGATCTTCGAGGGCTACGGCCTGACCGAGACGACGGCGGCCGCGACCTGCACCCCGCCGCTCAAACCCCGGCTGGGGACGGTCGGTTGGCCCATGCCGGGCACCAAGGTCCGGATCGCGTCCGACGGCGAGATCCTGCTCGCCGGCGGTCAGGTCTTCCGGGGCTACTGGGATCCGCACGGCGACGGGGTGATCCCCGCGTCCCAGGACGGCTGGTTCGCGACCGGCGACATCGGCCGCCTCGACGACGACGGCTACCTCACCATCACCGGCCGCAAGAAGGAGATCCTGATCACCGCGGGCGGCAAGAACGTGGCCCCGGCCCCGCTGGAGAACTGGCTCCGCTCCCACCCGTTGATCGCCCAGTGCATGGTCGTCGGCGACCGCCGCCCCTACGTCGCCGCCCTCATCACCCTCGACCTCGAAGGCATCACCCACTGGCGCCAGATGAACGGCAAGCACCCGGTGCCGGCCGAACTCCTGGTCAACGACGAGGAGTTGAGAGCGGTCCTGCAACGGGCCGTGGACGAGGCCAACAAGCTGGTCTCCCGGCCCGAGTCGATCCGCCGCTTCAGCGTTCTCCCGGTGGACTTCACGGAGGCGGCCGGACACCTCACCCCGTCGATGAAGCTGCGGCGGGAGTTCGTGATGCAGGAGTTCGCGCGGGACATCGAGGCGCTGTACGCCAACTAGCCACCGTTCAGGGTGGTTTGGCCAGCCACCGTCCAGGTGGTTTGGTGCGGACCTGGTCATTGACTTCCCAAGACCCCCGCGCGACATTCCCAGCCCATCGCCTCGTAGGGCTGGAGCGGCCATGACCCCGAGCACGGATACGCACGCACAACTCCCCGGTCGTAGACGCGTGTTGGCCGGTGGTGCGGTCGCCGCGCTCGGGGTGGCGACCGGGGTGCGGGATTCCGCCCGTGCCGCCGATCTTCCCCTCCTCGGCACCTATGACGTCGTGGTGATCGGGTCGGGGGCGGCCGGGATGACGGCCGCGCTGACCGCCGCCAAGCAGGGGCTGAGCTGCGTGGTGGTGGAGAAGGCGCCGACGTTCGGGGGATCGGCGGCGCGTTCGGGGGCGGGGATCTGGATTCCCAACAACCCGGTGATCCTGGCGGCCGGAGTCCCGGACACCCCCGCCAAGGCCGCCGCCTACCTCTCCGCGGTCGTAGGAGCCGACGTCCCCGCCGACCGCCAGCAGTCGTTCCTCTCCCACGGTCCCGCGATGATCTCCTTCGTGATGGCGAACAGCCCGCTGCGCTTCCGCTGGATGGAGGGATACAGCGACTACTACCCGGAGTTGCCGGGCGGGCTTCCCAACGGCCGTTCCATAGAACCGGATCAGCTCGACGGGAACATCCTCGGCGGCGAACTGGCCCACCTCAACCCGCCCTACCTGGCGGTCCCTTCGGGCATGGTCGTCTTCAGCGCCGACTACAAGTGGCTCGACCTGGCCGCGGTGAGCGTCAAGGGCGCGGCCGTCGCCACCGAGTGCCTGGCCCGGGGGACGAAGGCGGCGCTGCTCGGCCAGAAGCCGCTCACCATGGGGCAGTCCCTCGCCGCCGGTCTGCGCGCGGGGTTGCTGTCCGCGCAGGTGCCGGTGTGGCTCAACACCCCGCTCACCGACCTGTACGTGGAGGGCGGTGCCGTCACCGGGGCGGTCGTCACGCGGGCCGGAGCCGCCGGGCTGGTGCGCGCCCGGCGCGGGGTGGTGGTCGGCTCCGGGGGCTTCGAGCACAATGCGGCGATGCGTGCCCAGTACCAGCGCCAGCCGATCGGCACGGACTGGACGGTGGGCGCGAAGGAGAACACCGGCGACGGCATCCAGGCGGGCCAACGGGCGGGCGCCGCCCTGGCGTTGATGGACGACGCCTGGTGGGGACCGACCATCCCGCTCCCCGGCGACCCGTACTTCTGCCTCGCCGAACGCACCCTCCCCGGCGGCCTGTTGGTCAACCAGGCCGGTTCCCGCTTCGTCAACGAGGCCGCGCCGTACAGCGATGTCGTCCACACGATGTACGACCGCAACCCCGCCGCGCCCGACATCCCGGCCTGGCTGATCGTCGACCAGAACTACCGCAACCGGTATCTGTTCCGGGACGTGCTGCCGACGTTCACGTTCCCGGATGCCTGGTACAGCTCGGGCGCGGCGTACAAGGCGTGGACACTGGACGCGCTGGCGACGTCGATCGGGGTGCCCGCGGCAGCCCTCCGGACCACGGTCACGCGCTTCAACTCCCTTGCGGCGAACGGCAAGGACACGGACTTCGGGCGCGGCGACAGCGCGTACGACCACTACTACACGGACCCGTCGATCCTCCCCAACTCCTGCCTGGCTCCGCTGTGGCTGGCCCCGTACTACGCCTTCCGCATCGTCCCCGGCGACCTCGGAACGAAGGGCGGCATGCGGACGGACGCGCGGGCGCGGGTGCTGCGGGCGGACGGTTCGGTGATTCCCGGTCTGTACGCGGCGGGCAACGCGAGCGCGGCGGTGATGGGGCACAGCTACGCGGGCGCGGGGTCGACGATCGGGCCGGCGATGACGTTCGGGTATGTGGCGGGGATGGATCTGGCGGGGGCGCTGTAGCGGTCGTAGGGCTGCCGGTTCGGCCTGGTCATCATCCGGTCAAGGGATGGCCAGGCCGGGATCAAGTGGCCGTATGCATTGCGCATGCAACGGGCTTGTAGGGCTGACATAGCCGGATTTGGGCCCTTCCTCGGTGGCTACTGTGATGGCGCGAATGCGTCCACAGCGACCACGAAGACCAACGGGGAAGAGGAGACGGCGGTGGGGGAGCCGAACCGTTCACGCCTTCTTGACTACACGCAGGGGCCCGCGGCGGCGGGGGTGCCCGAGGCGCGTCGGTCGAGCCTGCTCGACTATGCCGAGGCGGAGCCCCGGCCCGGTACGGCGGCCGACGGGCGGCCGGGGCCGCGGCCGGGGGTTCCGTCGTACGAGACGCCGGTGTTCGTGCCGGCGCATCCGCGGCATGTCGACACGACGTACGACGACGGTCGGCCGGTTCGGGTGCCGTTCATCGCGTACGAACTCTTCGAGCATCCCGCCGACTTGACCCGGACCGTGGCCTTCGCCTTCACGACCCTGGAGAAGTTGGTCGATGCGCTGGGGGACGCCCAGCCGTGGGTCGCCACCTCGATCGGGCCACTGGCCGAAGGGATGGGTGAGCAAGGGGCGACCGTGCTGCTCGACCCGCGCCTCGCCCCGGGGCAGCGGAACTGGCAGCCGGCCGATCTGGCCGCCTACGCACGGGAGGTGCGCTGATGTCGGCCGACTTCAAGGCGGTACTGAGCGACCTGACTTCGATGGCCTCGACGTTCCACGACCAGGCCACGGACTACCGGAAGCTGCACGACCAGGTGGCACCGCCCGTGGTCAGCGGCGGGGACTCCGGCCTGGACCACGCGATCAAGGAAGTCGCCGATCTCATCGTCGCCCTCCACATCGGCTTCGCCGACCGGCTGGACGACCGGGGCGACAAGGTCGCGTACGCCCGTGACTCCTTCCACCGGCACGACGTCGACGTGCACGGCGTGTTCGAAGACCTGATGGCGGGATGAGGGATCGATGACCGACAGCTGGGTGGGCGGCGACATCGGAGGCCTCCGCACGATGGCCACGACGTACAAGAACGCCAAGGACAAACTCGACGACGTCATCACTCCCCTCACGCGTGCCGTGGACGCCCTGGTCGACGACGCGGGCTGGAAGGGCGAATCGGCGGAGTCCTTCCGCGCCACCTACACCGAGGACGCCGTGACCGCCGGTGCCTTCGCCGCGCTCGTCCACGAGGCGGGCGACATCCTGGACACACTCGCCGACGCGCTCTCCACGTGTGAGACGGCCCTGCAGAACGCCGAGCACGTGGCGACGACGAAGGGCGTCGCGATGGGCGACAAGGGCGTCCCGCTGCCGACGGTCACCTCGAATCCGCCCAGCGCGGACGAGCAGAAGACGATCTCCGCGATGAGCGAGTACGACACCGTGCGCAAGGAAGTCCTGCACACGGCACAGAAGGCGCGGTTGGCCGCGGCGGACCAGTTGCAGGCGCTGTACGCGGAGGTGACCGGCACGGCGGAGGTGACCGCCGGCGACAAGGTCACCGTCGTCGACTACCTGCGTGGTCTGTACGCCTTCGACGCCGAGGACGCGCGGGTCGACGGTGCCAAGGCCCGCACGAAGATCGACGACGCCAAGTCCGAGGCGCAGGCGGCCAAGAAGGAACTGCGTTCCGAACGCAAGGCGTTCCAGAAGGCCGGCCGCTCGCTCCCCAAAGACCTTCCCGCCAAGGGCGCCTACGCCGACGCCGTCGCCAAGGTCCAGTCGCTGGAAGAGGACATCGCCCGCGCCGACTACGGCAGCACCAAGCTGCCCTACGACCGTGCCCTGAACGTCAAACTGGCCGACGCCGCGGACGCGTTGCGCGCGGGAGAAAGCCTGGACAAGCTGCCGGACTTCCTCAAGGAGGTCCCCGTACTGGACGTCGCCGCGGCCGGCGCCTGCGGGTTGCTTGAGGCTTCCGAGGACCACGACAAGGGGTGGTCCTGGCAGCATTCCGTGGCGGTGGACGGAGGTGCCAACATCGCCGGACTGGCGGTCGGCGTGGGTCTCACCGCGGTGGGTGTGGCCGCCCTGCCGGTGGAGGTTCCGGCGGTCGTGGTGGCCGGGGTCGGTGGCCTGGTGGTGATCGGGGCGACCGGTCTGATCGACCACTCGTTCCATGAGCACTGGAGCGAGGACATCCATGACCACGGCGTGGTCGGCGGTCTGCTGCACGGCACCGGCAACGTGGTGTCGGAGACAGGGCAGGACTTCGAACGACTGGGAAAGGACGTGTGGCATGGGGTCACGAGCCTCTTCTGACGCTTCCGCCTCCCGGATTCCTGCCAAGATCCCGGCCCTGCCGGGTCTGGGCACGACCTGGTACGAGCGTGGGGCGCGCTACTGGCTGCGGCGGGTGCGCACAGCTGTGGTCCTCCTGATCGTCATGGCCTTCGTGTGCTTCGCCGCGATCAGCCTCTACCGGGGTTTCCGGACGGTGCTGCCGCCGACCGCGCGCACGGTGTGGGACTGGGCGCAGGTGGTCGCTTCGTGCGGGGCACCGATCTGGGGCTGGGTGGTGCAGCGCCGGGGCCACCACAAGGACCTCCTGGACCCGCCCGCTCCCGGCGAGTCCCGCAGCCGCAAGCGTGACGAGGCCCGTCGCTCCACGGGGTTGGCACTCGCCGGCCGCGCGGCCGTACTGCTCGCGGCCCCCGTCATGCCGGCGCTCGCCGCGTGGGCCGTGGGGTGGTGTGCCGCGATGCTCACGGTCCGCGAGTACCCCAGCGAGGTCGGCGCCCGGCGCTGGTTGCAGGAGCGCTCCTCCAGAACATGATCCCCTCCGACATTCCCAAGCTGCCCGGGCTCGGCAGAACCTGGTACAAGCGCGGCGCGCGCTACTGGCTACGGCGTGCTTCCGGTGCGCTGCTCTGGGCCGTGGTGATGGCCTTCATGAGCTACGTCGTTCTCGGGCTCTACCAGTCGTTCCGCGTTCACCTGCCCCCGGTCCCGCGCACGGTGTGGGACTGCACGCAGGCGGCCGCGTCGTGCGTGGCCCTGGTGTGGGGGTGGGTGAAGCAGCGCCGGGACATCCGCAAGAGGCTGCTGAATCCGCCGACTCCTACCGAGGCCTGGGTGGAGAAGCGGTACGCGACGCAACGCGGGCAGGGGCTGGGCCGCGCCCTCGTCCTTCCCGCGCTGCTCGTGCTCCCGGTCGTGCCGGCACTCTTCGCATGGTGCGTCGGCACGGTGGCAGCCGTATTCACCGTTCGCGAGTACCCGAGCGAGATCGGCGCCCGCCGCGCCCTAGAGCACAGCCGCAGCCTTGAGGGCGGTCAGAAACGTCTGCGGTGACGACTCCCCGAGTTCCGTGTCGGCCTCCCGTACGGTCCGTGACCGCAACGCGAACCCCGCCGCCTCCAGCAGCCCGGCCATCGCCTCGGGTCGCCGCCGTTCGAAGTCCAGGCGGACCGGGTGCCCGAAGGGCCGGTCGAGGGTGAGGGGCTGGTCGCCGGCCTGAAAGGCGAGGAGCAGATACCCGCCCGGTGCCAGGACCCGGTGGAACTCCGCGAAGAGGGACGGGAGTTGGTCCACAGGCGTGTGGATGGACGAGTACCAGGAGACGGCCGCCGCGAGCGTCCCGTCCGGGATGTCCAGGTCCAGCATCGAGCCCTGCCGGAAGCGCAGCCCCGGATTCTCGCGGCGCGCGATCGCGAGCATCGACTCGGACAGGTCGAGCCCGAAGACGTCGAGGCCGAGGGAGGCGAGATGCGCGGTCGTCCGCCCCGGCCCGCAGCCCAGGTCGGCCACCCGCCCGCCCCGGCCCACCAGCTCGGCGAACCCGGCCAACACCGCCCCGTCCCGCGGCTCGGCACGCTCCCCGGCGAACATCTCCGCGTAGTCCTCGGCGACCGCGTCGTAGAAGCTCCGGGTACGGGTCACGAAGTCTGCCTCAGCGGAAGTCATGGCCGGGGACCCTACCGACCCCCACTGACACCCGGGCCTCGTCTTTAGCTTTTAGGGGCGCGAGGCTGTGACATTGGCGGCTCCGCCGCGGGGCGCGACCAGCCCCCACCGGCCCGCACCCGAAGACCACTCGCACCCCACCCCACGCCCCCCGCCCAACCGCCGGAGGCAAAGGCAGGAGCCCCGTCGCCTTGCGGCGCGGGGCTCCTTGGGTCTTGCTTATCTGTTCCGGATCAAAGCACCAGGCTCCGAGACCGAAGAAACTGCGATCAGGTGACTCAGACGGGGGTGACGTTCTCCGCCTGCGGGCCCTTCGGACCCTGGGTCACGTCGAAGGAGACCGCTTGGTTCTCCTCCAGCGAACGGAAGCCGCTCGCGTTGATCGCGGAGTAGTGAACGAAGACGTCGGGGCCTCCGCCTTCTTGGGCGATGAAGCCAAAGCCCTTTTCGGCGTTGAACCACTTCACGGTTCCGGTAGCCATAAGCCCTCCTTGGGCCCAAAGGGTTGCCCTGCTCCAGAACCCTGCAAGTGTGAAAACAAGTCCCGCACTACTGCATACGTCTGAAAACGACTAGAGCCCGCGGTTACATGCTCCGCAGGCTCTGTACTGCAAGGGAAACCAAACTGCAACTTGCGGCGAGCCTAGCACGCGGGCAGCCGAAAGCAATAGAGGCCAAGATCACATCACCCGGACGTTTGAAGATCGCCAAAGGCTTGACTGTGGGGCCGAAGTATGGAGCGTACCGCATGAGGTCTAGCCTCACGTTGTGGACAATTCTCGCACCCGGCCGCGCGTCGGCCACATCCAGTTCCTGAACTGCCTGCCCCTGTACTGGGGGCTCGCGAGAACAGGCACGCTTCTCGACTTCGAGCTGACCAAGGACACCCCGGAGAAGCTCAGCGAGCAGCTGGTGCAGGGCGACCTCGACATCGGGCCCATCACGCTCGTCGAGTTCCTCCGCAACGCGGACGACCTGGTCGCCTTCCCCGACATCGCCGTCGGCTGCGACGGCCCGGTGATGTCCTGCGTGATCGTCTCGCAGGTCCCGCTGGACCAGCTGGACGGCCGCCGGGTCGCCCTCGGCTCGACCTCGCGGACCTCCGTACGCCTCGCGCAGCTCCTCCTCGCCGAGCGCTACGGCGTCCAGCCCGACTACTACACCTGCCCGCCCGACCTGAGCCTGATGATGCAGGAGGCCGAGGCCGCCGTCCTCATCGGTGACGCGGCCCTGCGCGCCAATCTGCTCGACGGGCCCCGCTTCGGCCTGGAGGTGCACGACCTCGGCACGCTCTGGAAGGAGTGGACCGGGCTGCCGTTCGTCTTCGCCGTGTGGGCCGCCCGCCGCGACTACCTGGAGCGCGAACCGGTCATCACCCGCAAGGTCCACGAGGCCTTCCTCGAATCCCGCAACCTCTCCCTCGAAGAGGTCGGCAAGGTCGCCGAACAGGCCGCCCGCTGGGAGGACTTCGACGAGACCGTCCTGGAGCGGTACTTCACGACCCTCGACTTCCGCTTCGGCGCACCCCAGCTCGCCGCCGTCGCCGAGTTCGCCCGCCGCGTCGGTCCTACGACCGGGTTCCCGGCCGACGTGAACGTGGAACTGCTCCAGCCGTAATAGCCGTAGAAGACAGCAGACGGATCTGCTCCGGCCGTCATCACCGGCGGGGTGTGCGCACTACCCTGCTGGAAGTCGTACGGGGGAGGGGTGGACGGCATGCAGCCGCTCGGAGACGACGAACCCACGGTCGTGGGGCCCTACCGGCTGCTCGGCCGGCTCGGCTCCGGTGGGATGGGCCGGGTCTATCTCGGGCGCAGCGCGGGCGGCCGTACGGTCGCGGTCAAGATCGTGCATCCGCACTTCGCGCTCGACGAGGAGTTCCGCGCCCGCTTCCGCCGCGAGGTCGACGCCGCGCGCCGGGTGGGGGGTGCGTGGACCGCCCCTGTGCTTGATGCGGATCCCGAGGCTTCCGTGCCTTGGGTGGCTACGGCCTACGCCGCCGGGCCCTCTCTCTCCGCCGCCGTCGCGGACGGCGGGCCCCTGCCCACGGCCACCGTACGGGCGCTCGGCGCGGGGCTGGCCGAAGCGCTCACGGCCGTACACGAGTTGGGGCTCGTGCACCGGGACGTGAAGCCGTCCAACGTGCTGCTCACTCTCGACGGGCCGCTGCTGATCGACTTCGGGATCGCCCGTGCCACGGACGGCACCGCCTCCCTCACCTCCACCGGCGTCTCCGTCGGGTCGCCGGGCTACATGGCCCCCGAGCAGATCCTCGGGAAGGGCGCGATCGGGGCGTCCGACGTCTTCTCTCTGGGGGCCGTGCTCGCCTACGCGGCCACCGGTGAGTCCCCTTTCCCCGGCGACTCCTCCGCCGCGCTCCTCTACAAGGTCGTCCATGAAGAGCCCCAACTGGGTTCCATGGAGGGGGACTTGAGGGAGCTGGCGAGCGCCTGTCTGGCCAAGGACCCCGCCGCGCGGCCCACTCCGGGCGAGGTGGCGCGGTGGCTGGCTCCGGACGGGGCCGCTCGGCTGGTCGCCGGGGGGTGGCTGCCGGGGGCGTTGGTGGAGCAGGTCAGCCGAAGTGCCGTACAGCTGTTGAATCTTGAGGTGGCGGGGGTTGCGGAAGGGGTGCCCTCGGGGCCGGTCGGGTTCAGTAGTCCCTCCGTAGGGGCGGGCGGCGGGGCGTTCGGGCCGGCGCCGGTGATGTCCAAGTCACCTGTGGGGACAGGCGGGTTCGTGCCCGAACCGCGTGACGCGCTTCCGTTCGACACCGTCCCCCCGGACTCCGGTCATCGCCCCGGGAAGGTCTCCGTCTCCGTCGCGGCCACGGCGGCTCCGGGCCCCAACGGGCGTGGGCGCAGGGTCGGTTGTGCGGTGGTGCTGTCCGTCGCCGCGGCGCTGGCGGTGGTGACGCTGGTGCCGGTGTGGTTGTACTGGCTGCAGCCGGACGACAAGGGCGACGCCTCCGGGTCGGGCTCGATCCCGGTCTCCTCCGCTCCGGCGACCTCCTCCGCCACGGCGACCAGCGCGCCGAGCCCCGGCGCCTCGCTCCGGTCCATCCCCGATTCCTACCTCGGCACCTGGCAGGGCGAGGGCACCGCGCTGGGCGGCACGCTCCCGGACGGGACCTTCAAGATCACGATCGCCAAGGTGGGCGTGGGGCAGAAGTTGGGCATCCTCCGCCAGACCGACCAACTCGGCGGCGTCTGCGACGACATACTGACCCTGAAGCAGGTGACGAAGACCCGCCTCGTCGCCTCGGCCGCCGGTGCGCAGTCGAACCGCAGCGTCTGCAACCAGGACGCCCACACCGTCACCCTCACCCCCACCGGCGCCGACCTCAAGTACGTCTCGGACAGCTCCGCCGAGGGCTCCCCGACCGCGCGGCTGTCCAAGGTCAAGTAGGCGTCGGGGGCCTGCCGGTGGACTACGACCAGCTGCTGATCGCCCTCGCGGGGGTGTGGGGCGCGGGCGCCGGGGCGGTGGTGGCACGGGTTGGCCGGCGCGGCGTCGGTACCGCTCTCCTTGTCGTGCTGGTGTGTGTCGCCCTGGCCGCCGCCACCGGTACGCGGCCCGAGCTGGCGGTGTGGCTGCTGCTCGCGCCCGTCGCGGTGGCGGTGCCCGGGTCCGCCGGGCTTCCCCTTGCGGGTGCTGCCCTCGCTCTTCTCGGGGTCGTCGCGTTCGTGCCCGAGCACGCGGGGCACTGGACGACGGCGTTGCTCGGCGGCCTCGCGCTCGGCGCCGGGTACTACGGGTTGACCCGGATCGACTCCGGGGGCGGTGGGCTGGGGCTCGGTGAGGTGAGGCTCGGGGTGGGGGCGGGTGTCGTACTCGGGTGGTACGGGTGGCCGACGGTGATGGTGGGCGCGTTCGCGGGGTTCCTGCTGAGGGCGTTGTACGGGGGTGTCCTCGCCCGGAAGGGGAGGCCCGATCGGGGGATCGTCGTCCCATTTGGGCCGTTTCTGCTGGCCGGGGCTTTCCTCGGGCTGCTGGTCGGCGCGTTCACGGCCTGAGGTCGGGGTGCGAAAACCGCTGGCGTAGGCTGACAAGGTCCGTCAGCACCAGCTGCCCGTCCGCAACCCTTGACGAAAGGGACCTCCCGGTGACCGAGAAGGCCGAGCTTCAGTCCGTCCTCGACCGTGCCGCCGAGGGCGGGCGCATCACCCCCGAAGAGGCGCTCGACCTCTACCGCGACGCCCCGCTGCACGCGCTCGGCGCCGCCGCCGACGCCGTACGCAAGCGGCGGTACGCGGGTACGGAGCACATCGCGACGTACATCATCGAGCGGAACATCAACTACACGAACGTGTGCGTCACGGCGTGCAAGTTCTGCGCGTTCTACGCCGCCCCCAAGGACACGGCGAAGGGCTGGACCCGCGACCTCGACGACATCCTGCGCCGGTGCGCGGAGACCGTCGAACTCGGCGGCACGCAGATCATGTTCCAGGGCGGACACCACCCGGACTTCGGCGTCGAGTACTACGAGAAGCACTTCGCCGCGATCAAGGGCGCGTACCCCCAGCTGGTCATCCACTCCCTCGGCGCGTCCGAGGTCGAGCACATGGCCCGGATCAGCGGGGTGTCGGTCGAGGAGGCCATCACCCGCATCCACGCGGCCGGGCTCGACTCCTTCGCCGGCGCCGGCGCGGAGCTGCTGCCCGCTCGCCCCCGCAAGGCGATCGCCCCGCTCAAGGAGTCCGGCGAGCGCTGGCTGGAGATCATGGAGGCGGCGCACAACCTGGGCGTCGAGTCCACGTCGACGATGCTCATGGGCACCGGCGAGACCAACGCCGAGCGCATCGAGCACCTCCGGATGATTCGCGACGTACAGGACCGCACGGGCGGCTTCCGCGCCTTCATCCCGTACACGTACCAGCCCGAGAACAACCACCTGAAGGGCCGCACGCAGGCCACGCTCTTCGAGTACCTGCGCATGATCGCCATCGCCCGCCTCTTCATGGACAACATCGCCCACATCCAGGGCAGTTGGCTGACGACGGGCAAGGAGGTCGGTCAACTGTCGCTCCATTACGGCGCGGACGACCTCGGCTCGATCATGCTGGAGGAGAACGTCGTCTCCAGCGCCGGCGCCAAGCACCGCTCCAACCGCATGGAGATCATCGACCTCATCCGCAAGGCGGGCCGCGTCCCCGCCCAGCGGACGACCACGTACGAGCACATCGTCGTCCACGACGACCCCGCGAACGACCCGGTCGACGAGCGCGTGATGTCCCACATCTCGTCCACGGCCATCGAAGGCGGCACGGCCCACCCGGAGTTGAAGCTCCTGTCCGCCAACTAGCGCTGCCGTGCTGACGATTCACACGGCGGACGAGGGCGGGGCCGTCGCCGTCGAGGGTGCGCGGGTCGTGGGCGTGGGACCGCTGGCCGACCTTGAACAGCGGTTCCCCGCCGCCCGGTTGAGACGCTGGCCGGGCGTCCTGGGTCCCGCCCGCGTACACGAGGGCCCACTCCCGGACGCCCCGAGCCCACGGGAGCGGATCCACGCCGTGCTGAAGACGGGTGCGGTGGCAGTTCTGGAGCAGTACGCCAACACACCTGAACTCCGAGCGGCCGCCGCCCGAAACGACGTGGCCGTCCTGCCCCGCACCCACACCCCAGTACTTCGGGAGACCGCCCGCGCCGACCTCGCCGTATTCGACGAGACCGGCACATGCATCGCAACGGTGTGTGGAGGGCGGCTAGTCCACAGACGCCGCTAGGTTTTTAGGCGCACGGGCCTTTGTCGTCTTGCGGCTCCTCCGCAGACGCCGCGCAGGTCAACGCCCCTTCTTTTAGGGGCGCGGGGCTGTGACATTTGCGGCTCCGCCGCGCGGGCGCGACCAGCCACGACGCACCGTCAGCCAACAACGCACCGTCACCCGGCAAACGCTTCCCCGAATGCCCCCGAATCCTGCGTCACTCCACTGCAATCGGTCGCCGCATCGTCGTCAGACGACCCGCTCTCGCACTGCTGATCCCGAAACGTCGACCACATCGACACCCACGCAACCCCCTTCTCCTCAGCGAACGTCCGCACCTGCGCCGCATCCGAGAGGGAAAACGTCTCCCCGGAGATGTCGTTCACCCCGATCATCGACGTGAGCGCCATCCCCTGCCAGGCCCCGGCGTCCGACAACCCGAACACCTTCTTCAGCTGGGTGTGCGTGGCCGTAGCAGACGTGATCGCGTAGTCGCCCATGTCAGCCGTGTACGACTCGCCGTAGTTCATCGTCATGATGTTGACCGTGGAGACCTCGACCGCGTTGTCGTTGGCGGACTCCAGCAGCGCCAGGCTGTCGGAGTCGAGCCCGGACGGCATCACGGGCAGGGTGAACGAGACCTTCAGATCGCTGCGTTCCTTCTGGAGCAGGGCTATCGCCTTGGACCGCAGCGCGACCGACGTCGAGTCGGTGAGCGCGTCGCCCTCGATGTCGAAGTCGGCCTGGGTGGAGCCCGCCGCGTCCAGCGCCTCGCCGTAGACCTTCGCGAGTGCCGACGCGCTCGTACAGGTCTCCGCCAGCTCCTTGCCGGACGCCCCGCCGAAGGACACCCGGACACTCGCCCCGGACTCCTTCAGCGCCGAAATCCTGGACTTCACCGCCGAGTTGTCGATCGCGGTCGTACCGTTCCACTCCGGCGTGCAGGTGCTCCCCTTGGCGATGGCGAAGGAGAGGTTGTACGTCGAAGGCGACCCCGAACTGTCCATGTCGGACGCCGTCGTGACGCTGACGTACGGGGCGTAGGACGTGGTCGACGACGAGCCGGACGAGGCGGACGACGACGGCGACGACGAGGGGGTGGGCGTGGCACTCTCGGTCGCTCCGGACGATGAGCCCGACGAGTCGTCGGAGCCCGAGGAGCATCCGGTGACCGCGAGGGCAAACAAGCAGGTGAGCCCGGCCGCCGGTTTCAGGAAACTCCTCATATGAGCATGCACCCTTTCCGTCTCGGGACGGTGATTTCTGTCTCAGGATGGAAACAGAGTCGGTTTCCGAAGGCTAAATGAAGCACATGGGGCTGTGTCTCACGAAGTCGGAAAGAGCACAGGGTACTCACGGGTATCGGCACACGAAACGGTCAAGCCGGGCGGCGAAGCGGAAAATTGGGGACACTACTGACACCGGCTCCTCATAAGGCATTTCCTGGGTTCTCTAAGGGAGTGCACAGGTTCCGGCTTTTTTCTGGGCGGGCTCACAAGAGAATCAGAGTTTTGGTCACATAAAGGCGGCCTAATGTCTGGGGAATGCAATCCGAGTCCGCCATCGAAAACCCCGCCTCTGCGCGGGGTCGCCGCCGCAAAGCCGGCAACGGGTCCGCAGAAGGCCCCGTGTTCGTTGACAACTCCGGCCGCCGGTCAAAGGTGCTGCGCCGGATCGGCCTCCTCATGGGCACCGTCTGCCTCGGGTACGCGTTCGTACTCGGCATGGCGTTCATGGGCTGGGGCATCTCCATGAATCCCTCCTCGCTGCTGCCCTTCGGCGGCGGCCAGGCCGGTTCGGCTCCCGGCGGTGGCTACGGCCCCAACGGCGGCAGAGGCGGCGTAGCGCCCTCCGGTGTTCCGACCGGCGCCCCGACCGACATCCCCTCGGGCACCCCCACGGGTGCGGCCCCGTCCGCCTCAGCCACCGCACACTGACCGGAGCACCACCGCAGCCATGACTACGACGACTCCTTCGCGCGGGCGCCGACGCGCCCCCACTCGAATGGAACGCGCGGCCGGCAAGGCCGCCGCGCTCCAGCGACCCCGAGTGATTCTCGCCCTGTTGCTTCTGCTCGGTCTCACCTGTGTGATGCTGCTCGACGGCTACCTGCGCGCGGAAGTCGGCGGCGACGAACGCGTCCGGGACGGCGCGAGCGCCAGCAAGGTCCCCGACAAGGTCCTCAACGGCGGCCCGATCCTGACGTTCCGCAACGGCAAGCCGGTCACCCAGACCATCCCGAAGAAGACCATCGTCCTCACCTTCGACGACGGCCCGAACCCCACCTACACGCCGACGGTCCTGAAGATCCTCAAGAAGTACGACGTGCCGGGCACGTTCTTCCTGGTGGGCTCGATGGTCTCGCGCTACCCGAGCATCGTGAAGCAGATGGTCGAGCAGGGCGAAGAGGTGGGCATCCACACCTTCACCCACGTCGACCTCTCCTACCAGAGCGACGCCCGTATCAAGCGGGAGATGGAGCAGACCCAGCTCGCGCTCGCGGGCGCGGCCGGCATCACCACCACGCTCTTCCGCGCGCCGTACTCCTCGGAGACGGACGCGATCGACAACTACAGCTACCCCGTCTACAAGAAGCTCGGCGCGTCCGGCTACACCAGCGTCTTCGTCGACACCGACAGCGACGACTGGAAGCAGCCCGGCGTCGCGAAGATCATCAAGTGGGCGACGCCGTCCGGGACTTCGGGTTCCTCGGTGCTGTTCCACGACGCCGGTGGTGTGCGCTCGCAGACCATGAAGGCGCTGCCCCAGTACATCGAGAAGATGAAGGCGAAGGGCTACACGTTCACCACGGTGAGCGGCGCCATCGCCAAGAACAACGCCGCCAACCGGCCCGTCACGAGCACGGGCGCGGCCGCCGGGGCGAGCACCGGCTCGGTCGAGGCCGGCGCGCAGCCCTCCGCGGCCCCGTCCGCCGCACCGGGCGGCACCGCCGGCACCGGCACGGGCAACGGTCAGACGCCGGTCGACTCGGCCGCCGCGGCAGGCGGCGCGGGCGCGGCGGGCGGCGCCGGGGGAGCCAACGGCACCGGCAACGGCACCGGAAACGGGCGGATCTCGGCCCTCCAGGGCGCCCACCGCGAGGCCACCGGCATGACCCTCTACGAGGGCAAGGCGCTCATCTACGCCGTCACCGTCGCGGAGTGGGTGGTACCGGGACTCGCGGCGGGCCTGACCGTCGTCGGCGTCGCCGTGATGAGCCGCTTCGGGATGATGCTGATCCTCGCCCGGCGCCATTACAGACAGCGCAACAAACGCAGGTTCAGCTGGGGCCCGACCGTCACCCGCCCGGTGACCGTCATCGTCCCGGCGTACAACGAGAAGGAGTGCATCGCCAACACCCTTGAGTCGCTGGCGAAAAGCACCCACCCGATCGAGGTCATCGTCGTCGACGACGGCTCCTCGGACGGCACCTCCGAGATCGCCCGCGAGGCGGCCCGCTCCTTCGGCATGACGAACGTCCGGGTCATCCGCCAGGAGAACGCGGGCAAGCCCGCCGCCCTCAACAACGGTGTGCGCAGCGCGAGTTACGACATCGTCGTGATGATGGACGGCGACACCGTCTTCGAGCCCGACACCGTACGGCACCTCGTGCAGCCCTTCGCCGACCCCGAGGTCGGCGCGGTCGCGGGCAACGCCAAGGTCGGCAACCGCAACACGGTCATCGGCGCCTGGCAGCACATCGAGTACGTAATGGGCTTCAACCTCGACCGCCGCATGTACGACCTGCTGCGCTGCATGCCCACCATCCCGGGCGCGATCGGCGCGTTCCGCCGCGAGGCGGTCCTCCAGGTCGGCGGCATGAGCGAGGACACGCTCGCCGAGGACACGGACATCACCATCGCCATGCACCGCGAGGGCTGGCGGGTCGTCTACCAGGAGCACGCCAAGGCCTGGACCGAGGCCCCGGCCTCCCTCAAGCAGCTCTGGTCGCAGCGCTACCGCTGGTCCTACGGCACCATGCAGGCGCTGTGGAAGCACCGCAAGTCCCTTACGGACAAGGGGCCTTCGGGCCGCTTCGGCCGGGTCGGCATGCCGCTGGTGGTGATCTTCCAGATCATCACGCCGGTCTTCGCCCCGCTGATCGACGTCTTCACCGTCTACTCGATGATCTTCGTCGACTTCTGGGCGTCCCTCGCGATGTGGTTCGCGGTACTCGGCATCCAACTCCTGTGCGCGGCCTACGCGTTCAGGCTGGACCGGGAGAAGTACCGCTACCTGCTGATGATGCCGCTCCAGCAACTGGCCTACCGCCAGATGATGTACCTCGTCCTCATCCACTCCAGCATCACCGCCCTGACCGGCGGCCGGCTGCGCTGGCAGAAACTCAAGCGCACCGGCGAGGTCGGCACACCGGCGGGGGCGAGCTGATGACCTGGGAGCAACAGCAACAGGGATACGGCGGCGGGTACGGCCCGCCGCAACAACCCCAGCAACCCCAACAACCGTACGGCTACGAGGGGTTCGGCCACCCGCAGCAGTACGGCCAGCCCCAGCAGTACGTCCAACAGCCGTACGAGCAGCAGCAGTACGCCGATCACGGGCAGTCGCCGTACGCGACGGCGCCGCTGCCCGTCGTGGAACCGGAGCCAGTGCCCGAGCCGGAGCCGGTGGCCGAGAAGGCCGTGGAAGAGGTTGCCGAGAAGCCCGTGCCCGTGCCCCAAAAGGCGGGCCGGGACCGGTACTTCGACACCTTGCGGGCCGTCGCGCTGATCCGGGTCGTGACCTATCACACCTTCGGGTGGGCCTGGTGCGGGATGGTGTTCCCCTCGATGGGGATCATGTTCGGGCTGGCCGGGACGCTGATGGCGAAGTCGCTGGAGCGGCCCGCGTTCAAGGTGGTCAAGAGCCGGATGCGGAGGCTGTTGCCGCCGTTCTGGTTCTGGGGCTTCTTCGTGGTCCTGGCGATGCTGATCCACGACTGGATGCCGGGCTGGCAGATCGTCTTCTGGATCGTGCCCGTCGGTGATCCGCCGGGCAACGCCTGGGGTCTTCAGGCCTGGGAGATCCTCTGGTACCTGCGGACGTATCTGTGGTTCGTGATGCTGTCGCCGGTGCTGCTGTGGATCTTCCGCAAGGCGCCGATTCCGGTGCTGCTGCTGACACTTGTGCCGATCGTGATCCTCAAGTTCGTGTGGGCGGGGCCGGACAACCGCTTCGGCAACGCGCTCTGGGACCTGTCGACGTACCTCTTCTGCTGGATCCTCGGCTTCGCCCACCGCGACGGCGTGCTCCAGAAGCTGAAGCCGTTCCTGGTGGTCACGCTGTCGGTCGCGGCGATCGTCTTCGGCGGCTGGTACGCCTTCACGCACCAGGCCGAGGCCGGGACGTACGACCTGGACGAGAACCCGCTCGCCCAGACCTACTGGTCCGCCGGTTACGTCATGCTGCTGATGTGGGCCAAGGCCTACTTCAACATCGACTTCGCCTGGCTGACCCGGTTCAAGCGGCTCGACCGGATCGTCACGATCTTCAACTCGCGGGCCGTGACGATCTATCTCTGGCACGAGATCGCACTCGTGCTGGCGGTGCCGCTGACCGACCAGTTCTGGAAGGTGCCCGCCTTCGAGAAGTGGCTGCCGCTGGGGAGCCAGTGGTTCATGTTCGGCATCGGCTGGATTCTCATCGCCCTCTTCATCGTGCTCTGCGGCTGGGTGGAGGACGTGGCGGCGAAGAAGAAACCGCAGCTGCTGCCGGGGTGAGCTTCTTTCACAAAGGGGGCCGTACGGGCCGGGTGCCTTCGGGGTGCCCGGCCCGTACTGCCACAATGGGCCCGTGACCCGCGCATCCCTGGACAAGCAGCCGCACGAAGTCGCCTCGATGTTCGACGACGTGGCGGAACGGTACGACCTGACCAACGACGTGCTGTCGCTCGGCCAGGACCGCCGATGGCGCAAGGAGGTCACCAAGGCGGTCGACGCCCGCCCCGCGCAGAAGATCCTGGACCTCGCCGCCGGTACGGCGACCTCGTCCCTCCCCTTCGCCCGCAGCGGCGCCTATGTCGTGCCCTGCGACTTCTCCCTCGGCATGCTCCAGGTGGGCAAGAAGCGCCACCCCTGGCTGCCGCTCACGGCCGGCGACGCGACGAAGCTGCCGTTCAAGGACGACACGTTCGACGCCGTGACCATCTCCTTCGGGCTGCGCAATGTGCAGGACACGGACACCGCGCTGCGTGAGCTGTACCGGGTGACCAAGCCCGGCGGCCGGGTGGTGATCTGCGAGTTCTCGCACCCGACCTGGGCGCCCTTCCGCACGGTCTACACCGAGTACCTGATGCGCGCGCTGCCGCCGGTCGCCCGCGCGGTCTCCTCGAACCCGGACGCGTACGTCTATCTCGCCGAGTCCATCCGCGCCTGGCCCGACCAGCCCGCGCTGGCGGAGCGGCTGCGCAAGGCCGGCTGGTCGAAGGTCGCGTACCGCAACCTGAGCGGCGGGATCGTGGCCCTGCACCGCGGCTTCAAGGGCGGCGCGGACTCGGCCGGTTGATCACCGGCTAGCTGATCACCGGCTCGAAGGACGGATCGCCCGGGGGCTCGTCCAGCTCGCGCTGCATCCCGCCGCTCGGCGGCTTGGGTATGCGCGGCTCACGCATGCCGCCCCCGCCGTCGCCCTCACCGAAGTCGAACCACACGTAGACCATGGAGTCCCGCGGCACCTCGGCATCGGGCTGCGGGTACTGCCGTACGACGTAGTCGACGACGACGAGGTGGAAGTCGGGCCGGTCCGGTGAGTTGATGAACAGCCCGCGCGACTGGGCCGTCTCGCGCGCGTCCACGGCCATCAGACCGACGAGCCGTGGCACGCGCACTTCAGGTGTTTTGGGTGTTATGCCCACAGATGTCACCCCCAGCGGTACCGGAAGGGTAACCCCGGTCCGGTCCCGATTGGAAGTGTCAAGTGTCGTTCTGTAGCCGTTAGTTACTCTGAGTTACAGTTCGAGTCGGTAGCAGTGCCCCTCCTCCTGGCGCGAGGGCGTGGTGAAGACCTCGGCGAGGCGCATCCCCAGCCGTTTGGTCACCGCGATCGACCGGGTGTTGCGGGCCAGGACCATCGCCACCACGCTCGGCACCCCGGCCGCCCGCACCCGCTCCAGGGTCGCCTCCGCGGCCGCCGTGGCGTATCCCTGGCCCCAGAACTCCCGCCCCAGCCGCCACCCGATCTCGATCTCACCCTTCGGTCCCCAGTCCTGCGGCCAGGGCTGGGCGCCGGTGAAGCCGATGACCCGGTCCGTCTCGTCGAGCATGGTCCACAGGCAGAAACCGCGTTCCGCGTCGTGCCGGCGCTGGCGGGCGGTGAGCTCCTCGTAGACGGACAACTCCGCGGACCGGCCGCCGTGGAACTCCATGACATCGGGGTGGTCGAAGGCCCGGTGCCAGGCGACGGCGTCCTCGTCGGTCGGGACACGCAGCCGTACTGCGGGGAGAGCTCGGTTCACGGGGCAGCCCTTCAGCCTGGTGATCAGTGGCGCTGAATAGACTGCCCATGTCCAGTGCCGGTCGGCACGCAGATTGCGAACTTGGGGAGATCCCGCCGTGACCGAGCCCCTCTCCGAAAACACCGCCGATGTGATCGTCGTCGGCGCGGGGCCAGCCGGCTCCGCCACCGCCTACCACCTCGCCAAGTCCGGACTCGACGTCCTCCTGCTGGAGAAGACCGAGTTCCCGCGCGAGAAGGTGTGCGGCGACGGACTCACCCCGCGCGCCACCAAGCAGCTCGTGGCCATGGGCATCGACATCTCCGAGGAGGCCGGCTGGCTGCGCAACAAGGGCCTGCGCATCATCGGCGGCGGCGTCCGCCTCCAGCTGGACTGGCCGGAACTCGCCTCCTTCCCGGACTACGGCCTCGTCCGCAAGCGCGACGACTTCGACGAACAGCTCGCCCACAACGCCCAGAAGGCGGGCGCCCGTCTCTACGAGCGCTGCAACGTCGGCGCCCCGATCGTCGACGAGCGCACCGGCCGGATCACCGGCGTCAACGCCAAGCTCGGCGAGGAGAAACGCGAAGTCACCTTCCACGCGCCCCTGGTGGTCGCCGCCGACGGCAACTCCACCCGCCTCTCCCTCGCGATGGGCCTGCACCGCCGCGAGGACCGTCCCATGGGCGTCGCGGTCCGCACGTACTTCACGTCCCCGCGTCACGAGGACGACTACCTGGAGTCCTGGCTGGAGCTGTGGGACCGCCGCGGTGCCGAGGACCGTCTCCTGCCGGGCTACGGCTGGATCTTCGGCATGGGCGACGGCACCTCGAACGTCGGCCTCGGTGTCCTCAACACCTCCGACTCCTTCAAGGAGTTGGACTGGCGTGAGGTCCTGAAGGCCTGGTGCGCGTCCATGCCCGAGGACTGGGGGTACACCCCCGAAAACATGACCGGCCCGATCCGCGGCGCCGCCCTCCCGATGGCCTTCAACCGTCAACCCCATTACACGAAGGGGTTGTTGTTGGTCGGCGACGCCGGCGGCCTGGTGAACCCCTTCAACGGCGAGGGCATCGCCTACGCCATGGAGTCCGGCCAGATCGCCGCCGACGTCATCGTCCAGGCCCACGCCCGCCCGACCCCGGCGAGCCGCGAACTCGCCCTTCAGCGCTACCCGCAGGTCCTCAAGGACACCTACGGCGGCTACTACACGCTGGGCCGTGCCTTCGTGAAGCTCATCGGCAACCCGAAGGTCATGAAGATCGCGGCCCAGCGCGGCCTGACGCACCCGCTGCTGATGAAGTTCACCCTGAAGATGCTGGCCAACCTCACCGACCCGACGGGCGGCGACGCGATGGACCGCATCATCAACGGGCTGAGCAAGGTGGCGCCGAAGGCGTAGTCGTAGGGCTGGATCGAGTTGGGCTTTGGCCTTGGGCTCGGGCTTGTGGCTCGGGCGCGATCAGCCGCTGAGCGCGGCTGTCTTGGCGGCCCGGCGGGCGAACACCTCGTCACGCCGGTCCGCCACCTGCCGCAGCGCCTCCTTGCGGTCCCGCTTGGAGAGCCGGTCCAGGTACACCTGACCGTTGACGTGGTCGGTCTCGTGGGCGAGGCAGCGCGCGAAGTACCCCGTGCCTTCGATCACAAGCGCGGTGCCGTCCTTGTCGAGCCCGCGCACCACGGCCCGGTCCGGACGCGGTACGTCCATCACGGCGCCCGGCACCGAGAGGCAGCCCTCGCCCTCGTCGAGCAGCCGGCGCCCGGCCGGGTCGAGCGGGTCGAGGACCGGATTGACGACGTGTCCGACATGCCGGACACCATCGTCGTCGGGGCAGTCGTACACGAACAGGCGCAGATCGACGCCCACTTGATTGGCCGCGAGGCCGGCCCCGTCGGCGACGTACATGGTGAGGAACATGTCGTCGATGAGCGCGGCGAGGTCGGGCCCGAACTCGGTCACGTCCCGGCACGGCTTGTGCAGGACCTCTTCACCGATCTCGGTGACGCGCCGCACGGACCCGCGCAGGGCCTCGGGTGCGGGCCGGGGGTAGGAGTCGACGGGGCTGCCCTGGACGAAGACACGTGGCATGGCTTGCTCTCCTCATGTTTGGCGTCCGGCTGTCTGGTTAGCCGAACCTGAGAACCTTGAGAAGAGCCTTTCAGGAGAGCCGCGAACTCCGGTAGTGGGAACGCCCCGTGGGTCCGGGACGACCGGAGGGTACGCCGAGAGGACCGCTGCCCCCGAGCGGCAGCGGCCCCATGCTCACGGCGTCGTGCGCGGGTTCTAGAGCACCCGCACCGCACCGGTCGGCATGTCGTACGACAGCGGCCGCTCCACGATGCCGGTGGAGGGGTTCTGCGCGCCGACGAACATGCCGTCGCCCACGTACACCGCCACGTGGTAGGCGCTGCCCGCGCTGCCCCAGTACAGGATGTCGCCGGCCTGAAGGTTGCTCAGGGAGACCTGAGTACCCGCGGTCGACTGGTCCTGGGAGACACGCGGCAGGCTGATGCCGACCTGCTTGAAGGCGGCTCCGACGAGTCCGGAGCAGTCGTACGCGCTGGGGCCGGTGGCGCCCAGGACGTAGGACTTGCCGATCTGCGCCTTCACGAAGGCCACGATGGTCGCCGCCGAACCGGTCGCCGTCGACGAGCTGGTGCTCGTAGAAGCGCTCGTGGTCGCGGTGGAGGCCAGGGTGGTCCTCTCCGAGCTGCGCGACGCCGCCTGCGCCGCAGCGGCCTTGCGAGCGGCCTCCTGGGCCTTCTTCTTGGCCTCCGCCTTCTTCTTGGCGTCCGCGAGGTCCGCCTTCGCCTGCTTCGCGGCGTTTGCGGCGGCCGTGTCGCGCTCGGCCTGCAGCTGGTAGTTCGCCGCGGCCTGCTGCGTGGCCTCGGCGGACTGGGCGACCTGGGTGGCCAGGTCGGCGGTCAGGGTGGGCAGTTGCAGGGTCTGTGTCGTCTCGGCTGCGTTGGCCGAGGCTGCACCCGCCGCCGCCATGCTGAGAACGCCACCGGCAACTCCGGCCCGCACGGCGATGTTCGTCGTCGCGCTGCGGCGGGGTTTCCGGTGGCTGCGTATGTGAGCGGTGTGGGACATGAGACCAACCGGTATCAGGGGCTCCTCCATACCTTCAAGAAACGTGTGCTGCGCCACAATTGTTCAATGGGCCCCATCAACCCCGGGTGTGTCGTTCCTTATTGACGCCGTAACGGACATTGCGGACCTGGGTGATCAGGCATGTGATCACGGTCTTTCGTCGGTACGCCCGAATTGCCCGCCACCTACCACCTGTTGGGACAGGTGGCCAAGCCCCGTTCTCATGCGCCTCTCATGAGTGTGGCGGAGGTCACGGAACGGTTACCGGAATGCGTGCGTCCTGCGTGGGTACCGCCGGCGGGTGACTTCGTGAACGCGTGCACGCGTCCACACCGTGCCGCGTACCTCCCCCTGATGTGTGAACGGGCGTCCACTATCAAGCCGCCCCGTCCAACTCCAATTTGCATGCAAGGGAAGCCTCTTGATATGGAGACGCCACCCTCGGGCTGCGATGACGAGCGGAAATGTCACCTCTGGTGACCGGTCGGGCGCTTCGCGTGCGAAGATCGCCGCCCGTCCGGCGCGATGATCCTTCGTCGGGTGGTGGAGATCACAAAGCTTGTGCAATACCCCGTGTCGCAGATCACAGAGCGCCGGGCATAAGATGCGGGGCAGTTGGGCTTGTGACCTGCTTCACATGTTCTCGATCTTCGTTGGGACGAACGGGGTTTGAGCGGCGCGTGAGCCGGAAGCGGACCCGATGCCATCGCCAGCAGTCAGTGCCGACTGAGAGGAGCGAGGAGCGGTGAACGCGTATGCGCCCATCCTCGTACTGGGAGCCCTCGGGGCAGGCTTTGCGATCTTCTCCGTGGTCATGGCCACGCTGATCGGTCCGAAGCGGTACAACCGGGCCAAGCTCGAAGCGTACGAGTGCGGCATCGAGCCGACCCCCACGCCGGCCGGCGGCGGGCGCTTCCCCATCAAGTACTACCTGACGGCGATGCTCTTCATCGTCTTCGACATCGAGATCGTCTTCCTCTACCCCTGGGCCGTCACCTTCGACGCCCTGGGTGTTTTCGGGCTCGTGGAGATGCTGCTCTTCGTGCTCACCGTCTTCGTCGCGTACGCGTACGTATGGCGGCGCGGCGGCCTGGAATGGGACTGAGGGGCCTTAGACCATGGGACTCGAAGAAAAGCTGCCGAGCGGTTTCCTGCTGACGACCGTCGAGCAGGCCGCGGGCTGGGTGCGCAAGGCGTCCGTCTTCCCGGCCACGTTCGGCCTCGCGTGCTGCGCCATCGAGATGATGACGACCGGCGCCGGACGCTACGACCTCGCCCGCTTCGGCATGGAGGTCTTCCGCGGATCACCCCGCCAGGCGGACCTGATGATCGTCGCGGGCCGGGTCAGCCAGAAGATGGCGCCGGTGCTGCGGCAGGTCTACGACCAGATGCCGAACCCCAAGTGGGTCATCTCCATGGGCGTGTGCGCCTCGTCGGGCGGCATGTTCAACAACTACGCGATCGTGCAGGGCGTCGACCACATCGTCCCGGTCGACATCTATCTCCCGGGCTGTCCGCCACGGCCCGAGATGCTGATGGACGCGATCCTCAAACTCCACCACAAGATCCAGACCTCCAAGCTCGGCGTGAACGCCGAAGAGGCGGCCCGTGAGGCGGAGGAGGCGGCGCTCAAGGCACTGCCCACCATCGAGATGAAGGGCCTGCTGCGGTGAGTGACGCGAACGGCACCAACGGAGCCGCCCCGGAGAACGACCCGGACGCCTCCAACCTCCCCAGCCCGCGCGGCGAGGGCGAGGAGATCCGCGTCCAGCGCGGCATGTTCGGCGCCAACAACGGCGGTGACACGTCCGGTTACGGCGGCCTGGTCCGCTCGGTCCGCCTGCCGGGCGAGGCGAGCCGGCCCTACGGCGGCTGGTTCGACGAGGTCGCCGACGAGCTGGAGGGCGCCCTGGAGGAACAGGGCCTGCTGCCCGGCAACGCGATCGAGAAGACGATCGTCGACCGCGACGAACTCACCTTCCACATCGAACGCGAGCACCTGGTCCGCGTCGCCCAGACCCTGCGCGACGACCCGGCCCTGCGCTTCGAACTCTGCACCGGCGTCAGCGCGGTCCACTACCTGCACGACAAGGGCCGCGAGCTGCACGCCGTCTACCACCTGCGCTCGATCACCCACAACCGGCTGATCCGCCTCGAAGTCAGCGCCCCGGACAGCGATCCGCACATCCCGTCGCTGGTCGCGGTCTATCCGACCAACGACTGGCACGAGCGCGAGACGTACGACTTCTTCGGGATCGTCTTCGACGGTCACCCGGCCCTGACGCGGATCATGATGCCGGACGACTGGCAGGGCCACCCGCAGCGCAAGGACTACCCCCTCGGCGGCATCGCCGTCGAGTACAAGGGCGCCCAGATCCCGGCTCCGGACCAGCGGAGGTCGTACTCGTGAGCACGCAGTCAGCATCCGCCCGGGAAACCACCGAGGGCACCGTATATACGGTCACCGGTGGCGACTGGGACGAGGTCGTCCAGTCCGCGGCCAAGGCCGACGACGAGCGCATCGTCGTCAACATGGGGCCCCAGCACCCCTCCACGCACGGTGTGCTCCGCCTGATCCTGGAGATCGACGGCGAGACGGTCACCGAGGCCCGCTGCGGCATCGGCTACCTGCACACCGGGATCGAGAAGAACCTCGAATACCGCACGTGGACGCAGGGCACCACGTTCGTGACGCGCATGGACTACCTGACGTCCTTCTTCAACGAGACCGCCTACTGTCTCGCCGTCGAGAAACTCCTCGGCGTCGAGGACCAGATCACCGAGCGGGCGAAGATCATCCGGGTGCTCCTGATGGAGCTGAACCGGATGTCCTCCCACCTGGTGTGCATCGCCACCGGCGGCATGGAACTCGGCGCCACCACGATCATGATCTACGGATTCCGCGATCGTGAAATGATTCTCGACATCTACGAGCTCATCACGGGCCTGCGGATGAACCACGCGTACATCCGCCCCGGCGGACTCGCCCAGGACCTGCCGCCCGGCGCGGTGGACCAGATCCGCGAGTTCGTGAAGAAGATGAAGAAGAACCTCCCCGAGTACGACAAGCTCGCCACCGGGAACCCCATCTTCAAGGCCCGTATGCAGGACGTCGGTTACCTCGACCTGGCCGGCTGCATGGCCCTCGGCGCCACCGGCCCGATCCTGCGCTCCACGGGCCTGCCGCACGACCTGCGCAAGGCGCAGCCGTACTGCGACTACGAGACGTACGACTTCGACATCCCGACCGCCGACACCTGCGACTCCTACGGCCGCTTCCTCATCCGGCTTGAGGAGATGCGCCAGTCGCTGAGGATCGTCGAGCAGTGTCTGGACCGGCTGCAGCCCGGCCCGGTCATGGTCGCCGACAAGAAGATCGCCTGGCCCGCCCAACTCGCGCTCGGGCCGGACGGGTTGGGCAACTCGCTCGACCACATCAAGCAGATCATGGGCACCTCCATGGAGGCCCTGATCCACCACTTCAAGCTGGTGACCGAGGGCTTCCGCGTGCCGCCGGGACAGGCGTACGCGGCGGTCGAGTCGCCCAAGGGCGAACTCGGGGTGCACGCCGTGTCCGACGGAGGCACCCGCCCCTACCGGGTCCACTTCAGGGACCCGTCCTTCACCAACCTTCAGGCCATGGCGGCGATGTGCGAGGGCGGCCAGGTCGCCGACGTCATCGTCGCCGTCGCGTCCATCGACCCCGTGATGGGAGGCGTCGACCGGTGACCACCAGTTCTTCGGAGCAGGGCGTCAGTCTGGGCATGCCCCAACTGCCCGCGCCCGCCTACCCGGACGACGTCCTCGCCCGGCTGGAGGCCGACGGGCGGGAGATCATCGCCCGCTACCCGGACTCCCGTTCGGCCCTCCTGCCGTTGCTGCACCTCGTGCAGGCGGAGGAGGGTCATGTCACGCGCACGGGACAGCAGTTCTGCGCGAACCTGCTCGGCCTGACGACGGCCGAGGTCGCCGCCGTGGCGACCTTCTACTCCATGTACCGGCGCCGGCCCAGCGGTGACTACCAGGTCGGGGTCTGCACCAACACCCTGTGCGCGGTGATGGGCGGCGACGCGATCTTCGAGTCCCTCCAGGAGCACCTGGGCGTCGGCAACGGTGAGACCACCGACGACGGCAAGGTCACCCTGGAGCACATCGAGTGCAACGCGGCCTGCGACTTCGCGCCGGTGGTGATGGTCAACTGGGAGTTCTTCGACAACCAGACCCCGGCCAGCGCCCGCCGTCTCGTCGACGACCTGCGCACGGGCGCTCCGGTGGAGCCCACGCGCGGGGCGCCGATGTGCACCTTCAAGGAGACCGCGCGGATCCTCGC
The DNA here is from genome assembly GCF_044457795.1 of Streptomyces sp. NPDC050528. NCBI lineage: Bacteria > Bacillati > Actinomycetota > Actinomycetes > Kitasatosporales > Streptomycetaceae > Streptomyces > Streptomyces sp. NPDC050528. Next base: position 136,934 of record NZ_JBITHH010000001.1, read on the forward strand.
CGGCTTCCCCGACGAGCGGCCAGGGGCCGTCGAGGCGAGCGGCGGTGCGGGACCCGCGTCGCTGGTGGGCCTCCGCCTGGCCAGGGGAGAGACCGGACCCGCGCGCGTGGTCCATCCGCGGGGCTCCGGTGCTCCGCAGGACTCCTCGCCGACGACCGAGCACCTCAGTTCGCACGATGCGCCGCAGGACACGTCGGCCTCCGACCCCGCCCACCCGGCGGGGCCTGTCGCCGAGGAGGGGGAGTGATGACCTTGGCACCCGAACTGAAAGACCACAGCCCCGAGAAGCTGCTCGCACCCGTGCTGTCGGCCTTCTGGGACGAGGACGAGTCCTGGACTCTGGACACGTACCGAAGGCACGAGGGATACGAGGGGCTCCGCAAGGCGCTCGCCATGTCGCCGGACGACCTCATCGCGTATGTGAAGGACTCCGGCCTGCGCGGTCGCGGTGGCGCCGGCTTCCCCACCGGAATGAAATGGCAATTCATTCCCCAAGGGGATGGAAAACCACACTATCTAGTTGTCAACGCCGACGAGTCGGAGCCCGGGACCTGTAAGGACATCCCGCTCCTGTTCGCCAACCCGCATAGCCTCATCGAGGGCATTGTCATCGCGTGTTATGCCATCAGGTCGTCGCATGCCTTCATCTATCTGCGTGGTGAAGTCGTCCCTGTTCTGCGGCGGTTGCACGAGGCCGTGCGCGAGGCCTACGCGGCCGGCTACCTCGGCGAGAACATCCTGGGCAGCGGGCTCGACCTCCAGGTCACCGTGCACGCGGGTGCGGGCGCGTACATCTGCGGTGAGGAGACCGCACTGCTCGACTCGCTCGAAGGCCGCCGTGGTCAACCGCGGCTCCGTCCCCCTTTCCCTGCGGTCGCGGGCCTCTATGCGTGCCCGACTGTTGTGAATAACGTCGAGTCGATCGCGTCAGTTCCCGCCATTCTGCAAAAAGGCAAGGAATGGTTCAGGTCGATGGGCAGCGAGAAGTCCCCGGGCTTCACGCTCTACTCGCTCAGCGGCCATGTCACCAGCCCCGGCCAGTACGAGGCACCGCTCGGCATCACCCTCCGTCAGCTGCTCGACATGAGCGGCGGAATCCGGGCCGGACATCGCCTCAAGTTCTGGACGCCGGGCGGGTCTTCCACGCCGATGTTCACCGACGAGCACCTCGACGTCCCTCTCGACTACGAAGGAGTCGGCGCCGCGGGTTCCATGCTCGGCACCAAGGCTCTGCAGTGTTTCGACGAGACGACCTGCGTCGTGCGTGCCGTCACCCGCTGGACCGAGTTCTACGCCCACGAGTCCTGCGGCAAGTGCACGCCGTGCCGCGAAGGGACGTACTGGCTCGTGCAGTTGCTGCGCGACATCGAGGCCGGCAAGGGCTCGATGTCCGACCTCGACAAGCTGAACGACATCGCCGACAACATCAACGGCAAGTCCTTCTGCGCCCTCGGCGACGGCGCCGCCTCGCCGATCTTCTCCTCGCTCAAGTATTTCCGCGAGGAGTACGAGCAGCACATCACGGGCCGGGGCTGCCCCTTCGACCCGGCCAAGTCCACGGCCTGGGCCGACCGCACGGAGGTGAACGCATGACGGTGACCACAAGCGCTCCCTCCGGTGGAGGGGAGGCGGCGGTCCCGCGCGAGGATCTCGTCTCGCTGACGATCGACGGCGCCGAGATCAGCGTGCCCAAGGGCACCCTGGTCATCCGCGCCGCCGAGCAACTCGGCATCGAGGTCCCCCGGTTCTGCGACCATCCCCTCCTCGACCCGGTCGGCGCCTGCCGCCAGTGCATCGTCGAGGTCGAGGGCCAGCGCAAGCCGATGGCGTCCTGCACGATCACGTGCACGGACGGCATGGTCGTCAAGACCCAACTCAGCTCGCCCGTGGCCGAGAAGGCCCAGCACGGTGTGATGGAGCTGCTCCTCATCAACCACCCGCTGGACTGCCCGGTCTGCGACAAGGGCGGCGAGTGCCCCCTGCAGAACCAGGCGATGTCCCACGGCAACGCCGAGTCCCGCTTCGAGGGCCGGAAGCGGACCTACGAGAAGCCCGTCCCGATCTCCACCCAGGTGCTGCTGGACCGCGAGCGGTGCGTGCTGTGCGCGCGCTGCACCCGCTTCTCCAACCAGATCGCGGGCGACCCGATGATCGAGATGGTCGAGCGGGGCGCGCTCCAGCAGATCGGCACCGGTGAGGGCGACCCCTTCGAGTCGTACTTCTCCGGGAACACCATCCAGATCTGCCCGGTGGGCGCGCTGACCTCGGCGGCGTACCGATTCCGCTCCCGCCCCTTCGACCTGGTCTCCACGCCGTCGGTGTGCGAGCACTGCGCCGGGGGCTGCGCGACGCGCACCGACCACCGGCGCGGCAAGGTCATGCGGCGCCTGGCGGCCGTTGACCCCGAGGTCAACGAGGAGTGGGTCTGCGACAAGGGGCGCTTCGGCTTCCGGTACGCGCAGCAGCGCGACCGGCTGCAGACGCCGCTGGTGCGCAACGCGGACGGTGTCCTGGAGCCCGCGTCCTGGCCGGAGGCCCTGGAGGCCGCCGCCCAGGGCCTGTCGGCGGCGCGCGGCCGTACCGGTGTGCTGACCGGCGGCCGCCTCACCATCGAGGACGCCTACGCGTACAGCAAGTTCGCGCGCGTGGCGCTCGACACCAACGACATCGACTTCCGCGCGCGCGTGCACAGCAGCGAGGAGGCCGACTTCCTGGCCGCCCGGGTCGCGGGCCGCGGCCGGGACCTCGACGGCAACGGCGTCACGTACACCTCCCTGGAGAAGGCGCCCGCCGTCTTGCTGGTCGGGTTCGAGTCCGAGGAGGAGGCGCCCGGCGTCTTCCTGCGGCTGCGCAAGGCCTCGCGCAAGCACGGGCAGCGGGTGTTCTCGCTCGCCACTCATGCCACGCGCGGACTGGAGAAGGCGGGTGGCGTCCTGCTGCCGGCCGCTCCCGGCACCGAGACCGAGTGGCTCGACGCGCTCGCCAGCGGGGTCGGTCTTGAGGATGACGGCGCCACCGCCTCCGAGGCGCTGCGCACCGAGGGCGCGGTGATCGTCGTAGGCGAACGGCTGGCCGCCGTCGCCGGGGGCCTGACCGCCGCCGTACGGGCCGCTTTCGCGACCGGATCCCGGCTGGTGTGGATTCCGCGCCGGGCCGGGGAGCGGGGTGCGATCGAGGCGGGCGCGCTGCCGTCGCTGCTGCCGGGCGGGCGTCCGGCCACCGACCCACGCGCGCGTGAGGAGGTCGCCGTCGCCTGGGGCGTCGCCGAACTCCCGCACCGCTACGGCCGCGACGCCGGCCAGATCGTCGAGGCCGCCGCCGGTGGTGAACTCCGGGCGCTGCTCGTCGCCGGTGTGGAGCCGGGTGATCTGCCCGATCCGGCACGCACGCGTGCGGCACTGCACGAAGTGGGCTTCCTGGTGTCGCTCGAACTGCGGCCCAGCGAGGTCACCGAGCACGCGGATGTCGTCCTCCCGGTCGCTGCGGTCGTCGAGAAGGCGGGCGCCTTCCTCAACTGGGAGGGCCGGGTCCGCTTCTTCGACGCGGCGCTCAAGCCCGACCAGATGACCCGCACCCTCGCTCCCACGGACGCGCGCGTGCTGCACATGCTGGCCGACGCCATGGACGTACACCTGGGTCTGCCCGATCTGCGCACCACGCGCGCGGAGTTGGACCGGCTCGGGGCCTGGGACGGGCCGCGGGCCAGCGATCCGCTGGAGACCGCGGGCGTGCTGCCCCGGCCGGCCGCCGGGGAGGCCGTGCTCGCCGGGCACCGGCTGCTGCTCGACCAGGGCGCGCTCCAGGAGGGCGACGAAGCACTCGCCGGCACCCGGCACGCCGCCCACGCGCGCGTGTCGGCCGCCACGGCCGCCGAGGCGGGCGTCAAGGAGGGCGACGCGCTCGCCGTGACCGGCACCTCCGGAACCGTCGAACTCCCGCTGCTGATCACCGAGATGCCCGACCGCGTGGTCTGGCTCCCGCTGAACTCCGTCGGCCGGGGCGTCGCCTCCGACACCGGGGCGCTGCCCGGCGCACTCGTCCGCATCGGCCCGGCCACGCTCACGGGCGAGGCCCCCAAGGAGGTGGAGGCATGAGCCCGTACCCGTACCTCGCTGCCGAAGACCTCTCGATGTTCGGCCGCGACCCCTGGTGGCTGGTCGTCGTCAAAGCGGTGTTCTGCTTCGCGTTCCTGATGATCACCGTGCTGTTCTCGATCGTCTGGGAACGCAAGGTCGTCGCCTGGATGCAGCTGCGCATCGGCCCCAACCGGCACGGCCCCTGGGGCATGCTCCAGTCGCTCGCCGACGGCGTGAAGCTGATGCTCAAGGAAGACCTGATCGTCAAGCGCGCGGACAAGGTGATCTACATCCTCGCGCCGATCATCGCGGCCATCCCGGCCTTCATGGCGATCGCGGTGATCCCCTTCGGGCCCGCCGACAACGAGGTGTCGATCTTCGGCCACCGCACCACGATGCAGCTCACCGACCTCCCGATCGCGATGCTCTACATCCTCGCGGTCGCCTCGGTCGGCATCTACGGCATCGTCCTCGCCGGCTGGAGCTCCGGCTCCACCTACCCGCTGCTCGGCGGTCTGCGCTCCTGCGCGCAGATGATCTCCTACGAGATCGCGATGGGCGCGGCGTTCGCCTCGGTGTTCCTCTACTCCGGGTCGATGTCCACGTCGACGATCGTTGAACAACAGCACGACCGCTGGTACATCATCCTGCTGCCGGTCTCCTTCATCATCTACATCATCACGATGGTCGGCGAGACCAACCGCGCCCCCTTCGACATGCCGGAGTCCGAGGGCGACCTGGTCGGCGGCTTCAACACCGAGTACTCGTCCATCAAGTTCGCGCTCTTCATGCTCGCCGAGTACGTGAACATGGTGACGGTCTCCGCGGTGTCGACCACGCTCTTCCTGGGCGGCTGGCGGGCCCCGTGGCCGATCAGCTCCTTCTGGGAGGGCGCGAACCACGGCTGGTGGCCGATGCTCTGGTTCGTCGTCAAGGTCCAGCTGCTGCTGTTCTTCTTCATCTGGCTCCGCGGCACCCTCCCGCGCGTGCGCTACGACCAGTTGATGAAGCTCGGCTGGAAGGTCCTCATCCCGGTCTCCGTCGTCTGGCTGATGCTCGTCGCGACCGTGCGGACCCTGAAGAACGAGAACTACGACTTCGCCGACATCGCCCTCTACGTGGGCGGCGGTGTGCTCGTCCTGCTGTTGCTGTCCTTCATCGCGGACATGTTCCGCCAGAAGGCGAACGAGGACGCGCGGGCCGCCGAGGAACCCGCCGGGTTCGACGCGATGGCGGGCGGATTCCCCGTACCGCCGCTGCCGGGACAGGAGTTGCCTCCGGTGCCGCGGCGCCCCTCGCGCCGCGAGCGGGAGTTGATTGTCAGTGGTGGACCGGACACTGGCAGTGACGGATCTCTGGATGGAAAGGAGGCGTCCGATGGCTGAGGAGCCAAAGGAGACCGGGCAGACGAAGCCTGGCTTCCAGAACCCCGTGGCCGGCTTCGGCGTGACCTTCAAGGCCATGTTCAAGAAGCGGCTGACCGAGCAGTACCCGGAGCAGGAGAAGACCACCGCCCCCCGGTTCCACGGACGGCACCAGCTCAACCGCCATCCGGACGGCCTGGAGAAGTGCGTCGGCTGCGAGCTGTGCGCCTGGGCCTGCCCCGCCGACGCCATCTATGTGGAGGGCGCCGACAACACCGACGAGGAGCGCTACTCGCCGGGCGAGCGGTACGGCCGCGTCTACCAGATCAACTACGCCCGCTGCATCCTGTGCGGCCTGTGCATCGAGGCGTGCCCCACGCGCGCGTTGACGATGACCAACGAGTTCGAGCTGGCCGACACCAGCCGCGCGAACCTCATCTACACCAAGGAACAGCTGCTGGCCGGCCTCGAAGACACCATGGTCGACAGCCCGCACGCCATCTACCCGGGGATGGACGAACAGGACTACTACCGGGGCCTGGTGACGGAGGCCGCGCCCGGCACGGTGCCCCAAGTCGCCGTCTCCAAGGGCGAGAAGCCCACCGAAGAGGGGGTGGAGGCATGAGCGCGCAGCTCGCCGCCGCCTACTCCACCTCCACCGGCGAGGCCTTCCAGTTCTGGGTCCTCGGCACGGTCGCGGTGATCGGCGCCCTGTCCACCGTCCTCATGCGGAGGGCGGTGCACAGCGCGCTCTCCCTCGCCGGGACCATGATCATCCTGGCGGTGTTCTACCTCGCCAACGGCGCCTACTTCCTGGGCATCGTGCAGATCGTCGTCTACACGGGCGCGATCATGATGCTGTTCCTCTTCGTGGTGATGCTGGTCGGCGTCACGGCCGCCGACTCCCTGACGGAGACCATCAAGGGCCAGCGCTGGCTGGCCCTTCTCTGTGGGCTCGGCTTCGGCATCCTGCTGCTCGCGGGCATCGGCAACGCCTCGCTCACCCAGTTCGACGGCCTGAGCACGGCCAACGCCAACGGCAACGTGGAGGGCCTGGCCGCCCTCATCTTCACGAAGTACGTGTTCGCCTTCGAAATCACCGGCGCCCTGCTGATCACGGCCGCCGTCGGCGCCATGGTGCTCACGCACCGCGAGCGCACCGAGCGGCCCAAGACCCAGCGCGAGCTGTCCGAGCAGCGCGTCCGCGAGGGCAAGCACGTCCCGCCGCTCCCCGCCCCCGGCGTCTACGCCCGGCACAACGCGGTGGACATCGCGGGCCTGCTGCCCGACGGCACCCCGTCCGAGCTCACGGTCAGCAAGACGCTCCGTGACCGCGGTCAGATCCGCGACGTGTCCAGTGAGGCGCTGGGCGACCTGCGGGCCCTGGAGCAGCGCGCCGAGGAGCGCCTGGAGCGCACCGAGATCGAGCCGGCGAACCTCAAGCGGACCGAGGAGGCGTCGAAGTGAACCCCGTCAACTACCTCTATCTCTCCGCCCTGTTGTTCACGATCGGCGCCACCGGCGTGCTGATCAGGCGGAACGCGATCGTCGTGTTCATGTGCATCGAGCTGATGCTCAACGCCTGCAACCTCGCGTTCGTCACCTTCTCCCGGATGCACGGCAACCTCGACGGTCAGGTCATCGCCTTCTTCACGATGGTCGTCGCCGCCGCGGAGGTCGTGGTCGGGCTCGCGATCATCGTGTCGCTGTTCCGTTCCCGCCACTCGGCCTCGGTCGACGACGCCAGCCTGATGAAGCTCTGAGGGGTCGCTGAATCGTGGAGAACCTGATTGCGCTGCTGGTAGCGGCGCCTCTGCTCGGAGCGGTCGTCCTGCTGTGCGGCGGCCGGCGGCTCGATGCCGTCGGCCACTGGATCGGCACGATCCTGTCGTCCGCCTCCTTCGTGATCGGTGTCGTCCTCTTCACCGACCTGCTGGGGAAGAACGCCGAGCACCGGACGCTCATGCAGCACCTGTGGACCTGGGTCCCCGTCGAGGGCTTCCAGGCGGACGTCACCTTCCGCCTCGACCAGCTGTCGATGACCTTCGTCCTGCTGATCACCGGTGTCGGCTCGCTCATCCACCTGTACTCGGTCGGGTACATGGAGCACGACGAGCGCCGCCGCCGCTTCTTCGGCTATCTGAACCTGTTCCTCGCGGCGATGCTGATCCTCGTCCTCGCCGACAACTACCTTCTGCTGTACGTCGGTTGGGAGGGCGTCGGTCTCGCCTCCTACCTGCTGATCGGCTTCTGGCAGCACAAGCCCAGCGCGGCCACCGCCGCGAAGAAGGCCTTCCTGGTCAACCGGGTCGGCGACATGGGCCTGTCGATCGCCATCATGCTGATGTTCACGACCTTCGGGACCTTCGCCTTCGGCCCGGTCCTCAGCCACGTCGGTGACGCCTCCGAGGGCAAGCTCACGGGCATCGCCCTGATGCTGCTGCTCGCCGCCTGCGGCAAGTCCGCCCAGGTGCCGCTGCAGTCCTGGCTCGGCGACGCGATGGAGGGCCCGACCCCGGTCTCGGCCCTCATCCACGCGGCGACCATGGTCACCGCCGGCGTGTACCTGATCGTCCGCTCCGGAGCGATCTTCAACGCGGCCCCGAACGCACAACTGGTGGTCACCGTCGTCGGAGCCGTCACGCTCCTCTTCGGTGCGATCGTCGGTTGCGCGAAGGACGACATCAAGAAGGCACTCGCCGGCTCGACCATGTCGCAGATCGGCTACATGGTGCTCGCCGCGGGCCTCGGCCCCATCGGCTACGTCTTCGCGATCATGCACCTGGTGACGCACGGCTTCTTCAAGGCCGGGCTCTTCCTCGGCGCCGGTTCGGTCATGCACGGCATGAACGACGAGGTCGACATGCGCAAGTACGGCGGCCTCCGGAAGTACATGCCGGTCACCTTCATCACCTTCGGCCTTGGCTACCTCGCCATCATCGGCTTCCCGGGCCTGTCCGGCTTCTTCTCCAAGGACAAGATCATCGAGGCGGCCTTCGCCAAGGGCGGCACCGAGGGCTGGATCCTCGGCGGCGCGGCCCTGCTGGGCGCGGCCATCACGGCGTTCTACATGACGCGCGTGATGCTGATGACCTTCTTCGGGGAGAAGCGCTGGCAGCCCGACGAGAACGGCAACGAGCCGCACCCGCACGAGTCCCCGAAGACGATGACGATCCCGATGATCGTACTGGCCTTCGGATCGGTCTTCGCCGGCGGCATCTTCGGCATCGGTGACCGCTTCCTGCACTGGCTGGAGCCCATCACCGGCCACGAGGAGGGCAACTCCCCGGTCAGCGCCCTGACGGTCACCCTGGCCACCATGGTGGTGCTGATCATCGGCGTCGCGATCGCCTGGGCGCAGTACGGGCGCAAGCCGGTCCCGGCCGTCGCCCCGCGCGGGTCGCTGCTCACCCGGGCCGCCCGCCGCGACCTCCTCCAGGACGACTTCAACCACGTCGTCCTGGTGCGCGGCGGCGAGCACCTCACCCGCTCCCTGGTCTACGTCGACCACACCCTGGTCGACGGCGTCGTCAACGGCACGGCGGCCTCCATGGGCGGCCTCTCCGGAAGGCTGCGCAAGCTGCAGAACGGCTATGCGCGGTCGTACGCGGTCTCGATGTTCGGCGGTGCGGCCATCCTCGTCGCCGCGACCCTGCTGATGAGGGCGGTCTGATACCGATGTCCTTTCCCCTCCTGACAGCGACGGCGGTGCTTCCGGCCCTCGGGGCGGTGGCCACGGCCGCCGTCCCGGCCGCCCGGCGCACTGCCGCGAAATGGCTGGCGCTGCTGGTCTCGCTGGCGACGCTCGCGCTGGCCGTCACCGTCCTGGTGCGCTTCGACCCGGGCGGCGACCGCTACCAACTCACCGAGTCCCACGCCTGGATCGCCGCCTTCGGGGTCCGCTACGAGCTGGGCGTGGACGGCATCGCGGTCGCGCTCCTCGCGCTCACCGCCCTGCTGATCCCGTTCGTGATCCTGGCCGGCTGGCACGACGCCGACCCCCTGGAGACGGGCAACAAGCGCTGGCGGCCCACCCAGGGCTTCTTCGCTCTCATCCTTGCGGTGGAGGCGATGGTGATCATCTCCTTCGAGGCCACCGACGTCTTCCTCTTCTACATCTTCTTCGAAGCCATGCTGATCCCGATGTACTTCCTCATCGGCGGCTTCGGGGACAGCGCGCACGAGCACGGCGACGAGGCGGCGGCCACCCAACGGTCGTACGCCGCCGTCAAGTTCCTGCTCTACAACCTGGTCGGCGGGCTCATCATGCTGGCGGCCGTGATCGGCCTCTACGTAGTGGCCGGGAACTTCTCGCTCGCGGAGATCGCGCAGGCGCGGGCCAACGGTTCGCTGCACATGGCGACCAACACCGAACGCTGGCTGTTCCTGGGCTTCTTCTTCGCCTTCGCGGTGAAGGCGCCCCTGTGGCCGCTGCACACCTGGCTGCCCAACGCGATGGGCGAGGCGACGGCACCAGTTGCCGTACTGATCACGGCGGTTGTCGACAAGGTCGGCACCTTCGCGATGCTCCGCTTCTGCCTCCAGCTGTTCCCGAACGCCAGCAAGTGGGCGACGCCCGTGATCCTGGTCCTCGCCGTGATCAGCATCATCTACGGCGCGCTGCTCGCGGTCGGGCAGCGGGACATCAAGCGGCTGGTGGCGTACGCGTCGATCTCGCACTTCGGGTTCATCATCCTGGGCATCTTCGCGATGACCAGCCAGGGCCAGTCCGGCGCGACGCTCTACATGGTCAACCACGGTATTTCCACGGCCGCGTTGATGCTCGTCGCCGGGTTCCTGATCTCGCGGCGCGGCTCGCGTCTGATCGCCGACTACGGAGGGGTGCAGAAAGTCGCCCCGGTGCTCGCGGGCACCTTCCTGATCGGCGGTCTGGCCACGCTGTCGCTGCCGGGACTCGCGCCCTTCGTGAGTGAGTTCCTGGTGCTGGTCGGCACGTTCTCGCGCTACCCGGCGATCGGGATCATCGCCACCTTCGGCATCGTCCTCGCCGCGCTGTACACCCTCGTCCTCTACCAGCGGACGATGACCGGCCCGGTGAAGCCCGAGGTCGCCTCGATGCCGGACCTGCGCGCGCGTGAACTCGTCGTCGTAGCCCCGCTGATCGTGCTGCTGGTCTTCCTGGGCGTCTACCCGAAGCCCGTCACGGACATCGTGAACCCGTCGGTCAAGCAGACCTTGTCCGACGTGCACAAGAAGGATCCCAAGCCCTCGGTGGAGGCGGCCAAGTGAGCGCAACAGCCGTCCACAGCCTGTGGACAACGGCGGCAACCGCAGCCGACCCGATCTCGAAGATCGACGCCCCGAAGATCGAGTACTGGCAATTGTCGCCGACCTTGGTCATCCTCGGCGCGGCGCTCATCGGGGTGCTGGTCGAGGCGTTCGTCCCGCGCAGAGCCCGCTACCTCACCCAGGTGCTCGTGTCCGCCGCGGCTCTGATCCTCGGCTTCGTGGCAGTGGTGGTGCTCGCGGCCCAGGGGTACGGCACCACCAAGGCGCACATCGCGGCGATGGGCGCGATCGCGGTCGACGGGCCGTCCCTGTTCCTACAGGGCGTGATCCTGTTGTCCGGACTGGTCGGCCTGTTCACCTTCGCGGAACGCCGACTCGACCCCGAGGCACATGGTGCCCGGGTCGACTCGTTCGCCGCGCAGGGCGCGTCCGTGCCCGGCAGCGACAGCGAGAAGGCGGCGGTCAAGGCCGGGTTCACCACCACGGAGGTCTTCCCGCTCCTGCTCTTCGCGGTCGCCGGAATGCTCGTCTTCCCGTCGGCCAACGACCTGTTGACCCTCTTCGTGGCCCTGGAAGTCTTCTCGCTCCCGCTATACCTCCTCTGCGCCCTGGCCCGCCGCAAGCGGCTCCTGTCGCAGGAGGCCGCGGTCAAGTACTTCCTGCTGGGCGCCTTCGCCTCCGCGTTCACCCTGTTCGGCATCGCGCTGCTCTACGGCTACGCGGGCTCGATGTCGTACTCCACGATCGCGCAGGTCGTCGACGGCTCCATCACCAACATCAACCCCGCCCTCGCGGACACCATGGGCAACGACGCGCTGCTGCTCATCGGCGGCGCGATGATCGTCATGGGGCTGCTGTTCAAGGTCGGCGCGGTCCCGTTCCACATGTGGACGCCCGACGTCTACCAGGGCGCCCCGACCCCGGTCACCGGCTTCATGGCCGCCGCCACCAAGGTGGCCGCCTTCGGTGCGCTGCTCCGCCTCCTCTACGTCGTGCTGCCGGGCCTGCGCTGGGACTGGCGGCCCGTCATGTGGGGCGTCGCGATCATCACGATGCTGGGCGGCGCGATCGTCGCGATCACCCAGACCGACATCAAGCGGCTGCTGGCGTACTCGTCGATCGCGCACGCGGGCTTCATCCTCGCGGGTGTCATCGCGACCACCCGGGACGGCGTCTCGTCGGTGCTCTTCTACCTGGGCGCCTACTCGTTCGTGACGATCGGCGCGTTCGCGGTCGTCACCCTCGTACGGGACGCCGGCGGCGAGGCGACGCACCTGTCCAAGTGGGCTGGGCTCGGGCGGAGATCACCACTGGTCGCGGCGGTGTTCGCCGTATTCCTGCTGTCCTTCGCGGGCATTCCGCTGACGGCCGGCTTCGCCGGGAAGTTCGCCGTGTTCAAGGCGGCGGCGGCCGGTGGCGCGGCCCCGCTGGTCGTGGTCGGTGTGCTCTCCTCGGCGATCGCGGCGTTCTTCTACATCCGCGTGATCGTGCTCATGTTCTTCAGCGAGCCGAGGCCCGACGGCCCCACTGTCGCGGTGCCGTCCCTGCTGACCATGGCGACGATCGGGGTGGCCGTGGCGGCCACGCTCGTCCTCGGTGTGGCCCCGCAGTACTTCCTGGACCTGGCGAACCAGGCCGGGGTGTTCGTGCGCTGAACGCAGGCCGAAGGCCCCGGTTCCCTTCGCGGGAGCCGGGGCCTTCGCGTGTGTGCCGTCAGACCGTCGGGCAGACGACCTCGGGGTTCCAAGAGGCGAACAGGCCCGCCGAGTTGGGCTTGTAGAGCCAGGCGTGCAGGGTGAAGTAGCCGGGGAGCTGGCCCTTCTGGAAGGTCTGCCCGAACAGCGTCGGCGCGGCCTGCCCCGTGTCCTTCACGACCCACTCCACCGCGACCAGCTTGCGCGGGCCGCCGGTGGACGTGCCCGTGTACTCGTCCGTGAACCCGTCCGCGTACACGAGGGCCGCCGGCTTCTGCGGGTCGACCGAGCCGATGTTCGCCGGGTTGACGTAGTGGTAGCCCATGCCGCCCTCGGCCGGGTCGGCGACGCAGGTGTCGGTGCGCGCGTAGCCGCCGGCCGCCGCGAAACCCTCGTACCCGTACTTGGCGGTGGCCTGGGTCGTCTTGCTCAGCTGGGTCCACACGGACGGGTCGGGGTCGGACGCGGCGTGGGCCGGGGCGGCGGTCAGCGCGAGGGCCGCGGCCGTGGCCACCGCGAGGGCGGTCGTGACGGCGCTCTGCACGGGCCGAGAGGACCGAGGGGACATGGTGGGGCTCCTTGGACTTTCGGGAGGCGTCCGCACGCACGGCGCGCCGTCCGTTCGAGGCGTGGCGGGCCTCCGCGGTCCCGCCCGAGCAGCATGTTCCGGCCGTGACGGTCGCGCCATGTGACGGACGCCATTCGAATGACCACACCCGGTCACCGTCGCCGGCCTGTGGATAACTCCGACGCTGTCAGCGCGGAGCCCTATCGTGGACGCAGTGGTCGAGGGACGACGTACGGGGGACGAGCGATGCACGGGATGGGCGGGACGGTTGTGACGACCGAAGTACGGACGCCGGCGGCACAGGGCGAGAGCGAGGCGCTGGCCACGCTCCACCGCGTCTTCGGCTACGACAGCTTCCGCGGCGAGCAGGAAGAGGTCATCGAGCATGTGGTGGCGGGCGGCGACGCCGTCGTCCTCATGCCGACCGGCGGCGGCAAGTCGCTCTGCTACCAGATCCCGTCCCTGGTCAGACCCGGTACGGGAGTGGTCGTCTCCCCGCTGATCGCGCTGATGCAGGACCAGGTGGACGCGCTGCGGGCGCTCGGGGTGCGCGCCGGGTTCATGAACTCGACGCAGGACTTCGACGAGCGGCGCGTGGTCGAGGCGGAGTTCCTGGCGGGCGAGCTGGACCTGATCTACCTCGCGCCGGAGCGGCTGCGGCTCGACAACACGCTGGACCTGCTGGCGCGCGGCAAGATCTCCGTGTTCGCGATCGACGAGGCGCACTGTGTGTCGTCCTGGGGTCACGACTTCCGCCCCGACTACCTCGCCCTCTCGGTGCTCGGCGAGCGGTGGCCGGACGTCCCGCGGATCGCGCTCACGGCGACGGCCACGGACGCGACGCACAAGGAGATCACCCAGCGGCTGAACATGCCGAGCGCCCGGCACTTCGTGGCGAGCTTCGACCGGCCCAACATCCAGTACCGGATCGTGCCGAAGGCCGACCCCAAGAAGCAGCTCCTGAGCTTCCTGCGCGAGGAGCACGCGGGCGACGCGGGCATCGTGTACTGCCTGTCGCGCAAGTCCGTCGACACGACCGCCGAGTTCCTGTCGCGCAACGGCATCGAGGCGGTGCCGTACCACGCGGGCCTGGACTCGGGCACGCGTGCGGCGCACCAGTCGCGGTTCCTGCGCGAGGACGGTCTGATCGTCGTCGCGACCATCGCCTTCGGCATGGGCATCGACAAGCCGGACGTACGGTTCGTCGCCCACCTCGACCTGCCCAAGTCGGTGGAGGGCTACTACCAGGAGACGGGTCGTGCCGGGCGTGACGGCATGCCCTCCACTGCGTGGATGGCGTACGGCCTGAACGACGTCATACAACAGCGCAAGATGATCCAGTCCAGCGAGGGCGACGAGGCGTTCCGCCGCCGGGCCGCCTCCCACCTGGAGGCCATGCTCGCGCTGTGCGAGACCGCGCAGTGCCGGCGCGGCCAACTGCTCGCCTACTTCGGGCAGGACCCGGACGCGGCGGGCTGCGGCAACTGCGACACGTGCCTCACCCCGCCGGAGACGTGGGACGGCACGGTCGCCGCGCAGAAGGTGCTGTCGACGGTGGTGCGGCTCCAGCGGGAGCGGGGTCAGAAGTTCGGCGCCGTGCAGATCGTCGACATCCTCATGGGGCGTCGTACGGCCAAGGTGATCCAGTTCGACCACGACCAGCTGTCCGTGTTCGGCATCGGTGAGGATCTCGCGGAGGGTGAATGGCGGGGCGTGGTACGGCAGTTGCTGGCGCAGGGGCTGCTCGCGGTCGAGGGGGAGTACGGCACGTTGGTACTCACCGAGGCGAGCGGGACGGTGCTGCGGCGGGAGCGGGAAGTGCCGTTGCGCAAGGAGCCGAAGAAGCCGGCGAGTTCGAAGTCGGGGTCGTCCTCCGGCCGGGGCGAGCGCAAGGCCAAGGCCGCGGCGGTGGAGTTGCCCGCGTCCCTGCAGCCCGCCTTCGAGGCTCTGCGTGCGTGGCGTGCGGAACAGGCTCGTGAGCAGGGGGTTCCGGCGTACGTCATCTTCCATGACGCCACGTTGCGGGAGATCGCGACGGTGTGGCCGACGTCGGTGGGGCAGCTCGGGGAGATCAGCGGGGTCGGCGAGAAGAAGCTGGCGACGTACGGGGAGGGTGTGATCGGGGTACTGGCGGGGCTGGGGGAGGCGCCGGCGGTGACTGAGACGGTGACTGCGGCGCAGGGTTCCACACAGGCACCGGCGCGGGTGCCGGCACCCGCAACGGGGCGGGCGGCCAAGGATGTTGACCCCGGGGCGGATTACTGGCCGGAGATGGATGCGGAGCCGGAGCCGGAGGACTGGATGTAGGGGGGTGGGGAGTAGGGACCGGGGCTGAGGCGCGGAGACCGGCAGCGGGGTGAAGGGGCCGGGGCCGGAGTGCGGGGGCCGGGACGGAGTGAGGGGACCGGGGCTGGGGCGCGTGGGTGGCCCGGTATGGTCCTCGGCCCCGGGTGGTCGGGTTGGGTGCCGGTGCCGGTGCCGGTGCCGGTGCGGGTGCGGGTGCGGGTGCCGGTGCGGGTGCGGGTGCAGGGCCGTGGGTCCAGGTCTCACGGGTCCAGGGTGTGAGTTCGGGGTCTCCGGCGCGGGATCGTGAACCAAGGTGCTTCGGTGCTGGGATGTGGGCCAACGTTCGGTTCGGGGGCGTGAGTTCAGGGCCCCCAGCCCAGGCCGGGAGTCCGAGGCCTCAGCCCAGCCCAGCCCAGCCCCTGAGCCCAGCATCGTGAACCAGGCCTTCAGTCGAGGGCTATCAAAGCCAGGGCCATTAGGCCAGGGTCCTCACCCGACGCGGTCAGGCCACCGTTCTCAGCCCAGCGCCGTCACCAGGGCCCTCACCCGCAGCCGTCAGCCAACCCGTCAGCCCAGGGCCCTCACTCGGCGCCCTCAACTCACCACCTCAACCCACCACCTCACCCCAGACCCGCCAGCCGAAAGCCCTCCCCGCCACCGCCAGTCCAGAGCCCCCGGCGTCCTCAACCCAACGCCGTAAGCCCAGGTGCGAACACGATCAGCAGGGGCAGCAAGGGAACCAACGTCGCGACCGTTGTCGTCAGGGCGCGGTGGCGGCGGCCGAGGCGGGGGCGGGGGTCCAGGAGGCGGTCCACGCGTTCGCCGAGGAGGCGGTGGCTGGAGGCGCAGGAGAGGACGCCTCGGTGGTTGTTGAGTTCGATGAGGGCCAACGCCGTTGTCAGGTGGCCGCATTGGCGGGAGGCCGTGTCGTCGGCGGCCAGTTCGACCAGGCGATGGGTCTGGTCGCAGAAATGGGAGAACAAGGGGACGTGAGGGAAGCCGGAGGCCAGTGCCGTTGAGAGGTGGAGGAGCCAGTCGTGGTGGGCGCGGGCGTGACCGCGTTCGTGGGTGAGGACCGCGTCCAGTTGGTGGCCGGTGAGGCGGTGCAACGCGCCTGTGGTGACGACCAGTTGGGGCGGGTGGCCGGGCATCCACCAGGCATCCGGGTACTCGTCCTCAAGGACCAGGAGGGGGCCGCGTGCCGCGGGCAGGCCGGCCGGGAGGTCGGGGGCGCGTTCGCGGAGGTGGGCGCGGGCCTGGCCCCGGCGGCGGCGGGCCTCGGCGAGTTCGCGGGCCAGCATCGCGGTGGTCCAGGCGGCGCCGCAGGCCAGTGACAGCGTGAGGGCGACCGCCCAGGCGGGGGCGGCGGAGAGATCGTAGGCCGCGGTGACGGCCGGGGGAGCGGGGGCGAAGACGTGATCGCGGACGGTGTGGAAGACGGCGGCCGCGCCCAGGACCAGGGCGGCGAGGCAGCACAGCAGGACCGTGGCGACCAGGCACTGCCACACCCACAGGCCGACCACGGGTTCCCGTTCGGGCCACGCGGCCCGGGTCAGCGCGCGCGGAGCCGGCACGGCGGCCGAGAGGGCGACGACGCTCAGCAGGAGCAGGCAGACAGTCATGCCACGGGCTCCGGATCCTGGTCAACGGAAGTAACAGGGGGAACAGAGGGTGCGGGTGCGGCTGTACCCGAGGGCGGGTACACGACATGTGTGCCGCCCGCCGTCAGTATGACTGCACGAGCGCGTGGAGTCAGGTGTACAGAGCCCACCGAACACATCTCACCCACCGCCCCTCGCGCCACGACCGCGCGCCACGATCCGCCGACCGGTACCGCCGACCCCGCCGACTCCGCCGGGTCGATCTGCGGCTGCTCGACCGACTCTGTCGACCTGGCCGGCCTCGTGACCTCAACCCCGCGCCACGATCCGCCGGCCGGTCCCGCCGGTCCCGCCGGTCCCGCCGACTCCGCCGGGTCGATCCGTCGCTGCTCGACCGACTCTGTCGACCTGGCCGGCCTCGTGACCTCAACCCCGCGCCACGATCCGCCGGCCGGTCCCGCCGGTCCCGCCGACCCCGCCGGGTCGATCCGTCGCTGCTCGACCGACTCTGTCGACCTGGCCGGCCTCGTGACCTCAACCCCGCGCCACGATCCGCCCGCCAGCCCCGCCAGCCCCGCCAGCCCCGCCAGCCCCGCCAGCCCCGCCAGCCCCGTCGCCTCAGTCCCGCGCCACGATCTGCTCGTCGACCCCGTCAGTCCTGCCGCCCCCGCCCCCATCCCCTCACCCCCGCCCCACAACCTTCCCCGTGACCTCCCCCAACCCCACCCGCACCCCGTCCGCCCCCGGGGCCCACGCCGACAGCGTGACCACATCCCCGTCCTCCAGGAACGTTCGCTTGCCGTCCGGGAGTTCGAGGGGGTCGCGGCCGTTCCAGGTCAGTTCCAGGAGGGAGCCGCGTTCGTGTTCCGTCGGGCCGCTGACCGTGCCGGAGCCGTAGAGGTCGCCGGTGCGGAGGGAGGCGCCGTTCGCTGTCATCTGGGCGAGTTGCTGGGAGGCCGTCCAGTACATGGTGGAGAAGGGGGGCTCCGAGATCGTGTGGCCGTTGATCGTGACCGTGATGCGGAGGTCGTAGCCGCCCGGTTCCTCCGTCGTGTCGTCCAGGTAGGGGAGGAGGTCGTGGGTGCGTTCGGGCGGGGGGACGCGCGAGTCCTCCAGCGCGTCCAGCGGGGTGATCCACGCCGACACCGACGTGGCGAAGGACTTGCCGAGGAACGGGCCGAGGGGGACGTACTCCCAGGCCTGGATGTCGCGTGCCGACCAGTCGTTGAGGAGGCACAGGCCGAAGACGTGTTCGCGGAAGTCGGTGAGGGGCACCGGCCGGCCCAGCTGCGAGGGTGCGCCGACCACGAAGCCGACCTCCGCCTCGATGTCCAGGCGGATCGACGGGCCGTGGACCGGGACGGGGTCGGTCGGGGACTTGCGCTGGCCGGACGGGCGTACGACATCCGTGCCCGAGACCACGATCGTGCCGGCGCGGCCGTGGTAACCGATGGGCAGGTGCTTCCAGTTGGGGGTCAGGGAGTCGGGCGCGTCGGGGCGGAAGATGCGGCCGACGTTCCGGGCGTGGTTCTCCGAGGCGTAGAAGTCGACGTAGTCCGCGACCTCGAAGGGGAGGTGCAGGGTCACCGACGAGAGGGGGTGGAAATACGGGGTGATCGTGTCCTGGTGGGACGGGACCGTCACCCACGCGGTCAGCGCGCGCCGGACGTCGGACCAGGCCGTGTGGCCCGCGGCGAGCAGCGGGTTGAGGGTGGGGTGGGCGAGGAGGGAGACGTACGGCGAGCCGAGTGCCTCCGCCGCAGCGCCCGCGTCGAGCACGTGGTCGCCGAGCCGGACACCGACGGTCCGTTCGTCCGAGCCGACGGGCGAGAAAACGCCGTAGGGAAGGTTGTGCGGGCCGAAGGGGTCGCCCTCGGGGAGATCGAAGGGGGGCATCAGGTGCTGCCTCACTCTCGTGCGTACGCGCATGTGGCCGCGCCACACGTTACGGGTGAGTTGCGCGAACCGGCAGTGTCTAAAGAGTTCGCAATGTCCGAATAGGCCTTGTCGGAAGAGGCAATTCCGGCTTAGCGTCCTTTGGGGGACACGGACGGGGTGGGTCCGGTCCGTAGGGGGGACACGTGGGGGGACCCGTGGCCAAGCGCTTCAGCAGCGTGCCTTTCGAGGCCGACCGCGAAGTGCCGGGCCTGATCGTGAAGTTCGGCGACTATCCGCTGCATCACGGCGGGGTGGGCGCGATCCGTAGTCTCGGGCGCCTCGGCGTCCCGATGTATGCGATCACGGAGGACCGTTACACGCCGGCGGCCGCGTCCCGTTATCTGGAGCGCGCGTTCGTGTGGCCGACGACCGGCACCGAGGAACCCGGGCGACTGGTGGAGGGCCTGCTGCGCATCGGGCGCCGCATCGGCCGGCCCACCGTCCTCATTCCCACGGACGAGGAGGCCGCCGTTCTGATCGCCGAGCACCAGGACGCGCTCGGCTCCCGCTTCCTCTTCCCGCGGGTGGAACCGACGTTGCCGCGACACCTCGCGAGCAAACAGGGCCTGCACGAACTCTGCGTGGAACACGGGATACCCAGTCCCACGGCCGCCTTCCCGCAGTCGTACGACGACATCGTCGACTTCGCGGAGAAGGCGCGCTTCCCGATCGTGGCCAAGAACAGGGAGGCGTTCGTACGGCGCTCCCAGCCGGCGGTGAACGGGACGACGAGGATCGCGACCCGCGAGGGGCTGCTCACGCTCGCGCGGGACTGGGGCGAGCACCCCGGTGTGATCCTCCAGGAGTACCTGCCGAGGGAGGAGGCCGAGGACTGGATCGTGCACGCCTACTTCGACCAGGACTCGACCCCGCTCGCCATGTTCACCGGCGTCAAGGTGCGCTCCTGGCCGCCGCACGCGGGCATGACGGCAAATGCGTATGTCGTGGACAATCCGGAACTCGCGGATCTCGCCGCACGTTTCATCAAACAGATCGGCTTCACCGGCATCATCGACCTCGACCTGCGCTTCGACCGGCGCGACGGTCAGTACAAACTGCTCGACTTCAACCCCCGCATGGGCGCCCAGTTCCGGCTCTTCGAGAACGAGTCGGGGGTGGACGTCGTCCGCGCCATGCACCTCGACCTGACCGGCCGCCCCGTCCCGGAGGGGGAACAGCGCGCCGGCCACCGGTACATCGTGGAGAACATCGACCTGCCCGCCCTCCTCGCCTACCGCCGCAGCGGCTATACGACGCCGCACGCACCGGCGCGGGCGAGCGGGACGGAGCTGGCCTGGCTCGCGGGTGACGACCTGCGGCCGTTCTTCACGATGCTCGCCCGCTTCGTTCGGCCAGGAGCGAAGCACCTGTATCAACTGTGGCGCACCAACCGGCGCGGCAGCAGCACCAAGCAGTAACTCCAGCATCAGGCAGTAACTCCAGCATCAGGCAGTAACTCCAGCATCAGGCAGCAAGTAGCCCAGGGAGCAAGCACGTTCAGGCACTTGCTCCCGCACGAAGTGACGAAATACGTCCTGGGGAGGGACTTCGTGATTCAACCGGTAGCAGTCATCGGCGCCGGGCCGTTCGGCCTGTCCACCGCCGCGCATCTGCGGGCACGCGGCATTCCGGTCCGCGTCTTCGGCGAGCCCATGGTCAGTTGGCGTGACCACATGCCCGCCGGGATGCTCCTGAAGTCGACCCCCGCCGCCTCCAGCCTCGACGCGCCGCAGCCCGGCCACAAGCTCGCCGACTACTGCGACGCGGCCGGCATCCCCCGCCTGGTCACCGACGAGGACATCATCCCCGTGGAGACCTTCATCGCCTACGGCGAGTGGTTCCAGCAGAAGCTGGTGCCCGAGCTGGAGCGGGTGCGGGTCGTCTCCGTCGACCGCAAGACGGGCGGCGGCTTCGAACTCAAGCTGGACTCGGGGGAGTTGTTCACGGCGAGGGCGGTCGTGGTCGCGACCGGGCTCTACGGCCTGGCCCACCTCCCGCCGGAGCTGGCCGCCGCGGCGGTCGACGGGCCCGCGCCCGCCGCTCCCGTCTCGCACAGTTCCCAGCACCACGACCTGAGCGGGTTCAAGGGCAAGGAGCTGATCGTCGTAGGCGCCGGTCAATCCGCCCTGGAGACGGCGGTGTTGGCGGCCGAGGCGGGCGCGACCGTGCGGATCGTCTCGCGCGGGCACGGCCGGGTGGCGTTCGGCGCCGCGCCGTGGGACCAGCCCAAGCTGCGCCCCGAGTCACCCTTCGGACGCGCCTGGTCGCTGTGGGCCCTGAGCTACTACCCCCAGCCGTACCGCTACCTCCCCGCGCAGACCCGGCACTACCTGGTCCGCCGGGTGCTCGGGCCGCTCGGGGCGTGGTGGCTGCGCGAGCGCTTCGAGGGGAAGGTGCAGGTCAGCGAGGTCGAGCGGATCGTACGGGCGGAGGCGGCCGGGGCCAACGGCAAGCCCGCGCTCACCGTCGCGACCCCGGGCGGGGGGACGGAGCAGCTCACCGCCGACCACGTCATCTCCGCGACGGGGTACCGGGTCGACATCGCGGCGATGGACTTCCTCGGGCACGAGCTGCGCACCCAGCTCGCGGTGAGCCGGGGTACGCCGAAGCTCGGCGCCGGGTATGTGTCGTCCGTGCCGGGCGTCTACTTCACGGGGCTGCCGTCGGCGTCGTCGTACGGACCGGTGATGCGGTTCGTGTGCGGGACGGAGTTCGCGTCGCCGAGGCTGGCGAAGCATCTGGCGGCGGCGCACGGGTAGTTGACGACCGGGGTTCAGCCGGCCGCGGACCGGGCGACGCGGAAGCCCACGTCGTCCACGCGGAACGTCGGGTGGCTTCGGCGACGCACGGAGGCGCGGCAGCTCCAGTGCTCGTCGAACCATCCGCCGCCGCGCAGGACGCGGTAGGTGCCGTAGACCTCGGGGTCGTAGAGGTCCCAGCACCACTCCCAGACGTTGCCCAGCATGTCGTGCAGGCCCCAGGGGTTGGGGAGTCGGGCGCCCGGCTCGTGGGGCCGCTCCTCGGAGTTGCCCCGGTGCCAGGCGATGTCGTCGAGGGGGCCGTAGCGCGGGCCGCTCGTGCCCGCCCGGCACGCGTACTCCCACTCGGCCTCGGTCGGGAGGCGGTAGCCGTCGCAGGAGGGTTCGCGTACGACGACCTCGCCGTCGGCGTCGACGTCGTACGCCGGGGTCAACTCCTCCTGCCGTGAAAGGGAGTTGCAGAAGAGGACCGCGTCCCGCCACGACACGGTCTCCACGGGGAGGTGGTCGTTGCCCTGTGCGGTGGTGCTGGGGCGTTCGCCGGTGACCTGGGCGTACTGCTCCTGGGTGACCGGGAGGGTGCCGAGGTGGAAGGGGGCGAGGTCGACCGTCCAACTCCGTTGCGTACGGCGGTCGGTGAGGGTGACCTGGCCCGGTGGGATCGGGGTGAGGTCGATGTGGGTGGTCGTGCCCATGCGTTACGTCAGCTCCGTGAGCATCGGGCCTATGAGGGCGGCGAGTTGGGGGTCGGAGTGGTCGAGTTCCGTTGCCGTGGCGGTGATGGTCGCGGTGAGGGCGCGGCGGAGTTCCGGTTCCGTGAGGGAGCGGATCAGGGTGGATTCCAGTGGGGTCGTGACCTCGTCCGGCAGCAGGTGGGCGCCCTTCGAGTAGGCGGTCGGGAGGTCGAGGCGTAGGCAGGCCAGGGTGATCACCTGGTCGCGCAGGGCGTTGATCCAGTGTGCGGCCTGCCAACTGCGGCCCCGTTCAAGGCAGATGCGGGCGTGCAGGGCGTGGTGCCAGGCGTGGCCGATCACCGTGTTGCGGTCGGGCGCGGCGAACTGCGGCTGTTCGCGTGGGGTGCCGAAGAGCGTTCGCCACGCCGGACCCCGGGCGCCGAACTCCGGCTCCGGGGCGAAGGTGAGGTCCAGCTCCAACCAGTCGGGCAGTAGGAACACGCGGATGACGGTGGTGGCGCCGACACCGAGGTCCCAGTGGTGCCGGGCGCCCAACTCGTCGTAGATCCAAGCCGTCCAGCGCCCTACGGCCTCGGCGACATCGCCCCGCACCGCCAGCACGAGGTCCGTGTCCGACCAGCGGTCGCCGGTGCCGGTGGCGTGGGAGCCGGTGTGGGCGAGGCCGACGATCGCGTCGTCGGCCTCGGCACGGGCGAGGAGGTGGGCGCGGGTGCGGTCGCGTTGCTCGGGGGTGAACATGCCTTGATGATGCATTCCGAGGGACGTGCTGATTGCTGACGGGCGGGGAACCCGGCGCGATTCTGTGAGGGCGGGTGAGGGCGGGTGAGGGCCGGTTGGCCCGGGCCAAGGACCTTGTCCTGCCGGGAGTCGGTGGGGATCATGACCGCGTGCGACACCCACGGAAACTCCACGAACTGCTGTCATGCGCCGGACTCACGGTCGTCGAGGAGATGCGCCCGGGCAGCCTGTTCCCGCCGGAGGCCGGCTGGCGGATCGCGCGCGGGATCGCGGCGCCGGACGGCGCGGTCCCGGAAGCGCTCGACGCCGAGTGGTGGCGCCGCCTCGCGGATGCCGACGGTGAGTTCCTGGTGGCCGTCCT
This sequence comes from Streptomyces sp. NPDC050528, assembly GCF_044457795.1. Classification (NCBI taxonomy): domain Bacteria; kingdom Bacillati; phylum Actinomycetota; class Actinomycetes; order Kitasatosporales; family Streptomycetaceae; genus Streptomyces; species Streptomyces sp. NPDC050528. The sequence goes on from NZ_JBITHH010000001.1 coordinate 160,264, forward strand.
CGGACATCGGATCGGCGGCAACGACTCCTGGTGGACCCGGGTCCGTCGCGCCGACGGCGGTGTGCCGGGGCTGCTCGGCGGCCCCGGGTTCGTGGCGCTCGCCCTCGACGGGCAGGTGCTGCTGGCCGAGGTGCCCGGCGCGGACGGGCCTCGGGTGACGGCCCTGGACCGACTGCCGGAGCGACTGGAGGAGGCCGCCGAGACCGCCGGGCGCGAGACGGAGGCCGAGCGTGCCGACGTGTGGGCGGCGGTGCCCGGCTGGCCGGCCCGGCCCCTGCACTGGGCGGAGGGGATCGGGTCCAACCCGGCCGCGCCGGACGAGCTGCTCATCCGGCTGCTCGATGTGGAGACGGGCTTCCTGCACGACTGCGGCCGGCCCGCCGTACTCGACGCCGCCGTGGCGCATCCCGATCCGCGGGTGCGCACACGGCCCGCGGACACCTTCCGGCCCAAGCTCACGTCCGATCAGTGGCTACGCATGATCCGCGCCGAACCGTCGCGGAGCCGGCGCGTGCACTGGGCCGAACATGCCTGCGGCTGGGGCGTCGAACTCCCCGGGGACCTGTACGACGACCTCCTCGCCGGCCCGTCCCGTGCTCAGGCCGCCGGACTCCCGGGGCTCCCCGCACACCACCTCCCCCGCCTCGCGGCCGACGCGAACCCCCGGGTGCGGGTGGTCGCCTGCGCCCGGTGGGAAGACCTCGCCGCGCCCTTGCGGGTGCGACTGCTGGCCGACACCGACGACGCGGTGCGTACGGCGGCGCTGCTCGCCCACCACCACGACGTCCCCATGCCTCGGGACGTCTTCGCCGCGCTGCCCGAGCCCCGGCGCGCGCTCGAACAGTGCCGTCTCGGGGCCGAGTTGGAGGCGGAGCTGGTCCGGGACGGGGACGCGGAGGTGCGCCGAGCGCTGGCCGCCAACCCTCGGCTCAGCGCGCACGGCGTCGCCGTCCTGGCGGAGGACCCGGACGACGACGTCCGCTCGGCGGTGGCACTGCGGCCCGATCTCGACGAGGAGCAGCGTGCCGCGGTGCGCCATGACGTCGACTCGACGTCCATGTCGCGCACTCTGCCCTGGGTCGCTGACCTGCACGCTGACGCCGACGCGATGCGCCGCCTCGCCGCGTCGTCCCATCCGCTCGTCCGCGGGAGCGTGGCCCGTGCGCGGCATCTTCCACCGGACGTCGTGGAGCGGCTGGCGCGGGACGAGGACCGGAGGGTCCGCCTGTTCCTAGCCGAGTCGTGCGATGACGCGCCGGCCGAGATGCTGCTGGAGGTCTGGCGCTGGTGGGACGGCAGCTTCAGCCATCCCGGCCGCCCCCGTAGCCACCCCAACTTCCCCCGTACGGGCCTGCTGCGCTACGCCGGTGACCCCGCCGGCCGGATGCGCCGCCTGGTCCTGGACGACCCGGAGTCCACGCTCGCCGACGTCGCCCGTCTCGCCCGCGACCCGGAAGCCGAGGTGCGCCGTCGCGCGGCCGAGGACACCCGGCTGTCACCGGCCGACGCGGTACGGCTGCTGAACGACCCGGCGGACTACGTCCGCGACACCGCGGTACGCAATCCGCGGCTGCCGGCCCGCGTCCTCGCCGCGCTGCTGCACGACCGCGACACGGCGATCGCGGCGGCCGCCAACCCGTCGATACCGGTGCCCGTCCTCCACCGCATGCTGGCAGCGGCGGCGGAAGCGGTGGCAGCGCGGCGCACGTCCGGCACGGTGCGTTGAGCCCCGAACTGTTAAATGCCGGACGCGTACGTCACGAAGGTCGTCCAGGTGGTTGGCGTGACGGTGAATTGGGGGCCGTGGGGGGTGTGCTTGGAGTCGCGGATGTGGATGGTGCTGGGGGTGTTGGCCAGCTCGACGCAGGAGTCGCCCTCGCTGCTACTGCTGTAACTGCTCTTGAACCACGGCAGGTTGGGGGGCTTGGTCATGCTTCTTCCGTCAGTTGCAGGAAGTTCGTCCAGGTGGTTGCGGTGACCGCGAACCGGGGACCCTGCGCGTTCTTGGAGTCGCGGACATGGATGATGCCGGGGGCGGTGGCCACCTCGACGCAGTCGTTCGGGTCGTTGGTGTCGCTGAAGCTGCTCTTGAACCAGTGCAGTTCGGAAGCGTCTCCGGCGGGGGCCTTGCGGATCATGTCTCTCCCAGCAGTTGCTCGATGAAGGCCTGTGACTCCCGTGTGGTCAGGGCCTCCGCTCGGATAATCCCATAGCGCAGCTCAAGGATCCGCAACTGTTTCAGGTCGGAGACAGGGCGCCCGCCGTACCCGTCATCCTTGCGACCAATTGCTGTACCGTCCTTGAACTTCAGCACCTGGATCCGTCCGCCCATGCCAGGGTGGTCCCAGCGGTCCGTCGGCATCACTTGGATTTGGACGTTCCGCAACTGACCCATTTCCACGAGGTGTTCAAGCTGTTTGCGGAACACGATCCTGCCGCCGACCGGGCGCCTTAACGTCGCTTCTTCCAGCACGAAGCTGAGTTCAGGGGCAGGTTCGCGGTGGAAGATTTTCTTCCGGGCCATGCGCCCGGCCACCGCCTGCTCCAGCTCGTTGTCCGTAAGCGCGGGTCGCTGAGACCCGAGCAGCTCCCACATGAACTCCTTCGTCTGGAGCAGGCCATGGAGGGCGTAGCTGCCGTACGAGAGCAGTTCGACCGCTTTGGCCTCCAACGTCGTCAAGATCCGCACCGTTTTCGGGTACCGGACTTTCTCCACGTCCTCTTTCATCGCAGAGATCAGCCCATCGGCCCTCAATACTTCGTCCGCCTTGTCCAGATACTCGGGCCGGGGAATCCGCTTTCCGCCCTCGACCTTGTAGACCAAGTCCTCCCCGTATCCGATCGCCACCGCGAATTCCGGCACGCGCATCCCCGCCGCCTCGCGCCGCAGCCTCAGTTGACGGCCTACCGTCGCGAGGACCGCCAATCCCCAGTCGTCGTTCGCGTCCACCTCCCAACCCGGTTCGTCCACTTCGTTGTTCACGCTCATCCCGTGACCCTCCGTCGTACGGCCATGCCGCAAACGCCCCTACCCGTACGGCCCTGTCGACAGCCTGGACATCACTGGACAAGCACCGGACAGTCACCGTACGGGTTGGACTCGTCACGGGTGGGCATTACGACCGGTAACGGCCCAACGTCCGCAACCCCGGCAGCGCCTTGTCGTCGAAGTCGAACAACGCCAGGTTCTCCCACGCGTTGCCGGACGTCGGGTCGGTCGGGTCCCAGCCGTCACCGGCCCGGTATGTCCACACGCCTTCCCAATAGCAGTAACCCAGCCCCTTGTTGCCGGGAACGTTCGCCATCAGGTCCGCCACCGTCCGCAGCCACGCCGCCTGGCCCGCCGGGGTCGCCGGGTAGCCCGGGGTCAGCTGCGACGGGTCGTACATGATGTCGTTCGTCGCGTCCTCGCTCTCCAGCGTGAACGGATACGCCGTCTCCGCGATCAGCACAGGCTTGTCGTAACGGGCCGCCAGATCAGCCAAGTTGGCCGCCGCCGCCTCGGGCGCACCGTGCCAGAACGGGTAGTACGACTGGCCGATGATGTCGAAGTCGACCCCGTCGGCCACCACGTTGTCGTACCACCAACGCGACGTGCCGTTGTCACCGCCGGATGCGATGTGGAGCATCGTGCGGATACGCGGGGTCGTGTCGCGGGCGGCATTGAGTCCCGCCTTCAGGAACGTCGTCAGGTTGCCCCAACCCCCGGCGTCGTCACCCCAGTTCTTGCCAGTGGGCCACAGCAGCCCGCCGTTGATCTCGTTGCCGATCTGGACCAGGTCCGCCGGAGTGCCCTGGCGGCGCAACGCGCCCAACACGTCGGCGGTGTGGTCGTAGACCGCTCTCGTCAGGCCCGCCACATCCAGGTCCGCCCACGCCGCCGGCTTGGTCTGGTGCGCCGGGTCCGCCCACGTGTCGGAGTAGTGGAAGTCGACCCAGATCCCGATCCCCGCCCGGCGCAACCGCTTCGCCAACGGCAGGATGTGCCGCTTGTTGTTGTAACCGTCCGCCGGGTTCACCCACACCTTCAGGCGCGCGTGCGTCACGCCCGCGTCGGCCAGGATGCGGATCGGGTCGTCCCGGCGGCCGTCCGCCCGGCGGTAAATCGCCCCGCTGGCCTCGTCCTTGGGGAGCGACGAGATGTCCATCCCCCGGATCTCCAACCGGCGCCGGTCGGCGGCCATCGCCGGCGTCGCACCCAACACCGGCACCGCGAGCGCGGCTGCACCGACCGCACCCGCCGCCGTAAGAACACTGCGTCTGCGCATCACAAAGCTTCCCTTCAGTAAGTGACCAAAGAAACCAGCGAGTTGAGCCGAGATCAGCGCGGGGTGTGGAACACCTCCACCCCGCCCGCCGGCACCGCCGCCCGACTCGCGTCCGGCAGCACCACCTTCACCTCGCCCCCGGTGTGGTTCACCGCGAAGCGAAACGTCCCCGACTCGCCCTCCCGTACGACGAGTTCGACATCGCGGGGCAGATCGACCGGCGTGATCCCCGCGTCCCCGAGGGCGAGATCGACGACGGCGGCCAGGTCGGCGCCGGCGAGCCGCGTCGCCAAGTACCAGGAAGCCCCCGCCCCCAGCGCGTACCGGGTCAACGCGGGCCCACCCGCCGTACGACCGTCGGCAAACACCGCGACCGTCTCGCAACCCTCACTCGGGATCACGACCTCGGACCACAGATCCGCCTCGTACACCGCGCCGTCCGCCCCCCGAACCGACACCACCTCACCCGGCAGCAACGGATCGAACTCCTCGACAGTCAGCCCGAGTACATCCCGCAACGCCCCCGGATACGCGCCCGGATGCAACGTGTCGTTCTCGTCGACGATCCCGGAGAAGAAGGACACCAGCAGCGTCCCGCCCCGCGAGACGTACCGCTCCAGATCCGCCCCCACCCCCACCGGCGCCGCGTACAACTGCGGTACCACCAGCAGCGGATACCGCTCCGGGTCCAGGTCCCCCAACCCCGTCGGCGGCACGAAGTCCACCGTCAAGTGCCGGTCGTACAGGGCCTCGTAGAACGAATCCAACCGTTCCCGCGCATCCAGGTCCTGGCTCGGCCGCCACTCCAGGCTCTGCGCCCACCAGGAGTCCCACGACCACACCATCGCCACGTCACCCCGGGTCCGGGTCCCCCGTAGACCCGCCCGGCTCAAGTCCCCGACCCTGCGGCCGAGTTCAGTGACTTCCCTCCAACCCCGGTTGTCCGTACCGGAGTTCGCCAGCATCGCCGTGTGGAACTTCTCCGCGCCCGACTGCGACTGCCGCCACTGGAAGAACATCGCGCCCTCGGAACCCCGGGCCACATGCCCGAGCGAGTTCCGCGCCATCTCGCCGGGACGCTTCGCGGGGTTGTACGGCTGCCAGTTGACCCCGGACGTGGCGTGTTCCAGGAGCAGCCATGGGCCCCCGCCCGCCACCGAGCGGGTCAAGTCGGCGGCCAGCGCCAGGTTCACGTGCGTACGGCGGCCGTCCGTCATCAGGTAGTGGTCGTTGGTGACGAGGTCGACCTCCTTGGCCCAGGCCCAGTAGTCGACGCCCTGGCCCTGGCTCGGGGCGACCATGAAGTTGGTGGTGACGGGGACGCCGGGGGAGAGGCGGTGCAGGATGTCGCGCTCGGCACAGAAGTTGGCGCGGGCCTGGGCGTCGGCGAAGCGGCGGTAGTCGAGTTGCTGGGTGGGATTGCATACGGACGGGGTCGCCCGGGGCGGAGTGATCTCCTCCCAGTCGCCGTACTGCTGGCCCCAAAACGCCGTTCCCCAGGCCTGGTTGAGGGCGCCGAGTGTGCCGTAGCGCATCCGCAGCCAGTCGCGGAAAGCCGCCGCGCAAACGTCGCAGTAGCAGGCGAGCACCGGGGCGCCGTACTCGTTGTGGACGTGCCACAGGACCACGGCCGGGTGGCTGCCGTAGCGCTCGGCCAGGGCCGTCGTGATCGTGGCCGCCGCCGCCCGGTACTCGGGGTTCGAGTGGCATATCGCGCCCCGCGAGCCGAACGCGAGGCGGACTCCCTCGCGCGTCACGGGCAACGAGGAAGGGTGCGCGCGGTAGAACCACGCCGGCGGTACGACCGTCGGCGTGCCGAGGTTCACGGCGATGCCCGCCTCGTGCAGCAGGCCCATCACCGTGTCGAGCCACTCCCAGTCGTACTCGCCCGGGCGCGGCTCCAGCCGGGCCCAGGAGAAGACGCCGAGGGAGACGGCCGTGACACCGGCCTCCCGCATCAGCCGTACGTCCTCCTCCCAGACCTCGCGTGGCCACTGCTCGGGGTTGTAGTCACCTCCGAAGGCGAGCGGCAGACGGTCGTGGGGGGCGGGGGACGGCATGGGTTCACTCCCGGGGGATCGGCGACTGCGGCGACTGAAATGCTGCTGATTCTGTGATCGTGCACATGGATGGTTGCGGCGTCCATCCGTCAGCAACAAGTAGGTAACCCCAGGGTTCATCCATTGACAAGGGTCCGAAACAATTCTCTACTGTGCACGGTCACAGAGCCGTGACCGGCTCGCACTCAGTCAGGGGAGATGAAGATGTCGATCCACCGCCACCAGTTCAGCAGGCGCAGCATTCTTGCCGGGGCGGCAGCCGTAGGCCTCACGGGCACCCTCGCCGCCTGCGGCGGTTCCGACGACGACTCCGGCAAGAGCAGCGGGCCGGTCAAGCTGACCTACTGGGCCTGGGCGCCGAACATGGACAAGGTCGCCGCGATCTGGAACAAGAAGAACCCGGACATCACGGTCACCGTGTCCAAGCAGGCGGCCGGCAAGGACATCGTCTCCAAGCTGATCACCGCGAAGAAGGCGGGCAACGCCCCCGACCTGATCCAGGTCGAGTACCAGTCGCTGCCGACGCTGGTCTCCAACGACGTGCTCGCCGACATCTCGAAGTACGCGAAGTCCGCCAAGTCCGAGTTCGCGGCGGGACTTTGGGGCATGGTCACGCTCGGCACCGACGCCGTGTACGCGATACCGCAGGACTCCGGGCCGCTGATGTTCTTCTACCGCGAGGACCTGTTCAAGCAGCACAACCTCACCGTCCCGGCGACGTGGGACGACTTCGCCAAGACCGCCCGCGCCGCCAAGAAGGCACTCCCGAACGCCTACTTGACGACGTTCTCCTCCAACGACCCAGGATTGTTCGCGGGGTTGGCGCAGCAGGCCGGTGCCAAGTGGTGGACCGTGGAGAGCGGCGGCAAGTGGACCGTCGGCATCGACGACGCGGCCACGAAGAAGGTCACCGACTTCTGGGGCGGGCTCGTCCAGGAGGGCGTGATCGACAACCAGCCGATGTACACGCCGGCTTGGAACAACGCGCTGAACAAGGGCACCAACATCGCCTGGGTCTCCGCAGTTTGGGCGCCCGGTGTGCTGGTCAGCTCGGCCCCCGACACCAAGGGCAAGTGGCGCATGGCGCCGCTGCCGCAGTGGAGCGCGGGCGAGGACGTCACCGGCAGCTGGGGCGGCTCCTCCACCGGCGTCTCCACCGACTCCAAGCACGCCGAGGCCGCCGCCAAGTTCGCCACCTGGCTGAACACCGACCCGGAGGCGCTGGCCGCCCTGGTCAAGGAGGTCTCCATCTACCCGGCGGCCACCAAGGGCCAGTCCGGCTCGGTGCTCACCACCCCCGAGTTCTTCCCGAACCAGACCGACTTCTACGACACGGCCGCCAAGATCGCCGCCACCACGGCCGCGTCCGCCTGGGGCCCGAACGTTCAGGTCGCCTACGACACCTTCAGCGACGCGTTCGGCAAGGCCACCAAGGCGAAGAAGGCGGCGCAGTTCGACACCGCGCTCGCCACCATGCAGTCGTCGACCTTCACCGACATGAAGAAGCAGGGCTTCAAGGTGACCGAGGCATGACCGCCACTCCGCTCAAGGGCTCCGACCGCGCGCCGGCCGGGCCCTTGGCGGACGGCACCGCCACCACCGTCCGCCCCCGCCGCCTCCGTCGCCGTGGCCGCAGCGCGCCGTACTGGTTCCTCGTACCGGCCGTGCTCCTGTTCGCCGCCTTCACCGTCGTACCGATCGGGTACGCGGTGTGGCTCAGTCTCCACAAGGTCCAGGTCAAGGGCATCGGCCTCGGCAAGGGCGCCCGCCAGCAAGTGTGGAACGGCATCGGCAACTACACCGACGTTCTGCAGGACTCCGAGTTCGGCCACAGCGTCCTGCGCGCGTTCGGCTACGGCCTGATCGTCATCCCCACGATGCTCGGTCTGGCGCTGGTCTTCGCGCTGATGCTGGACACCCCGCGGGCGCGCAGCGCCAAGTTCGCGCGCCTCGCGATCTTCCTGCCGTACGCCGTGCCCGGCATCATCGCGGCCCTGATGTGGGGCTTCCTGTACCTCCCGACGGTCAGCCCCTTCTACTACCTCCTGCGGGAGTTCAACCTCCCGCAGCCGGACCTGTTCGACGGCGGCAACCTGTACCTCTCCTTCGCGAACATCGCGGTGTGGGGCGGCACGGGCTTCAACATGATCGTCATCTACACCGCCCTGCGCTCGATCCCGCAGGAGATCTACGAGGCCGCCCGCATCGACGGCGCGTCCGACCTGAAGATCGCCCTGCGGATCAAGATCCCGATCGTGCTGCCCTCCCTCGTGCTCACGTTCTTCTTCTCCGTCATCGCCACGCTCCAGGTCTTCACCGAGCCCATGGCGCTCAAGCCGCTGACCAACGGCATCTCCGGTTCCTGGAGTCCGCTGATGGCCATCTACGACGCCGCCTTCCTCAGGTCGGACATCTACGGCGCCTCCGCCACCGCCGTGGTGCTGGCCCTGGCGACCTTCGCGCTCTCCTTCACGCTGCTGCGCGTCTCCGACCGCTACACCCGGGAGGACCGGGCATGACCCCCCTCACCCTCACCGCCACCGACGCCCGCCCGGGCCTGAGCAAGCCGAAGCGCACGGCGTGGGTGCCGACCCTCGTCCTGATCCTCGGCTCCCTGTACTGCCTGATCCCCGTGGTCTGGGTGGTCATCGCGGCCAGCAAGGGCCGCGGCGAACTCTTCTCCACGTTCACCTTCGCCCCCGGCTCCGGCTTCGCCGACAACTTCAAGGAGCTCAGCTCCTACCGCGACGGCATCTACTGGCAGTGGATGGCCAACTCCCTCTTCTACGCGGGCTTCGGCGCGCTGCTCTCCGCCGCGGTCTCGGCCGCCGGCGGCTACGCACTGGGCCGATTCGCCTTCAGGGGACGGGAGTTCGTCTTCAAGCTGATGCTGGCCGGCGTCCTCGTCCCGAGCATCGTGCTGACCGTCCCCCAGTACCTCCTGCTGTCCAAGATGGGCCTGGCCGACTCGTACTGGTCGATGCTCCTGCCGTCGATCCTCTCCCCCTACGGCGTCTACCTCGTCCGGATCTACGCGGCCGCGTCCGTGCCCGCCGAACTCCTCGAAGCGGCCCGCATGGACGGCGCGAGCGAGTGGCGGATCTTCTCGCGGATCGCGGTGCCGATGATGATGCCGGGCCTCATCACGGTGTTCCTGTTCCAGTTCGTCGGCATCTGGAACAACTTCCTGCTGCCGTACGTGATGCTCGCGGACGACACCAAGTTCCCGCTCACGCTGGGCCTTTACACCCTGCTCGCCCAGGGCGCCTCCCAACCCGCGCTCTACACCCTGGTCATCATGGGCTGCTTCCTCGCGATCCTGCCGCTGATCGCACTGTTCCTGGTGATCCAGCGGTTCTGGTCCCTGGACCTGCTCAGCGGGTCAGTCAAGGCGTGAGGTGCAAGTACTGAGCCGTATCTCCCCCCACCGCACCTGAACCGGCAGAACGAGGACCATGACCACCAGTCCGAACGGACGCCGCAAACCGCCCACCATCCACGACGTGGCCCGGGAGGCAGGGGTCTCCCGGGGAACCGTCTCCCGGTTCCTGAACGGCGGTCACTACGTCTCACCGGCCGCGCGCACCGCCGTGGAGACGGCGATCAGGAAGACGGGCTACGTCGTCAACCGGCATGCCCGTTCCCTGAGTACCGGACGGTCGGACTCGGTGGCGTTCCTCCTCACCGAGCCGCAGGAGAAGTTCTTCGAGGACCCCAACTTCAATGTCCTGCTGCGGGGTTGCACCGAACACCTGGCCCGTCACGACATCCCCCTGCTCCTGATGCTGGCCTCGTCGAAGGACGAACGCCGCCGCCTGACCCGGTACATCACCTCGGGCCACGTGGACGGCGTCCTCCTCGTCTCCAACCACAGCGGAGACCCGGTGGCGGCCGAACTCCGGGACGCGGGAATCCCGTTGGTGGCCTGCGGCAAACCGCTCGGCTCCGCCTCCAAGTACAGCTACGTGGCCGCCGCCGACCGCGACGGCGCCCAGGAGATGGTCCGCCACCTCATCGCCGGCGGCCGCCGCCGCATCGGCATGGTCACGGGCCCACTCGACGCACCGGGCGGCCCGGACCGCCTGGCGGGTTACAGAGACGTCCTCACAGAGGCAGGCCTCCCGCACGACCCGACCCTCGTGGTCGAGGGCGACTACCGCCGCACGGGCGGAGAGGAAGCAGCCCGACGCCTCCTGGCCCAGGCCCCCGACATAGACGCAGTGTTCGTGGCGTCCGACCTGATGGCCCTAGGAGTGGTCAACACCCTTCAGCAATCCGGCCGTTCGGTCCCGGATGACATCGCTGTCGGAGGCTTCGACGACTCGGCGGCGGCCACGTCCATCACGCCGGCCCTGACGACGATGCGCCAGCCCTACGACCGCATCAGCGCCGAAATGGTCCGCATGCTCCTGGCCCAGATCGCCGGCGAGGACACGGCGGGCGTGATTCTGCCTACGGAACTGGTGGTACGGGAGTCGGCATAACGGCCGTAATTGTCAAACCAACCGGAACACGGGTCAACGCATGTGAAGGCAGCAGCCGTCCGGTTCGTGTCGAGTCGGTGGGGCGTTCCATCCGTATTCTCTGATCATGGCCGCACCCCTCGCATATGCACTGATCGCCACCGACCTGGACGGGACGCTGCTGCGCGGCGACGACACACTCTCCGACCGGTCCCGCATCGCACTCGCGAGGGTGACGGCGGCCGGCGCCCGGCACCTCGTCGTCACCGGCAGGCCGGCCCCGAGGGTGCGCCCGTTGCTCGAAGACCTAGGCTCCAGAGGGCTCGCGGTGTGCGGACAGGGCGCGCAGTTGTACGACGCCGGCGCGGACCGTCTGCTCTGGTCGGTCACCCTGGACCGGGAGTTGGCGGAGACCGCGCTCGGCAAGATCGAGGCGGAAGTGGGCCAGGTGTACGCGGCGGTCGACCAGGACGGCGTGGACGGCCTGACCCTGATCGAGCCCGGCTACTTGATGCCGCACCCCACGCTGCCGGCGGTACGGGTGGGCAAGCGGGACGACCTCTGGTGCGAACCCATCAGCAAGGTGTTGCTCCGTCACCCCGCCCTGGAGGACGACGAGTTGGCCTCCACGGCCCGCTCGGTGGTCGGTTCCCTGGCCTCGGTCACCATGTCGGGCCCCGGCACCGTCGAACTCCAGCCACTCGGCATCACCAAGGCGACGGGACTGGCCCTGGCCGCCCAACACCTGGGCCTGCGCCCGTCGGACACCATCGCTTTCGGCGACATGCCGAACGACATCCCGATGTTCGACTGGGCAGCCCACGGGGTGGCAATGGCCAACGCCCACCCCGAACTCAAGGCGGTGGCCGACGAGGTGACGTCGTCGAACGAGGACGACGGAATCGCCCTGGTACTTGAGAGATTGTTCAGCTGAGATTCTGAATGGCCCCGAAGGGGCGCATTCAGGGGCGCGGGGAACTGCGCGACCAGCCACGACGGCGGTGTCACTCAAAACACAACCAGTCGTGGCTGATCCAACGGTTCTAGTAAGCGCCGTACACGTTGTCGATAGACCCGTACACCGCCGCCGCGTAGTTACAAGCAGCCGTGATGTTCGCAACCGGGTCATACGGGTCGTACGAGGTCCCGGCAACGTGATACGCGCTGAACGTCGGGTCGATGACCTGGAGAAGCCCCTTCGACGGCGTACCCGCCGCCGCATTGGAGTCCCAGTTGTTGATCGCGTACGGGTTACCGGAAGACTCACGAATCACGTTCCGGTAGATCCCGTTGTACGTACCCGGAATCCCCTTCTGCGCCATGATCGCGAGCGACTCCCGAATCCACCCGTCAAGGGTGTTGGGGTACCCGGCAAGAGTGGTGGACGCGGTGGTCGACGTGGTGGCCGCGGACGCGGTGGTCGCACCGACGACAGGCAGGGCCAGGATCGCCGCACCGGTACCGGCGATGACGACACGGCGGACGAGGCGGGCGCGGCGGGACTGAGCGGATGCAGGCATGACGAGGTTCCTCTCCGTCGCCTGCGAGGTGAGCTGTCGGGTTCGGGCTGGGAGGTGCCCGGCCAGGCCCTTGCGGACGTGACTTAACCCCAAGCCGTTCCGGTCGAGATGACCGGCCCGGCGACTTACCTGGTTCCCCCGCTCCTGCCGTGCGAGAAGTTCGTGACTGGGATGCCGGGCGGCGGCAGGATTCGGCGTTCCGCTCGACAGGCCGGGAAACTATGCGAGAGCACATGTCCGGAACAAGTGGCGGAATCACACCTAACCCCTATTGACCTTGGTCTGAGGCGTATGGGGCACTTGATCCTTTGCGCGAGCCAAGGGTCAACTGTCAAATGCCGTAAGGGAAAACGCGGGCAGACCAGGACACAGGTCACGCACAGAAACGCGTGACCCAACTCACGGGAGGATTAAGAACGGCAAATCGGGCATTCGCCCTCAACTGGCAGTTCTCGGAATCCTTTTCTCCCAAGTGCGGTGGAAGATCACTTCTCCACCCTCGGTGCAGATCACCTCATTTGAGGTAAGAAAGTCCGTTTCGTCGCAAGTAATCTCCGACCGCGTACGCACGCTCGTGTCCCACCCCAGCTCCGGCCGATGCAGCCGGATCGACCACTCCGAGAGGGTGCGCGCGGACAACGGGTCCGACTCGTCGATCGTGTACGTCTCCAACGCGTCCTCGGTGAACTCCAACCCGTCCGGATATACGCGCGTCCCGCCGTACCGGGGGTCCACCTCCAGCCGCCACTCGCCCTTCGCCACATCCCGCACGACCAGCCGCTCGGGCCGCGGTTCGTCCAGCGTGGCCGGGTAGTTGACCCCGAGCGGCTCGGCCTCCTCGGGTTCGTCGAAACCGATACCGGAGGTCAACTCCTGCTCCCGCACCGGGAGTTCGAGCGCACTCCCCTCCGGGTCCAACGTGAACCCCGCCGAAGACTCCGGCTGCGGCCAGATCCACGGCCAGTACGCCGACGACACCGCGAGCCGGATCCGATGCCCGGGCGGGAACGCGTGCCCGATGCCGTTCAGCTCGAAGGTGACGTCCTCCGTCGTACCCGGCGTCCACGGCACCGCGCGGTCCCGCCCGTGCCGCGCCGACAGGTTCAGCACGCCCCGGGTGACGAGGGTCGAGGCGCCGTCGGGGGCGACGTCGCACAGCCGGGCGATCACCTGCCCGCGCGGCACCTCGCAGGTCAGCCGCAGCCGTACCCTCGGCCGCCCCAGCACCCACGTCTCCGCCGGCACCTCGAACTCGAAGCACGCCGACCGCGCGTCCTCGTCCCGCTGGTCCGGCGGCAGATCGGCATCGTTCCCGAAGGGGAAGAACCGGCCCGCGTCCACCCCGGTGTGCATGGGCGAGCGGACGATCACGGGCGCACCCCGGAGGCCGTACGTCGTCGTCTTCACGTGCGGCGAGGGCCACGCGGGTTCGCCGACCCAACGGCCCGGGAGGGTGTCGTAGACCGTGGCCGGGGGGTGCGAGTCGCTGACGTAGGCCCGTAGGAGAGGGTCCGACATGACTCCCGTGTCGATGCCCTTGAGGTGCTGGTCCCACCAGCGGAGGGTCTCCTGGAGGAAGCCGATCGCGGGGCCCGGCGGCAGGCCGCGGTCCGGGTACTGGTGGGACCAGGGGCCGATCAGGCCGCGTACGCGGTCCTGCGGGAGGTGTTCGACGAGGCGCAACACCGTGTCGCGGTACGGGTCGTGCCAGCCGCCGACCGCGAGGACGGCCGCGTCGATCGCGCCGTAGTCCTCGCAGACGCTGCCGTGCTTCCAGTAGTCGTCGCGGAGTTGGTGGGCGAGCCAGGTGTGGATGAACGGGTCGATCTGCTCCAGGCGCTTGAGCCACAGGTCGCGCCAGATCAGGCCCGCGTACTCGGGGTCCGGCGGGCGGGCGACGAAGGCGAGCATGGTGGCCGCCCAGGCGTGCAGGTCGACCGCGAGGGCCGAACCGCCCATGTAGTGCACGTCGTTGTCGTAGCGGTCGTCCGTCGAGCAGACCGTGACGATCGCCTTCAGGGGTTCCGGGGCGAGGGCCGCGATCTGGAGGGAGTTGAAGCCGCCCCAGGAGATGCCGAACATGCCGACCTTGCCGGTGCACCAGGGTTGCGCGGCAAGCCAGTTGACCACTTCCACGCCGTCCGCGAGTTCCTGCGCGTCGTACTCGTCGCCGGGGGCACCCTCGCTGTTGCCGTGGCCGCGCACGTCGACGCGGACGGAGGCGTAGCCGTGGCCCGCGTACCAGGGGTGGCGCTGGGCGTCCCGGGGCGCCGTCCAGTCGGTCAGGCGGTACGGGAGGTATTCGAGGAGCGCGGGGACGGGTTCGTCCGTCAGCGGGCGCCACACGCGCGCGTAGAGGCGTGTTCCGTCGGGCATCGGGATGCGGATGTCCTCGTGGGCCGTCTCGTACGGGTAGGACGTTCGGATGCGCATGAGGGGACCCCTGGCTTCAGTGGACCGGGTGCATGGTGCGGCGCAGCCACGGCGCGGCGGCCATCACCGCGAGGCCCGCGGCCACCGCGATCGCGCCGTTGACGCCGAAGTACGCCGGCTTGGAGACGTCGTCGTAGAGCTTCACCGTCTGGGCCTGGATGCCGTTCGCGAGGGCGAGGGACAGGAACCAGAGGGACATGGTCTGGCTGGAGAAGGCGGCCGGGGCGAGCTTGGTGGTGGCCGACATTCCGGAGGTCTCCAGGAGGACGTCGCCGAGCCCGAGCAGGAAGTACGAGCCGACGATCCACCAGGCCGACATGCGGTAGGCGTCGCCGCTGTGCCCGCTGGTCGGCAGCACCATCAGCAGGAACGACAGGCCGCCGAGTACGACGCCGATCGCGATCTTGTTGGAGGCGTGCGGCTGGCTGCGGCCCATGCGGACCCAGAGCGCGGCGACCACGGGCGCGAGCCCCACCTCGAAGGCGCCGAGCGCGCTTGCGTACCAGCTGGCGGGGAAGTCGAAGCCCAGGATGGTCGTCTCGGCGTTCGACGCGGCCAGCAGCATCATCGTCGAATAGGCCTGGAAGAGAATGAAGTTGAAGACCGTCGAGGCCAGGAAGAGCACGATGTACGGGCGCAGCCGGCCGCGTTCGTCGGCCGTCACCCGGGGGCTCATGAACATCACCGCGAAGTACACGACGGGCGCGATGACCGAGATGACGGTGAGCAGGTCGACGAAGCGGCCCATCGTCAGCCAGCCGGCGGTGGCCAGCCCGGTCGCGAGTACGGCGGCGACCAGGATGCCTACGACGATCAGGCGGACCGCGCGGCGCATCGCGGCCGGTGCGAGCGCGAACTCCGCGGTGTTCTTGCGGCCGGCCAGGTGACGGCGCCCTGCGACGTACTGGATCAGGCCGAAGGTCATGCCGACCGCGGCCGCGGAGAAGCCCCAGTGCCAGCCCTTGTGGTCGCCGAGCCAGCCGGTGATCAGCGGGCCCGCGAAGGCGCCGATGTTGATCGCCATGTAGTAGAGCGCGAAACCGGCGTCCCGGCGCTCGTCGTCGGTGCGGTAGAGCTTGCCGACCATGGTGGCCACGTTGGGCTTGAGGAGGCCGGTGCCGGCGCTGATCAGGCCGAGGCCGACCCAGGTCATCGTGGCGGTCGGCACCGCCATCGAGTAGTGCCCGCAGGCGATGAGGATGCCGCCCCACAGCACCGCGCGGTACGAGCCGAGGATGCGGTCCGCGAGCCAGCCGCCCGCGACCGAGACGAGATAGACCAGCGTTCCGTAGGCTGCCGACACGGATGCGGCCGTTCCGGACGCCATGCCCATGCCGCCGTGCGCGACGGTATCCGCGAAGTAGAGGACGAGGATGGCCTGCATGCCGAGGAACGAGAAGCGCTCCCAGACTTCGAGCCCGGAGAGCGTGAGCAGCCCCTTGGGCTGGCCGAAGAAGGCGTGGTCGTCCTCGGGCGGCGGTTCGTTGTCGGGCTCGGCTTCCAGTGCGGTTCGGGACACCATCCACTACTTCCGCGTAAGTCGATAAATATCCGTTCTTATCAGGTGATCGAAAACATACCGGTCGTGATCCGATACCGCCCCCGCTGGACGGGGTGGGCGGCATGGGTGATCGAAAGC
This sequence comes from Streptomyces sp. NPDC050528, assembly GCF_044457795.1. Taxonomy (NCBI): domain Bacteria; kingdom Bacillati; phylum Actinomycetota; class Actinomycetes; order Kitasatosporales; family Streptomycetaceae; genus Streptomyces; species Streptomyces sp. NPDC050528. The sequence goes on from NZ_JBITHH010000001.1 coordinate 176,647, forward strand.
TGACCGGATACGCTGACTTGAGTGATGCCAGCGACCTATCGACAAACCGTGTGACCGCCCAGGGACACCAGCAGACAGGAGACCCCTCGTGACCGTCGTCGGGCCGTTCGGGCTGAGCGTGCGGGACCAGGCTCTGGAAGCCGATGTCCAGGCCGGATTGGCGGCAGTCGAGGAGGGTCTGCTCGAAGCCACCAAGAGCGAGGTCCCCTTCATCACGGAGGCCGCCCAGCACCTCGTGCGCGCGGGCGGGAAGCGGTTCCGGCCGCTCCTCGTGATGCTCGCCGCGCAGTTCGGCGACCCGTACGCGCCGGGTGTCGTGCCCTCGGCCGTGGTCGTCGAGCTGACCCACCTCGCCACGCTGTACCACGACGACGTCATGGACGAGGCGACCGTACGGCGCGGGGTGGAGAGCGCCAACGTCCGCTGGGGCAACTCGGTCGCGGTCCTCACCGGCGACTTCCTGTTCGCGCGCGCGTCGCACACCCTGGCCGACCTCGGCCCCGAGGCGGTGCGGGTGCAGGCCGAGGCGTTCGAACGGCTGGTCACCGGCCAGATCCTGGAGACGGCCGGCCCCTCCGACGGGCGCGACCCGGTCGAGCACTACCTCGACGTGCTCGGCGGCAAGACCGGTTCGCTGGTCGCGGTCGCGTGCCGGTTCGGCGCGATGATGTCCGGCTGCGACGACACCGTCGTGGACGTCCTCACCCAGTACGGCGAGCGGCTCGGCGTCGCCTTCCAGCTCGCCGACGACGTCCTGGACATCGCCTCCGACGGGGAGGAGTCCGGCAAGACCCCGGGCACGGACCTGCGCGAGGGCATCCCCACGCTGCCGGTGCTGCTGCTCCGGGAGCGGGCGGAGCGCCTGGGTCTCGCCGAGGACATCGCCCTGTGCGAATTGCTCGACTCCGACCTCACGGACGACGCCCGGCACGCCGAGGCGCTCTCCCGGCTCCGCGTCCACCCGGCCCTGGAGCAGGCCCGGCGGGACACCGTGCGGTACGTGGAGGACGCGCGGGCGGCGCTCGCCCCGCTTCCGGAGTGCGATGCGAAGGTCGCTCTGCTGGAGATGTGCGATGCGGTGGTGCATCGGGCGGGCTGAGGCCCGTCAGTAGCCGCTGCCTCCCGTGTTCGTGCCGGAGGCGGCGGTCATGGCCTTCGCTCCGGTGGGTGTCACCGCCCACCAGGTGCCGTCCACGCCCTGGCCGTAGGCCTCCTTGGGCTTGTCGTCCTTGGCGTAGCGGTAGAGGGGCCAGCCGGCGAGCGTGAGCTGTGAGGTTCCGCCGGAGCGCTTCGCCGTGGAGACGAGGCTCTTGTCGATGCCCTTGACGGTGACGGAGCCCTTGGCGGTCGCGGCGGGCCAGACGGCCGCGCAGGTGCCGTAGCAGCTGATCCTCGTCGGGTGGGCGGAGTCCGCGTCGAAGCGGTAGAGGACGTACCCCTTGCTGTCGGTCACGACGGTGCCGACCTTGGCGACCTTGGCGGTCATGAGGGTCGTCCCCGTGGTGACCGCGGCCGGCATGGCGGCGGAGCCGCCGCTTCCACTGCCGCCGCTCCCGCAGCCGGCGAGTGTGAGGGTCAGGATCGCGGCGCCCGTGGCCGCGTATCCGGTGAGGTGATGGGTGGCGTGCATGGCGACCCCTTTGGTCGATGCGGTGTGGTGCCACCCTTAAGTACGGATTCGGGCCGTTTATTACTCGATGCGATGCGATGCGATGCGTGTGACGTGGAGGGGAGCGCAGGATGCGGTCGTCCTGGCCGGTGCCGGTCAACTGCCCTGCGCGGGCGGCGTCTTCCCCCTAGGGGTTTCGGGGAGGCGTCGCCTCCGTGTGTCATACCGCAGGAGTACGTGGAGTTGCCTCCCGGGTCTGACGCTTATCTCTCGCCGATTTGGTCAGATGGAGAACACGGAAAACACCACTCCTCACCGAATCGGGTGAGAATGGCGGCTCAGGGTGGGACGAGTACAGGACGGGTTGGCCGCCGCCGACGACGGAGGTAAGGCAGACATGGCACCGTACGAAACCGACGACAGCACGGACACCGGAGAGCGCGACGAGCTCCGGGCCGGGCGGCGCAGGGCGGCGCGGTACATCGTCCCGGTCACCGTGGTGGGGGTGGCGGCCGCGACCATCGGACTGGTCCCCGCGCTCGCCGACTCCGGCGACCCGAACCTTCCGAAGATCACCGCTCAGCAGCTCCTCGACAAGATCGCCAAGTCGGACGTCCAGCAGCTGTCCGGCACGGTGAAGATCAGCACGGACCTCGGCCTGCCGGACCTCGGCGGCCTGGAGAGCAACCTGATGTCCGGCGCCGCGAAGTCCGGCGACGGCTCCTCCGCCGACCCGACGACCAAGCTCACCGAGCTGGCCTCCGGCACCCACACCCTGCGCGTCGCGGCCGACGGCCCCGACAAGCAGAAGGTCTCGCTGCTGGAGAACGCGGCGGAGTACAGCCTCATCCACAACGGCAAGGACGTCTGGGGTTACGACAGCAAGTCGAACGAGGTCTTCCACGGTACGACGGCCGCGGGCGCCGCGAAGAGCGACGAGACCCGGGCCACGCCCAAGGGCCTCACCGACGAGGCGTTGAAGTCGGTCGACGACACGACGTCTGTGACGGTCGACGGTACTGAGCATGTCGCCGGGCGGGATGCCTACAAGCTGCTGATCAAGCCGAAGCAGACCGGTACGACGGTGGGCACGATCAGTGTCGCGGTGGATGCGAAGACCGGTCTGCCGCTCAAGTTCACGCTCACCCCGGCGAGCGGCGGCGCGGCCGTCGTGGACGTAGGCTTCACGCAGCTGAGCCTCGGCAAGCCGGCCGCCTCGACCTTCGACTTCAAGACGCCGAAGGGTGCGAAGGTCACCACGGAGGACAGCGCGAGCAAGGCGACTCCGGACCACTCCGCCCCGTTCGGCAAGGACGGCAAGGCGAACAAGGACGACAAGGGCCTCGCCAAGGGCGCCGACGAGCCCACCGTCATCGGCAAGGGCTGGAACTCCATCGCCGTCTTCGAGACCGGCGGCCAGGGTGTTCCGACCGGCTCCTCGTCCGGCAGCGGTGACCTCGGTGGGTTCCTGAACTCGCTCGGGGACCAGGTGAAGGGTGACTTCGGCAAGGGCACGGTGTTCTCCACCCGGCTGGTCAATGCCCTGATCACGGATGACGGCAAGGTGTATGTCGGGGCTGTCACCAAGAGTGCGTTGGTCAAGGCCGCGGACGCGGCCAAGTAAGTGCCAAGTAGGTACCGTGCGGGGTAAGTCCCGTGCGGTGACCGCGAATTGGGCGAATCGAGGAGTCGATGGGCGGACCTTCCGCCGAAGTGCCGGAACAGGTGGACGCGGGTGACGGCATCATCGCCACCCGTGGACTCACCAAGCGCTTTCGCGGCGGGCAGCTCGCCGTGGACGGTCTCGACCTGACCGTCCCGGCGGGCAGCGTCTTCGGCTTCCTCGGGCCCAATGGATCGGGCAAGACCACCACCATTCGCATGTTGATGGGGCTCATCGAACCGACGTCGGGTACGGCTCGGGTGCTGGGGCGGCCCATGCCTCGGTCTGTGCGTACGGTTCTGCCTCGGGTCGGTGCGCTGATCGAGGGGCCTGCGTTGTACGGGTTTCTCTCCGGCCGCGACAATCTGCTGCGCTACGACGCCGCCGATCCCACCGCCGATCCGCGTACCCGGCGGGATCGTGTCGCCGCCGCGCTGGACCGGGTCGGGCTGACCGCGGCTTCCGGGAAGAAGGCGAAGGCTTACTCCCTGGGGATGAAGCAGCGGTTGGGGCTCGCCTCTGCTCTGCTTCAGCCTCGGGAGCTGCTTGTTCTGGACGAGCCGACCAATGGGCTCGATCCGCAGGGGATGCGTGAAATCCGGTCTCTGATCCGGGAGTTGGCGTCCGACGGTACGACCGTTTTTCTCTCCTCCCATCTCCTTGATGAGATCGAGCAGGTCTGTACGCATGCGGCGGTGATGGCGCAGGGGCGGCTGATCACGCAGGGGTCGGTGGCCGAGCTGGCTGCGGGGACGCGGGGGCGGTTGTTCGTGGACACGCCTGATGCCGGGGACGCGGCGCGGGTGCTGAAGGAACTGGGGCTCGCCGATGTCGTTGTGGCGGAGGAGCGGGTGACTGCGGAGCCGCCCGATCGTGAACTCGGTGATGTGAACAAGGCGTTGGTGACGGCCGGGGTGCGGGTGCGGGGCTTCGGGGTTGAACGGGCTTCTCTGGAGGACGCGTTCGTGGCGTTGACGGGGGAGGGGTTCGATGTCGCAGGCTGAAGTCGCCTTGCGGGCGCCGCGGTTGGTGTGGACGTTCGGGTTGCTGCGCAGCGAGCTCGTGACGACGTTCCGGCGGTGGCGCACGCTTGCGTTGCTCGGTGTGCTGGCCGCTGTGCCGATTCTGGTCGGGATCGCGGTCAAGTTGGAGACGCAGGATGGGGGTGGGCCTGGGCGTGGGGACGGGGGCGGTGGACCGGCGTTCATCGCGCAGATCACCAACAACGGGCTGTTCCTGGTGTTCACGGCGTTGGCCGCCACGCTTCCGTTTTTCCTGCCTATGGCCATCGGGGTTGTCGCGGGTGACGCGATTGCCGGTGAGGCCAGCGGGGGGACCCTGCGGTATCTCCTGGTGGCTCCGGCCGGTCGTACTCGGCTGTTGCTCACCAAGTACGCGACGGTGATGGCGTTTTGCGTGGTGGCCACGCTCGTGGTGGCGCTGTCGGCGCTCACAGTCGGGGCGTTGCTCTTTCCGCTGGGGGATCTGACGACCATCTCCGGTACGCAGATCAGCTTCGCGGAGGGGTTGGGGCGGGCGTTGTTGATCGCCCTCGTGGTGGCCGCGTCTCTTGTCGGCATCGCGGCCCTGGGGCTGTTCATCTCGACCATGACCAGCAGCGGTATCGCGGCGATGGCGACCACCGTGGGGCTGTTGATCACCGTTCAGATTCTTGACCAGATTCCCCAACTGCACGCGCTCCAGCCGTACTTCTTCTCCCATTACTGGTTGTCCTTCGCCGACCTCATGCGTGAACCGGTGTACTGGGACGACCTGGTGAAGAACCTGGGGCTTCAGGCGTTGTACGCGGCGGTGTTCGGGTCGGCGGCCTGGGCGCGGTTTACGGCGAAGGACATTACGGCGTGACGGTGTAGTTGGTCGGGGTTGGTGCGGGGGTCCGCAGCGGGTGTGTGGGTGGGTCGGGGTCGTGGCGGTACGGCGAGCCCGCCGCCGGTCGGGCCCTTTGGTTTCTCAGCATGGTTGAACGGGTTGGTGCCGGCTGAGCGGCGGGCTGCGCCGTACCGCCACGACCCGCTCCCGTCTCGTCGGCGGCTGCGGGCGCGTGGGCCATCCCGGCTGGTCCGGGCGGGGATACGCGATCGCGGGCACAGGCATGAGCATGGGCATGGGAACACCCACGGGAGCCAGCGTGTGCTGGCTCCCGTGGGTGTGAAGTGGGGCTGGTGCCCGGGCGGGGTCAGATCTGGGGCAGGACCGGGGGCGCCGTCAGGCTCGGGGCGGAGTTGTAGAAGGGGTCCGAGTCCGAGGTGTCGGTGCTGTCGTCGTGGTTGATGGCGTACACGATCGTGGCGATCAGCGCGGCGGCCGTGATGACGCCCAGGACGGTTCCGATGATGCCCGTGATCAGACCCGCCTGGGCCTGGCCGCGGTTCGTGGCCTCGCCGCGGTCGGCGCGCTTCTTGCCCTTGATGCCGAGGATGATCGCGGTGATGCCTAGGCCGAGGGACACGACGCCGTAGATGCAGAACAGGCAGCAGGACAGGATGCCCAGCACCATCGCGGCGGTGCCCATGTTGTTCTGCGGGGCCATCGGCATACCCGGGTAGCCGTAGCCCTGCGGGTAGCCGGGGTAGCCGTAGCCGCCGGGCATTCCGGGACCGCCGCCAGGCATTCCGGGGCCGGGGCCGTTCTGTGGGCCGGGCTGGCCGTAGCCCGGGGCGCCGTAGGTGGGGAGGCCCTGGGGTGTGCCGGGGGGACCGTAGCCGGGGGTGTTGGGAGGTGTGCCGGGTGCGGGTGGGGCGAAGCCGTCGGACGGCATGGCGGTCACCGTGGCCTGGCTGTGCACGGACGGCGACTGCGGCGGAGGCTGCTGGTCCTGCGGAGCGGCCCACTGCCCGGGGGCGGGCTGCTGTCCCGGCGCCGGCTGCTGCGGCACGCTCTTCTCCAGTGACGGCTTGCTCTCCGGCGGCGCCCACGGGTCGCCGTTCGCCCCCACGCCGCCGTCCGGCTGTGTCTGGTCCCCCACGTCGTGTCCCCGTCCCCGTCGGTCGATCGTCAGACCGACCATGCTAGAGCGTCCCCGGGCCACCTCCGCCACGCGGGCTGGCCCGGACGCCATCAACATCACCATCACCGGCCACCATGGACGGCACCACGGACTCCGGCCCCCAAGCATCGCCCGGAACCAGCCGGGATGGCCCACTCGCCCGCAGCCGCCGACGAGACGGGAGCGGGTCGTGGCGGTACGGCGCAGCCCGCCGCTCAGCCGGCACCAACTCGTTCAACCATGGTGAGAAACCAAAGGGCCCGACCGGCGGCGGGCTCGCCGTACCGCCACGACCCCGACCCCACCGACCACCCGCTGCGGGCCCCGCACCTCTGACCCCGGCCCACCCCGACCCCCTCAGGGGCGCGGGGAACTGCGCGACCAGCCCCCACACACCCGCACCCGGCAACGAGACCCCAAGCCACCACCCCCGACCCCGCCCCACCCCACCCCAGCGCACCCCACCCCACCCCGGCCTACGATGATCCCGAGTCAACGATCAGCCGATCACCCGCGCCCCGTACCGCACTGCCCGGGACGCCGTTCCGGGGAGGAACCTTGTCCGACCACAGCGCCGCACCCGCCGCCGGTCAGGCCCGTGACCTGCATGCCTTTATCGCCGGGCTGCCGAAGGCCGAACTGCACGTCCATCACGTCGGCTCCGCCTCCCCGCGGATCGTCTCGGAGCTGGCCGCCCGGCACTCCGACTCCAAGGTGCCCACCGACCCCGAAGCCCTGGTCGACTACTTCAGCTTCACGGACTTCGCGCACTTCATCGACGTGTATCTGTCCGTCGTGGATCTGATCCGCACGCCGGAGGACGTACGGCTGCTGACCTACGAGGTCGCCCGGGACATGGCCCGACAGCAGGTGCGGTACGCGGAGTTGACGATCACGCCGTTCTCGTCGACGCGGCGCGGGATCGACGAGCGGGCCTTCATGGACGCGATCGAGGACGCCCGCAAGGCGGCGGAAGCGGAGTTCGGAACCGTACTGCGGTGGTGCTTCGACATCCCCGGTGAGGCCGGGCTCGAAGCCGCCGAGGAGACCGTACGGCTCGCCACCGAGGACCGGGTACGGCCGGAGGGGCTCGTGTCGTTCGGGCTCGGCGGGCCCGAGATCGGCGTACCGCGGCCGCAGTTCAAGCCGTACTTCGACCGGGCCATCGCCGCCGGCCTGCACTCCGTACCGCACGCCGGTGAGACCACCGGCCCCGAGACGGTCTGGGACGCCCTGAACGACCTGCGCGCCGAGCGCATCGGCCACGGCACCACCTCCGCCCAGGACCCCAAGCTGCTCGCCCACCTCGCCGAGCGCGGCATCGCGCTGGAGGTCTGCCCGACCTCCAACATCGCCACCCGCGCGGTCCGCACGCTCGACGAGCACCCGATCAAGGAGTTCGTCAGCGCCGGGGTCCTCGTCACGATCAACTCCGACGACCCGCCGATGTTCGGCACGGACCTCAACAACGAGTACGCGGTCGCCGCCCGCCTCCTCGACCTCGACGAGCGCGGGGTCGCCGACCTCGCGAAGAACGCCGTGCGGGCCTCCTTCCTCGACGCGGCCGGCCAGGCCCGTATCGAGGACGAGATCGACACCTACACCTCCGCGTGGCTCGCGCCCTGACAACCGGCGCGCGCCGACAACCAGCACAATGGGGCCCATGCAGAACGTGACCGCCGTGGGCCATCGCGGCGACCCCTACCGTGTCCGCGAGAACACCATCGACTCGCTGCGTTCCGCGCTCGAACAGGGCGCGGACGCAGTCGAGTTCGACGTACGGCTGACCCGTGACGGCGTCCCCGTGCTGCTGCACGACGAGACGCTGAAACGGCTGTGGGGGCTGGAACGGCCGCTGGCCTCGCTGTCGGTGGACGAGGTGCGAGGGCTCACGGAGGGCCGTGTGCCGACGCTGGTCGAGGCGCTGGCCGCGACCGAGGGCAGCCGGGTGATGGTCGACCTGCCCGGGCCCGCCGACCAGCGCGCCGCGCGCCGGATCGTGGACGCGATCCGCGAGTACGGCGCGGAGGACCGCGTGTACTACTGCGCGGGCGCCGACGCCATGCTCGCCGTCCGCGCGGCCGACCCCTCCGCCGAGATCGCCCTGACCTGGACCTCGCTCGCTCCCCCGCGCCCCGCGGTCCTCGAAGCGGTACGGCCGCGCTGGCTCAACTACCGCTTCACACTGGTCGATCGGGACCTCACCGCCCGCGTCCACCGCGACGGCTACCTCCTCTCCGTCTGGACCCCGGACACCCGCCGCTCGATGCGCCGCCTCCTCGACATGGGCGTCGACTCGATCACCACCAACCGCGTCGACGTGCTCTGCGGGCTCAGGAAGAAGGGCTGAGGGACACCTCTGACACCTCCCGCCGCCCCACCAACTCCCTTGGCGGGGCGATCGATTGAGCGTCCACTCCCTCCCCCACCCACAGCCGGATCAACAGCGCGGCGGTCGCCTCCAGCAACGCCGCGCCCTGCTCCAACTCCCCCGCCGCGAACGGCTCGCACCCCATGTCCCGCACCAACTGGCGTACGACCGCGAGGGCTTCGGGGTCGTAGCAGAGGTTGAACGCCTTGACGACACGGGCCTCCGGGCTTGCGGCGACGGCGAGTTGCGCTGCGGCGGAGGGGCCGCCCGCAGTGAGCAGTCGGAAGCCGGCGCCGATGCGCACCTTCATGCTCGTCGCCCCTCGTGGAGTACGAACTCACCACACTGGGGCGGACATTGCTCGACCCGATCGACGCGTTCGGGGCCTGGGCCTTCGAGCACGGGGACGAGGTCATGGCCGCGCAGGACGACTACACGCGGGACTCCTGAGCCACCGTTGCCGGGTCGGCCGGGGTCGTGCGGGTGACGTACTGCGGGATCGGGGTGTTGTCCTTGCCGGTGTCCCGGGTCAGGCCGTAGCGGGTCGCGCCCTGGGTGGGGCCGGTGGTGATGTCCTTGTTCACCGCGTCCCAGGTGGTGGGGAAGACGTTCAGGCCGTAGTCCGCGCCACGTTCGTTGACGGTGAGGGTGACGCTGCCGTCGATGTAGAAGTACTCGTTCTGCCACATCTGTTGGGTGCCGGTGGGCAGGACGTCGTAGCCGGTGGTCGAGTTGCCCATGCCGGTCGCGGTGGTGTCGGTGGTGCTGACCGGGTCGTCCATCCGGCGGCCGCCGCCCGAGGCCACGTGGAAGAGCTTGCCCTTCAGGGCGGTCCAACTCGGCATCACCAGCGCGCCGTTGCGGTACTGCGGGGAGATCTGCCAGCGGACGAGGACATAACCCTGGCCGCTGAGCGTCACGTTGTCCCCGCGATGGTTCATCGTGGCGTGCGCGCCGCCCGTGCTGGTCACGCCGGACGCGGGGCGGTGCGGGAGGGCGGCGGGCGGGGTGTCGGGGTTCGGCGCCCGGTCCACGGCGTCGACGACCGAGCCGTAGGGGCCGGTGGTCGTCTTCGACGAGGAAGGGGACGGCGAGGGGGAAGGGGACGCGGACGTCGACGTGGAGCGCGAGGGGGACGCGGTGGTCGGGGTGCCGGCTCCCGGGCCTGGTGTGGTGGCCGCCGCCGTGGGCGTGAGGGCCTTGGGGGGCGGGTCGTTCGGGGAGTGGGTGACGACGTAGACGCCACCCGCGGCGATCGTCGCACCCGCCGCCACGGCGACCGCGGGCTTGGTCAACACCCCGAGCACCTTGGCCGACCAGCCGACAGCCCCACCAGCCCCACCGGCTCCCCCGGCAGAACCGGCCGCCGCCCCCGCCGCCCCCGAGGCCCCCGCCGAACCGGCGACACCCGAAGCACCGACGGTCCCGGCCGAGCCCGCAGCACCCGAAGCGCTGGCGGCCCCTGCCGAACCTGCGGCGCCCGAAACACCCGCTGCTCCTGCCGAACCCGCGGCACCCGCGCTCCCGACGGCACCCGCCGAGCCGGCCACTCCTGCGGAGCCCGCAACGCCGGAAACACCCGCCGAACCAGCCGCCCCTACGGCCCCACCGGCACCCGCAGCACCCGCCGACCCCACGCCCCCTGCCACACCCGTCGAGCCCACGAACCCCGCCGCACCCACAGCCCCAGCAGCGCCCGCGCCACCCGCACCCGCCGATCCCGCGACCCCCGCCGCACCAGCCACCCCCGCTGCCCCAGCAGTCCCGACCGCCCCCGCCACCCCACCCGCCCCACCCGCCGCCCCGAATCCAAAGGCAGCCCCGGCCACGCCCATCCCCGCCGCTGCCGCCGCCGTCTTCGCCCCGAAGGCGAGCGACAACGTGAAGCCGAGGGGAAGCGGGACGAGGGCGATGCCGACGAGGAGGCGTTCCGCCGGTACGACGGACTCGCGGGGGTCGCCGCAGTAGGCGCAGCCCCGTAGGTGCCGGGCGAGGCGTTTGCGCCAGACCGAGTCGCGGCGGCCGTCCCAGCGGGCGGTGACGTCGCGGAGGTCGGGGCAGGCGCCGTCGAGGGCGCGGACGATGCCTCGGGCGTTCTCCAGGCGTTCCTTCATCCGCTGGACGCGGACCGCCGCGTGCTGACGGCTGATGCCGACCGCCGACGCCAGTTCACGGCGGGTGAGTTCGCCCGCGACCTCCAGCCACCACAGGGAGAGGAGTTGGCGGTCCTCGTCGTCGAGCCAGCGCACCGCCTCCGCGACCTCGCGCCGCTGGCCCTCCAACTGGAGCCGCAGCACGGTGAGTTCGGCGAAGTCGGCGGCGTCCCCCGGTAGTCCGTCCGGCAGTTGGTCGGGGGTTTTGCGGCGGCGGGCCCGGTCGCGGATCTGGCGCATGGCGATCGCCACCAGCCAGGACCGGAAGCTGTCGGGGTCGCGGAGCGAACCGAGGTGGTCGACGGCGCGGAGCATCGTCTCCTGGACCACGTCGTCCACGTCGGCATGGCCGTTGAGGGCGCGGCCGACCACGTTGTAGACCAACGGCAGCCAGCCCGCGACCAGTTCGTCCAGCGCCCGCCGGTCACCGGCCTGTGCCGCCGCGATGGTGGAGTGCCACTGCCGCCCGTCCACGTCGCCCCTCGCCCTCCCCGGTGTCACTTGGTGTACAGCAGCGTTCCGAAGCCGAGCTGGTCGTAACCGCCGCTGTTCGGGCCGTAGTCGCCACCACCGCCCTCCGCACGCACCTTCTCAGCCATGAGGGTGATGAACGGGGTGGAGAGGCGTCGGCGGCGGGCGTAGTGGTTGTGCAGAATCTCCCAAACCGGGCGAACGGTGCCGCGGGCTATGTCGGAGATCACAGGCTGTTCCATGTACTTGCCGTTGCCCTGGCCGCTGCGCCAGGCGTACGTCGTGAAGGGCACGCCCGCGCCGAGGTTGTACTTGGCGACGTACTCGGCGGCCTTCATGAAGCGGTTGTCGAGGTAGCCGTAGAGGTCGACGTTCTGGTTCCAGGCCATTTCGCAGATCGCGCCCAGCAGACCGATGCCCATCGTGGTGTGGCCCTGGTCGCGGCCGCTCTCCTGCCACTGGGCGAGGTCCTGGCCGCCGTAGACGAAGGGGATGGCGTGCTTGAACGAGCCGTTGCCCGCGCCGGACCTCATGTAGGTGACCGCGCGCTGGAAGGTGGCGCGGTCGTCGCAGAGGATGCCGGTGGCCATGAGGGAGGCGACGTTGCAGAGGTCCCAATTCGCCCAGTAGTTGGTGATGTTGGCGGTGTTGTGGTTCGTGAGGAAGTCGATGTTCATCGGCGTGAACACCGTGCGCAGCATCTTCTTGAAGCGGGCGAACTCGAAGTGCGGGTGGTCGCGGACGAGTTCGGCGGCGTTCGCGAACTGGTAGCCGTAGATGCCGGAGGCCAGGAAGCGGTCGGCGTTGCCGTTGACCGTAGTGAGCGTGGCCGACCAGGCGTTGAGGATGGCAACCGCCGTGTCACCGTTGGCCTTTGTGCCGCCGATCTGCCAGCGCAGGGCGTTCTGGTAGGCGGCGTGGATGTCGTTGTAGAGGATGCCGTAGTTCTGGCCGGTGCCGCCGCGTACGACCACGGCCTGCGGGCGGGGCACCCAAGTGCTCGCGGAATGGCGGTTGTCGGTGAGCCGCGTCCACCCCTTCAGCCAGGGGTTCTTGCGGGCGGCGACGCGGACCTTGGCGCGGTGCAGGTCGCCGGCGTTGTGCAGCATGCCCGGGTGCGTCAGGGCCGGTGGGCGGGCGGTCGCGGTGCCGATGGCGGTGGCCGTACCGGTCTGCGCGGCGTCCGCCCCTCCCCCGGAGAACGCGGCGATCCCGCCTCCGACGACTCCCGCCGCCGCGACTCCCCCGCCGAGGGTGAAGAGGCCCCGACGGGTGAGGCGGTGCTTGTTGCTGGGCTTGCGTGCGCTGGTGGCCATGTGGGTGGCTCCGGTGCGTGAGGAGACTGGGGACGCAGAGGGAGACGGAGTGAAGGCCTCCGCGATAACAGTTTTTCCGGCGCCGAGTTCAACACCGGTTTCAGCGCCGGCTTCAACTCCTCGTCAGGCGTGCCGAGTTGGGCCCCGTAGGGGGCATCCCCCACAAACCCCTTGTCCTGTACGGCAGTTGCTCCGGGCCGCACCAGGGTCGGCACCCTCCTCGCCGACGATCCGCCTACGCCCGCGCGGGACGAGGCTGATCACCGACACCCGCCGGAGATCACAGGAGCAGCCGATGCGCCCCCGTCGTCGCACCACCGTCCTCACCGCCTCCCTCGTACTCGCCCTGGCGGCAGGCCCGTTGGCGGCCCCCGCGTTCGCCGCACCCCCGTCGGCCACCGCACGGCGGACGACCGCTCCGGACGCCGACGCGCTGCGCGCCGCGCTCGCCGGGCTCCCCGACTCCGACGCGACGGCGGCTCTCGTACGGGTGGGAGGCACCGACGGGACCTGGCGCGGCAGCGCGGGTGTGCACGATCTGGCGAGCGGTGCCGCCGCCGATCCCGACGCGCGGTTCCGGGCCGGTTCGACGACGAAGATCGTGACGGCGGCGACCGTGCTGCGGCTAGCGGCGTGGGGGAAGGTCGACCTGGACACCCCGATCCAGCACTACCTCCCGGGGCTCCTCACCAAGGCCTTCGAGCCCGTCTCCGTACGACAGTTGCTGAACCACACCAGCGGGATCCAGGCCGGCGACGGTTTCGGGGACGCCTTCGAGGACCAGTACGCGCACCGCTTCGACACGCTGACGCCAAGGCAGGTGGTGGCGTCGGCGGTGGCGAAGGGGCCGGAGTTCCGGCCGGGTGAGCAACAGGACTACCTGAACATCAACTACACGATCCTCGGCCTGCTGATCGAGAAGGTGACGGGCCACTCGTACGCGACCGAAGCCACGCGGCTCGTCCTGCGCCCGGCGGGCATGCGGGACACGTACTTCCCCGGCACCGATCCGCGCATCCGGGGCCCGCACAACCACGGCTACCAGCTGGTCCAACAGGCCGACGGGACACCGAAGTTCGTGGACGTCACCGACTGGAACCAGGCGGACCGCTGGGCGGCCGGCGACATGATCTCGACGACCGCCGACCTGGAGCGGCTGATCACCTCACTGTTCCGGGGCCGGATCGTGCCGGGGCCGCAGCTGCGGGAGATGTTCACGGTCCCGGCGGGCATCGAGGGCGCCAGTTACAGCGCGGGGCTCCAGCGCTTCGAGTACGACGGCAAGGTGTACTGGCTCAAGTCGGGCTCCCGGTACGGCTACAGCGCCGTCGTCCTCGCCACCCGCGACCTGTCCCGCACCCTCGTCTACTCGGTCAACTCCACGGACGCGAAGGGCGAGTCGATGAACGCGGTGGCGGAGCGGATCGCGCTGGCGGCGCTCAAGTAGCCGTCGCGAGAGCGGGAGTTGACGTGAGCGTCACGGCCTCCAGGCGCTTGATCTTCCTCCGTACGACGTACAGCGGGACGATCCCGATGACGCCGAAGGACATGTCGATCACCGTCCACCAGAAGGGAATTCCGCGGATCGGCCCGCAGATCAGGGCGAGCGGGACGATCCCGGCGCAGGCGATCATCGCGAACTCGACCACCCAGATGTTGCGGACGGGGTCGCGGTAGGGGCCGTAGAAGGCGATCGCGATGACGAGGTGGGCGAAGGCCAGCCAGTCCGTGCCGTAGAGGAGGAAGGGGTAGTCGGTGTCGGCGGTGTCGAGTCCCTGGCGTACCCGCACGATCCAGTCCATCAGGGTGGGCAGGTAGTGCGGTACGGACAGGGACCTCAACACGTCCTCGGTCCACCGGAGTTCGTGGACCAGCGGGAAGGCCGTGGCGCCGCTGAGCACCAGGCAGACGACGAACAGGACCAGCCAGGCGCGGATGCCCTTCAGGAGGGCGGCTCTGTCGCTCATGGCAGCAGCGTACGCCGAGAATTGAACGTGTTCAAAACAGTTCCGGAGAGGCTGCTCCGCCGCGTCACCACCCGTCCCAGTGGAGGACCTCCTCGCGAGGGACACGGCGGGCCCGCCGGAAGTCCGTGCCGAGGGTGTACGCGACGGGGATGAGGGCCGCCTGCATCACGTCGGCGTACGGGATGCCGAGGACACGGGCCGCCTCCGTCTCGTGGACGAGGTTGCCCGTGGTCCAGCAGGTGCCGAGGCCCCGGGCGCGGGCGGCGAGCATGAAGCTCCACACGGCCGGGAGGATGGATCCCCAGGTGCCCGCCTGACGGAGCACGGGTGCGTCGTCGGTACGGCCCTCCACGCACGGGACGACGATCGCCGGGACCTCGTGGAGGTGCTCGTAGAGGTGGGCGGCGCCGGAGTACACCCGCTCCATGTGGGCGACGCCCGCCCGGCGCACGTCGCGCGCCGGGACGGGGTCGGAGGCTCCCGGCGTGCTCACCCCGGCCCGCCACACCTCGGCGAGGGCGGCCCGTCGCTCCGGGTCGGTGACGATGACGAAGTGCCAGCGCTGACGGTTGCGTCCGGTCGGCGCCTGCACCGCCAAGTCGACGCATTCCTGAAGGAGTTGAGGAGGTACGGGCCGGATGAGGTCGAGGCGGTGGCGGACGGCCCGGGTGGTGGACAGCAGCTCGTCGGAAGAGAGGTCGAGAGTCATGCGTTGACCTTCGCGGGACGTGCCGGGCGGCGGCAACGCCGGGCTTTCACTGGATGAAAGTCGGGATGACAGTCGCGATGAAGGATCGGGGATTCATGGCCGAGAGCGTGGCCGGGCGGGTCTTCTCGGTGCTGGACGCCTTCGTGGGCGCGCCGGACACCCTGCGGCTGACGGACATCGCGCGGCGGACGGGGCTGCCGTTGCCCACCGTGCTGCGGATGGTCCGGGAGCTGGTGACGTGGGGCGGGCTGGAGCGGGCGGCCGACGGTTCCTACCGCCTGGGCACCCGCATCCGGGCGCTCGGCGCGGCGGCGCCCTGCCCTCGCGGCCTGCTGGACGCGGCGCTGCCCGCGCTCCGTGCGCTGTCCGCACGCACGGGAGGCCACGCCGACATCGCCGTTCCGGCGGACGGTACGGCGCTGTGCCTGGTCAGCGGCGAACGGCTCCCGCTGTACGCGACCGCCGCGGGCAAGGTCCTGCTGGCCCACGGACACGGCCCACCGGCCGCCGTCGAACGCCACACCCCCCACACGCTGACCGCGCCGGGCCCCCTCGCCGCCCAGCTCGCCCGCGTCCGCACGACGGGCCTCGCCGCCGCGCACGAGGAGTACCGGCTGGGCGAACTGTCCCTGGCGGCACCGGTGTTGAGGGGCGGTGTCACGGTGGCGGCCGTGTCGGTCACGGCCACCACCGGCACGCCGTACGACCGACTGGCCGCCGCCGTGCGAGAGGCTGCCGCCGCCGTCGGGCGTGACCTGGACAAGCCGTAGCCGTAGCGGCGTCGGCTCGCCCGAGCTTTCGCTCCTCCGCCCTTCTGCCTCTCCTCTCTAGCCCGCGGCCTGCGGGAAGAAGGCCGTGTGGGTCAGGAAGTCACTGAGGCCGAGGCGCCACGCGAACCAGTTGTGGCCGCCGTTGACGAAGCCGGGGGTGACGGGGACGGCCGCCCGGTTCAGCAGGGTGATCTCGCTCGCGTGGTAGTAGTGGCTGGGGTCCTGCCGGCCACCGCCGACGAAGATGTTCACCTGCCGTAGCGCGGCGGCCTGTTGGGCGGTGAGGGTCGTCGGGAGCGTGTAGTTGCCGCGCAGGCCGGGGCTCATCGCGCCGTACGAGCCGAAGGCCTCGGTGTGTTCGAAGAGGAGCGAGTTGGTGAGGGAGGCGCCGTAGCCCAGGCCGGCTGCGGCTCGGCGGGCCGGGTCCGTGGCGACGTGGTAGTGCGAATCCACGTACGGGACAAGGGTGTTGAGCAGGTTGGCGTCGAACGCCGCATAGTTCGTCGAGTCCGGGTAGCCCGCCGTGTTGGGCATCACCACCACCATCGGCTGGATCTGCCCGGTGGAGATCAGGTGGTCGAGGATGTTGCCCGCGTCGCCCTGGGTGCTCCAGTCCATCTCGGTCCCGTCGCCGCTGAAGAGGTAGAGCGTGGGGTACGGCTGCGCGCGGTGCGGGTCGTAGCCGGGTGGGGTGTAGACGGAGAGGTAGTTCTCGCCGGGTGGGGTGAGGGAGGTCGGGGACCGGTAGGTGACGTGGGTCAGCTTGCCGTGGGTCCGACTCGGGCCCTGCCAGGCGTAGTCGACCGTGTCGAAGGCCGGGTCTGCGGGGACGTACACCTGGCTGGTCGCCTCTACCGTGCCGGTCGCCCTGCCGTTGTGGTCGTTCCAGGGCGGGTTGGCCGGGTCCGAGTGCGCCGTGCAGCCGGTCTGGGTCGGGTCCGCGCAGTCGACGTAGAAGGAGTAGGTGAAGACGCCGGACGGGAGGGGTGTCGTGTACGTCCACACTCCCCCGGCGCCCCTTTTCATGTCCACCACCGGCCAGTTGGCGGCCGGAGAGTTCGGGTAAGCGATCGGGATGTCTCCCGGGCGCCAGTCGGCCGGAGTCGTCCCCGGGGTCTCGACGGTGCTGCCCTCGGGGCTGGAGAGGGCGGAGAGTTCGTAGGGGTTCGCGAAGTACCACTCACCCTTGAGCTGGACTCGGGTGGCCTTCGAGTCCCGGTAGCGGAAGGTGACTTGGTAGCCGGTGGGACCGGTGCCGGTGCGGGTCACCTGGGGCGAGAAGGTGCCTGTGGTGGAGCCGTGGGCGGCGGCCGTGCTGCCGCCCACGGTCAGGAGGAGGGTCGCCAGAAGGGCGAGGAGGTGGTGAAACCTCCTCGCCCCGCGCGGAGTTGGGAACCTCACGCCGAACCCAGGCTCTGCCAGAAGGCCAGGTCGTGTTCCTGCGCGAAGTCACCGGTGACCTTGGAGCACGCCGCCGGGGGCCTGTTGCTCGACGGGGCCGTGTCGCAGGCCTTCAGCGACATCAACTCCCCTGTCTTGGTGCTGTACTTCGGCCAGGTCGGGGTGCCCGGGCCGTTCGGGGTGCCGGTAGTGGTGAAGTGATCCCAGAAGGTGATCATCTGGCGGGACAGCTCCAGTTGGTCGTCGTCGTACGGCAACGTCTGGCCCAGGTAGTCCCAGATGTAGCCCAGGTCGTCGACATGGATGGCGCCGCCGAAGGGGAAGTCCCGTGCCGTGGCGCTCTGTTGCTGGAGGCGGTAGATCGACGTGAAGTGCGGGGTGTCGCTCTCGGCGAACTCGTAGGCGTACGTCGGCACCCACCTCGACAGCCGGGCCATCAGCTGTTGGCGGTCGTAGGAGGTCGAGCCGTTCTGGACGGCGGTCCAGGCCTGGCCCGGGGTGGGGTAGGCGGAGAGCGGGTACTCGGCGAGGACCTTGTCGGCGTTGGTGCCGTACGTCGACTTCACGGCCTGGATGTACTGGTCGGCGGTCATCGGGGTGCCGAGGTAGTCGTAGTTCTGGAAGGTGAACAGGCCGCGTTCGCTGTTGGTCTGGCCGAGCATGACCGGGACCTTGGTGAAGTTTCCGGTCTGTACGGCCGTTCCCGGGTCGAGCGGGAAGGCCGTGCCGCCCAGGGACGGGCGGACCGGGGCCTTCAGTTGGGCGGCGACGATCGCCGAGGCGGGCTTGGCGCGCAGGCAGGCGAGGACGTCGGAGGCGGTGGCGCAGCCGATCTGCTTGACGAAGGCCTGGCTCTGCGTCTCCCCGGCCGCCGCCGTCTGGAGGCCACAGCTGCCGCTCATGATGACGGCCCGCGCGAACAGGCCCTTGGCGGTGGGCGAGGCGAGCTGGTCGCAGACCGAACTGCCGCCCGCGGACTGGCCCGCGATGGTGACGTTGCCGGCGTCGCCGCCGAAGTGCTTGATGTTGGCCCGCACCCAGCGCAGTGCCGTCTGCTGGTCCAACAGGCCGTAGTTTCCGGCGCCGTTGGCGTTCTCGGCGCGGAGTTGCGGCAGGTTGAGGTAACCGAGCGGGCCCAGGCGGTAGTTGACGGTGACGACGATCGCGCCCGTCTGCTGGACGAACTTGCGCGGGTTGGTGTCCTGACCGGCGCCGCCGGTGAAACCGCCGCCGTGGATCCACACCACGACCGGGGTGTCGGCCCGACTCCCTTGCGGGGCATAGACGTTGAGGTCGAGGCAGTCCTCGGTGGTGATCGTCTTCTCGTAGCCGGGGTCCCAGCCGGAGGCCTGGGCACAGCGATCGCCGAAGCTAGTGGCGTCGCGGATGCCGCTCCAGGCGGAGGCGGGTCGGGGGGCGGTCCAGCGGTGGGCGGCGGTGGGGGTGGCGGCGTAGGGGATGCCGAGCCAGGCGTCGTACCCGGTCTGGGCCTCGCCCTTGACCTTGCCGGTGGCGGTGGTCACCACCAACGACGAGCTGGGTGAACTCCCTTGGGCGGGAGGGGATTTCAGTGCGTGGACGGCGATCGGGGACAGCAGCCCGAGGCCGAGCACGCTTACGGTAGCCAGGGTGGTGCGGACTCTACTGCGGAGTGTGGTCGTCCTTCCCATGACCCACTTGTGTAACGTCTCGGCAATATTGTCGGCAAGATGTGCGACAGGATTGGCTGCAAATTCCCCTGTGGGCGCGGGAGTTACCGACCAGCGATCGTCGAAGGCGCCGACGAAGGCGCCGATGCCGATGCCGTCGGGGTCCTGGACGGTTCCGTGGTGGGGACCGGCGTGCGGCTCGGGTTCCGGGCGTCGGCGGAGGAACTCCGGCTCGCGCTCGCCCTCGGTGTGGGTACCTGCGTCGCGGACGGATCCGGGGACGGCGGGGTCGTAGGAGCGCTGCTCGCGGGAGGTGGGGCGAGCGGCACCGTGGGGGTCGTAGGCGAGTCGTGGTGGGCCAGGCGGAACGGGAGGGCGGCGAGGACGATCACCGCGCAGGTGGCGCCGGCGCCGACCGTCGCGCGGAGCAGGCGGCGGCGGTTCGCGCCGCGGCGGATCGACTCGTAGCGGCCGGGGGGCGGGCCGAGGTACTCGGCGGAGGAGGGGCGCAGGATGACCGTGAGGGGGTCGTCGGGGTCGATGTCCGGGCTCTCGTCTCCCTCGTCAAATCGTGTGGTCAAGGCTTCTCCTCAGGTGGGCACGGAGCAGTTCGCGGGCCGCGTGGAGGTCGGCCTTGATGGTTCCTTCCTTGCGCCCGGTCAGCACGGACACCTCCCGGATCGGCATGTCAGCGTAGTAGTGCAGGAGGATCGGGACGCGCAGTCGTTCCGGCAGCGACTGCACGAGCAGCCGTACGGACGGGTCGGTCTGTTCGGTCGGCGGGCGGATCGCCTCCTCGGTGGTGACCCGGCGCACGGCCCGGCGCTCGCGCTCCAGTTTGCGCCAGTGGTCCCGGACGAGGTTGGCAGCGGTGACGTAGAGGAACCCGCGGGGTTCCGCCACCTTCGTCCACCGGGCCCAGAGCCGGGTGAACGCCTCGGAGGCGATCTCGTGCGCCGTCTCGTCGTCGTCGACGAGACGGCGGCACCAGCCGGCGAGGCGCGGGTAGACGGCGGCGAACAGTTCGGACGCTGCCTTCTCGCGGGACCGTTTCAACGCTCTCCATGGTCGTGACGTGCGAAGTACGTGCAAAGTGCGTGCGGGGTACGGGAGTTCAGCCGGTGAGCGTGGCGAAGACGATCACGTTGTCGAGGTAACCCGTACCGGTACGGGTCCCGCCGCAGGTGATGAGACGCAGTTCGGGACGGTCCACGTTCCCGTACACCTCGTCCGTAGGGAACTCGGCCTTGGCGACCGTCCGTACGGTGGTGACGGTGAACGTGGCCGTCGTGCCGTTCTCCAGGCCCGCCTCGATCCGGTCGCCCTTGCGCAGCTTCGCGAGATGGCGGAAGACGCCGTCCCCGTACGCGCCGACGGTCACATGCCCGAGGATCACCGACGGCCCGGTCTGGCCGGGCGTCGGCGAGTGCCGGTACCAGCCCGCCCGGTCGTGCGCGGTGATCGGCGGCACCTGGACGGTGCCGTCCGAGGCCAGCCCCAGCTGCATGACCGGGGTGTCGACCCCGATCGCCGGGACGCGCAGGGTGACCGGGACGGAGCGGGTGAGGGTGTGTGCCTTCTTGGCGCCGGGTTGCCGCGAGGGCGTTGAACTCCCTTGCGGTGCGGCGGAGTTCGCGGCCGGAGCGGTCGTGTGCCCGCCGCCGCAGCCGGCGAGCAGCGATGCCGTCGCCGCGGTGACGAAGGCGCGCCTGGAGAGCGAGGTCATACGCCGGTCGTCCTCCGACGCCGTACGACGACGAAGGCGCCGCCGCCGACGACCAGCGCGGCGGCTCCCCCGCCGACCAGTGCGGTCGTCAGGTCGTTGGACGACTTCGACACCGGGGCGACGCCCGTGTCGGGGGCGCCGCTGGGCACCTCGGCGACCTGGCTCGGGGCCCGGGTGGGCTCGGCGGACGGTACGGCGGAGGGTGCGGTGCTCGCGCTGCGGGTGGGTTCGGCGGTGGGGGCCGGGGTCGGCGCCTGGGTGGCGGTCGGCGCCGCGGACGGGGACGCGGAGGCCCCGGCCGCGAACGCGGGCGCGGTGGACGCCAGGACCGCGCCGCACGTAAGTGCCAGGGCGCTGAGGACAGTTCGGCGCATGAATCGCTCTCTCTCGTCGGCCGCCCCACCGGTCCGTCGGACGACGGTTCGGCGGTGGGGCGGGTCAGTGATCGAGCGGAGAGACGAGGCAGCGGGAGGGCGGGTTGTAAAGAGCTGGCAAAGTCGCCCGAGGGGGAGGCCGGTTGGCCCGTGGGTCACATGTTGATCATGTGTCCCGCGAGGCCGTGCACCGCTTCCTTCACCGCCTCGCCGAGCGTCGGGTGGGCGTGCACATTGCGGGCGACCTCGTGGACGGTGAGGTCCCATTGCTGGGCGAGGGTGAGTTCGGGGAGGAGTTCGGTGACGTCGGGGCCGATGAGGTGGCCGCCGAGGAGTTCGCCGTACTTCGCGTCGCTGATCAGCTTCACGAAACCGGTGGTGTCGCCGAGGCCGTGCGACTTGCCGTTCGCGGTGAACGGGAACTTCGCGACCTTGACGTCGTGCCCCAACTCCCGTGCCTGCGCCTCGGTGTAGCCGAAGCTGGCGATCTGCGGCTGGCAGTAGGTGGCGCGCGGGATCATCGCGTAGTCCAGCTCCATCGTCTCCGCGTCCGCGAGGGTCTCGGCGGCGATCACCCCCATCGACTCGGCGGCGTGCGCGAGCATCAGCTTCGCGGTGACGTCGCCGATGGCGTACAGGTGCGGGACGTTCGTACGGCAATGCCCGTCGACGTCGATCGCGCCGCGCTCGGTCAGCCGTACGCCGGTGTTCTCCAGGCCGTATCCGGTGACGTTCGGGGCGAAGCCGATGGCCTGCAACACCTTGTCGGCTTCCAGGACTTGCCGGCCGCCGTCCTTGCCGGTGACCGTGACGCGGACCTGCGGGCCCGACTCGTCGATGGACTCGACGCGGGTGGAGGTGAGGACGTCGATGCCCAACTTGCGGTACTGCTTGGCGAGTTCGGTGGAGACCTCGATGTCTTCGAGGGGTGCCATCCGGTCCAGGAACTCGACGATCGTGACCTTCACGCCGTAGTTGTGGAGTACGTACGCGAATTCGATGCCGATGGCCCCCGCGCCCGCGATCACGATCGACTGCGGGAGGTCGTCGGCGAGGATCTGCTCCTCGTAGGTCACCACGCGCGCGGTGCGCTTGGTGCCGGGCAGCAGCCTGGGGGTGGCGCCGGTCGCGATGATGCAGTGGTCGAAGCCGATGGTGCGCGATTCGCCGTCGTAGCCCGCCACTTGGAGCGTGTTCGCGTCGAGGAAGGTGCCGCGGCCGTCGATCTCCGTGATCTTGTTCTTCTTCATCAGGTAGTGGACGCCTTTGACCCGCCCGTCCGCGACCCGGCGGCTGCGGCGGAACGCCTCGCCGTAGTCGAAGGAGACCTCCCCCTCGACCTTGATGCCGAAGGTCTTCGCCTCACGGGTGAAGATGTGCGCCAACTCGGCGTTCCGCAACAGGGCCTTGGTCGGGATGCAGCCCACGTTCAGACAGACACCGCCCCAGTACTTCTCCTCAACTACAGCCACCCGCTTGCCGAGTTGGGCGGCACGGATGGCGGCGACATAGCCACCGGGTCCCGCACCGAGTACGACGACGTCGAACCGCTCGTCCTGCGCGTCCCGCGCGTCCTGCTGGTCCATCGAAAGATCCTTTCCCACGGTGAGGTCCCATGGCCTTCTGGAGATCCTCTACATGTCCAGGATGCCGCGTTCGTCGGCGGATCTCGCGCGGCGAGGTCAGCCCGCCGCCGGCTCGGGCTGGGGGACCTGCCCCTCCCCCGCACCCGGCGCCGGAGTCCCGCGCCGGTACACGTCCTTCAGGTACAGCACGAGGACGGCGCCGAGCACCCACACCGGGAGGATCACCAGCGCGCGGGAGAGGCCGTCGTTCTGGAAGCGGGACAGGCCCTGCATCGCGCGGACGCCGACGCCGACCGGCAGGATCTCGGAGAGCGGGCGCAGCCAGCCCGGCAGATACGCCGCCGGCATGATCCCGCCGCTGCTGCTG
Organism: Streptomyces sp. NPDC050528; assembly: GCF_044457795.1. Lineage (NCBI taxonomy): Bacteria > Bacillati > Actinomycetota > Actinomycetes > Kitasatosporales > Streptomycetaceae > Streptomyces > Streptomyces sp. NPDC050528. The sequence goes on from NZ_JBITHH010000001.1 coordinate 199,786, forward strand.
TTGCCGAGGATCAGCATCAGGATCGACGCGAGGGTGACGCCCGCCGAGCCGAACAGCCGGAGCAGCACCATGGTCGTGGCCGCCACGGCCGCGCCCATCAGGGAGATCACGACGACCAGCGGCAGGAACGAGCCGGGCAGCGCGCCGAAACCCGTGCTGCCGGCGATGGTGGCGATCAGGAGACCGCCGACGACGCCGAACAGGGCCAGGCTCGCCATCCGCCAGCGGTACTGGAGGCGGGGGGCGAGTTGGTAGGTCGTCATACCGAAGAGGTAGCCCGCGAGGACCAGGCCGAAGGCGGCGTAGAACACCGAGAGGCCACGGGTGTCGCCCGCCGCTGCCGGGGCGACGTCCTCGACGGCGAGTTCGTGCTGCTCGGCGTGGGCCACGGTGCCGAAGGCGGTGGTCACGGTGGCGGTGACGGCCGCACCGTTCGCGCTGCCGTAGAGGAGCTTTCCGTCGCCGAGGTAGGCCGCGTAGATCTGCCGGTCCTGTACGGCGTTCCGGGCGGCGGACTCGTCGGGGTAGGTCCGCACGGTGAAGCCGCCCGGGGCAACGCGTTCCAGGTCCTGGTTCAGGTGGGCCTGCGCGGTACCTATCTCCGTTGTGCCGACGCGGAGTTGGTGCGGGCTCGGGGCGTGGAAGGCGGCGAGGTAGACGCTGACGAACACGGCGCCGATCAGCAGGACGACCGCCACGGGGAGCAGGACGGCACGCAGATTTCCGGGGCCGGGCGGCGGATGGGCCACGTCCAGGGCGTGCTTGTGCGGCTGCCGGGCGGCGTGGGTCGTGCCGGTCGTGCCGGTGGCTCGGGGTGCGACTTGCTGGGACATCGGAGCGGTCCTAGATTAGAAGGCAACTGATATTATTTGTACATCACAATCAGCTGCCTTACAAAGTGCCCGCCGAGAAGCGCCCCCGAGGCGTCCCGCAGAAGAGGTCCGTTCCGTGAAGCATCCCGACCGCCGTACCGGCTATGTGGCCTGGCAGATCGGCCAGATCATGGCGGCCCGGATGGAGCGCGCCCTGCGCCCGCTCCAGCTCACGCTCGCCCAGCACCGGGCCCTGATGCAGGCCGTCCTCGACCCGGGGGTCTCCAGCGCGACCGCCGCGCGCAGGGCGGCGATCACCCCGCAGTCCATGGGTACGGCGGTCAACGGACTGGTCGAGCGCGGGATGCTGGAGCGGCGTACGACACCCGGCGACCGGCGCACCCAGCGCCTGCACGCGACGGAGGCCGGCGTACGACTCGCGGCGGAGGCGGCGGAGATCGTGGACGCCGCGCACGCCGAGGCGCTCCAGGTGCTGACGCCGGCGGAGCAGGAGCAGACGCACGCGCTGCTGCTCAAGCTGCTGGCGTCGCTGAACCCCTCCGCCCTGGAGGGCGAGCTGTCCTGAAGAGCCGGACCGGCGCTACTCCCAGACCACCACGTTGCGCCGCACCGGCACTGTCGAGGGGCCGCTGGCGAACAGCTCCGGTGAATGCGCCCGGATGCGCTCGATGTCGCTGAAGACGGCCCGGAGATGGGTGCGCATGGCGGCGCGGGCGAGCGGGATGTCGCCGGCGACGACCGCGTCGTAGATCTCGCGGTGCTGGATGGAGAAGACGGCCGGGGAGACGTTCTCGTGGAGGCCGAGGCGGCGGGCCCGGTCGAGGTGGCCCTTGGCGGCGGCGACGTTGGTCCACACGTTGCCGTGGCCGCTGAGCCGCATCAGGCCCTGGTGGAACGCCTCGTCCAGGTCGAAGAACTCCTCCAGGCCGAGGTCCGCGCGCTGCTGGCGGGCGAGGTTGTCGCGGAGTTCGCCGTCGACCTCGGGGTCGAGTTCGGCGGGCAGGTCGTCCAGCGAGGCGAGTTCGACGGCCTCCCGCAGGAACTGCGCGTCGGCGACCTGTGCCGGGTCCACGCGGGAGACGAACGAGCCGATCTTCGGGAAGACCTGCACCAGACCCTCCTGCGACAACAGGATCAGGCTCTCCCGCACCGGGGTCCGGCTCACGCCGAGCGAGGCCGCGAGTTCGTTCTCCGACAGGGCGGCGCCCGGGGCGAGTTCGAGGGTCAGGACCATCTGACGCAGTTTCAGATAGATCGCGCGCCGACTGGTGCGGTCCCGATTCGAGTGAGCCATGCGGCCATCGTATCCGTGACGCGACCATTGCCACTTCGCGACACATGCTTGTATACAAGTACTGAGCGACCGGCGGCGGAACGCGGTCGACCGGCAACAGGACACGGTTAGGAGAGCCACCCGTGAGCAAGATCGAGCGCGTCGAGGTGTTCGTCGCCTCCCCCGGGCGCACGTTCGTCACGCTGCGCATCACCACGGACGACGGGGTGACGGGCCTCGGCGACGCCACGCTCAACGGACGTGAACTGGCCGTGGCGAGCTATCTGCGCGATCACATCGTCCCGCTGCTGATCGGCAAGGACCCCGCCCGCATCGAGGACATGTGGCAGTTCCTCTACCGGGGCGCGTACTGGCGGCGCGGGCCGGTCACCATGACGGCGATCGCGGCCGTCGACACCGCGCTGTGGGACATCAAGGGCAAGACCGCGGGCCTGCCCGTCTACCAGCTCCTAGGCGGCCGCTCCCGGAACGGCGTACTGGTGTACTCGCACGCCAGCGGCACCGACGTACCGTCCCTCCTCGACGACGTCCAGCGCTACCTGGAGCTGGGCTACAAGGCGGTCCGCGCGCAGGCCGCGGTGCCCGACGTCGGCGGCACCTACGGCGTCCGCAAGGGCAAGGTCTACGAACCCGCCGCGACCGAGCTGCCCGACGAGCAACCCTGGGACACCGAGGCCTACTTGGGGTTCGCGCCCACCTATCTGGAAGCCGTCCGGGAACGCTTCGGCTTCGGCTTCCACCTCCTCCACGACGTCCATCACCGGCTCACCCCGATCGAGGCGGCACGCTTCGGAAAAAGCGTCGAGGCGTGCCGGCTGTTCTGGATGGAGGACCCGACACCGGCCGAGAACCAGGAGGCGTTCCGGCTCATCCGGCAGCACACCACGACCCCGATCGCGGTCGGCGAGGTGATGAACTCGATCTGGGACGTCCAGCACCTCATCACCGAGCAACTCATCGACTACGTCCGCACCACCGTCGTGCACGCGGGCGGCATCACCCACCTGCGGCGGATCTTCGACCTCGCCGCGCTGTACCAGGTGCGGACCGGTTCGCACGGCGCGACCGACCTCTCCCCCGTCAGCATGGCGGCGGCGGTGCACCTCGACATCAGCGTGCCGAACTTCGGGATCCAGGAGCACATGGGTCATCCCGACGAGGCGGCCGAGGTGTTCCGGACCGGTGTCACGTTCGCCGACGGGATGCTCCACCCCTCGGAGGAACCGGGGTTGGGCGTCGAGTACGACGAGAAGGCGGCGGAGCGTTTCCCGTACCAGCAGCGCTATCTTCCAGTCGCGCGGCGTCTCGACGGGTCGGTGCACGACTGGTGAGCGGCGTCGACCTTCCCCCCGGGAGGAGTCCCCGCTTCCCCGCACTGAGCCGTACGGCACCCCTCGCCCCGCAGACGCGGCCCGTCGTAGACCCCGCCCAACTCCGCACCCGTGTCGTCCACTTCGGCCTCGGCGCCTTCCACCGCGCGCACCAGGCGGTCTACACGGAGAACGCCGCCGCGCTGTCCGGCGAACCCTGGGGCATCACCGCCGTGGCGCCGAGGTCGGCGGCGACCGTACGCGCCCTGCGCGCACAGGACTTCCTGTACTCGCTCACCGAACGCCGTCCGCAGGGCCCCCGCACCCGGGTCGTCGGCTCGGTGATCGACGCGCTGACCATGGGCCCGGACGCCAAGGCGCTCAGCGCGCTGCTCGTCGATCCCGAGGTCACGGTGGTGACGCTCACCGTGACGGAGAAGGGCTATCAACGGCTCGCGTCCACAGGCGGGTTGGACACGGCGGCCGTCGCCGCCGACCTCGCGACGGACCCTGGCGGCCCGTTCAGTACGGCAGTTGGGGCACTGGCCGCCGGGCTCGCGGCGCGGGCACGGGCGGGCGGCGCGCCGATCACCGTCGTGTCCTGCGACAACATGGCGGACAACGGCGCCGTACTCGCCCGGGTGGTACGGGAGTTCGTCGACGCGTCCCACTGGCCAGACCGGCACCGGATCCTGGACCGGATCGCCGAGACCGTCGCCTTCCCCGCGACGGTCGTCGACCGGATCGTGCCCGCGACGAGCGAGGCGGACCGCGTAGCCGCCGCGACCGCTCTCGGGGTACGCGACGAACTCGCCGTGACGGCCGAACCGTACCGGCAGTGGGTCCTGGAGGACGCCTTCGCCGCCGCCCGGCCGCCCTGGGAACTCGACGGCGCCCTGTTCGTCAGCGATGTGACGCCGTATCAGCTCACGAAGCTTCGCCTGCTGAACGGCTCCCACTCCGCCCTCGCGTACTTGGGGACGGCAGCGGGCCTCACCACCATCTCCGAGACCATGGCGGCCAGTTGGGGCGAACGGCTCGTCCGGGCGCTGTGCGCGGAGGTCGCGCCCACGCTCCCGTCCGGCGGTCCCGATCCGTCCGCGTACGCCGAGGATCTCGTCGTACGGTTCCGCAATCCCGCGATGCGACACCTGCTGCGGCAGATCGGTTCCGACGGTTCGCTGAAGATCACGGAACGCTGGCTGCCCGCGCTGCGCACCCTGCGCGAACAGGGCGCGGGCACGCCGGTGCTCGAACTCGCCCTCGCCGCCTGGGTGTTGAGCACCCGGCTCGGGCCCGACGCTCCGACCGACCCGGCGGCCGACGCCCTCGCCGCGTGCTGGGACGGAAACCCCCGCCCCGTGGAGACAGTCCGCGCACTGCTGCGCGTACTCGGCGCCACGGACCTGGCCGAAGACGACCAGCTCACCGCCGCGATCGCCGCCCGACTGCCCGGCCTGCGCGCCGGCCGCATCGAGATCTGAACCCCGCCCCCAAGCCCCTCCCTTGCCCGTCCCCGCGCTCAACTCGGCTCACGAACAACGGAGTTCATGATGCAGGACACCCCCGTCCCCGCCCTCACACAACCATCGCCGCCCGCCCGGCGCACGACCCGCGATCTCACCAAGGCCGCCGTCTCGGGCTGGCTCGGTACGGCCATGGAGTTCATGGACTTCCAGCTGTACTCGCTGGCCGCCGCGATCGTCTTCAACAAGATCTTCTTCCCGGACGTCAGCCCGGCCATCGGTCTGATCGCCGCGATGGCGACCTACGGCGTCGGCTACGTCGCCCGCCTCGCCGGTGCGGTCTACTTCGGGCGGATGGGCGACCGAATCGGCCGCAAGAAGGTCCTCGTCATCACGATCCTGCTGATGGGCGGGTCCACCACCCTCATCGGCGCGCTGCCCACCTACGCCGCGATCGGCATCCTCGCGCCGAGCCTGCTGGTCCTGCTGCGGCTGATCCAGGGCTTCGGCGCCGGGGCCGAGATAGCCGGGGCGACCGTGCTGCTCGCCGAGTACGCCCCGGTGCGCAGGCGCGGCCTGATCGCCTCGCTGGTGTCGCTCGGCACGAACTCCGGGACGCTCGCCGCGTCGGGTCTGTGGGCCATCCTCATCGGTGTGCTCAGCGAGGACCAACTCCTGTCCTGGGGCTGGCGGTTGCCGTTCCTGCTGAGCTTCGTCCTCATGCTCTTCGCGGTCTGGCTGCGGCGCGGCCTCAAGGAGAGCCCGGTCTTCGAGGAACGCGCCGACGTCGTCGACGGCGTGGCGATGACCCGCGGCGAGGTCGAGTCCACGATCGCCGAGGAGGGCGAACACCGGGTCGACGTCCTCGAGGCGGGCATCCGCCAGCGCAAGGGCAGGGCGTTCTTCCTCGCGCTCGGCCTGCGCCTGGGCCAGGCGGGCAACTCCGGGCTGATCCAGACGTTCCTCGTCGGCTACATCGCCACCAACCTCTCGGTCGGCCGCTCCGTCCCCACGGACGCGATCGTCTACGGCTCACTGCTCGGCTTCGCCACCGTGCCGGCCGTGGGCCTGCTGGGCGACCGCTACGGACGCCGCCCCGTCTACATGGCGTTCTCCCTCCTGACCGCCGTCATCGCCTTCCCGGTGATGTTCCTCATCGCGTCCGGTTCCGCGGCGGCGGTGATGTCCGGCATGGTGCTCGGCCTGAACGTCGGTGTCCTGGGCCTCTTCTCGCTGGAGAGCGTGACGATGGCCGAACTCTTCGGCTCCCGCACCCGGTTCACCCAGCTCGCGCTCGCCAAGGAGATCGGCGGCATCCTCACCACCGCGATCGGCCCGGTCCTCGCGGCCTCGCTCACCGCCGTCACCGGCAGCTGGTGGCCCATCGCCGTGATGCTCATCGTCTACTCGCTCATCACCCTCGTCAGCGCGTATCTCGCCCCCGAGACACGCGGACGCGACCTGGTCCGACTGGAGGACGCCGTATGAGTACAGGCCGTATGAGGGCCGTCGTGGTGCACGGTCCCGGAGACGTGCGCATCGACGAACGGGACCGGCCGACGCCAGGCGCGGGCGAGGTGCTGCTCGCGCTGGAGTGGGGCGGGATCTGCGGATCGGACATCACCTACTGGAAGAACGGCGCGTCCGGCACCGCCTCGTTGGCCCACCCGCTGGTCCTCGGCCACGAGGTCGCGGGCCGGATCGCGGCGCTCGGTCCCGGGGTCACCGGCCTGGACGAGGGACAGCAAGTCACCGTCCACCCGGCCCAGTTGGTGGGCGACGGCGTCCTCCCGGACCGGATCGCCGGACGCACCAACCTCTACCCGCACGTCCGTTACTTCGGCTCGGCGGCCTTCGACCCGCACACGGACGGCGGGTTCAGCGAATTCCGTACGGTCCGCGCGGCCCAGGTCCGCCCACTGCCGGCCGGCGTCGACACCCAACAGGGCGCCCTGGCCGAGCCGTTGGCGGTCGCCCTGCACGCCGTGGGCCGGGTGCCGGCGCTGCGCGGACGGACGGTCCTGGTCAACGGGGCAGGTCCGATCGGCTCGTTGGTGGTCGCGGCGGCGAAACACGCCGGAGCGGGCACGGTCATCGCCGCCGACCTCTCCGCCAACTCCCTTGCCGTAGCCCGCGCGATGGGCGCCGACGAGACCCGCGACATCTCGCGCGACGAGTCCCTCCCGGAGGACGTCGAGGTCGTCTTCGAGGCGTCCGGCGCCCCTTCCGCCCTCGGCCCGGTCCTCCGGTCCACCGCGCGCGGCGGCACCCTCGTCCAGGTCGGCAACCTCCCCGGTACGGCGGTCTCCGCGGCCCTCGGTGACCTGGTCACCCGTGAGATCACGTGGATCGGCTCGTACCGCTTCGTCGAGGAGATCGACGACGCGTTGCGCGCGCTGCGGGACGGGCTGGACGTGTCGCCGGTGATCACGCACCGGTTCCCGTTGGAGCGGGCGGAGGAGGCGCTGGCGGTGGCGGCGGATCCGGGGAGCGGGAGCAGCAAGGTGCTGCTGCGGCTGGGCGGTGGGGGCAACTCCGGTGCGTCTGATGCCGGTTGGTCCGACTCCGGTACGTCCGGCCTCGGTACGTCCGGCTCCGGCAGCTGACCCGCAGGTCGTCCCTCGGAAGTACAACAACCAGGAGATTCCCGTGCCCTTGCCGCCCCCGCCCCTTACGGCCGACCGACCGGTGCAGGCTGCCGAAGTCGTGCCGGGTCAGACTGCCGACGTCGTGTGCGTCGGCGAGACCATGGCCGTCCTCAGTCCGCCGGACAGCCGTCCGCTCGACGAACAGCCGACGCTCACGATGGCCATCGGCGGTGCCGAGTCCAACGTCGCCTGCGGTCTGGCCGGTCTCGGTCACCGTGTCGCCTGGCTGAGCCGCCTCGGCGACGACCCGTTCGCGCGCCGCATCCTGGCCGAACTCACCGCGCGGGGCGTGGACGTGACGGGAGTGGAGACCGACCCGGCCCGCCCGACCGGCGTCTACTTCAAGGACCCGGCCCCGGAGGGCACCCGTACCCACTACTACCGGGGCGGATCGGCCGCGACCCTGATGGGCCCGGAGCTGACCCGGCTGCCCGTGCTGCGCCTGGCCCGTATCGTCCACCTGTCGGGCGTCGCGGCGGCGCTCTCCGAGAGTTGCGCCGGGCTGCTGGAGGCGATCCTGGTCGACCGCGCGCTCAGCACGGAGGCGGACAAGGCTGGAGGACCGATCGTCTCCTTCGACGTCAACCACCGTCCCGCGCTGTGGCGTTCGGGCACCGCGGACGCCGCGAAGAACCTGCTCACCCTCGCCCGCGCCGCCGACATCGTCTTCGTCGGACGCGACGAGGCCGAGGCGCTGTGGGGCACGCCCCGCCCGGACGACGTGGCCGAACTCCTCGGCCCCGCCCCGCTGGTCGTGGTCAAGGACGCCGAACACGGAGCGACCTCGTATGCCGACGGCACCCGTACGTTCGTCCCCGCGCTGCCCACCCAGGTCGTCGAACCGGTGGGCGCGGGCGACGCGTTCGCCGCGGGCTACCTCTCGGCGGTACTGGAGCACCGCGACGAACGCTCCCGCCTGCGCCTCGGCCACATCGCGGCCTCCGCGGCGCTGCGAACGCGGGCCGACGTACCCGAGATGCCTCCGCGCACGGAGACCGATCGCCGGCTCGCGCTGGACGAAGTGGAGTGGTCCATGGCCACGACGGCATGAACTGCCGTACGCGGACAACGACTTCAGCGTCACCTCGACCAACACCCCACCCCGCACACCAACCGCCATAGCCCCCTCCCCTCCCCTCCCCTCCCCACAGCCACAGGAGCCCGCCCATGACCCCCGACTTCCTCCCCCAGTTGGCGAAGGACCGTGTGATCGCCGTCGTCCGGGCGCCGGAGATACCCGATGCCGCCGCGCTGTGCGAGGCGTTGCGAGCGGGTGGCATCCGGTGGATCGAGTTCACCCGGACCACTCCCGGACTCGTCGGGCATCTGCGGCGCGCGGTGGCCGACGGGCAGGACGGGGTCGGTGCCGGGACGGTGATGACCGGGGCGCAGGCCGAGGAGCTGATCGCGGCGGGGGCCCAGTATCTCGTCACCCCGGGTTGCCGTCCCGGCGTCGCGGAGGCGGCAGCGGCGGCCGGGGTGCCGGTCGTGATGGGCGCACTGTCGCCGACGGAAGTCGGGATGGCCCTCGACCTGGGCGTGGACGCGGTGAAGATCTTCCCGGCGCGCGCCTTCGGCCCCCGGCACTTCCGTGACCTGGCCGGTCCCTTCCCCGATGTACCGCTGGTGGCGTCGGGCGGGGTCAACGCGGAGAACGCGGCCGGGTTCCTCGCGGCCGGGGCGCGTGCGGTGTGCGCCGGTTCGGAGGTCGTACCGCCCGCTGTGGTGGCCGCGGGCGACTGGGCGGAGATCACCCGCCGGGCCCGCGCCTTCACCGACGCGCTGTCGGCCGTACCGTCGCCCGTGTAGGGAAACCCCTGCCCCGCTACGCCTGCTCGGGCCGCGGGCGCCACGTTCCGTCGACCGGAATCCCCGCCGCCGCCGCGATCCGGTCGCGGGACGCGAGCAGCCGGGACCTCAGTGCGGACAGGTCCACGCCGACCAACTCCCCGTTCCGCTTGACCACTTGACCGGCGACGAGGACGGTGTCGACCAGGCCGGGATGGCCCGCGCTGACGATGCTGCCGGCCGGGTCGGTGACCGGGAACACCGTCAGGTCGTCGGTGCGCAGGAGGATCAGGTCGGCGTCCTTGCCGGGGGTGACGCTGCCGGTGCGGGCGTCGAGTCCGCAGGAGCGGGCCGCGTCGATCGTGGTGAACTCCAGCAGGTCCCGGGAGCGCAGGCCGCCGTCCAGACCGCGCTGCACGGCGAAGGCCGTACGCATCGTGGAGAACATGTCACCGCCGGCCGAGGGGACGTCGTCGACGGACAGGGTCGGGCGCATGCCGGCCGCCAACGCCCGCCCGGTGACCGGCGATCCGAAGCCCATCTTCAGCTCGACGTCCGGACTGACGGACAGCGAAGCGCCCGCGTCCGCGAGCATCCGCAGCTCTTCGTCGGTGATCCCGTTGGCGTGCACGAACGTGGTGGTCTCGCGCAGCAAGCCGTGCTCGCGGAGGTCGGCGACCGTGGGGGTGGTGCCTCCGGGATCGACGTGGAGGCTGGTGCGCAGGCCGAGTTCGTCCGCCAGCTTCAGCTCCCGCGCGACGGTGTCCATGCCGGTGTCGTCGGGTCCGCGCAGGCCGAACGCCATGGTGACCAGGCCGTCGCCGGGCAGCTCGGAGCGGACGCGGCGGATGTCGGCGTCGACGGAGTCGGCGGTACCCCAACCGGCGCCGAGGCAGAAGACCGACCGCCCCGGCGCGTCCCGCAGCGCGGCGACGGCGGCGTCCTCGTGGTCGTGGGTCTGGGCGACGTGGTACCAGTCCAGCATGGTCGTCACCCCGGAGTGCAGGGCCTCCAGGCGGCCGAGCAGGGTGCCGGCGTAGACGTCCTCGGGCCGGTAGTGGGGCTTGACCGTGCGGTGCATGGCCAGCGCCCACTCGGGGAACGTCCAGTCCGCGCCGGCGCCCCGGAACGCGGTCTGCCAGCTGTGCCGGTGGTTGTCGACGAAGCCGGGCATGACGATCCGGTCGGTCGCGTCGATCACCTCGGCGTCCGGCGCGTCGACGCGCTCGGCCACCTCGACGATCACACCGTCCTCGATCAGCACGTCACCGCGTTCGAGATCGCCGACCGCCGGGTCCATGCTGACCACGGTGCCGCCGGTGAGCAGGGTTTTCTTCGTCATCGGAGGAACTCCTCAGTAGTGGGGGGAGGTTGTGGGGGGGGTGTCGTCGCCCGCTCAGGTGGTCGCCGCTTCGGCCGGCACGGCGTCGGCCGCTTGCAGCGCATCCGCGACGAGGTCCGCCGTGTCCTCGGTCCCCGCCGCCAGCCGGACCAGCCCCAACGGCACGGAGTCCGCGAGTTGTTGCTCGCTGAGCATCCCGCGCCACATGGACGCCGGATGCACGGCCAGCGACTCCACACCGCCGAGGCTGGCCGACCGGCGGGGGTAGCGCAGCCGCCCGAGGAAGGCGTCGGCCATCGCGAATCCCCCGGCGAACTCGATGCCGAGAACCCCGCCGAATCCGCTCATCTGGTCCACGGCCAGCTTGTGTTGGGGGTGGGTCGCCAGGCCGGGATAGTGCACCTTCGTCACCGCCGGATGCGAGCTCAACGCCTCGGCGAGAGCAAGGCCGTTGGCGTTGTGGCGCGGCACCCGCAACGGCAGGGTGCGCATCCCGCGCAGCAGCAGCCACGCGTCGATCGGCCCGAGCGTGGCACCGGTGAGCAGCCCGACGTCCCATATCCGGTCGAGGAGTTCGGCCGGCCCGGCCAGCACTCCGGCGGACACATCGGAGTGGCCGTTCAGGTACTTGGTCGCGCTGTGCCAGACCAGGTCGATGCCGAGGTCCACCGGTCGCTGGTTGAGCGGAGTGGCGAAGGTGTTGTCCGCCATGGTCAACACGTCGTGCGCGCGGGCCAGTTCGGCCACGGCGCGCAGGTCGGTGATCTGCAGCAGCGGGTTGCTCGGGGTCTCCACCAGGATCAGCCGGGTCTGCGGGGTCAGTGCCCTCGCGAACGCCTCCGGGTCGGTCTGGTCCACCAGCGTGGTCGTCACGCCGAGCCGCGGCAGCAGGTTCAGCAGCACCGACGCCGTACCGCCGTAGGTGGACCGCTGCCCGATGACATGGTCACCGGCGGACACCAGGGCCAGGACGGCGGTGGTGAGCGCGGCCATCCCGGACGCGGTGACCATGGCCGCCTCGGTGTTCTCCAACTCCGCTACGACGGCGGCGACTTGGGCGTGGTTCGGGTTGCCGAAGCGGGTGTAGAAGTCCTTGCCCCGCGGTTCTACGGCCCCTCGCGCGAACATCTCCCCGTCCTCGGCCGAGAACGCCGCCGTCTGGTAGATCGGCGGGGCGACGGCACGGCTGGGGTGGACCTCGCGATCGGCGTGAACGGTGATGGTGCTCTTGCCCGGCATGGCTGCCGCCCTTCCGTGGACCGTCGGTCCGACTCCATGAGGTGTGACTCCATGAAGCGTGACCGACCGATGGTCCGATGTGACCGGATCTCGGCAACTTTGGCAGCAAATTGCGCGCTGGACGGGCGTAGAATTGTGGTAGTGGCGCTCTGCGCGCAATAATCTGCCGCCATGGACGAGGTGGACCGATCGATTCTGGCCGTGCTGGAGCAGCACGGCCGCATCAGCAACAACGAGCTGGCCGCCCGCGTCGGGCTCTCGCCGTCCCCCTGTCTGCGGCGCGTGCGTCAGCTGGAGGAGGCCGGGGTCATCCGCGGCTACCGCGCGGTGATCGATCCCGCCGCGATCGGCCGCAGCCTGCGGGTCTTCGCGGGCGTACGGCTGGTGCGGCACACGCGCGCGGACGTGGTCGCGTTCGAGCGCGGGGTCACCCGGCTGCCCGAGGTGGTCGCCTGCCACCACATCACCGGCAACTTCGACTATCTGCTCCAGGTGGAGGTGGCCGACCTGCCCGCCTACGAGGACTTCCACGCCAACCAGCTGGCCACCCTGCCCGCCGTGGCCACGGTGACCAGCTACGTCACGATGAAGACGCTCACCGCCGACACCGACACAGGGACCGCATGACGGTCAGAGCGTGATGGCGCCCCGGATGCAGACGTCGGCGGCGCCGCTGACCCAGACCGTGCCGTCCGGGTCGGCGGTGATCGCGATGCTCGCGGCCCGCCCCAGTCGCGTGCCCTGCGAGACCCGGTAGGAGGAGGGCGCGCCGCCGGTCGAGGTGAGCCACTGCCCGACGGCGGCGTTCATGCTCCCGCACGCGGGATCCTCGGGCACACCGGCACCGGGGGCGAAGGTCCGCAGCTCGAACGCGTGCCGGGACCCGTCGCCGTACGCCCCGATCGCACCGACCATCGCGGTCGGAGCGAGCGAGAAGTCGGGTTCGAGGGCGAGCACCTCCTCGGCCGTGGCCAACTGCACGACGGCCCACCCGGGCCCGTTGTCGACCCACTGATGCGCCACGATCCGGTCCCGCGTGATCCCGAACGCGCCCACGATCCACCGCAGTTGATCCTCGTCGAGCGCCCCCTCCCGCACCCGGGGCGGAGCGGCGAAGGCCAGCGCCCCCTCACCCCGCCGCACGGCGACCAGTCCTACGGCACACTCCTGCACGACGCGTCCGTCGTCCCGGGGTGTGCCGCCGCCGTCGAGCCAGGCCCGCGCGGAGCCGAGGGTGGGGTGCCCGGCGAACGGCAACTCGCCCCCGGGGGTGAAGATCCGCACCCGGTAGTCCGCCTCCGGGACGGTGGGCGGCAACAAGAACGTCGTCTCGGACAGGTTCGTCCAGCGCGCCACCCGCTGCATCTCCTCGTCGCTCAGGTCGGTCCCGTCCAGGACGACGGCGACCGGGTTGCCGGAGTAGGGACTCGTGGAGAACACGTCGACCTGCACGAACGAACGGGTACGCGGCATGGTCATCAAGCCCCTTTCACACGGCTGCGACGAAAGCAGGTCCATCCGAGCGGGTGCGCGCACGACAAGAACAGGGCCAGTCGCGACAAAGTGGATTGATGTGCCCCGGACGTCACCCGAAGTGCCGGACACGAGCCGCCGTCGCCGGCGTGTACGGCAGCCAGTCGTGCACCGATCCGCTCACGACGAACTCGGCGACCGCCGTGGCGAAGGTGCGCCCCAACTCCCGTACGGCATCGGTGGGCCGCCCCAGCATCGGGCAGTCCGGAAACGCGTCGAACGTGCCGAAGAGGAAAGGGAGTTCGCCGCAGTGGGTGGCGCCCAGGTCATACGGGTCCTCGGCCGGCCGGTGGTCGAACTCGTAGACGTAGGTCGCGTTGCCGCCGGCCGCGTGGTGGTCGGCGATCCGCAGCGAGTCGGCGCGGAACAGGTGGTCGGTCACCATCGCGGTGAACACCCGTGCGGGGGTGGGCACTTCGAGCGAGGCGGCGTACCCGTCGTACAACTCACGGGGCCGTTCCCCAAGTTGGCTGGCCAGGAGGTCCAACGCGCCCTCGGTGCCGAGGTTCTGGATGCGCGGGTCGAAGGCGGTGAAGGCCGATGCCTCGTCCCGGGTGGTGCCGATGAGCAGCGGCTTGCCCTCCAGCCCGCCGTCCGCGAGTGCGCGGTGCAGGTCGCGGGGAACACCGGGCCCGCCGAGCACCGGATACATGGGCGGGGTGGCGTTGCCCGGACGTGCGAGTCGGCCCGCGAGTCGGCCGTAGGCGGCGAGCAGTTGCTCAACGGGCAGTGTGCGCAGGGCAGTTGCCGCATCGGCTCCGCGCTCCACGCCGAGCAGCCGTAGATACGCCTCGGCGTTCTCGGCCGCGTGCTGCGGGTCCTGGAGCGGCAGGCCGAAGGGGCCGCTCTGGAGGAGCACGCGGTTCACGAGTCCCGAGGTGTCCGGGTCGAGTGCCAGGGCCAGCGACGCGTACGCTCCGGCCGACTGGCCGCCGACCGTCACCTCACGGGGATCGCCGCCGAAGGAGGCGATGTTGTCCCGCACCCAGGTCAGCAGGGCGGCCTGGTCCTGGGCGCCGAGGTTGGCGGCGCCGATCTCCGGCAGGTAGAGGTAACCCAGGGGCCCCACACGGTAGTTGGCGGTCACCACCACGATGTCGCCGAGCGCGGCGAGCCGCCCGCCGTCGTACCAGTCCCACCCGCCGGAACCACTGCTGAAACCGCCGCCGTGCCACCACACCAGGACCGGGCGGGGCACGTTGTCCGCCAACGCCCCTGCCGGGACATGGACGTTGACGGTCAGACTGCCGTCCTCGTCCCAGTCCGGCTCGCGGACCCCCATCACCCGTTCCAGCCGGGAGGCCCCCTGCGGAACGGCCGGCCCGGCCTGCGTCGCCTCCCGTACACCGGTCCAGCCCGGGTGCGGGAGGGGCGGCGCGAACCGCGACTCCCCGACCGGCGAGGCGGCGTAGGGAATCCCCCGGAAGGAGATCACCTCGCCCCGCGCGACACCCCTGACCCGGCCGCGATCCGTCTCCACGACATCCACCATCGGGCTCACCCTCTCTCCGCCGTACGCCTCCGAACCGTTCTAGCGGCGATCATCGATCCGAGCCAGAATGAGGAGACGGAAGCGCGAAAGCAGGACAGAGAGCCAGGTCGACATGGAGAAAGCAAGCCACTCCTTGAGCGAGACGGACCGTCGGATCGCCGCCGCGATGCTGGCCTCCCCGAGGGCTTCCTGGCGTACGGTCGGACGCGTCCTCGGCATCTCGGAGCGCACCGTGGTGCGTCGCGCCGCCCCGCTGTTCCACGACAAGACGCTGCGCGCCACCGCCGTACGCAGCCCGGTGTGGTTCCCCGACCTGATCCCGCTGGCCCTGCGCGTCCGCTGCCGGCCCAACCGGATCAGCGCCATCGCCGCGACCCTGGCCCGCCGCCCCGACACGATCTGGGTGGACATCCTCGGCGGCGGCGACGAGATCTGCACGATCCTGTTCCTGGACGGCCCCGACGCACGCAACTCCCTTCTCCTGCGCGACCTTCCGGCCACCCCGGCGGTCCAGTCGTGGACCTCGCACGTCCTCCTCCGGGTCTTCCCTGCGGCGTTCGACTGGAGCGGGGGCCTGCTGACGGATGCGGAATTGATGAGCCTTCGGCCGGAGAAGCCGGGGTGGTCGGACAGCCCAGGCGGGGAAGACACCTCCGCCCCGGCCGCCCGACCGACCACCCTCCAGCCTCTCGACCACGCGCTGATCACCACCCTGGTCGAGGACGGACGTGCCTCCTACTCCGACCTCGCCCGCCGCGCCGACACCACCGCGCTCACCGCCCGGCGCCGGCTGGAGGCGCTGGTCGGTGATCAGGTCGTGAGGCTCGCGACGGAGGTGGACCTGGCCCGGCTGGGCATCCGTACCGAGGCGCTGCTGTGGATCACAGTCGCCCCCGGCGGTCTGGAGGAGACGGGCCGCGAACTCAGCCGGCATCCCCAGGTCCGCTTCGCCTCCGCCACCACCGGCTCGGCCAACCTCCTCGTGGCCGTCGCCGCCGCCGATCTCAACGCGCTGTACCACTTCCTGAACGACACGATCGGGGCCCTCCCCCACGTCACCACGCTGGAGGTGACCCCGATCCTGAGCGGGGTGAAGAGAACGGGCCTGGTCCGCCCCGGCAGTCTCTGAACCTGTTCGGGGAACGGGAGTTGAAGGGAGCGGTGGGCAGGCCACCGGCTCCCGACGCACCGCCCCCTCAGTCGCACGGAGCGATGATCTCCCAGTCCTTCGCGGGATCTCCGGTCAGCAGGTACTCGCTCAAGTACAGGTCCGTGTCCTCGTGGAGGTCGTCCCCCAGCTCCCAGACGGACTCGCACTCCGGGCACAGGAAGAATTTCCTGCCCGTGTCCTTGCGCTCGTAGCAACGCACCCAGTCCTGGCCGCAGTGGGCGCAGGCAACCTTTTCCATCAGTTCCAACTCCTCGGAAAGGCCGTGATCACTTCGTTGCCGTGTTCGACGGTGATCGAAATATATTCTTCGCCGGGGTTGTACCCCACCTGCCGGGCCATCGGGATGATGTAGGTGGTACGAGCGCCCTGCTGGTTGACCGAGACCGCCGCGGCCCGCCGGCTCCATGCCTCGTCGACCGTCTCCAGCACCCCCTGGTTGCCCGTGTCGAAGACTCCGTGGGCGGGCTTCACGGGGTTGTCCCGGGTGTGCTGCATGACATGGGTGATGCGGTGCCCCTCGGCCGACCCCGGACCGTAGTCCAGTCCTTCGGGCGACCGGTACCAGCTGTCTCCGAGGTCCGCCAGCTCACAGCCGTACAGACCCAGCGGGTCCGACCAGGTGCCGGGATGGCGGACGTACGCCGACGGGTTGGGGGCCGGTGCCAGTCCCAGGGGGTCCTGACTGAGGTAGCAGGCCGTCTCCGGGTCGTAGTAGCGGAAGTAGTTGTAGTGCAGGCCCGTTTCGGCGTCCGCGTACTGCCCCGGGAACCGCAGCGGGCAGTCGGTGGCGGCGGGGCCGGCCGGGTCGCGGAGCGCGGTGCCCCACAGCGAGGTGCGGCCCTGCCACGTCGTCGCGCCGTCATCGGTGACGAGTTCGGTCGGAGTGCCGACGGCATCCGTGACGACCGCCTGGAAGAGGACCGCGTGGCCGGGGTCCGACTCCTCGGCCAACCGGGCGAGGAACGAGTCGTGGTGACCGACGCCCGATCGCCGGTGATCGCTCTGGGCGACCGGCCGATAGGTGCCGGGCTCGTAGTCCCAGGTCGTCACCTTGCCGTCCGCCCGGCGCTGTTCGGACAGCCTGGTGTCGTCCCAGGAGAAGTCGGTGCGATCGGTCGGCGTTCCGTCGTCCGCCGACCGGTATTTGGAGAGACGGCGCCCGAGCGGGTCGTACGCGTATCTCCAGCGCTCGCCGTCCGGTGTGCGGACTTCGGCCAGACGGTCCTCCGCCGTCCAGGAGTAAGTCCACGTGAGGGCCTGCCCGTTGAGGAGCTTGCGGGTCCTGCGGACCAGACGCCCTTGGGCGTCGTGCTCGTAGGCGGTGCGGCCCGCGCGGCGGACGAGGGTGCCGTCGAAGTCGCGCTGCCCGGCGGAGCCGTGATCGGGTGCCGTGGCGCTCACCAGGTTGCCGGCCTGGTCGTAGGCGTAGGTCTCGGTCCAGCCGTGGGCGCGTACGCCCGTGACACGACCCGTCCCGTCCAGGTCGAAGTGGCGGGTGCCCGTGGTGAGTTCGCGGATCTCCGTCAGATGGCCGTCGGCGCGGTAGGCGTAGGTGCGGTGCTGCAGCAGGTTCTGTGCGTCGGCGGCGCCCGCGGTGAGGGACTGGACCGTGAGGCGGCCGGCCGCGTCCCACTTCTGGGCCAGCAGGACATCGGCACCGAGACGGCGCTCCGTCTCGTGTCCGGCGGCGTCGTGGCCGAAGGACAGGGTCCCCGCCTCCGAACGAAGCTCGGTCGGGCGGCCTGCCCTGTCGTACGTCCACAGCGAGACCAGCCCGGACGGAGTCTCACGGCGGACGCAGCGGCCCATGAGGTCGTAGCCATAGGCCGTGACGTGGTCGTCGACCGTCTCGCTGAGCACCCGTCCGAGCGCGTCCCTGGCGAGGGCCAGCCCCGCGTCCCGGTTGGCCGCCCGGGCGAGCAGTCCGTCCGCTCCGTACTCGAACGTCGTCGTCCCCCCGGTGGCGGTGCGTTGTTCGACGACGCGGCCCGCCCCGTCCCGCACGAAGTCCAGCGTCTCCCCGGCCCCGTTGGTCCGTGCGACCAGCCGGCCCGCCGCGTCGTGGCCGTACGTCAGCGTGCGCCCGTTGAAGTCGGTCTCGGCCACGAGCCGGCCGGCCTCGTCGTAGCTGTACGACCAGGTCCGGCCCTGCGGGTTGGTGACCCCGGCCAGGCGCAGTTCCGTGTCGTACGAGAACGCGTAGTGCGCGCCGTCCGGGTCGGTCCGCGCCGCGGGGACGTCGAAGTGCGCCGCCGTGTGGTGGGTCGTGCCGCCCGCCGCGTCCGTGTGGGCGAGGAGATTGCCCTCGGCGTCCCACGTCCACGACTCCCGTGCCCCGTCGGCCAGTTCACGCCAGGACGGCTTGCCCTCCGGCGTCCAGCCCAGGCGGGTGGTGTGGCCCAGCGGGTCGGTGATCGCGGTGATCCGGCCGAAGACGTTCCGGCGGATCGTCGTGGTGTGGCCCAGCTCGTCCGTCAGGGACACGGGTAGACCGGCCGCGTCGTATGCCACCGTCCGTGTGTGGCCGAGCGCGTTCGTGATCGTGGTCGGACGGCCGGCCTCGTCGTTCGTGTACCGCGTCTCGGCGCCGGTCGGGTCGACGGTGGCGAGCAGGTTGCCGCGCTCGTCGTAGGTGTGGCGCCACACCGCCCCGCCCGGCTCCGTGACCTCCGTCGGCAGACCGAGCCCGTTGTAGACCGCCCGCGCCAACGACCCATCCGGCAGGGCGAGTTCAGTTAGATTACCGGCGTCGTCGTAGGTGTACCGGGTGGTGTGGCCCAGTGGGTCGGTCACCGTGACGGGGTGTGTTCCGTACGTGTCCCACTGGGTGCGCGTGATGTTGCCGAGGGGGTCGGTCTCCTCTTCGACCTGGCCTTCCGTGTTGTGGCGGTGGGTGGAGACGCGGCCCTGGGAGTCGGTGTACGTCGTCGTGCGCGCGGTGTCGTCGTAGGCCAGCGTGCCGGAGAGGATGCCGTCGACGCCCTCGGTGCGGACGACCCGGCCGCGCTCGTCGTAGACGTAGGAGAACCACGTGCCGTTGCGGTCGGTCCACTTGGTGATCCGGCCCTGGTCGTCGTACGCGAACCGCAGTGGTTCCCCACTGGAGTTGACGACCTCCGTGAGATTGCCGGCGCCGTCGTAGCCGTAGCGCATCACGACCGTGCCCTCGCCTACCGGGCCGTCGGGGCCGTAGCGCGAGGGGGGTTCGTCGAGGAGGCGCAGGGCGGTGATGCGGGGGCCGGTCGTGTCGACGGCGATGTAGTGGCCGCCGGAGTGGCGCAGGCCGAACGGGACGCCCTCGTCGTCGCGTTCGACGTCGACGCGGTGGCCGTTGCGGTCGCTCCAGGAGTCCAGGGCGAGGTGGAAGACGCCGAAGGTGGGGGAGGGGACCGGGGCGGCGAAGGTGCGGACGACGCCGGTCGCCGGATCGGTGACCGTCATCGCGCTGTCCGGCTTGCCGTCCCAGTCCAGGGGCCAGCGGGCGCCCTTGACCGGCATGGTCGGGACACCCGGTTCCGGGACCGGGTAGACCAGGCGCATGCCGTCCGCCGCGGCGAACACCACGCCCTCGCCGTCGATCTGGAGGCACTCGTCGAGGGTGGAGATCCAGGTCGGGCCGAAGCAGACGCCGCCGCGGTAGGAGGAGAGGTGGGTGCGGGTGAACTCCAGCGGGAGGCTTCCCGGCAGCGCGAGGTCCGTCGCGGTCATCAGCATCGCGCCGGTCGCCACGTCGATCGGCTCGCCGACGCAGGGGGTGCCCTTGGCGTTGCGGGCGGCCGGGCCCAGCTCCACCAGGTCGGGGCGAAGCGACGGGGGCCGTAGCAGCAGGGGTGTGGTGTCGCTGAAGGCGCCCTCGATGCCCGCCTTGACGACCCCGCCGCCCGCGCCCAGCGCGCCGCCGAAGATCATGCCGTCCTTCGCGGCCTGGTTGACCTCGTCCAGGCTGAAGCCCTGCTGCAGCCCGGTCGCCATCTTCAGCGGCTGGGCCACCGCCAGGTCGACGGTCACCGACTCGATCCCGCCGAAGGTCGCCGCGACCAGCGTGCCCCCGGCGATCTCCGCGATCGTCGTGGAGACGGCCACACCGAGCCCGGCGCCGAACTCGATGACCAGGTCGGCCGCCGCGACAGCCGCGCCGGAGGCCAGCCCCGCGGTGAAGAACGCCAGCGCCACCCCGCCCGCGATCACGGCCGCGTCGATGCCGATCTGCGTCCAGAGCTTGTTGATGGCGTCGTCGATCGCGTCGGCGAACTTGTCGAGCGCGGTGGCCATTTGACGCCCGGAGCCGGCCAGATCACTCAGCCAGCCGGTGTCCTTGTCCTTGGCGTACCGGCCCCAGAACTTGTCGAACGCCTCGATCGATTCACCGGTGTTGTTGTGGATGATCGAGGACGCGCTCTGCTGCACCGGACCCCGTACATCGTCCACGGCGTCCGCGAAGGTGCGCCAGGCCGTCGCCGCCGAGCGCAGCTTCCCCGAGTCGGCCTCCGGCCACCACAGGCCCAGATGCAGCAGGATCTTCCGGGCCTCGTCCTCAACGCTCACCGGCACCGTCCGACTTCGGGACCTTCACTTCGGTGAACATTCCCGCGATCAGCTCGTCGTTGTCGACATGACCGTCCGTCAGGTCGGCCATCGCCTCGTGAATGCTGGTCAGACCGAGCACCAGCGTGCCCGCCGCGCTCTCGATCTTCTTCTGCAACGGCTTGTAGGAGTCGCCGAACTCCTTGCCCTGCTTGTCGTTTCCCCAGGGCTCGCCCAGGCCGTCCAGGGACTTCACCAGCGCGGTCAGCGCCTTGCCCAGATCGACTGCCGCCGTCTGGAAGTCCGGCGCCGCCCGTTTGATATCGGCGGTCTTGATGTCGAGGACCTTGGCCGGATCCTTGCCGTCACCCATCGCGCGTTCCCCCGTTCGCAGTCGCGTCCACGACCCTAGAAGAGTCGAACCAAGGGAAGGTCATGTCTTGGTCATGCAGAGGCAACGCTCCTGGCGCAAGCCAGCGACAGCGAGCCACCGACAGCGAGGCCCCGATCCGCGGTACCTACGGCAACCGCGCCCCCGACATCGTTGTCGGAAGCGCGGTCTGCCCGAGGCGTGGCCCTACGGAATGCGGCAAGACCCGAGGGGGCGCCGGACGCCGGGGAGCATGGTCGGCCTACGGCGTGTAGACGGCGGCACTGCCGTACAGCTGCTTGGTGAACGCCGAGACATCGGCGGTGCGGTCGGTGCCGTCGAGGTTGTACGTCAGGAAGACGCCGTATCCCTCGCTGACCGTGCGGGCGGCGAGGGAGGCGGCCGTGCTCTGCGAGGTGCCGCCGATCTGGACGGCCGCCGGCGACAGCTTCGACTTGGGCAGGGCGATACCGGGGACCTGCCAGCTGCCGTAGTACGGGTTCCAGGCGTAGTCGAACTTGGAGGTGACGTCGACGCCGCCGTAGGACAGGCGCGACGCGGCCGGGCCGATGTTGTAGAGGCTGATGATCTTGCCGGGCATGTTGGCGCGCAGTGCCGACACGAGGTACACGAACGAGCTGGCGTTGGGCTGGGTGGTGCCGTTGTTGCCGTAGTCGGCGTACTCGTCGTCGAAGTCGATGCCGTCGAGGCCGTACTTGGTCACGGTGTCCGACAGTTGCTTCGCGAACGTCGAAGCCGTCTGCTGGGACGGGAAGTTGGCGAAGCCCGAGCCCTGGTGGTTGCCGAGCACCGAGAGGACGACCTTGATGCCCTTCTGCTGCAACGGCCGTATCTGCGTGGCGGCGTTGTCGAGGACGCTCTGCACGTTCGGGTTGAAGTACAGGGTCCCCGCCTTCGTGCTCGCGTCGTAGTTGATGTTCGCCGCGAAGATCACGGCGATGTCGAAGACGTTGGCGCCGCCGTTGGAGAGGGTGTACTTGCCGACGTTCAGCATGCTGTTGTTGTTCACCTCGACGTACGCCACCGAGGTCGGTCCCTGTTTCGCGAGAGCGGCGGCGGGCGCCGCTGCCGCGCCGCCCGTGGCGGTCGCGCCCAGGGCGAGGGCCGCGATCGTCGAGAGGGCGAGCGCGGCCGTCCGTATTCTTCTCCGCACCGGAGTGAACATCGTTGATCGGTCTCCCATCACATGGAGCGGCGCCCGCCCTGCCGGCGAGCGCCGAGTGGGTTCCCCCGACCCTCTCCGTTCCCGGGACCGCACCCCCGGAAC
The DNA here is from genome assembly GCF_044457795.1 of Streptomyces sp. NPDC050528. Classification (NCBI taxonomy): domain Bacteria; kingdom Bacillati; phylum Actinomycetota; class Actinomycetes; order Kitasatosporales; family Streptomycetaceae; genus Streptomyces; species Streptomyces sp. NPDC050528. The sequence goes on from NZ_JBITHH010000001.1 coordinate 222,084, forward strand.
CATGCGACAGCCCTTCCCGACTCCACGCACATCGCGCCACAACTCTCAATCCGGGCAGGGGAGTTGACGGAACGCCATGCTGCCGCGAACGAACAGGACGCGCACGCCGCGGACACCGCCCCTACAACCCCACGATCTTGTTCCACTCCTTCGCGAACTCCACCCGCTCCGTCGACGTGATGTCCCGCGCGATCGCAAGATGCTTCCGCATCGTCGAGTCCGGGAAGATCAGCGGGTTCTCGGCGAGCGCCGCGGTGTCCTTGTCCTTGGAGGACGCGAGGACGTCCTGGGCGGCCGGGACGGGGCAGACGTAGTTGACCCAGGCGGCGAGTTCCGCGGCGACCTCGGGGTCGTAGTAGTAGTCGATCAGCTTCTCGGCGTTGGTCTTGTGGCGGGCCAGGTCCGGGATCATCAGGGAGTCCGCCCAGAGTTCGGCGCCCTCCTCGGGGACGACGAAGCGGATGTCCGGGTTGTCGGCCTGGAGTTGGATCACGTCGCCGGAGTAGGCCTGACAGGCGAGGACGTCGCCGCTGACCAGGTCCTTGGTGTAGTCGTTGCCGGTGAAGCGGCGGATCTGGTTCCGGCTGATCTGGGTCCGCACCTGGTCGCACACCTTGTGGAAGTCGGCCGCGGTCCACTTGGTGATGTCGACGCCGTTGCCCTGCATCAGCAGCGCGAACGCCTCGTCCAGGCCGGAGAGCAGCGTGACCCGGCCCTTCAGGTCGCTCGCCCACAGGTCGGAGACATGGCGGATCTCGCGGCCCAGCTTGCGATGGTTGTACGCGATGCCGGTGATCCCCGACTGCCACGGCACGGTGTACCGGCGCCCCGGGTCGAACGCGGGCGAACTGAGCTGCGGGTCAAGGTACTTCGCCACGTTGGGCTGCGCGGCCCGGTCCATCCGCTGGACCCAGCCGAGGCGGACGAACCGCGCGCACATCCAGTCGCTCATGACGATCAGATCGCGGCCGGTCTGCTGGTGGTTCATGAGCGCCGGGCTGATCTTGCCGAAGAACTCGTCGTTGTCGTTGATCTCCTCGATGTAGTCGACGGAGATCCCGGTCTTCTTCTCGAACGCGTCCAGCGTGGGCCGCTTCGTCTGGTCGTCGTCATCGGTGTCGATGTACAGCGGCCAGTTCGCCCAGGTCAGCTTCTTGTCCTTGGCGGACAGATCGGCACCGGCACGGTCCCCCGCCTTCACATACGCGGCGGGCACACCGCACCCGGCGAGCGCGCCGAGCGCGGCGGTTCCGCCGAGCGCGCGCAGGAGGGAGCGACGGGAGGGCGGGAACGACTTCGGAGTCTGGGGCACCCGCGCAGCATGACCCGCCGACCTGTCTCCGATCAATGGACGCTGCGTCGAGCGGCTTCCCGCGGACCCGACACCTTGTCGATCGGTTGCCTGTGAAGTAACCGCCCGTTCACACGGAGCGTGCGCGGCGAACAAGGAAGCACACGAAAACTGCGCGGCCCCGGACGGTCAACTCCCGTCCGGGGCCGCGCAGTTGCTCCTACAGATCTACGAACGCTCACGCGTCCAGCGACGTCATCACGTGCTTGATCCGCGTGTAGTCCTCGAAGCCGTAGCCCGACAGATCCTTGCCGTACCCCGACTTCTTGAACCCGCCGTGCGGCATCTCGGCCACCAGCGGAATGTGCGTGTTGATCCACACGCACCCGAAGTCCAGCGACTTCGACAGCCGCATCGCCCGCCCGTGGTCCTTCGTCCACACCGAGGACGCCAGCGCGTAGTCGACGCCGTTGGCCCACTCGATGGCCTGGGCCTCGTCCGTGAAGGACTGGACGGTGATGACCGGCCCGAAGACCTCGTTCTGGATGATCTCGTCGTCCTGCTTCAGTCCCGAGACGACGGTCGGGGCGTAGAAGTACCCGACCTCACCGACCCGGTGACCGCCCGACTCCACCTTCGCGTGCGCCGGCAGCCGCTCGATGAAGCCGGTCACCTGCTTGAGCTGGTTGGCGTTGTTGAGCGGGCCGTACAGCACGTCCTCGTCGTCCGGCTGACCCGTCTTCGTCTCGGCCGCCGCCTTCGCGAGCGCCGCCACGAACTCGTCGTGGATCGACTCCTGGACCAGCACACGCGTCGCCGCCGTACAGTCCTGCCCCGCGTTGAAGAAGCCCGCCACCGAGATGTCCTCGACGGCCTTGGCGATGTCGGTGTCCTCGAAGACCACGACGGGGGCCTTGCCGCCCAGCTCCAGGTGGACCCGCTTGAGGTCCTTGGCCGCGGACTCGGCGACGGACATACCGGCCCGCACCGAACCGGTGATGGAGGCCATCGCCGGCGTGTGGTGCTCGACCATCGCGCGGCCGGTGTCCCGGTCGCCGCACACGACGTTGAAGACGCCCTTGGGCACGATCGAGCCGATGATCTCGGCGATCAGGACGGTGGAGGCGGGGGTGGTGTCCGAGGGCTTCAGGACGACCGTGTTGCCGGCGGCCAGCGCGGGCGCGAACTTCCACACCGCCATCATCATCGGGTAGTTCCACGGCGCGACCTGCGCGCAGACGCCGATCGGCTCGCGGCGGATGATGGAGGTCATGCCCTCCATGTACTCGCCGGCCGAGCGGCCTTCGAGCATCCGGGCCGCGCCCGCGAAGAAGCGGATCTGGTCGACCATCGGCGGGATTTCCTCGGAGCGGGTGAGCCCGATCGGCTTGCCGGTGTTCTCCACCTCGGCCGCGATCAGCTCCTCCGCGCGCTCCTCGAACGCGCTGGCGATGTCCAGCAGGAACTTCTGCCGCTTGGCCGGGGTCTCGTCCCGCCAGGCCGGGAAGGCAGCGGCGGCGGCCGCCATCGCGGCGTCCACATCCGCCGCTCCGGACAGCGGCGCGGTCGCGTACGCCTCACCGGTCGCCGGGTTGACCACCTCGGTGGTCCGTCCGTCGGCGGCGTCCCGGAACTCACCGTCGATGTAATTGCGCAGACGACGCAGCTCGGTGCTCACTGCCGGCCCTCCAAGGTCTGGGTGTTCTGAGTGGGTGCTCTGACTGTTCTGGGAGTTCTGAGTGTGTCCATTCACTGAGACACCCACCCTAATCGCCCGGCCCACGTTTTCAACACCCCCGATCGCGCCAAGGCTACGAAATCCGCAAGTCTCGACCACGTAAACAACGAATTTCATCGAAGCGGCCTTGCGGAACGGTCGAGACGTCGTGCACAGTGAAGCCGTGGCCAGTCGCAGCGCAGAACAGAGGGACTCCCGCGAGTCCAGGAACGGCAGCACTCCTCACCTGGACGCCGTCTCCCTCGCCATCATCGAGCAGCTCCAGGAGGACGGCCGCCGGCCGTACGCCGCGATCGGCAAGGCCGTCGGCCTGTCCGAGGCGGCCGTGCGCCAGCGCGTCCAGAAGCTGCTCGACCAGGGCGTCATGCAGATCGTCGCCGTCACGGACCCGCTCACCGTGGGCTTCCGCAGACAGGCGATGGTCGGGGTGAACGTCGAAGGTGACGTGGAGAACGTCGCCGACGCGCTGACGGCCATGCCGGAAGTGGAGTACGTGGTGATGACCGCGGGCTCGTACGACCTCCTCGCCGAGATCGTCTGCGAGGACGACGACCACCTGCTGGACGTCATCAACAAACGCATCCGGGCTCTTCCCGGCGTGCGCTCCACCGAGAGCTTCGTTTATCTGAAGCTCAAGAAGCAGACCTACATGTGGGGAACCCGATAACCGTGAGCAAGGACCTCAGCCGCACCGCGTACGACCACCTGTGGATGCACTTCACCCGCATGTCCTCGTACGAGAACGCGCCCGTTCCCACGATCGTCCGTGGCGAGGGCACCTACATCTACGACGACAAGGGCAAGCGCTACCTCGACGGTCTCGCGGGTCTGTTCGTGGTCCAGGCCGGTCACGGCCGCGCCGAGCTGGCCGAGACCGCCGCCAAGCAGGCGCAGGAGCTGGCGTTCTTCCCCATCTGGTCGTACGCCCACCCGAAGGCCGTAGAACTGGCGGAGCGTCTCGCCCACTACGCGCCGGGCGACCTGAACAAGGTCTTCTTCACCACCGGCGGCGGCGAGGCCGTCGAGACCGCCTGGAAGCTCGCCAAGCAGTACTTCAAGCTCCAGGGCAAGCCCACCAAGTACAAGGTCATCTCCCGCGCGGTCGCTTACCACGGCACCCCGCAGGGCGCCCTGTCCATCACCGGACTCCCGGCGCTGAAGGCCCCGTTCGAGCCGCTCGTCCCGGGCGCGCACAAGGTGCCGAACACCAACATCTACCGCGCCCCGCTCTTCGGCGACGACCCGGAGGCCTTCGGCCGCTGGGCCGCCGACCAGATCGAGCAGCAGATCCTCTTCGAGGGCCCGGAGACGGTCGCCGCGGTCTTCCTGGAGCCCGTGCAGAACGCCGGCGGCTGCTTCCCGCCCCCGCCCGGCTACTTCCAGCGGGTCCGCGAGATCTGCGACCAGTACGACGTACTCCTGGTCTCCGACGAGGTCATCTGCGCGTTCGGCCGCCTCGGCACGATGTTCGCCTGCGACAAGTTCGACTACGTGCCGGACATGATCACCTGCGCCAAGGGCATGACCTCGGGCTACTCCCCGATCGGCGCGTGCATCATCTCCGACCGCCTGGCCGAGCCGTTCTACAAGGGCGACAACACCTTCCTGCACGGCTACACCTTCGGCGGCCACCCGGTCTCCGCGGCGGTCGGCCTCGCCAACCTCGACATCTTCGAGCGCGAGGGCCTCAACCAGCACGTCCTCGACAACGAGGCCAACTTCCTCCAGACGCTCCAGAAGCTGCACGACCTCCCGATCGTCGGCGACGTCCGCGGCAACGGCTTCTTCTACGGCATCGAGCTCGTCAAGGACAAGGCCACCAAGGAGACCTTCACGGACGAGGAGTCGGAGCGCGTGCTCTACGGCTTCGTCTCCAAGAAGCTCTTCGAGTACGGCCTCTACTGCCGCGCCGACGACCGCGGTGACCCGGTCATCCAGCTGTCGCCGCCGCTGATCTCCGACCAGTCGACCTTCGACGAGATCGAGGGCATCGTCCGCCAGGTGCTGACCGAGGCCTGGACGAAGCTCTAGCCTCCGGCGAGGCTCCAGCCTCCGGCAGTTCAGCGGTTTATACGGCCCGGGGTGCACCCGTACGAGTGAGAAGGGTGCACCCCGGGCCGTGTGCTGTCCGGGGTCACGGCCCCAACCTCCTTAGCGTGCCTGGTAACCGATCGGCCCCGTCCTCGTTCCCCCGCAAGGGGGACGCGGTACGGAAAACGGATCAGAACGAGGTGTACGCGCATGGTGGCCCCGCCGGACAACGACGTGCTCTGGGCACGTGCCCTGCACTTCCAGCACCACGACGGCACGCCCGCGCTCGGCGGCGTCTCGCTCGGTGTCCGCGAGGGCGAGATCCTCGCCGTCACGGGCCCGCGCGGCAGCGGCAAGACGACCCTGCTGCGCTGTCTCTCCGGCCTGGAGCGCCCGGGTCGCGGCGAGGTCTGGTTCAACAGCGTGCCCGTGCACACCATGGGCCCGCTCACCCGGGAACGGCTGCGCCGCGACCGCTTCGGCTGGATCGACCCGGCCCCCGTGCTCGTCCCGGAGCTGAACGTCTGGGAGAACGCGGCCCTCCCCCTGATGCTGCGCGGCACCAGCCGTCGGCGCGCCAAGACCGCCGCCCTGGAGTGGCTGGACCGCCTCGACATCGGCGACCACGCCCGCAAGCGCCCGCACGAGCTGCGCCAGGCGGAACGCCAGCGCGTCTCGATCGCCCGCGCGCTGGCCCCGGCGCCCACGGTCCTGTTCGCCGACGAACCGACGGCCCCGCTGCACCGCGCGGACCGCGCCCAGGTCCTGCGCACGCTCACGACGGCCGCCCGCTCGCACGGCATCACGGTCGTCCTCGCGACCCACGAGGCGGAGACCGCGGCCCTCGCGGACCGCACGGTGTCGCTGCTCGACGGACGCCGTGTGAACACGGTTCACCTCCCCCCGGTCGCCGAGTCGGAAGGCCGGGCCGCGTGCTCGCTCTCCGTCTGACCCGCGGCTCGCACCCCGCCGTTCAACTGCGCCGTCTGCTGGTCGCGGTGGCCTCGGCGGGCACGGGCTTCCTCCTCCTCTGCACCCTCGGCTACGCGATGAGCCACCCCGACTCCGCCGCCGCGGCGGCCCTCCGCCTCGCCTGGTGCGCGACCCCGCTGGCCGCCACCGTGTACTTCGCCGTAGCCGTCGCCCGCACCGACCCGGCGACGAAACCCCGCCCCGGCCTCTCCGCGATCGGCCTCGGCCCGGGCCGCCTGATGGCGATCTCGGCAACGACGACCGCGTTGGCCTGCACCCTCGGCTCCATGCTCGCCCTGCTCTTCTTCCTCCACCTCCGCGGCGACCTCACGGGCATGCCCTTCGACGGAGCGGCAGCGGAGTTCCTCGCCTCGGACACCCCCCTCCCCCTCCCCGCCGCCCTCACCCTCCTCGCCATCGTCCCCGTGACCGCCTCCGTCGCGGTGGCCTTCACCCTCCGCCCGAAGGACACCTCACCAAAGAGCACCCCGAGGTCCTACGGCCGCTTCGGCGCCTACGGCAAGTCGGGCACCCGCGAGACCTTCGGCGCGTACGGCAGATTCGGCGCCCACCTGCGAACAGGCAGCCGTACGGCGGCAGTTGACGACTCGTCCACCCCGGCGCCCGAACCGGCACCGCACGCCGAGCCCGCGGCCGACGCCGAACCGACCGCCACCGTCACGGGCCCCGTCGACCTCGACCCCACCCGCCCCCCGGCCCCGCGCGAGGTCCCCAAGGGCCTCCCCTGGGGCGTGGCCGTCCTCGCCGCCGGTCTCGCCGTAGAGGCGTACGCGAACCGGACGGCGGACACCGACGGGCTGTCGATGCCCGGCGGTCACGCGGGCGGCCCCGCGGGCGTGCTGGCCGGCTGGGTGCTGACCGCGGTCGGTCTCGCCCTGGCGGGCCCCGGCCTCACCCATCTGTGTGGACGGCTCCTCCAGGCCGTGCGCCCGGGCGCCCTCCGGCTCCTCGCGGGCCGGGTCCTCATGGAGGAGGCGACCCGCATCGGCCGCCCGCTGGGCGTGGTCTGCGCGGTGGCGTCGGGCGCGTACGCGATGACCGCGCTCTACGACACGGACGCGGCCGTCGGCCCGCTGACCACCCTCGGCACGCTGCTGGTGGCCGGCTGCACGGTGGCGACCCTGCTCACCGCCGCCGTCGAGGCCCGGCAGGCCCGCGCCGACACCACGGCCGCGCTGGTACGGCTCGGCGCCCCGGCCACCGTGCTGCGCAGCGCGGCAGCTCTGCGCGCGGGTGCGCTGCTCGCGCTGTTCGTGCCGCTGACCGTCGTGATCGCCGAACTCGCGGCGCTTCCGCTCGCCCACCGATGAGTTTTTCGCGGAGTGCCGGTCTACCCACCGAACAGCACGCACGCCCGATGGGAGAGGCCCCGACATGTACCAGCAGATGATCTTCGTGAACCTGGCCGTGAACGACGCCACCGCGTCGAAGAAGTTCTTCACCGAGCTGGGTTTCTCGATCAACCCCCAGTTCAGCACCGACGACACCACCTGTGTCGTGATCAGCGAGACGATCATCGCGATGCTCCTGGAGAAGAAGCGCTACAGCGACTTCACCAAGAAGGAGATCGCCGACTCGGCCAAGACCAGCGAGGTGCTGCTGTGTCTGAGCGCCGAGAGCCGCGAGAAGGTCGACGAGCTGATCAACAAGGCGGTCGCGGCGGGCGGCACCGCCAACGACGACGTCCAGGACCAGGGTTTCATGTACGGCCGCTCCTTCGAGGACCTCGACAACCACTCCTGGGAAATCGTGTGGATGGACCCGGCGGCCGTCCAGGGCTGAGCGGTCGGGTGCCTAGCATGGGCGCGTGCAGACGAGCCCGGCCCATGCGGCCCACCACGACGAACGCGAGATCGAGACGGTCGAGGACTTCGACGCGACCGTCTCGTCCCGCGGCACCCTCGCCGGACACCGCGTCCAGGGCGTCGATCTGACGGACCGTACGCGGGAGTTGCTCACCACGGACACCTCGGGCGCCGTCTTCCTCGGCTGCCCGATGCGCGACGAGGCGGCCGCGAAGGTCCGCGCCGACGGCGCCCTGGTCTTCCCGCCCATCCCGCATCTCCCGTTCAACCCCTACCGCGGCCATCTCTACACGCCGGACGAGCTGTTCACCTCGCTCGACAAGGGCTACGAGCAGACGCCGGACGCGCTCGCGTACACCTGGTTCCAGCGGACCAAGGCCGACGGCGACATATACGCGTCGATGCTGCGCGCCGTCCACGACGACTCCATCTCCGACGCCCTCGACGAACTCCTGCGCGGCGCACGGGTGGTGGGCGTCATGGGCGGCCACGCGATGGCCCGCGGCACGGAGGCCTACGGCGGTGCCGCGCGCCTGGGCCGCGAGCTGAGCCGCGCCGGCTTCACGGTGGCGACCGGCGGCGGCCCCGGTGCGATGGAGGCGGCGAACCTGGGCGCGTACGCGGCGCCGTACGAGGACGACATGCTGGAGGAGGCGTGCCAACTCCTCGCCGGATCACCGTCGTTCAGCCCCTCGATCACGAATTGGGCCCAGGGCGCCTTCGAGGTCCGCACCCGCTGGCCGAAGGGCAACCACTCGATCGGCATCCCGACGTGGTTCTACGGCCATGAGCCGCCGAACGCGTTCGCGTCGCACATCGCCAAGTACTTCGCCAACGCCACCCGCGAGGACGGGTTGTTGGCCCGCTCGAACGCGGGCGTGGTGTTTCTGCCGGGCGCGGCCGGCACCGTACAGGAGATCTTCGACAACGCGACGCCGAACTACTACGAGTCGCGCGGCGAGCCCACGCCGATGGTGCTCGTGAACCGGGAGCACTGGACGGAGCGGCTGCCGACCTGGCCGCTGCTGCGTGCACTTGCCCGGGAACGGCCAATGGAGGCCCGTATCGCCCTCGTTGACCGGATCGAGGAGGCTCCGGAGGCGCTGAAACGCCTTACTGATTAAAGTGCGGGTAAAGGCAACTGCTGTACACCGCATATGCATTGACACTGCTTACGCAGCACTTATAGACCAGTGAGACGCCTGGGGGCAGTGGTGCCTCACCTCATTGCCGCTCCATCTCCCCCTAAACCCCCCGCAGTTGCACATCCCGTGAAGGGCAAACGTGTCCATATCTCGACGTTCCGTACGCATCCTCGGTGTCGCGTCCGCTTCGGCCGCGCTCGCGCTCGGATTCGCGGGCAACGCGCTCGCTTGCAACATCAGCGAGTTCTCCGCCACAGCCACGTGTGACGGAGCCAACGGTGTCATCACCGTCACCGACAAGGACGCCTCGGCCACCGAGGCGACCATCACGGTGTTCCTGGAGAACAACGGTTCCGACGCCAAGCAGATCGGCGAGGCGCAGACCGTCAAGGGCTCGGCCCAGGGCGAAACCGTCTCCTTCACCGAGAACTGGGAAGCGAACGCCACGTACCGCATCCACGTCAAGGCGGGCAACCAGGTCGACAAGGACATCACGCCGAACCTGACCACCCCGTCCAAGGCCTGCGAGACGGAGTCGCCCAGCCCGACCCCGAGCGAGTCCTCTCCGGCCCCCTCGGACTCCGCCACGCCCCCGGCCGAGTCCGACACCCCGACCCCGTCGGCCACGGAGAGCAGCAGCACCGCTCCCGCGACGACGACCGACAACGCGCCGTCCCCGGCGGCCGGTTCCTCGAACCTCGCCGAGACCGGTGCCAACTCCAACACCGGCATGATCGCCGGTATCGCGGGCGCCCTCGTCGTCGTGGGCGGCGGAGCCGTCTACTTCGGCATGCGCCGTCGCGGTGCGAGCAACGGCAGCTGATCAACAGCCGCTGAACGACCCGCTGTTGTGGCCCGTCCGGTTCGTGGGGACGGGCCACACACATGTCCGGTGCACGGGCACACCCGTGCGCGCTAGCCGCCGAGTACGACGATCTCGGCCGCGTCGAACTCCACCCCGACCGCGCTCCCGACCTCCGGCGCCTCCCGCAGCGCACAGGCCGCCTCCAGACGCGGCGCACCCTCCGGCTGGAGCTGTACGGCGACATGGGTGCCCTTGAAGGTGCGGGCGGCGACCGTGCAGCGCAGGCCCTCGTCGGCCGCCAACAGCCGTACGCCGGCGGGGCGTACGAGGAGCGGGTGGGTGCCCTGCGGGGCGTTCTCGGGGACCGGGACCTTGCCCCAGGGGGTGTCTGCGGCCTCTCCTACGACCGTGGCCTCGACCACGTTGTCGAAGCCGAGGAAGCGGGCCACGAACTCGTCGGCGGGGTGCTGCCAGACCTCAAGCGGCGTACCGGACTGGGCGATTCGGCCGTCCCGCATCACCACCACCCGGTCGGCCAGTGCGAACGCCTCGCCCTGGTCGTGCGTGACCGCGAGCACGGTCGTGCCCAACGTGCCGAAGAGTTCCCGGAGTTCGACGACCAGCCGTTCCCGCAGCGACCGGTCGAGCTGGCCGAGCGGTTCGTCGAGCATGAGGAGACGAGGGCGGGGCGCCAACGCCCGTGCCAGCGCCACCCGTTGCTGCTCACCGCCGGACAGCCCGGCGACGGCACGGTGGGCCGCTCCCGGCAGGCCTACAAGGTCCAGCAACTCGCCCACCCGGGCGTCCTGTTGCTTCTTCGACGCCCCGTGCATGCGCAACCCGAAGGCGACATTGCCGGCCACGTCCCGCTGTGGGAACAGCTGATGGTCCTGGAACATCAGACCCACACCGCGCTTGTGCGCGGGCACGCCCGACTGGTCCCGGTCGTCGAGCAACACCCGCCCGGAGTCCAGGGGTTGAAGCCCGGCGACCGCCCGCAGCAGCGTCGACTTGCCGCTGCCGCTGGGGCCGAGGACACACACGATCTCGTGCTCGACGACCCCGAGGTCGACGGCGTCCAGCACCGGGCGCCCGCCGAACCGTACGGTCGCGCCCTCAAGGCTGAGCAGCGGCCTGTTCTGCGGCACGCTCGGCGAAAGATCCAGCGGCATGTCCGGTGTCAGGTTCGACGGCATCTAGAACTCCCCCGTCCGGTCGGTGCGCAGCCGCTCAAGGACCAGGAGGGCCACCGCGCACACCACCATCAGAATCGTCGAAAGGGCCATCGCCTGGCCGTAGTTGAGATCACCGGGCCGGGACAGCAGCCGGGCCACCGCGACCGGCAGGGTCGGGTTGTCGGGCCGCGCGATGAACACCGTCGCCCCGAACTCCCCCAGCGACACCGCGAACGCGAACCCGGCGGCGATCAGCAACGCCCGCCGTACGAGCGGCAGATCGACCTCGCGCCACACCCGCCAGGGCGACGCCCCGAGCACGGCCGCAGCCTCCCGCAGCCGCCCGTCCACCGCCCGCAGTACGGGCAACATCGTCCGTACGACGAAGGGCACGCCGACCAGCGCCTGCGCGAGCGGCACCAGGATCCATGAACTCCGCAGATCCACCGGGGGTTTGTCGAGCGAGATCAGGAACCCGAAGCCGACCGTCACCGCCGACACCCCGAGCGGCAGCATCAGCAGCGCGTCGAAACCCCGCACCAGCCGCCCGGCATCGCGCCGGGTCAGGGCAGCGGCTGCGAGTCCGCCGATCACCACGGCGATGGCGGTGGCGGCGACGGCGTACTCCAGCGAGTTGCCGATCGCGGCGATCGGCGGGACGAGGAAGGTGCCGCCGTCGTCGTGGGTCAGCGCGCGGTAGTACCCGAAGTCCGGTGTGTCCAGCGAGCGTTGGACCAGCACGGCGAGCGGCAGCAGAAGCAGTACGGCGATGGACGCGACGACTCCGGCCAGCAGGGTCCACTGGCCGGCCCCGCGCGGGCGCCGTGCGGTCACCGCCGGGTCCACGAGCCGTAGGACGCTCTCCCGTCGCCGTACCGTCCAGGCGTGGACGGCGAGGATCGCGCCGACCGCGACGAACTGGACGATCGTCAGGACGGCCGCCGTGGACAGGTCGAAGACCTCCGAAGTCTGGCGGTAGATCTCGACTTCGAGGGTCGAGAAAGTCGGGCCGCCGAGGATCTGGACCACGCCGAAGGACGTGAAGGTGAAGAGGAAGACCATCAGCGCGGCGGCGGCCACGGCGGGCCCGAGCGCGGGCAGCGTCACCTTCCGCCAGGCCCGGAGCCGGGAGGCGCCCAGCATCCGCGCGGCCTCCTCCTGACGCGGGTCGAGCTGGGCCCAGAGGCCGCCCACCGTCCGTACGACGACCGCGTAGTTGAAGAAGACGTGCGCGAGCAGGATGGCCCACACGGTGGTGTCCAGCCGTACGCCCCACAGGTCGTCGAGGAGTCCGCCCCGGCCGACGAGCGCGAGGAACGCCGTACCGACGACGACCGTCGGCAGCACGAAGGGGACGGTGACGACGGCCCGCAGGACATGTCTCCCCGGGAAGTCGAAGCGCGCGAAGACGTATGCGCCGGGGAGCGCGATCAGCAGCGTGAGCGCGGTGGACGCGAGCGCCTGCCAGGTGGTGAACCAGAGCACGTGCCGGATGTCGGACTGGACCAACACGTCCCCGATACGGCCCAGTTGCCAGGCGCCGTCGACCTTGAGGCCGCGCGCGACGATCGCGGCGACGGGGTAGGCGAAGAACACCGCGAAGAACGCGACGGGCAGGGCCATGAGCCCGAGCCGCGTCGCGCCGCCCCTGTTCTTGAGGGACTTTCGCGGGGCCGCCTCCGCTACTTCAGCCGCTTCGGCTACTTCAGTACGAGCGAGGTCCACGACTTGACCCACTGGTCCCGGTCGGCGGCGATCTTCGCGGGCGCCATGGTCTCGGGGTCCGGGGCCTGGCGGCCGTACTGCACGAACTCCTGCGGTACCTGGGCGCCTTGGATCACCGGGTAGACGAACATGTTGAGCGGCATGTCCTGCTGGAACTCCTTGGTCAGCAGGAAGTCCAGGAACGCCTTGCCGCCCTTGGTGTTCCGCGCGTTGCTGAGCAGCCCCGCGTACTCGGTCTGCCGGAAGCAGGTGCCGTACGACACCCCGGTGGGCGCGGTGGTCGGCTTCGGGTCGGCGTAGATGACCTCGGCGGGCGGCGAGGAGGCGTAGGAGACGACGAGGGGCCGGTCGCCGCCCGCCTTCTTGCCGCCGGCGGAACCGGAGAACTCCTGGTCGTAGGCCTGCTCCCAGCCGTCGACGACCTTGACGCCGTTGGCCTTGAGCTTCTTCCAGTACGCCTGCCAACCGTCGTCGCCGTACTGCGCCGCACTGCCGAGCAGGAACCCGAGGCCGGGCGAGGAGGTGGCCGCGTTCTCGGTGACGAGGAGGTTCTTGTACTCGGGCTTGACCAGGTCCGCGAAGGAGGTCGGCGGGGTCAGCTTGTGCTTGCTGAAGTAGGCCTTGTCGTAATTGACGCAGATGTCGCCGGTGTCGATGGGCGTGACCCGGTGCTTGGTCTGGTCGACGCGGTACGCGGGCTTGACGGTGGCGGAGCCCTTCGCGTCGTAGGACTGGAAGAGGCCGTTGTCGAGGGCGCGGGAGAGCAGGGTGTTGTCGACGCCGAAGAAGACGTCGCCCTGGGGGTTGTCCTTGGTGAGGATCGCCTTGTTGACGGCCTGGCCGGCGTCGCCGTCCTTGAGGACCTTGACCGTGTAGCCGGACTGCTTCTCGAAGTCCTTGAGGACTTTCTTCGACACGGCCCACGAGTCGTGGCTGACGAGGGTGACCGTCTTGTCGGATCCGGAGCCGCTGCTTCCGTCCGACCCCGACCCGCACGCGGAGAGTGCGAGCAGGCCGAGGCCGACGAGCACAGCACAGTACTTCTTGGTGTTCACGGTGATGACCGAACTTCCTACCCAGAATGACCTGGGCGAGGTTCAGAGGGTCTGCGGCCCGATTGCCGCACTCTCAGCGCTTCGCGCTCCCCTGTCGGATATGAAGGTGTACGTACAGGTGGTACAGGTGAAGATTACCGCTCGGTGGCCGCGAGCTGGCCACACGCTCCGTCGATCTCCTGGCCACGGGTGTCCCGGACGGTGACCGGCACCCCGTGGGCCGCGATGGCCTCGACGAACGCCTTCTCGTCCTCGGGACGGGAGGCGGTCCACTTCGAGCCCGGCGTCGGGTTCAGCGGGATGAGGTTGACGTGCACGGGCTTGCCCTTGAGGAGCCTGCCGAGCCGGTCACCGCGCCACGCCTGGTCGTTGATGTCGCGGATCAGCGCGTACTCGATGGACAGCCGGCGCCCGGACTTCGCCGCGTACTCCCAGCCCGCGTCGAGGACCTCGCGCACCTTCCACCGGGTGTTCACGGGGACCAGGGTGTCGCGCAGCTCGTCGTCCGGCGCGTGCAGCGAGATCGCGAGGCGGCACTTGAAGCCCTCGTCCGCGAAGCGGTGGATCGCCGGGACCAGTCCGACCGTCGAGACGGTGATCCCGCGCTGCGAGAGGGCGAGGCCGTCCGGCTCGGGGTCGGTGAGGGCGCGGATGGACTGGACGACCCGCTTGTAGTTGGCGAGGGGCTCGCCCATACCCATGAAGACGATGTTGGAGAGCCGCGCGGGACCGCCGGGGATCTCGCCGTCCCGCAACGCCCGCATGCCGTCGACGATCTGGTGCACGATCTCGCCGGTCGACAGATTCCGGTCCAGGCCGGCCTGTCCGGTCGCGCAGAACGGGCAGTTCATCCCGCACCCCGCCTGAGAGCTGATGCACATGGTGACCCGGTCCGGGTACCGCATCAGCACGGACTCGACGAGCGTCCCGTCGAACAGCCGCCACAGCGTCTTGCGGGTGGTGTCCTGGTCGGTCGACAGATGCCGTACGACGGTCATCAGCTCAGGAAGCAGCGCCTCCTGCAGCTTGGCGCGCGAACCGGCGGGGATGTCGGTCCACTCCGCCGGGTCGTGCGCGAGCCGCGCGAAGTAGTGCTGCGAGAGCTGCTTGGCGCGAAACGGCTTCTCCCCGACCGCGGCGACGGCTTCCTTGCGCTCGGCGGGCGTGAGGTCGGCGAGGTGCCGCGGCGGCTTCTGGGCTCCGCGCGGGGCGACGAATGTGAGTTCTCCGGGCTTAGGCATGGCTGTACCAGTGTCGCAGATCGAATCGTGTGACCTGGGGCCCTAGCCATGCGCTGTGGTCGTCGTTGGTCGTCTCTGTCCGTCATTGGTTCCCCTTGGACGGCCCACACACGGCCCAGCTCGATAGACGTTCACGCAGGCCAGCGCGCCAACGAGAGTGCTGCGACAGAAGCTGGCACCGCACCCGCCGCGACCAGTGGAGGAGTAGCCCCTCTCTCGTTCGAGCTTTCCTGTTGTTGCGCAGAAGTGACGCGACCCCGGAGCGACCTCACACGATCGACGCCGACGATCAACTACATGGGCCCCGACACGCTGCTCCCAAGTTCGAAAGCCGACCGATCTGACATTCAGCGGGAAACGGGTGCACAAATCAGAGATAGGCACTAACCTGCTTCCAACTCTGGAGGAGGCAAGGTGAGCGTGCTCGCATGGGCGTTCGGCGGAGTCGGCGGTGCAATCGTCGTTGCAGCAGTCGGCTGGTTCTTTTTTGATCGAAGAAGCGACTCAGCTAAGCAGAGTCAACGAAGTGGGAAAAACTCCACCAACATCCAAGCAGGCCGTGACCTGAACGTCCGAGACATTAACAAGAACCCGTGAAACAGACACAGCGATCCGGCGATAACTCTACGAACTATCAAGCGGAGGTCATTAACACTGGCGTCTCCTATCGTGACGCAAAAGAAATCGCCATTGACGTCTTCAATGAGAACATCACCAAGTTTGCCCAGACCGCGCACGATACCGCACTAGAGCGAGCAATTGAGTTCACGGAAAATCTACTAGGAGACATTCCCCCAGAGTCACTGGACGCCCTAAGAAAACCCGACGTTCAGCGAGCCCTTTTTTTAGCACAGCAAGAATTCGCCTGTTCGGGTGAAGAATACCTCGGAACCGTGCTTCTCAGCCTCATGAAGGAAAGGCTAGCCAGCCAGCAACGAGACATTCGACAGCTAGCCTTGACCGAAGCCTTGAAGACGGCCCCAAAACTGGCAGACAAGCATCTAGCTGCTCTCGGAGTCGCACTGCTTCTAGCTCGAACTCGCCTCGGTGCACATTCAGTATCGGAGTTGCACGAAAAATTCAAAACGACCCTCGTC
Source organism: Streptomyces sp. NPDC050528 (assembly GCF_044457795.1). Taxonomy (NCBI): domain Bacteria; kingdom Bacillati; phylum Actinomycetota; class Actinomycetes; order Kitasatosporales; family Streptomycetaceae; genus Streptomyces; species Streptomyces sp. NPDC050528. The sequence continues at coordinate 238,185 of NZ_JBITHH010000001.1, forward strand.
CCCCTATCGCAGGGACTCACACTTAGCGATGCCGATATTGCTTACATGGAGTACACTGGATGCCTCTCTATTCAAATCGGAAAGAGCAGCATTGCTCAAATTTTAATCAACACGTATATGGGGCTTTTCACTACCGGATTCACAAAAGATCAGGTTCCCGCAGACGTAATTGATTCCGTTGAGCCGATCCTGCGCCCATGCATCCGCGATGCAAGCAAGCTACAGGTTGATGCCATTTTGCCAAAACTAGCCGTAGAAACGCTCGAAGGTCGTGGCGTAAAGGCCAATCCCAGCAGCTTGGATAGCCTGATGAGAATTGGTCTGATGAGTGACGATGAGATCAGGAATGAGTTTTCATCTATCCATCCCGCCCTAAGCGAGCTGGCTACTCTTTGGGAGAGTACAAAACTCGCTAACTGCCAGCTCACCACCATTGGAATGACTCTCGGGCACACGAACGCAAAGCGAATTATCGGGGATGAAGTCGGCGGAGAACTTAATGTCTGGGTTCACTGAAAAAATCTCGCGAGCCGTCTAGGAGAAGGAATGAAGTGGCGTACTCAGAAGCAGACCTCGGGGGACAACAGTAAAAATCTGAATGTCGGTAGGGATGCTTATTTTGGCTTGAGCTATCAGGACGTCAAAGTGGTTGCCAAAGATGCAGCCATGGAGGTATTCCGGGACAGTTTCACCAAGTTGACTCACGATGCACTTTCCGTAGCCGTAAATCGCGCCGAGGAGCTGACCGAGAACTTCCTCAGCGAACTGCGGGACAGGCAGCCTGAAGGGTTCAAGAACCTGGGCGACCCTGGCGTACAGTCGGCGATATTTGACGCCCAGGCAACCTATGCGAAAACAGGGGACGCGAAACTAGCAGATATGTTGGTTGGCATACTTGTAGATCGCGTGGTATCCGATACCAGAGACGTCACTCAGCTTTCCCTTGAAACAGCTCTACGGGCTGCGCAGAGTATCTCTGGAGTGCAAGTTTCCCTCCTGACATGTAACTTCCTTGTTCAACGTGTAGCTTTCGCTGATGTCGAGACCGTGGAAGACGCTTCTCGAAAGCTGATCGAGGCGCTCGAACCATTCCAAGAAGACCTTCTAAAAGCTAGCCCTTTGGACCCAGACTACCTGGTAGGCGTGGGTTGTCTAATTTCCGCTTCCGGGAGCCTCCCTCCGGAACACTTTTTGGGAATGAACTACCCCGGATTGTTTTCTGAAGGCTTCACTCTTCAGGATTTCCCGGACGGTCGTGAATTGATAGAGACAACGCTGGTTAGGCCACACGCCGAGAAAATCGGGCGCTATAATTTGCGAGTTGTTTCTAAAGCTGACCTTGAAATACTGATCCAGAGGGAACATCTAGAACATCTTAGCCAAATCGCTGATCGAATCTTGACCACCACAATCCAACAGGATCGTTTGATCCTTAGGAAAGTGCTGCAAGTCGAGCCATCATTGGCACCATTCTTCGACACATGGGGAAAACTGGGGATGTCGTCATATTTGAATACCCCAACTGCCATCGTTATCGCTCACGCCAATACAAGGCGGATCGCTGGCGAGAACTTCAAGACGCCTCTTAGTCATTGGATTCCGTAGCAGTAACTGGTCCAAATCAACGAGCATTGCCCGGCCATCTTCGTCAAGCGCATTTCTAAACCGACACCGCGCGTGCCGTAAGAGCTAACGCAGCGGCTCAAGGCCAACGAATCCTTCCGCGTCTGGAGGATTCGCGTTCCAGGCCCGCTACGCTGGTACGCACCACTTCAGAACGGAGAGTGCTCTGCGGATGGGCCCGAAGACGACCAAGGTCTACGAGACGCTTCGCGCACGACTTGCCGCCGGCGAGTACGCCCCCGGCGGAAAGTTCCCTTCGGAACGCATGCTGGTGGAAGAACTCGGCATCGGCCGTACCGCACTGCGTCAGGTGATGGCACGACTTGTATCCGAGGGCGCCCTGGAAGTTCGAGGACGGAGTTCGTACCGGGTGCCTGGCGCCGTAAGTGTGAAGACGCCCGACGGGCCGGAACCTTGGCTCATCCACGGCGAGCGAGACGTCTACGACAACCCATGGGTCAAACTCCAGGTCTGGGACGTGGAACCACCCGGAGTGGAACGCTTCGAACATCACGTCGTGAAGCTGCACCACGTGGCAATCACTGCGGTTCTGGACGATCATGATCGCGTCCTGATGATGTGGCGCTACCGCTTCGTTCCGCAGCAGTGGGGTTGGGAACTCCCCGGCGGGATCGTCGACGAGGGGGAAGAACCGGCGGACACGGCGCTGCGAGAGGTCGTGGAAGAGACGGGGTGGCGCCCAAAATCCGTGGAACACGTCGTCACCTATCAGCCCATGGTCGGCATGGTCGACTCGCCTCACGAGATCTATATCGGGCACGGTGCTGACCAAGTCGGCTCCCCCACCGATCTGGAAGAAGCCGGGCATATCGAATGGGTGCCGTTGGCAGACATTCCGGGTCTGATGGCTCGTGGTGAACTGATGGGTTCCGGGACCCTCGTTGCCCTACTCCACATCCTTGCGAGCCGGCGCAAGCAGGGGGTCACAACCTCGCGCTGAGAAGGTCGACACGGCGGCGCTGCCGTACCGAACCGGTGCGGCTCGCCAGCAGTCGCGCCTGCCTCAGGTGAGTGTGCGCGTCGTCGTACTCGGCTCGCGCCAAGTGAGCCTGTACGAGGTCGGCATGCAGTCCTGCTTGTGCCCGGACAAAGGTCGGGTCCATCACGTCCAGCGCGTCATACAAGCTGGTCACCGCGTCACCGTCGCCAAGCAGGGCAAGCACGTTGCCGTGCCAACGGGCCAGATGAGCACCATTCAGGAAGATGCTCAGCATGTCCGGGTCCCGGTCCTCAGAACCCGGCGGAATCGTAGCCATGGCCACTTCAAGGGCCCGCCGGCAGTCGTCGGGCATGTCCGCGTGAGCACACAGCTCCGCTTCAGCCGCGCTCAGCCACGCCCGAAGACGGGGTGATCCAGCCTGGCCAAGGATGCGTTGGGCGTCGCGGACCAGGTCGACACCGAGCGCTGGCCTCCCTGCCTCGCACAGCACATACGCCTGCTCTGCCATCGCGTGCGCGAGGTACATCGGGGCCTCAGCGTCGCGAGCGGCCCGCTTCGCGAGTTCGTAGTGTCGCCAGGCCCTTTCGACTGCTCCTGAGTCGATCGCCTGCCATGCCGCGAGCGTTGACGCACCTGCGAGCGCGAGTGCGACGGGCCGCCGGGCATTCGGGAGGACCGCGAAGTTCAGCGCGTCTTCGAGGGCACCGAGGTGCCCTGTCATCTGGTCCACAAGACTGGACGCGCCCAACTGTCGGTCCATGGTGCGCAGTAGCTCGGTCTGCGTCTCAAACGCCTTCACCATGGACTGGCTGACGCTACTGGCCGAATCGATCCTGCTCAGCAGTTCTTCGTACCCGTCGGCTACCAACGGGGGAACCGCGAGCGGACCACCCCTCAGCTCTGCATCCGTGACGCCCATGAGCTGTCGCAACATAGCGGCGTAGCGATCCGAGATCTTGCGCTTGCCGTTCTCCCACTCGGACACGTACACCCGCAAACTCGCGGTCTGCGGAACGTCCATGACGTGCTGCCGGGCGTACTGCTCGATCTCGCGAACCAGTCGCTCCTGAGACCAGCCTCGCGCCTTTCGCGCGCTCCGCAGTCCTGTACTCACAACCACCGTCCGGCGATAGGTCCATTCACTGACCTTCCCAGCATGCCTCACATCACCGCAGGTCAACAGGGGTTAACAGGACGGGAGTTAAGGCCTGTTGGCTACCGGTCACCCCTCCCAAACGGGTCTTCTAGAGATGCACCGAGGCGAGCAATCGCCGCTCGAACAGACGAAGACCCTTGACCCTGGTGCGCACCAGATGGTTACCTACTGGTGCGCACCAGATGACGGAGTCGCCTCCGATTCGCGGTGTGCAAAGGGCCCCGAGAGGGGTCATGAGGCCCCGCTTCGGCGGGGGCGAGGGACCCGGACCCCTTGGCAGTCCGGAGGGCTTAGACCGAAAGGTCACGTCTCCATACGCCTGAACCGGGAGCCCGTGTTCCCGAAGGAGACATTCGCATCACCTCACCTCGTCGCCGCGATCGTTGCGGCGGCCGGTTGCCTCCCCTGCCCGTCCGGCTCTTCGCCGTACGGGCGGGGTGGCAGGGAGCCGGAACACCCCTTCGCCCTTTGGGAGTTCGCATGATCGCAACGCTTGTCGCCGTACTGGGCACGCTCGCCGGGACCATCGTCGCCGGCCTGATGCAGCACCTGACCAGCACCCGCACGGCAGAGAAGGCCGCGACTGAGCGGCGCCGGGAAGCACTGGCCACGGCGGTCCCGTCCCTGCTCGCCGCGCTGGTCCGGCACCGCGAACAGCAGTACCTGAAGATCGTCGCCCGGCGCGAGGAACGGGCCGACACCCCCGAGTCGCGGCAGGCCCGCTACGAGGCCCGGTCGGCGGTCACCAGCGCCATGGACACGCTGCACATGGCGACGTCGGAGCGTGGGCTTCTCGCGACAGCTCAGGAAGCCGTGGATGCCGCGATGGCCCTGGGGGACGTCCCGACGTCCGAGGTTGACGCGGCAGGCCTGCGGGCCCGCCAGGCACACACCGCGCTGCGCGAGGCGGGCGCCCGTCACGTCTACGCCTGACCCCCTGCACCACCGCCCCGGCATCCATGCCGCGAGGGCGCGGGATCGAATCCCGCCCGGGGCACTCCGGCCGCTGTTCAGCGGTCACGCCGCGCGTCTCGCGGCTCTTTCCCCCCAACGGCGAGCGGCTCCCGGGATGCACCCCGGGAGCCGCGTTCGGGCCGTTCCACCTTCGAGAGGAACCACGACCCAATGGACCACATCGTTACTGTTCAGCACGCTGTTACCGCGTTCGCCGAATGGCTTGAGCCCACCGACGCGGAACTGGACGCGATCGACGCCGAGATGCCGCTGATTCTGGCGGACGTCGACCTGTTGGACGCGCAGATCATCGCCCTGGACCACCCGACGAACGAGGTGGACCAGACCCGTATCCGGCGCGCCCGGCGCCGGGTCCTGACGGTCCGTCGCGAGCTGGTCAACCGCACCGCCGACGGCATGCCGGGGGTGGGCGCATGAGCGCCCCCGAGCAGAACCTGACCGCTGCGCACGCCGAGGTGAAGGCGGAGATCGCGCGGACTGACAACAAGACCGCCCTGTTGCTGGCGTTCGTCGGCGCGGTCCTCGCCGGTGCCTGGACCATCGCCAGTTCCCTCCCACTCACCCCGTCCGCCGTGGTGGTCGGTGCGCTCGGCATGGGGCTGCTGATCGGGGCAGCGGGGCTGCTGCTGCGCTCGGTACGCCCCAACCTGAGCGGTCGGCACGGCTTCCCGCTGTGGGCCACCCTCACCCCCGAGGAGATCGCCGACGCGGTGTCCGGTGACCTTGCTGCCGACATCGCGGGTCTGTCCCGCCTGGCGGTCGCCAAGTTCACCTGCCTGCGCCGCGCGGTCGACCTGACCCAGGCCGGCGGCGGCCTGCTCGTTCTCGCCCTGCTGATCGCGGCGGGAGGTGCGTGGTGAGCCTCAACCGCAAGGGGCGCGCCGCCCTCGTCTTCGCGCTGGTCGCGGTGGTCGCCATGGCGTTCCGGGTGTCGTGGAACGCGTTGCGGGACATCGCGAACGCGATCGGCGCGGACCACACCGCCGCGACCCTGTACCCGTTCGTGGTCGACGGCCTGATGGCCCTGGCCCTGGTCGCCACCCTCGTACTCGCCGGCAACGACCGGAAGTTCGCGCTGCGGGTACTGGGCACCTACACGGGCGCCTCCCTGGTCCTCAACTACGTCCACGGCCTCGTTCCCGCGCTGCACGGCGCAACGGTCGACTGGGGACGCCTCGCCGACTGGGACCCCGCCAACTGGGCGCTGGTGCTGCTGGCCACGTCGCTTCCGGTCGGGTCGATCTACTTCGGTTCCGATCTCGTCGCGAAGGTCCTGCACCACCAGCCCGCCCCGACCACGGCCCCGATTCCCGCCCCGCTCGCGAATGTGGAGGAATCCACCGAGACCACAAGGAAACGGTCTACGGCTGACCTGCCCGAATCGACCCCGGAACCGATCACCCCGCCCGCCGTGGTGAACCTGGTCCGGATGCCCGATCCGGTGCCGGTCGGGTTCCTGAAGTCGACTCTCCCGCTCAAGCCCGTACCCGCCATCGGATCGACCCCACTCACGCCGATCGGGTCGACTCCCCAGCGCACGGTGGCAGCCACGTCGGTCCGTCCGCGTGCGGCGACCGGTCGGGTTCCCACCGTGGCGCGCTCACCCCAACCCAGGCGTACCGAAGTCGAGTTGCTCGATGCGGCCCGCACGGCGACTGCCAACCTGCCGGACGCGAAGGTGACCGCAGAGGGCATCCGCCGCGCGATCCACACCTCACCGGCCAACGCCCGCAAGCTGCGCGACACCCTTCTCGCCGAGCGCGCCGGTACCACTGTTGGGACGCCGTGATGTCCGCCGCCTACGGCAAGTGCTTCGACCCGACCGGCGCCCGCTATGGCATCCCCACCTTCCCCTGGAAGTACGCCCCCAGTGACGAGCAGTACGCCACGCGCCGCCAGTTGAGGGCGCGGGGGCTGCGTCCGGGGGGTCAGCCGGTCGCGGCGCAGGTCATGCGCATCAACCGCCGCTCCGGCACGGTCCGCGTCGCCTACCTCTACCTCATCGACCTGGCCAAGCCTGTACGGCCCATGACGTCGCGGAAGTGGGGCGCCCTCGCGCTGGCCATGCTCGCCCGTCAGACGTGCCCGATCTGCAAGGTCACCTACAGCTACTGCATGCCGCGCTCCCTCGGCTGCTGCGTGCTATGCGCCTACCCCAACACCCCTACTCCACAAGGGAGTTGAGCGTGTCAAAGTCCGAGATCCGCCGCCTGGACCGCGAGATCCAGAAAACCCAGAAGAAGCTGGAAGCGGTGCAGCGCGGCGAGTGGTGGCCGTTGACCGCCCGTGAGCGTCTCTCCATGACGCGGGCGCTGGCCAGTGGTGCCCACAGCGTCCACAAGGGGCGCAGCACGGGCGGTGCCGAGAGCCGGATGGAGTCGATCGACTCCTCCATCACGGGCCGGCTGAACGCCGAACTGACCGCCCTGCACGGCGAGAAGCTGCGGCTCATCACGGAGGCCGCCCGCGCCAAGGCCGAGAAGAAGGCGTCGGGGTGGTGGTGAGCGTGGACCAGCAGCGTTGCCCTGCCGCCCACCCGCAGGACCCCACCCCCTGCACCGGCCCGCCCGCCGTGACCGTGCTGGACACGGTGGGCGGCGCGGACGGCTGCGAGCACCACGGCGCCCGCATCCTCGCCTCCCTGGACGGGGGCCGCGTCCACCCCCTGCCCGACGCCCCGGCCGGCGCCCCCATCCGCGTGTTCAAGGCCGCCGACACGATCCGCCCCTTCTGCTGGTTCGACGGCCCCCGTAGTGAGCCGTCCCAGCTCAGCCGTGCCGAGAACCGCACCCGCAACCACCGCTGAACCTCGCACGACCGCCGGGGTGTCCGCCTCTTTCCACGGACACGGCCACCCCGGCGCCCTTCCTTCAACTCCCGCCCCCATCAGGACAGTCAGGAGCACCTCCAGCATGTCTGAGAACGTCGTACGTCTCGTCAAGACCCCGCTCACCGGTGCTGAGCCGGACGTGAGCCCCACGGTGCTGACCGTGGTCCCCGACGCCCCGCCGGCGCCCCTGGTCCCCCTGTGGGTGCGTTCGGGGCGGGCCGTGAAGACTGCGGTCACCCACGAGAACACCAAGGCCGCCGCCCGCGCGGTCGCCCGGCACAGCCTCTACACGTTCAACGGCGGGCGGATCGTGGCCCGCCGCACGTGGGACGGCAAGACCGGGGCCCGCTACGAGCGCATGATCCGCGCGGCGGAAGCCGCGGGGAACCTGGAGTTGGCGGAGGAGTGGGAGGAGCGGTTGCAGCGCTTCCGTCAGGCACGTCACCACCGCCGCATGGACCTCTTGCACTCTCCGGTGGAGGCCGCCAAGGGCGTCGGGGTCGGAGCCGCCATGAGCGTCGGGGTGCTGGTCGCGCTCGGGGTTGTGCTGGCCATCAACAACCACGACATCCGCGACGTGATCACACCGTTGAAGGCGACGATCGAGTTCATCGCGACCCTGATCCGGATCGTTCAGGTCGTCTGGCCCACCGCTGTGATCCTCGGTCCGCTGTTCGCGCTGCTCGGTCTGTGGGCGGTCGGCAGCAAGCAGCAGGCCGCACCCCAGTGGGCGCTTCCCGCCAACGTCCGCAACGGGGAGGGTGAGCCGATCACCCCCTCGATCGTCGTCAAGGCCCTGCGCGACCTGGGAGTTGCCGCGCTGCGCAACGCCATCAAGGACATGGGCGACGCCGGCGCGTCCATGCTCGGTCCGATCCGGATCGCCGGATGCGGCGTGGAAGTCGATGTCACCCTGCCCTCGGGGGTGTCGACGAACGAGGTTCAGCAGCGGCGCCGGAAGCTCGCGGAGAACCTGTCCCGGCATGAGCACGAGGTGTTCATCACGATCCCGGAGGCGGCCCGCACGGTCCGCCTGTGGGTCGCCGATTCCGGGGCGCTCGATGAGCCGATCGGGCCGTCTCCGCTGGTCACCGACGAGACGATGACCGCCGACTACACCAAGGGCAAGGCCCCTTGGGGGCAGGACCTGCGCGGGGACGCCGCAGCGCTGAGCGTGTATCAGCGCCACCTGCTGATCACCGGGTTGTCGAACCAGGGCAAGACCGTCGCCCTGCGCTCCCTGGCCCTGTGGCTGGCGCTGGACAAGTCGGTGCAGTTCCTCATGGGCGACCTCAAGGGCGTCGGAGACTGGGCCATGTTCGACGGCCTGGCCACCACCCTGATCCAGGGGCCGACCGACGAACACGTCATCCAGGTCACGGAGATGGTCGAAGGCGCGGTCGACGAGATGAACCGCCGGCTGATGGCCGCACCCGGCACCGTCTTCCCCGCCCTGATCGTGCTGGTCGACGAAGCGCAGGTCGCGTTCATGTGCCCGCTCAAGGACGAAGACGGCCGCTTCTACGGCGGATCCAAGGCCACCTCCCGCTACTTCATGGCCGTCCGCAAGATCCACAACCAGGGCCGTGCCGTCAACGTGCTGATGTGGCAGGGCACCCAGGACCCCACCGACCAGAACCTCCCCAAGCTCGTCCGCGAAGGCGCCCACACCCGCGCCTCCCTCGCGCTGGGCACGGAGTCGCAGGCGCGGATGGCGCTCGGGGACAAGGCCGTTGACGGCGGCGCCGCACCCAACCTGCTGCGTCCGGGCCTGGACCAGGGAACCCTGGTCGTCGCGTCCTCCGGGATCGACATTCCGAAGGGGCAGTCGTCGATCACGGTGCGCACGCACTACGTCGATGACGATGCGGCCGTGGCCATCATCGAGCGCGCGAAGGCCCTGCGCGACGGGGTCACCACGCTGACCGTGATCGAGCGGGGCGAGGACCGCGACCCGCTCGCGGACATCCTCGGAGTGATGGGCGACGCGCCCCGGCTGCTCACGCTCGACATCCTCAAGCGCCTCGCCGTGCTCAACGAGGACGCCTACGGCGACTGGACGTTCGGCGACCTCAAGCGCGTGCTGGAGACCGAGGGCGAGGAGCCCAAGAAGTCCAACGGGCGCATGGTCGTCCACCGCGATCACGTCCAGCGCGCCCTCACCAACCGCGATGGCGAGGGTTCCGCTTCCGTCTCCGGATGACAGGGAGGCACACCCTCCCGGCGCAGGGAGGCGGGGCAGAGTCCCCGCCTCCCTCCCTGACCCCGCATCCCTGCGTTGATCAGCGGAAACATCGTTTCGGGGAGACGGGGAGGCACCCCAGGTCAGCCCCCTGAAACCCCCTCCACACGCCCCCGGCAAGGGGGCGCCCCCGCCTCCCCGACCCATGCTCGGAAGGGATTCCGCATGCACCCCGAGACCACCCCCGACCAGACCCGAACCGACGTCGCCATGACCGACGCGGAAGCCGCAAGCGAGGCCCGCCGGATCATCGCCGATGCCTACCGGCCCACCGCATACCGCGACGACACCCCCGTCCCCGTCCGGGGGGACACCCCGCCCGTCGCGCAGCCGGGGCGGCCCCCGATGAGCCAGGGCGCCACCGACGCGAGCGTCCTCATGCTCGCCGGCGCCACCGCCACCACCATGGTCGGCGGCACGGCGGCGGTGCTCATGTACGTCTCCCAGTACGCCAACCCGCTCGTCTGCGCGCTCGTCTTCGGGGCCCCCACCGCCCTGGTCCTCGCGCTCGCCCGGCTCCTCAAGGGCGCCAAACCCGCACCCGACGTCCACCACCACTACGACGGCCCGGTCTACCAGGATCAGCGCAACATCCACACCCGGACCGCCGGTGTGTGGGCCAGGACCGACAACCAGCAGTGACGCCAAGGGCGACCCCCCATTCCGCCAAGAAGTCGGGGTCGCCCTTGTCCAGCCAGTCACCCATCAAGGAACTGGAGACATCCAGCATGCCCGAGCCCAGCACTCACCCGCGACTGCCCGACGGCACGGAGCGGGTTGTCACCGCGCGCACCGAGACCCGTCCGGACGGGAGCACTGTCCTGACCCTGCTCGTTGTCGGTCCGCCGCTCGTTCTGATCGAACACCGCATGTTCCTCGACACGTACCTGACCCGCTCCCTGCTCTGCACTCTGGCCCGCGACCTGCACGACGTGCCCGCCCCCGGCCCCACCCCGGAAGCCGCCGCCCTGCTCGCCGCCATCCGCGCCGACGACAAGACAGCGATCGCCGCCGCCGGGGACGCCTTCAACGACCGCGTCCTCAGCCTGTGGACGGACGGGGACACGGCAGCATGACGCAGCCCACCCACATCCGGCGAGAGCGCGCCCAACGGCCGCGCCTGCTCGACCTGTTCTCGTGCGCCGGCGGCGCCGCCACGGGCTACAACCGCGCGGGGTTCGACGTGGACGGATGCGACATCGCCCACCGGCCCAACTACCCCTTCGCGTACCACCACGGCGAGGCCCTCACCTACCTCGCCCACCTGATCGCCACCGAGGAGATCCACCAGTACGCGTTCGTGCACGCCTCCCCGCCCTGCCAGGACAAGTGCACGCTCACCGTGGGCACCAACCAGTCCCAGGGATGGGGCGGCACCCACGTGGACCTGGTCGCCCCGACCCGCGCACTGCTCGAACTCACCGGCCTGCCGTACGTCATCGAGCAGCCCAACGGCCGCGCGGAGATCCGCAAAGACCTCACCCTGTGCGGCGAGATGTTCGGACTCGGGGTCATCCGGCACCGCAACTTCGAGTTGGGCCGCTGGACCGCTGCGCAGCCGGCGCACGTGCAGCACCGGGGGCGGGTGCGCGGCTGGCGGCACGGCGCCTACTTCGACGGCCCGTACGTCGCCGCGTACGGCAACGGCGGCGGCAAACCGTCCATCCCGGAGCTACAGGCCGCGATGGGCATCACGTGGACCGACGTCCGCGAGGAACTCACCGAAGCCATCCCGCCCGCCTACAGCGAGTTCATCGGCCGCGCGTTCCTCGCCCGTGCCGGAACGCTGGGGGCGGTCGCATGAGCATCACAACCACCCACCTGCGTTCCGCGCTCGAACTCGCAGCGGCCGGCATCCCGGCGCTGCCGCTGCGAGCGGGAAAGGCCCCGTTCGGCAACTGCCACACCTGCGCGAAGAACGCGTGCGGCGGCCGGCCGAACATGAAAACCCCCGGCCCCTGCACCTGCCCCGGTGTCTGCCACGCGTGGGCCGCCGCCACCACCGACCCCCACGTCCTCAACTCCCCCCACTGGGAGGCGGCATGGCGGCAGGCGGCGGCGGTCGCCTACCACCCCGGCGGCGCCGGCCTGACCGTCGTCGACCTGGACAACGCGGCGGCCATCGCGTGGGCCCGCGCGACACTGCCCGCCACGAGGACCGTGGCGACGACCCGGGGTGAGCACTGGATCTACCGGGGCACCATGCAGTCCGTGAACGCGGTCCGGCCCGGGGTCGACATCAAGTCCCTTATGGCGTACGCCCGTTGGCTCGGAACCGGAAACGGCTCCATGACCCCTCTGCCGGACACTGTGCGCACTCTGGCATTGACGCAACCACCTACGGCCCGCAGGGCGCCACAGGCCGTCTCAGCGCCTCTGAGGGGGCAGGGCGGGGTGTGCCCGCACCGTACGCCCACCTTTCTGGACCGTGGGATCGCCATGGCGGAGCAGCGGATCACGAAGGCGTCCAGCGCGGTGCACGCCACTGTCTACCGGACGTTCCTCGCGGTGCTGTCCACCCACGGGCGGTGCGGCTGCCTCACCGACACGCACGTCGCCCGGCTGTTCACCGCCGCGCAGGCCAAGGGCGAAACGGTCCGGCACTGCACCGACGCGTGGACCAACGCCCTGACCACGTTGGGACTGTGACCATGTCCGAGGACGAGAAGAACCCCGCCCGCGAGATCATCGCGGACTACGCGCAATCCCACTTCCGCTACTTCCGCACCGCCGACGGGACCGTGTACGCGCAGCGCAACGGCCACCCCGTGGCCCGCCCGATGCGCTCCCAGGGCACCACCGGAAGCCACCGGCAGGAACTCATCGTCGGCATGTACCGGGACGGGGTCGGCGTGTTCAACGGGACCGCGCTCAAAGAGGCGCTGGACCTGATCGAAGCACTCGCGCTGTACGAGGACACGCACGCCGTGAACATCCGCGTCGCCCCCGGCTTCGACGGGGCGACCTGGCTGGACCTGGGACGCGACGACGGACAGTCCGTGCGCATCCACCCCACCGGCTGGGACATCCTCACTCCCGACCCTCAGGAAGTGTGCTGGCGGCGCACCCAGCTCACCGGGGAACTCCCCCTGCCCGTCAAGGACACCAACGGCAAGGGCATCGAACTGCTGATGCGGCTGTGCAACTTCTCCGGCGCGGAGACCGAGTGCCTGGCCGTCGCATGGCTGATCGGCTGCCTCGGACCGTCCGTCCCCGTCCCCGCACCGTTCCTCACCGGACCGCAGGGCGCCGGGAAGTCGACCGGCGGCCGGATGCTGGTGCGGATCATCGAGGGCATGAGCGGTGACCTGCGCCGGGCCCCGAAGGACGAAGAAAACCTGATCGCGGCCGTCGCGGCCGGCTGGGTCACCGCCCTGGACAACCTCTCCCACATGACACCGGACCTGTCCGACGCCATGTGCTGCATCGTCACCGGCGCCGAAAGCGTCAAGCGCGCCCTGTTCACCGACGGAGACGTCTTCCGCGTCGGCTACCGCCGGCCGCTGCTGCTCACCGGGATCGACGTGGGAGTCATCCGGCCCGACCTCGCCGAACGCCTGCTCCCGCTCCGTTTGGAGCGGCCCCGTGTACGGCGGACCGAGGCGGAGTTGTGGGCGGAGTACGCGGAAGTACTGCCCGTCGTGCTCGGCTCGCTCCTGGACCTCACGGTCAAGGTCCGCGCGGCGCAGGCGGAAACCCCCACCGACCTGCGCATGGCGGACTTCGCGCACCTCTGCGCGCAGCTCGATGCGGCTACCGGGCTCGGGGCGCTCCCCGCGTATCGGGCCCGGCTGGATGACCTCAACGACGACGTGATCGAGGGCGACCTGCTCGCTCAGACCGTCCTCCGGCACGCCGACACCATCGAACCGGGCACGGCACAGCGCATGCCCTCCACGGAATGGCTGCACTGCCTGAGCCGTCTCTACAGCGGCGACGACTGCCGTCCGCTGCCCAAGGGGTGGCCGACCACCGGCAAAGTCCTCTCCGACCGTCTCAAGCGCCTACAGCCCACCCTCGCCGCCCGGGGTGTCCTCGTCGACACGGGCCGCACCAGCGAAGGCAGGTACCTCGAAATGGCCCGCCCCGCCGCACCACCCCCGTTCGAGCAGCAGCGGATGCCCTGACCGCGCCGCAGGCTCACCCCGACAAGCAAGAGGAGCACCACCCCGCGATGCGCCGGCGTGCTCTTCTTGCTGTTCGGCGCAGCGCGCCGCCCCAAGGACGCGCCGCGTAGCGGCCCCTTCTCTGCTCTTTGAGAGAGAACTCCGACTACGACAGACACCCCCTTCTTTGTCCTAAGAGGGGAAACGCTGCGTCATCTGCGTCATACGAGCCGGAAAACGGCCCCTGACCTGCGATGACGGGCATGACGCAGACGGCCGCGCCTGCGTCATCCTGCGTCATCTGCGTCATGGACCGCGTCACCGATGACGCAGCCCATGACGCACCCATGACGCAAGACCCGCCCCCTGCGTCACGCAAAGCCGCAGGTCAGAAGCCCGAATGACGCTGATGACGCAATGACGCAGAAATCCACACCTCGGACAGGCACCGCCCCGCCCCCGCGAACGAAGCCCCGAAGGAGTCGCACCGTGGCTCGCCCCAAGCTGCTCGAACTCCCCGAACCCCCTGACCGACCAGACCCCCGCGCGATCCTCCGGGAAGGCCTCCCGGACCGCTACCTCACCCCCGACGACATCGCCGAGATCTTCGAGGTCCCCAAAGAGACCGTCTACCAGTGGCGCAAGAAGCACACCGGACCGCCCGGATTCCGCATCGGCAAGTACGTCCGCTACGACCCCACCGACGTTCGTGCCTATGTCACCGAACGCAAGAACCGCGACCGCACCGCCGCCTGACCCAGCCGCAACCGCATAGCTCAGCACCCCAGGGAGGGCCACATCGTGGCCCTCCCTTCCCATGCCCGAAGGGAACAGCCCCGCATGGCAGGCCACATCCAAGACCGCTGGTTCAAGACCGAAACGACCGCCGACGGCAAGACTGTGCGCGTCAAGTCCGACCGCTACGGAACCGGACTCCGCTACCGAGCCCGCTACATCGGCCCCGACGGCACCGAGAAGTCCAAGAGCTTCCCCGACCGTCAGAAGCGGCTGGCCGAAGACTGGCTCACCAACACCGCATCCGACATGTCGCGCGGCCACTACATCGACCCGAAAGCCGCCCGTATCACCTTCAAGACGTACGCCGAGAAGTGGCTCAGGACCCACAGCGCGGACCTGTCGAGTCAGATCGTGGCCGAACAGAGGCTGCGCCTTCACGCGCTCCCGGTACTCGGCTCCCGCCCGCTGGACTCGTTCCGCCCCGAGCACATCCGCGAACTCGTAAGCACCTTGGAGACGGACCCCGCTGTCAGCGGCTCGTACGCGAGAAACATCTACGGCGATGTACGGGCAGTGCTCAGCGCGGCTGTCGACGATGGCCTGTTGCCCCGGAATCCGTGCGGCGCGAAGTCCGTACACCCGCCGGCAGTGGAGAAGCGGCGCGTCGTACCGTGGCTTCCCACGCAAGTGGTCGCAGTCCGCGCGGCACTCCCCGAGCGCTACCGGGCCATGGTGAACCTCGGAGCGGGATGCGGGCTCCGTCAGGGGGAGATCATCGGACTCGCCGAAGACGCGCTCGACTCCGACGGCGCCACACTGCACGTGGTCCGGCAAGTGAAGCTCATCCGGGGGAAGGCCGTGTTCGCCCCGCCGAAGTGCAACAAGGAGCGGGACGTACCGTTGCCGCCCTCGGTGGCCGAAGCCATACGGGCACACATGGACGCGTGCAAGCCCGTTGAGATCACCCTGCCGTGGCGGAAGCCGGACGGCCCGATGGTGTCGGCTCGTCTCCTGTTCACGAACACCGCGAACGGGATCGTCTGGCGAAGCAACTTCAACGTGCAGGAGTGGAAGCGCGCACTCGCGGCTGCGGGCCTGATCTCCGAAGCCGAGAAGGGCGGCAAGTACGCGTCCGCGCGCGAGCACGGCATGCACGCGCTGAGGCACTTCTACGCGTCCGCGCTTCTGGACGCTGGCGAGAACATCAAGGCCGTCAGCCAGTACCTCGGACACTCCGATCCGGGGCTGACCCTCCGTGTGTACGCGCACCTGATGCCAGCAAGTCAGGAGCGTACGCGGAAAGCGATTGATCAGATGCTCTCAGCCAGCCAGAACGGCAAACCCTGAGACGGAGGCCTCAACCACTCACTAAAATGCCGCTGCCCGAGGACTGAGAAGGGACAACGCTTGAGTCCGACGCCTGCTTCGGGGTACACCCTCGTGATCGCCCCTGAAGTGCGTGAGTGGCTGCACGCGCTCCGCAGGACTGACAAAGATGCAGTGAAGACGGTCGCCGCAGCCATCGCGGCCCTACGTGAGGTAGGGCCGGGGCTGGGACGCCCCCTTGCGGATACCCTGTCAAGGGAGAAGAAGAAAAAACGCGCTCGCTCTCGCTACACGAACATGAAGGAGCTGCGACCTAACTCCGGATCACGGTCTGCGGTACGCATCCTGTTCATCTTCGATCCACGGAGCCGAGCGGTCCTCTTGGTGGCTGGTGACAAGGCTGGCAACTGGGAAGACTGGTACGAGGAGGCCATTCCCCTAGCAGATGCTCGGTACGAGGCATACCTCAAGGCGATGGAGGCTGGCGCTTGATGAACGGCTACGGCGTGTACAACACGTCTGACGAGTTCCTTGACGAGTTCATCGCGCCCGCAGACCAAGCTGAGGTTCGCACCGCAGCAGCCGAGATGGCTGATGCCCATCGCGAAGAGAGCCGACGTAGCGAGATCGCCAAGGCGAGGGCAAAGGCAGTCCGCAAAGAGAGCCGACGTAGCCAGATCGCCAAGGCGAGGGCAAAGGCAGTCCGGAAGTCCAGGGCCCGCCAGGCACGCACTATCACGGTGCGGGCACCGCGAACGAGTCCGGCCCGGAAAATCACGATCCGTGAGGGCGGCTCCACCCAGACCATAGTCACAACTACTACTCGATCGGTCCTCAAGGCCACGGGGTCTATCCCCCACCTGGTCGGCCCGGTCATCCGAGTCATCCAGGAAATGCTGCGCAGCAGGTTCTGACGCCAACTCAGGACGGGGCTCACGGCCCAGAGACGGCCCAGCAACACGGAATCGGCCCCCTACCAGCGACAAACGCGCTGGTAGGGGGCCGATTGCTGCCGGATCACTGCAAGTTCTCCGGGCTTAGGCATGGCCCTACCAGTGTCGCAGACATACGAAGAGGGACTCGCCGCCCTGTGGACAACGAGCCCCTCACGTACAGAATCGCAGGTCAGACCATGTTTCAGCCGGAGCCCACGAACAGCACCAGCAGCAGCCACACCACCGGAGCGGTCGGCAGCAAGGAGTCGAGCCGGTCCATGATGCCGCCGTGGCCCGGCAGCAGCGTGCCCATGTCCTTGATGCCCAGGTCGCGCTTGATCATGGACTCGCCGAGGTCGCCCAGCGTGGCGCTGGCGGCGACCGCGAGGCCCAGGACGAGGCCCTGCCACCAGCTGCCGTCGTCGATCAGGAACTGCATGCACAGCGCGCCCGCCACCATCGCGAAGGACACCGCCCCGAACAGGCCCTCGCGGGTCTTTCCGGGGCTGATGCGCGGAGCGAGCTTGTGCGTGCCGAAGCGCCAGCCGATGGCGTACGCCCCGGTGTCGCTGACCACGGTCAGCAGCAGGAACGTCAGCACCCGCCAGGCGCCGTCGTCGGCGGTGAGCATCAGGGCGACGAACGTGGCGAGGAACGGCACGTAGAACGCCGCGAAGACGCCCGCCGTGACGTCCTTGAGGTAGCCCTCGGGCGGCTCCGTCATCCGCCATACGAGGACGGCGAGCGCCGTGAGCGCCATGGCGACCCAGGCGCCCTCAGGGCCCCGGACGTACCCGGCGACGACCATCGCCGCACCGCCGACCGCCAGGGGCACGAGGGGCGCCTTGATGCCCTTGCGCTCCTGCAGCCGCGAGGTGAGCTCCCACAGACCGACCACGACCGCGACCGCTATCACGCCCACGAACGCGGCCTTCACCACGAAGAGGGACGCGACGATCACCACGGCGAGCCCGACGCCGACCCCTATGGCCGCACCCAGGTCCCGGCCCGCGCTCTTCTTCTGCGGGGCGGGCGCCGGTGGCGGGACGTCGGGCATGGGCTCCGGATTCTGCGGCACCGCCCCGTAGGGCTGCGCCTGCGACGTGTCAGAGGGCTGCGTCCGCGGGTCGTACGGCGGCGACTGCCGTACGTCGTACGGCGGTTGCTGCGTCTCGTCGCGGAACAAGGGGCCACTCAGCCGAGCGGCCCCCCGGTCGTCATCCTGGTGTCCGCCGTATGCGGGCTCGTCGGGCACGATGGGCATGGGGCGAGTCTGCTGCGCCTCAGGCGCATCGTACGTGGGACCCGCCGGGGCAGCCCCCTGGACAGGCCCCTGGTCGGACGGCCCCCAGTACCCGGCTTGTGGCGGCGCCCCCCAGGAAGAGTCGTTCATCAGACCTCTAGCAGCTCCGCTTCCTTGTGCTTGAGGAGTTCGTCCACCTGGGCGACGTACTTCGCCGTGGTGTCGTCGAGCTCCTTCTCCGCACGACGGACCTCGTCCTCGCCGGACTCCTTGTCCTTGACGAGCTTGTCCAGGGCGTCCTTCGCCTTGCGGCGGACGGCGCGGATGGACACCTTGGAGTCCTCGGCCTTGGCCCGGGCGACCTTGATGTAGTCCTTGCGGCGCTCCTCGGTCAGTTCGGGGAACGTCACTCGGATGATGTTTCCGTCGTTGCTGGGATTGACGCCCAGGTCCGAGTCGCGGATCGCCTGCTCGATGTTCCGCATCGCGGTCTTGTCGAACGGGGTCACCACGGCCATCCGCGGCTCCGGTACGGAGAACGAGGCCAGCTGGTTGATCGGCGTCAGCGCGCCGTAGTAGTCGGCCACGATCTTGTTGAACATCGCCGGGTGCGCACGGCCGGTGCGGATCGCGGCGAAGTCCTCCTTGGCGACCACGACGGCCTTCTCCATCTTCTCCTCGGCTTCAAGGAGGGTCTCTTCGATCACCACTTGCTCCTGCGTGTCTTGAGTAGGCCCGGCTGCTGTGCTGTGTCGGCGTCGGCGGCCGGCTGCGTCGCGTCTTCTTCCTGCACGGTTCCCGACCGGCAGGACATTGTCCATCCCCCGGTCAGGGTCATCAGCCCTGGCTGCCTTGGTCACCCACAAGCGTGCCGATCTTCTCACCCTTGACGGCGCGGGCGATATTGCCCTCCGCCAGAAGCTCGAAGACCAGGATCGGAAGCTTGTTGTCGCGGCACAGCGTGATGGCGGTCATGTCCGCGACCTTGAGGTCCTGGGTGATGACCTCGCCGTAGCTGAGCGAATCGAACTTGACTGCTTCGGAGTTCGTCTTCGGGTCGGAGTCGTAGACCCCGTCCACGCCGTTCTTGCCCATCAGCAGCGCCTCGGCGTTGATCTCCAGGGCGCGCTGGGCGGCGGTGGTGTCGGTGGAGAAGTACGGCATGCCCATACCGGCGCCGAAGATGACCACGCGGCCCTTCTCCAGGTGGCGCACGGCGCGCAGCGGGATGTACGGCTCGGCGACCTGGCCCATGGTGATGGCGGTCTGGACGCGGCTGTCGATGCCCTCCTTCTCCAGGAAGTCCTGGAGGGCGAGGCAGTTCATCACCGTGCCGAGCATGCCCATGTAGTCGGAGCGGGCCCGGTCCATGCCGCGCTGCTGGAGTTCGGCGCCGCGGAAGAAGTTGCCGCCGCCGATGACGACGGCGACCTCCGCGCCGTCCCGTACGACGGCGGCGATCTCACGGGCGATCTTGTGCACCACGTCGGGGTCGACGCCCAGGCCCCCACCGCCGGAGAAGGCTTCCCCGGACAGCTTCAACATGAACCGGCCGCGTACCTTGCCGTCGTCGCTCTTCTGGGCCTTGGTGGTCATGACGTTCTCGCCTCTTTTACGTGGTCGCACATACGAAGAAGGCCACTGCCGGTGGGGTGTCTGTCGCATCCCATGCTCGGCAATGGCCTCCTCGTCAGATCTGCTGTCGTCCGCCACGCGCGCGTGCGCGGCGGCGTACCGGCTCGACTGCTGACGACCCTAGCGGGATTCCGCGGGGCGCCGCGCGTCGATCGCGGTACGGACTCAGATGCCGACCTTGATGCGCGTGAAGCGCTTCAGGGTGACACCCGCCTCGTCCAGAACCTTCTGGACGGACTTCTTGGGGTCGAGCGCGTACGGCTGACCGAGCAGCGTCGCGTCCTTGAAGAAGCCGTTGACGCGCCCCTCGACGATCTTGGAGATCGCGGCCTCGGGCTTGCCCTCGGCGCGGGTGGTCTCCTCGGCGATACGGCGCTCGGACTCGACGACCTCGGCCGGCACGTCCTCCTTGGCCAGGTACTTCGGCGCGAAGGCGGCGATGTGCTGGGCGACACCGCGGGCGACCTCGGCGTTCGGCTTGTCCAGCTCGACGAGGACACCGATCTGCGGGGGCAGGTCGGGCATCGTGCGGTGCATGTACGCGGAGACGTAGCCGTCGGCGTACTGGGCGAAGCGGTCCAGGACGATCTTCTCGCCCAGGTTCGCGTTGGCCTCGTCGACGAACGCCTGGACCGTCTTGCCGGGCTCGATCTCGGACGCGAGGAGCGCCGCGATGTCGGCCGGGGCGGAGGCGGCGACGTGCTGGGCGATCTGGTTGGCGACGGCCTGGAACTTCTCGCCCTTGGCGACGAAGTCCGTCTCGCACTTCAGCTCGACCAGGACACCGGAGGTGTTGTCCTCGGCGATGACGGAGACCACGGCGCCGTTCTCGGCGGAGCGGCCCTCGCGCTTGGCGACGCCCTTCTGGCCCTTGATACGGAGCGCCTCGACGGCCTTCTCGACGTTGCCGTCGGCCTCGTCCAGCGCCTTCTTGCAGTCCATCATGCCGGCGCCGGTGAGCTCGCGGAGCTTCTTGACGTCGGCGGCGGTGTAGTTCGCCATGATCTGAAAATCTCTTCTCGGAGTTCGAAGTCTCGAAGTCGGCGGCGGCCGCGTGGTGAGCGGGCTTCCGCCAAAGATCTACGGGCTACGAAGATCTAGGGGCTGTGAGTGAACGGCGGGTGGCGCGGTCCGCACCACCCGCCGTCACTTCAGTCAGCCCTTTGGCCCGGAAGGTCAGGCCGTTGGCCGGGTCAGGCCTGCTCGGCCTCGGCGGCCGGAGCGGCCTCGACCTCGGCGGCGGGGGCCTCGACGACCTCGGCAGCGGCCTCGGCGGCAACCGGAGCCTCGTCGGCCTGCTCGGCGTCGGCGACCTTCTCGGTCTCGGCGGAGGTCTGGACCTCGGCGTCCGCGGCCGGAGCCTCGTCAGCCTTCTTCTCGCCCTCGAGCAGGTCGCGCTCCCACGCGGCGAGCGGCTCGCCGGCGGCCTTGTCACCCTTGGCCTCGGCGGCGACACCGGAGCGGCTGATGAGGCCCTCGGCGACGGCGTCGGCGATCACGCGGGTGAGCAGGGTGACGGAGCGGATCGCGTCGTCGTTGCCCGGGATCTTGTAGTCGACCTCGTCGGGGTCGCAGTTCGTGTCGAGGATGGCGACGACCGGAATGTTGAGCTTCCGGGCCTCACCGACCGCGATGTGCTCCTTCTTGGTGTCCACGATCCAGACGGCGCTGGGAACCTTGGACATCTCGCGGATACCACCGAGGGTCTTCTCCAGCTTGGCCTTCTCGCGCGAGAGCACGAGAAGCTCCTTCTTGGTGAGACCGGACGCGGCGACGTCCTCGAAGTCGATCTGCTCGAGCTCCTTGAGGCGCTGCAGACGCTTGTAGACGGTGGAGAAGTTGGTGAGCATGCCGCCCAGCCAGCGCTGGTTGACGTAGGGCATGCCGACGCGGGTGGCCTGCTCGGCGATGGCCTCCTGCGCCTGCTTCTTCGTGCCGACGAACATGACCGTGCCGCCGTGGGCGACGGTCTCCTTGACGAACTCGTAGGCGCGGTCGATGTACGACAGCGACTGGAGCAGGTCGATGATGTAGATGCCGTTGCGCTCCGTGAAGATGAAGCGCTTCATCTTCGGGTTCCAACGACGGGTCTGGTGACCGAAGTGGACGCCGCTTTCCAGCAGCTCCCGCATCGTGACGACGGCCATGGCCGTTCTCCTTGATTTACTCGGTTGTGCCGCGAGCACCGGACGGCACTCGCGCCTGACGCCCACGTGCGCGTGCCCAGAGGACCGAGGAGCGCTGACACCGGTTTCGTCTTGCGACGGAGGACCAGATGCCGGGGCGTGCGAAGTCGACCCGGTGACCCGGATCGCCAAAGGAAGTGTACGGGACCCGCGAGGCACCGGGTGACGCCGTTGTCCACAACCCCACGCCGGTCCACAGGTCCCGGCCATGATCGGCCCGGGTACGGCACGGTTTGCCCCATGCGGATGCGCCGAGATGACCGAATTGCACGTACAGGCCTCGCCCTACTACTGCCCCTCCTCCTGACCCTGCTGACCTGCACGGCCCGAGCGAACGACACCCCTCCCCCGACACCCGGGACCCCCATCCCCTCCGTACCGGCGATCGCGACCACCTGGCCGGTCGGCTCCCACCCTCTGGTCCTACGGGGCTGGGAGCCCCCGGCGACGGTCTACGCCCGAGGCCACCGAGGCGTGGACCTGGCGACCCCGACCGGCGCTCCCGTACGAGCGGTGGCACCGGGCCGGGTGTCCTTCGCGGGCCGGGTCGCGGGGAGGGGCGTGGTGTCGGTGGAGCTGGCGGGGACAGATCTCCGCACGACGTACGAGCCGGTGACAGCAACTGTGAAGAAGGGCGACGAGGTGAAGCCGGGCGAGGTGGTGGGGACGGTGGAGGTCACCGGCTCCCACTGCGCAACAACGTGCGTGCACTGGGGCTTGCTGAGAGGGGAGACGTACTTGAACCCGCTGGAGCTGCTGCCCCCATGGCTGCTGAATCGGGGCCCATCCCGCCTGTTGCCAGTACTGTGACCCCGCTTTTTCAGGGCGCGGGGAACTGCGCGACCAGCCCCCACCGGCCGGGCAGCCAAAACTCAACCGAGAACGCCCCGCAAAGCCATACGCACCGCAGCCTCGGTAATGACCGAGGGATCCTCCGCAGCCCCCAGCTCGATCCGCCGCACAGCCGCGTCGACAACCCCCTGAACCAACATCGCCGCCAGCCGAGGCTCCGCATGCCCCATGTCCCCGAGCGCGGAGACGATCATCGCCACCAACCCCCCATGCGCGGCACGGATCTTCTCCCGAGCCCCCGCATCAAGCTCACTCGCGGAGATGGCAACCACAGCCCGATGCCGCCGATCCCCGACCAACGCAAGCTGCTGCCGCACATACGCCCCGACCTTGCCCTCAGCCGAGCCCGCCCCCTCCATCGCGGAAGACACCTCCGCCGCCCACACGGGAAAGTCGACCTCGCACAACTCCTCGACGACAGCGGCCCGAGAGCGGAAGTACTCGTACACGGACGACCGCGCGAGCCCCGTCCGCTCGGCGAGGGCCGGGAACGTCAACGCCTCCGTCCCACCCTCGGACAGCAGGGAACGAGCCGCGTCCAGCAGGGCGGCTCGCTGCATCGACCGGTGCTCGGCCACGGAGGCCGCTCGAATCCTTGGCACGTCAACCACTCTACGGACGGCACACCCCCGGCGGGAGTGACCCAGGCCATGCAGGCACGATTCTGCGAGGTCAGAAAAGCCGTGCGACTTCCACTCAACGGCCGAAACTCGCCAGCTTGGCGCGCAGCTGCAGCACGGACTTGGTGTGGATCTGGCTGACCCGGCTCTCGGTCACCCCGAGCACGTTGCCGATCTCGGCGAGGGTCAGACCCTCGTAGTAGTACAGCGTGACGACGGTCTTCTCGCGCTCGGGCAACGTGTTGATCGCCCGCGCCAGGAACCGTCGCAGCTCCCGCCCCTCGGCCACCTCCACCGGGTTGTCGGCTGCGGTGTCCTCCAGGGTGTCCATCAGGCTGAGCCGGTCGCCGCCCTCACCGCCGGCGTGCAGCAGCTCCTCCAGCGCGACCACGTTCGCCAGCGACAACTGGCTGAAGACGGCGTGGAGTTCCTCCACCGCGATGCCCATCTCGGCGGCCACCTCGCCCTCACTGGGCGTGCGCCTCAGCCGCGCCTCCAGCGTGGCGTACGCCCGCTCGACGTTCCGCGCCTTCTGCCGGACCGAGCGCGGGATCCAGTCCAGCGCGCGCAGTTCATCGATCATCGCGCCCCGGATGCGGGTGATCGCGTACGTCTCGAACTTGATCTCCCGCTCGATGTCGAACTTCTCGATCGCGTCGATCAGTCCGAACACCCCCGACGACACGAAGTCCGCCTGTTCCACATTGGGCGGCAGCCCGACGCTCACCCGTCCCGCGACGTACTTCACGAGCGGCGAGTAGTGCAGGATCAGCTGCTCACGCAGCCGCTCGTCGCCCGTCGTCTTGTACGACCGCCACAGCTCGTCGAGCGTCGAGGGAGCGGGCGGCCGGACGCTGCCACCGTCGCGGGCGGCTGGGGGGATCGCCGCCCGGTCGGACCCGGAGGTGTGCTGGGGCATTCGTCGCCTTGTGCCGTTCTGCCGTGAAGTGGGGGTGCCTGGGTGAGGTGTCGGAGTGATGGGGAGATGCCGGTCTGTGCCGGAATCCCCGTGAGCGTAGCGTGACTGGAGTGTCGCGGTGTGCGAAGGGCGGGGCGCGGACCGGGCACGGACGCGTTCGGCGGGGTGCCGGAACGGGTCGCTCCGATTGCTCTGCGTGATCATCGGAATGCGCCAACTGCGGGAATTCCCAAGGGTGTCGGGGTTCCCCCGGACGGCCGAACACGCTCGGTCAGCGGCGCCCCCGATCCGGGCGGACCGAGATCATCGCCTGGCGTGTCAACTTCCAGCCGTCGCTGTGTCGTTCGACGTAACCAAGTGCTCGGAGTTCGTACAGTCTCGCGATCGCGTCGTCCTCGGTGGTCTGCGCACCCCGCGCGATCTCCCGCGGTGGGGCTGCCCTGTTGCCGGGCAGTGCGGCGAGGACGCGCCGGGCGGCCGGCTCCAACAGGTCGCGCGGGAGCACCGGTCCGCGTCGGTCGGGGGCCAGTTCGCCCATGCCGCCGACGAGTTCGACGATTTCGTCGGCGTCGGTGACCAGCACCGCGTCCCCGCGCAGGAGTTCGTGCACACCGGCGGACAGCGCACTCGTGGCCGGGCCGGGCACCCCTATCGTGTGGCGCCCCAACTTCTGCGCGGCCCGGGCGGTGACGAGCGACCCGCTCCGGTACGCGGCCTCGACCACCACCGTGCCCCGGGTGAGCGCGGCGATCACCCGGTTCCGGAGGATGAACCTGCTCGGCGTCGGATGCTCGCCGGGCGCCAACTCGCCCACCACGAGCCCCTGTTCGGCGATCCTGCGGATCAACTCGGCATGCCCGCGCGGGTAGGGCCGATCGACGCCGCAGGCAAGCACGGCGATGGTGACGTCGGTCGCGCCGAGGGCGCCACGATGGGCGGCACCGTCGACTCCGTAGGCTCCGCCGGACACGACTACCCAGCCGCGTTGGGCCAGTCCGGCGGCGAGAGTGGCCGCCATGTGCGCGCCGTACTCGGTGCAGGCGCGGGCGCCGACGACGGCGACCGACTTGAGTGCCAACACCCGCAGGCTGGGATGCCCGCGCACCCACAGTCCGATCGGCCGCGCGTCCCCGAGATCGTCGAGCTGGCCGGGCCACTCGACATCCCCGGGACACACGAACCGGACGCCGACATCCCGCGCGACGGCCAAGTCCCGCCCGGGCTCGACCAGTCCGGCCCGTGAACACAGCCCGGCCCACCGCTTGTCGGTCACCCCGGTGAGCTGCGGCCCCCCGTTCCGCAGCCGCCGGGCGACCTCGACGGCCCCCAGCTCCCGGATCCACCGGCCGGCGACCTCGTCGCCGGGTTCGATAACCCGGGTGAGGAAGACGCGGGCAAGCAGGTCGTCACCCGCGTCGTGGGTACCGGTCCGGTCATCAACCTCGGTCACATCGTCGGCCACGTTTCGGCCATCGGTCCGGACCCGATCATCGGTCCGGGCCCGATCATCGACCCAGGTCACGTCGTCGGCCCCGATCGCATCACCGGCCCCGCCCCGGCCATCGGCGGGGACGCGGCCATCGACCTCGGTCGCGCCAGTGGTCCCGATCCGACCATCGGCCCCGCTCAATCCACCGGTCCCGGTCGCGCCATCGGCCCGGGCGCGGCCCCTGGCCCCGCCCACATCATCGGCTCCGGCGCGACCAGGACTTCCGGCCCAGCCTTCGGACCCGGTCCGGCCATCGGTCCCGGTCCGGCCATCGGTTTCGCCCGCGCTATCAATCCCGGCGCGACCCGGACTCCCGGCCCAGCCATCGCCCTCCATCCGGCCATCACCCCCGGTCACGTCATCGATCCCCGTCCGGCCATCGGCCCCACCCGCGCCATCAATCCCGGCCCGATGAGCACTCCCAGCCCAGCTACCGACCCCCATCGGGCCATCACCCCCGGTCACGCCCTCCACCCCCGTCCGGCCATCGGCCCCACCCGCGCCATCAATCCCGGCGCGACCCGGACTCCCGGCCCAGCCATCGCCCTCCATCCGGCTATCACCCCCGGTCACGTCCTCGATCCCGGACTCGCCATTGACCCCGCCCGCGTCATCAACCCCGGCCCGATCCCCACTCCCGGCCCAGCCACCGACCTCGGTCGCGCCCCCAATCCCGGCCCAGCCATCGCCCCCGGTCACGCCCTCGATCCGGGCCCGGCCCCTGGCCCCGCCAGCACCGTCAGCACCGTCAGCACCGTCAGCACCGGCCCGATCACCACTCCCGGCCCAGCCACCTACTCCCATCCGGCCATCGCCCCCGCCCGTGTCATCGGCCCAGGTCACGTCATCGCCCCGGGTCACGTCATCGCCCCGATAGCCATCGGCACGCCTCGCGGTACTCCCGTGCGCAGTTGGAGCGCGAGGGCAACATCGGTCGCCCCGGGTCGGTCGTGGCCGACCAGGTCCGCGACCGTCCAGGCGACGCGCAGTACCCGGTCGAGCCCGCGCGCGGTGAGCGCGCCGCGCTCCAGGCTGCGCTCGGCCTCGTCCATCGCCCCGCGCTCGGCGTGCCAGCGGCTGCGCAGTTCACGGCCGGGTACCTCGCTGTTGGTGCGCCAGGGCGTGTCCGCGAGCCGGGCCGCCGCCCGCTCCCTGGCGGCCCGTACCCGGTCCGCGACCGTCGCCGTGGACTCTCCCCGCGAACCGCGTCCGGTGAGCTGGTCCCGCGTGACCCGGTCCACCTCCACCCGCAGGTCCACCCGGTCGAGCAGCGGCCCGGAGAGCCTGGCCTGGTACCTCCGGATCGACATCGGCGCGCACTCGCACAGGTCGTCGGTCTGCGAGAAACGGCCGCACGGACAGGGGTTGGCCGCGAGCACCATCAGGAACCTCGCCGGAAACCGGACGACGCCCGCACTCCGCGCGATCACCACATGCCCGGCCTCCAGCGGCTGTCGTAGCGCGTCCAGGGCCTGGCCGCTGAACTCGGGGGTCTCGTCGAGGAACAGGACGCCTCGGTGGGACAGCGACACCGCGCCGGGCCGTGCGATCCCCTGGCCGCCGCCGACGAGGGCCTGCATCGTGGCCGAGTGGTGTGGAGCGCAGTAGGGGGCGACGTCGATCAGGGGTTTACCCGGGGGCAGCAGGCCCGCCACCGAGTGCACCGCGGTGACCTCCAGGGACTCCTGTCGGTCGAGCCGGGGCAGGACGGCGGGCAATCGCTCCGCGAGCATCGTCTTCCCGGCCCCCGGCGGGCCTTCGAGGAACAGATGATGGCCGCCGGCCGCCGAGACCTCCACCGCCGTCCGCGCCGAGTACTGGCCGACGACATCGGCGAGATCGTGCCCCGGGTCGTGCTGGGACGCGCCCACGCTGTGCATCCCGGTGGCGGCGCCCGTGCCGGGCATGCGCAGTCCGGCGAGCAGCGGGTCCGGGCGTCCCAGTTCGTCCGGGTCCTCGTCGGGGACGGGTTCGTCGGCGAGGACGGCGATCAGCTGCCGCAGGGTGCGGACGCCCAGGACAGAAACCCCGGGCACCAGGGACGCCTCGGCAGCCGCACACTCCGGGACGACAACCTGTTCGTATCCGGAGTCCGCGGCGGCCAGTACGGCGGGCAGGATGCCCCGGACCGGCCGGACCCGTCCGTCCAGGCCCAGTTCGCCGATCATCACGATGTCGGCGAGCACGCGCGGATCGATCCGCTCGGCCGCGCCGAGGACGGCCGCCGCCACCGCGAGGTCGAACCCGCTGCCGCTCTTCGGCACCGACGCCGGGCTGAGCCCGACGGTGAGTTTCTTCTGCGGCCAGGGAGCGCCCGAGTTGACGACCGCTGCGCGTACCCGGTCCTTGCTCTCCGTCAGGCTCTTGTCGGGCAGTCCCACCAGCGTGAACGCGGCGACGCCCGGTTCGAGGTCGGCCTGGACCTCGACCACCACACCCTCGACGCCCACCAGCGCCACCGAACACGTACGAGCGAACCCCATCTCAGGCCACCCCCCGGGCGTGCTCGACCACGGGCCCGCCGCGCCGGGGCAGGAC
Organism: Streptomyces sp. NPDC050528; assembly: GCF_044457795.1. Classification (NCBI taxonomy): domain Bacteria; kingdom Bacillati; phylum Actinomycetota; class Actinomycetes; order Kitasatosporales; family Streptomycetaceae; genus Streptomyces; species Streptomyces sp. NPDC050528. The sequence continues at coordinate 266,559 of NZ_JBITHH010000001.1, forward strand.
GACGCCCACCAGGTCGATGCGGACCCCTCCCGGTGGGGCTCCGCCGTGCGCGTGGATCCATCGCGCGGCGAGGCCTCGTAGGCGCTCCGCCTTCTCGGGTGTGACGGCGGCCATCGGGTGCTCGAAGGCACCGGCCCGTCGTGTCTTGACCTCGCAGACGACGAGGGTGTCCCCGTCGCGCGCCACGATGTCGATCTCTCCGGTCCTGCCACAGCGCCAGTTGCGCTCCAGGACCGTCATGCCGGCCGCGGCCAGCCGTCGTGCGGCGAGCGTCTCGCCGTACTTGCCGAGTGCACTGCGTGCGTTCATGTCGGCACCACCTCCGGCACCAACCGTCACGCGGAACGGTCCACCAAGTGGATCTTGGTGGACCGTTCAGTGATTGTGGAAAACTCCGTCAGCCACACGAGTGACGGCCGCCCCGCGGGCAGTCACCGTCACCCGCGCCGCGGTCGCCCGTGCCGCCGTCAGCCGCCCGGCAGCTCCAGGTCGCTCTTGTTCAGCTCCTCGATGTTCACGTCCTTGAACGTGAGCACGCGGACCTGTTTCACGAAGCGAGCCGGTCGATACATGTCCCACACCCAGGCATCCGCCATGGACACCTCGAAGAACACCTCGCCCTGGACCGAGTGCACCTGCATCTCGTAGTCGTTGGTGAGGTAGAAGCGCCGTTCGGTCTCGATCACATATTTGAACAGACCGACGACATCGCGGTACTCCCGGTAGAGCTTCAGCTCCATCTCGGTCTCGTACTTTTCGAGGTCCTCGGCGCTCATGGCATGTTCCCCTTCAGCCGTGCGATCCCACCATTGTGCGCCAGTCCCGTCAGCCCCTAGACGATTTCGGTGTCAAGGGTCACGGGCCCGGCCGGGGGACCTTCGTCGAGCAGCCTGCGGAGCAGCTCGGCGAGTCTGGTCGGATACACCGTCTCATGCGCCCGGTCCAGTTCCCGGCACGTCCACCAACGTGCTCCGGAGACGCTGCGCCGCTCCAGCTCGGTGAGGGCCGTGGCGCCGGGCACGCCCTCGGCCGTGGCGGACGTCCTGGCCAGGTAGTACCACTCGTCCTGGTCCCAGCGGCGGCCCGCGAACGGGAAGGAACAGGTCCGCGTCCACAGGACCGGGCCGAGTTCGACCTGGGTGATGCCGGTCTCCTCCGCGAGTTCGCGCAGGGCGGCCTCCTCGTGGGTCTCGTCGCCCTCCAGGCCGCCGCCGGGGGTGAACCACCAGTCGTCGGACGGATCGTCCGGCTCGTGGCCGTGGAGGAGCAGGATGCGGTCCTGCGGGTCGAGCAGGACGACCCGGGCGACCTTGCGCAGGCCGCCCTCGTACGAGTCGCCGTACGCGCCCTCCTCGGTGGCCTCAGCGGGCACCGGCGGGCTCCGTACGGGTGCGGGCGCGGCGGCCGGCCGCCAGCTTGGCGATCGGGCCGTAGGCGCCGCCGCCGAGGACGAGGACCGCGCCCGCGACGATCACGGCGAGGATCGGGCCCAGCGGGCCGGGGTGGGAGAGGCTGCCGAGGGGTTCGAAGGCGGTGGGGCGCTCCAGCATGCCCTTCATGGGCCAGACGACGGCGTCCACGCGGGCGCTCACGGCGCTGCTCGCGACGGTGCCGTCGGCGACGTCCGTGAGGTGGGCGCTGGAGTCCAGGGAGCCCTGGCGTTCGTCGCCGAGGAGGAACAGGCGGCCCTTCGGGACCTTCACCGTGGGGATCGTCTTGATCTCGGCCGGTCCGCCCTTGAGGTAGTCCTCGGTGATCTGCTTGCCGTTGACGACCAGCTTGCCGTTCGTGCAGCAGGAGACGGTGTCCCCGCCGACGGCGACCACACGCTTGACCACGGGGGCGTTCGTCACCCAGGTCTTGTCCGTGAAGACCACGACGTCACCGCGGCGCACCTCGCCGCCGTCGACCCGCTGGGCCAGCACCCGGTCGCCCGCGTCGATCGTCGGCGTCATCGAACCGGTCGGCACCGTGTACGGCCGGTAGACGACCGCTCCCCAGCCGAATCCTCCGAGGAACAGCACAAGGCCCAGCGCGACGGCCAGTCCGGACAACCGCTGTCCGGTCCGGCTGCCCACCGGGCCCTTGCCTGTGCCGCCGCCGGTACGCGGGGCCGTACGTGTTGCGCTCTCGCCACCCATGGGTCCGCACCCTACCCGGCGGTACCGAGGGTGGTCAGCCCTTCCTCCGGGACCAAGGTCACAAGCTCTACAAGGCCTTTACTCGGTCTTGGCCGAGCGCCTGCGGCGCCACAGTGCCAACGGCAGGACACCGACGAGGGCGAGGCCCTCCGGAGCGGCCGTCAGGAGCCGGGAGGCCGAGGCCTGGGTGTTGATGCCCGTCTGGTCGAAGGTGTCCGGGATCGGCAGGGTGCCCCAGCGGTTGATGGGCCAGGCCTTGACGATCGCGCGGCCGACGACCTCCTTCACCGGGACCATGCCGTGGTGCTTGTCGGACTGGTTGTAGCGCGAGTCCCGCGAGTTCTGCCGGTGGTCGCCCATCACCCAGATGTCGCCCTTGGGGACCTTGACGGTGAACTGGCCGCCCTGGTCGTCGTTGGTGCACGGGGTGTTGCCGGGGTAGACGTACGGCTCGTTCAGCGCCTTGCCGTTGACCATCAGCGGGCCGGTGCCGCTGCAGGAGACGGTGTCTCCGCCGACGCCGATGACCCGCTTGATCAGGTCCTTCTCCTGGGCGGACGGCATCAGACCGATCCAGCTGAGCACCGTCTGCAGGGCGTTCGGGTTGGCCGCCGGCTCACCCGCCAGCCAGTCGTCCGGGTCGTGGAAGACGACGACCTCACCGCGCTCGGGCTCGGAGCCGAACCACGGGGTGAGCTTGTCGACCAGGACGCGGTCACCCTGCTGGAGGGTGTTCTGCATCGAGTCCGAGGGGATGGAGAACGCCTGCACCAGGAACGTCTTGATCAGCAACGCGAGGACGAGCGCGATGACGACCAGGATCGGCAGCTCCTTCCAGAAGGAGCGCGGCTTCCTCGGCCGGGCGGTCGGATCGCCCGGCCCCTGCTCCTCGGTGCGGGTCGCGTCGCCCGGCGCCGTACCGTCCTCGTCCGCTCCGGAGTCACTCCCGGAGGTCACGGCGCTGTCCGCGGCCGGGGCGGGTGCTTCCACGGGACGTCCGTGGTGCTCCTCGCCGTCGTGTCCGGACCGTGCGCCAACCGCCACATCCCCCACGCCAACTCCTTACTCTGTGCCGCCGCCTGCCCCATCCTCGGCGCAGGCCCACCACTCCCATAACGAGCGGGAGTTCCGCAGGGCTCGGGAGTTGGACCGATCCGTTCGGATCGACCGGGGCAACCCTATGCGACAGTTCGGGACCGGCGGTCGTCCCTGACACGGAGTTGGAAACCGATGCGAAGGTTTTAGGTTCGTTCAGGCTGGTCCAGTGGCCCATGGGCCAGGCGATCACCTTGGCCCGTCCCACCACCAGACTGAGCGGGACCGTGCCTCCGTAGCTGGTGTTCTGGTGTGCGCGGGAGTCCGCCGAGTTGCCGCGGTGGTCGCCCATCACCCACAGCCGTCCCTTGGGGACGGTGATGTCGAACGCCGTTTCGGACGGTGCGTTCCCGGGATACAGGTAGTCGCCCTCGGTCAGGGGGACGCCGTTGACGGTCACCCGCCCTTGCGCGTCACAGCACTTGACGTGGTCGCCGCCGACGCCGATGACCCGCTTGATGAGGTCCTTCTCGTTGTCGGACGGCAGCAGACCGATGAACTGCAGGCCTTCCTTGACCTGCTTGACCACGATCGGGTCGTTCTTCTTGGTGGTCTGCTCGTCCGCGAGCCAGCCGCCCGGGTCGTGGAAGACGACGACGTCGCCGCGCTTGGGCTCGGAGCCGAACCACGGGGTGAACTTGTCGACCAGGACACGGTCGCCGATGCGGATCGTCTGCTCCATGGAGCCCGACGGGATCACGAACGCCTGGAGGAGAAAGGTCTTCAGGACGAGCGCTATGAGGACCGCGACACCGACCAGGAGCGGTATCTCCCGGACCGCGGAGCGCCGTCGGCGCCGCTTGACCTTGCGCTGGAGCTTGCGCCGCTCGGCCCGGCTGCGGCCGGCTCCCCCGGCAGGGGCGAGCGCGCCCGCGCCCGCGCGCCGGAAGCCGGTCGGCAGCAGGTTCTCGTTCCCGAAGGAGCCGCCCGGCGGCGTCGCGCCGCGCGGCCTGCCGCGGTTACCCATGGGCGCCGTCCGCGGCGGGTACGCGCGCGTAGGCGTCGGGTCGGACGAGGTGGGTCCAGTGGCCGGCGGGCCAGACGATCCAATCGGCTCGTCCGATGACGTCACCAACAGGAATCATGCCTCCGCCCGGGTCGCCCAGGTGGTCCCGGGAGTCACTTGAGTCGCCGCGGTGGTCACCGAGGACGAACAGCGTGCCGTCGGGCACGACCACGTCGAAGGCCACGCTGGACGGAGCGTCCCCGGGGTACAAGAACGCCGTCTCGTCGACCGACCGCCCGTTCACCTGGAGCCTCCCCTTCTCGTCGCAGCAGAGCACGTGGTCTCCCCCCACACCCACAACGCGCTTGATGTAGTCGGCGTCCCCGAAATAGCCGGTTCCGTCGAACACCACGATGTCGCCGCGCTGCGGATGAGCACCGAAACGGTACGCCAACTTATTTACGAGAACGCGGTCGCCGATCCTCAATCCGGATTCCATGGATCCGCTGGGAATTTGGAAAGGCTGGAGCAAGAAGGTGTTGAGCAGCAGCAGGAACACGAGACAGACCAGGGCGGTCAGGGTGATCCGGCCGCCGGGCAGCCACTCGGCGACCCGCGACACCAACGCGAAACGCGACCGGTCCTCCGGTCCTCCGGTGTCCGAGGTGTCCTCGGAGTCGGAAGGGCGGGAGGAGCGGTCGCGCTCCGTAGGCTGTGCTTCGGTGTCCATCGGAGCCAGATGTTATCCGGCCCCGATGAGAACCCCGTCGCGACCTCAGTTGTCGCGCTTCTCCTTGATCTTCGCGGCCTTGCCGCGCAGGTCACGGAGGTAGTACAGCTTCGCGCGACGGACGTCACCACGGGTCACGAGCTCGATCTTCTCGACGATCGGGGTGTGCACCGGGAAGGTGCGCTCGACGCCGACGGAGAACGAGACCTTGCGGACCGTGAAGGTCTCGCGGACACCGGCGCCCTGGCGACGGATGACTACGCCCTTGAACTGCTGCACACGGGAGCGGTTGCCCTCGATGACGCGGACGTGGACGTTGACGGTGTCACCCGGGCGGAAGGCCGGGATGTCGGTGCGCAGCGAGGCGCCGTCGACGATGTCGAGCAGGTGGGACATTTCGTCTGCTTTCTTCATCGATGCCACAGGTCACCGACGGGAGATAGGTGTGAAGAAGGATGCTGTCCGTGTCGGGGCGGGCGTCATGTCCCCCTGTGGCAGGGGCGCACGCCGGACGACGCACAACAGCGACCTATTCTTCCACGCCGTCCGGCCTGCGCCAAAATCGGCCGTACGGCTCCCCCGCCGGGTCCGGTGACCAGCCCAGGATCGAGAGCATCTCGCGGTCCTTCTTGTCGAAGGTCTTGGGCTCGCAGCGCTCGATCAGGTCCGGGCGGTGGGCAGCCGTGCGCTTCAGCGCCTCGTCGCGCCGCCAGCGGGCGATCTTGCCGTGGTGGCCGCTGAGCAGCACGTCCGGGATCCCCTGGCCGCGCCACTGGGGCGGCTTGGTGTAGATCGGCCCCTCCAGGAGGTTGGCCATGGCGCCGGGCGCGAAGGAGTCGTCGCGGTGGGACTCGGCGTTGCCCAGGACACCGGGCAGCAGCCGCGCCACGGCCTCCGTGACGACCAGGACGGCCGCCTCGCCGCCGGCGAGCACATAGTCGCCGATGGACACCTCGTAGACCGGCATCCGCGTCGCGTACTCGTCGATCACGCGCCGGTCGATGCCCTCGTAGCGGGCGGGCGTGAAGACCAGCCAGGGCCGCTCGGAGAGTTCTACGGCGAGTTCCTGGGTGAAGGGGCGGCCGCTGGGCGTCGGCACGATGAGCGCCGGCGCACCGGAGCCCGTCTCGTAGCCGTCGGCCAGGACGGAGTCCAGGGCGTCGCCCCAGGGCTCGGTCTTCATGACCATGCCGGGGCCGCCGCCGTAAGGGGTGTCGTCGACCGTGTTGTGGCGGTCGTACGTCCAGGAGCGCAGATCATGCACGTGCACATTCAGCTGTCCACGCGCGCGTGCCTTGCCGACGAGGGAGACGTTCAGCGGTTCGAGGTACTCGGGGAAGATCGTGACAACGTCGAGCCTCATGCGTCGGCGTCCTCTGAAGAAGCTTCCCCTGAAGGGTCTTCCTTGGAGGACACGATCTCCGCGCGGTCGTCGATCAGCCCGGGCGGCGGGTCGATGACCGCGCGCTGCTCCTCCAGGTCGATCTCGATGACGATCGACTCGACGAAGGGGATCATCACCTCGCTGCCGTCGGGGCGCTCCACGATGAAGAGGTCCTGGGAGGGCAGGTGCGAGATCTCGGTGATCCGGCCGACCTCCTCGCCGTCCTTGGTGACGACGTCGAGGTCCATCAGCTGGTGGTCGTAGTACTCGTCCTCCTCCTCGGGCAGCTCCTCGGGATCGACCTCGGCGATCAGGAGGGTGTTGCGCAGGGCCTCGGCGCCGGTGCGGTCGGCGACGCCCACGAAGCGGAGGATGAGGCGGCCGCTGTGGACGCGGCCCGTCTCGATGGTGAGCGGTCCCGTGGGGGCGGGGTCCGTGAACAGGACGGCGCCGGGCGCGAGTCTGAGCTCGGGCTCGTCGGTGCGTACCTCGACGGTGACCTCGCCCTTGATGCCATGGGCACGGCCGATCCGTGCGACTACCAGTTGCACGTGTCCACATCTCCTGTTTCATGCAGATCGGGCCGGGGACGGCCAGTGGCCCTCCCCGGCCCGAGCCGGTGTGCGATAAGCGTCAGCGGACGTGGTCCACGTCGACAAGGTCGACGCGGACGCCTCGGCCGCCGATGGCGCCCACGACGGTGCGCAGAGCGCGAGCGGTGCGGCCGTTGCGACCGATCACCTTGCCGAGGTCGTCGGGGTGCACCCTGACCTCCAGCACGCGCCCGCGACGCAGGTCGCGCGAGGCGACCTGCACATCGTCGGGGTTGTCCACGATGCCCTTCACGAGGTGCTCGAGAGCCTCCTCGAGCATGCTCAGGCCTCGGTCGACTCGGACTCGGCCGCAGCCTCGTCCTTCTTGTCGGCCTTCTTCTTCTGGGTGATCGCCTCACCCTTGCCCGAGTCGTCGCCACCGAGGGCGTCGAACACCGGGCGGGCGGCCTTCGGCTCGGCCACGAGCAGCGGAGCCGGGGCCGGCAGGCCCTTGAACTTCTGCCAGTCGCCGGTGAGCTTCAGGATGGCGAGCACGGGCTCGGTCGGCTGCGCGCCGACACTCAGCCAGTACTGCGCGCGGTCCGTGTCGACCTCGATGCGCGAGGGGTTCTGCACCGGGTGGTACAGACCGATCTCCTCGATGGCCCGGCCATCACGGCGGGTACGGGAGTCGGCGACGACGATGCGGTAGTGAGGCGAACGGATCTTGCCCAGACGCTTCAGCTTGATCTTGACTGCCACGGGAGTGGGTTCTCCTGGTTTTGACGTGGTTGGGCACGGCGAGACGGCCGCGTGGGGTTGCGGTACCCGAGTGCCCGATGGACGCGTCAGCCGGAGGCGAGAGGGTTCCTGTGCGGCTGTCGAGTACAGCTAGCCATTGTGCCACACCCTGGCGGTCCGCCCGACCGGGGAGCAGGCCCCCACCTGCCCCGGCCCATGCGGAAGCGACACCCGGCGCCGGGAGGTGACCGGCGCGGGTGTGCGCAACCCGGCCTGCGGGATGCGGCTGCCACGAGCAGCCGCGTCCTCAGGCCGCGCCCACGACCTCCGGAATGCGGAAGGGCTTGCCGCAGCCCCCGCACACGATCGGCGCCTGGGCCAGCACCGACGGGACGACCCGGACGTTACGACCGCAGTCGCACACCGCCTTGACGCGGACGCCGCCACCGGACGAGCCGTGCCGGGCGGCCGGGCCGCGGAAGGTACGGGAGGTGTCCGCCGAGGTGGCGACGGTGTGGGCCTTGAGCGCGCGCTGGAGGCGCTCGATCGTCGGCCGGTAGCGCCGCTTGGCCTCGGGGTTGAGCTGGACCAGCGAGAAACCGCTGCTGGGATGCGGTTCGTCGGGGTGGTCCAGGCCCAGCTCCTCGGCGATCGCAAGGAATCTGCGGTTGTGGTAGCGGCCGGCGCGGGACGTGTCACGCACGCCGCGCGAAGCGGCGATGCCATGGACTGCCTCATGGAGCAGTCGCTCGAAGGAGAGCTCGTGTCCGCAGGCGGACGACGACTCTCCGATCAGGGACTCGGGCGCGGCCAGATCGGGCAGTTCGGGGTGGTACCGCTGAATATCGGCCCACGCCTCTGCCAGCTCTGCGGCGAGAACAGGTGGTGTCTGTGTCGTGCTCACGTAATGACAACGAGCCGGAGTGCCCCTGTGTTCCGATTCCGGGGCATCCCAAATAATTTGCACGTACCCGTCAGTTGCCGCTGATGCGTCCGGAGGAGGGCGGGTGCGCTGATCTGCGGAGAAGCCTCACAGCTCATCACAAGGTGGTGCGTAGGCCCACGTACGACCCGGCGCGTAGACGGTGTCCGCACGCCGGGGTAGCCGCACTCCGCCGTTGCGCAAGAGGCGTTTCGGTCGCTCTCCCGCCGGAAGGGCACTGCCTCAGTAAGCGCGCGCGACGACCGCGACGTTACCGGGCGCCTTGTCGTCGTCCGGCACCGACCCGTCCTCGGCGACCAGACACCGTACGGTCACCGCGTGCTCGGCCAGCGCGGCCTCGCCCTCTTCGCCGAGTGTCGCCCACGGGATGCGCGCCCAGCCGCCGACGGTCGCGGCCTCGACGGCCTCCGCGATCGTCGACACCTCGGAGGTCCGGGACTCGCGCCGCTCACGCGACTGCCTCAGCAGCAGCGCCTGATCCTCCTCCAGGACTACGGGAAGCAGCTCTACGAGGGAGTCGATCGCCACCGGCACCTTGCCTCCGGGGATGCGGCGGGCCAGCATCGCGGTGCCGTTCTCCAGGTCACGGGGTCCGACCTCGATCCGTACCGGCACGCCCTTCAGCTCCCAGTCGACGGCCCGGCGCCCGAAGGGGACGTCCGTGCGGTCGTCGACGCGGACGCGGACGCCCGCCGCCTTCAGCCGGGCCCCGATCTCGCGGACCTTGGCCAGAACCGCCTCGTCGCCCTTGATCGCGAGGACGACGACCTGGATCTGCGCCAGCCGCGGCGGCACCCGCAGGCCGTCGTCGTCGCCGTGCATCATCACCAGGGCACCGATCATGCGCGTGGTGGAGCCCCAGGAGGTCTGCCAGACGAGCTCCTGCTTGCCTTCCCTGGACAGGTACTGCGTGTTGAAGGCCTTCGCGAAGTTCTGGCCCAGCTCGTGACTGGTCGCCATCTGCAGCGCCTTGCCGTCGCCCATCATCCCTTCCAGGGTGAGGGTGTTGATCGCGCCCGCGAACCGCTCCTTGACCGTCTTGCGGCCCGGTACGACATCCATCGCGAGGACGTTGACCATGAAGTCCTCGTACACCTGACGGTGGATGTGCGCGGCGAAGTCGCGCGCCTCCTCGTAGGTCGCGTGCGCGGTGTGGCCCTCCTGCCACAGGAACTCACTCGTACGGAGGAAGAGCCGGGGCCGCAGCTCCCAACGGACCACGTTCGCCCACTGGTTGATCAGCAGGGGCAGGTCGCGGTAGCTCTGCACCCACTTCGCGAAGTACTCGTTGATGATCATCTCGGAGGTGGGCCGGACGACCGCGGGCTCCTCCAGCTCCTTGCCGCCGCCGTGCGTGACCACGGCCAACTCGGGCGCGAAGCCCTCGACATGGTCCGCCTCGCGGGCAAGGTAGGACTGCGGGATCAGCAGCGGGAAGTACGCGTTCTCGGTGCCCGTCTCCTTGATGCGGGCGTCCATCTCCGCCTGCATCCGCTCCCAAATCCCGTACCCGTACGGTCGGATGACCATGGAGCCGCGCACCGGGCCGTTGTCGGCCAGCTCGGCCTTGCTGATCAGATCCTGGTACCAGCGGGGGAAATCTTCCGCCCGGGGCGTGAGTACGGGTGCCTTGGCCATGGCGAGATCGTACGGGCCCACGTTGCCGTCATGTGAATTCTCGCCACTCCCACAGGCAAGCCACAAGCCGGGGCCCACAACCCCTGGACGCCGTAGCGCGTGCGGAGTTTGCTGGCATACGGGGGAAGTGCGGGCGCACATCACGGGGGCCTCGGAAACGGGCACGGCCACAACTCTCGGCGGATTGGGGCGCTTTCCATGACACCTACGCTCGTGCGGCAGTACCTGCCACATACCGGGCCCGTGCCCCGTGTGGACCTGGGTGCACGCGCGCGTGACTGGTCCGAGATCCAGGAGCGGATGCTGGTACCGCTCTACGAAGCGGTCTACGAGCGACTGGAAGTGGGACCCGGCACCCGGCTGCTCGGCCTCGGCTGCGGCTCCGGGCTCGCCCTGCTGATGGCGGCCTCCAGAGGTGCGACGGTCACCGGTGTCGAGCGCTTCTCCCCCGAACGCCTGGCCCTCGCCCGCGAGCGACTGCTGCCGACCGCCTGGACCCCACGCGCGCGTGCGCACACCCGACTCGTCTACGGCTCCCCCAGGGACGCGGCCGACGCGGAGACGCCCGCGTACACCCTGGTGACCGCCTTCGAGCCCATCGGGTGTCTCGCGGGCGACTCGGAGGGACTCGGCGACGCGCTCGCCGCCGCGACACCGCTCGCCGCGCGCGGGACGCCCGTGGTGCTGGTCGGCTGGGGTCCGCCGGAGCGCTGCGCGACCTCGTCCGTGCTGCGGGTGGCGACCCGGCTGGCGGACCCGCTGCGCGGCACGGGCAGCCCGCGTCCGGTCCTGCGCGACGACCTGGAGGTGGTCGCCCACCGCGTCGGCCTCAGGCCGGACGGCTCGGGCCGGGTGGCGTGCCCCTTCGGGTACGCCGATGTCGAGAGCGCCGTACGAGGGCTGCTGTCGACCGGGCTCTTCGACGCGGCGATCGTCGCGACGGATCAGGCTCAGGTGGACAAGGAGTTGGCGGAGGCGTTGCATCCGTATCGTCGGCAGGACGGGACGGTGTGGATGCCGAACGTCTTCCGGTATCTGATCGCGCGTACGACCTGAGGATGAGTCATCGCCTGTGCGACCTGAGGATGACTACGGCTCTTCCTTGAAGAGGCGCGTCACGCCCGCGATGCGGTACGCGTCCGTCTCCTCCAGGGTCTCGTTCTCCAGGAGGGCCGCCGCGAGGGAGTCCAACTGGCCGCGGTGGTCGCCGAGTTTGCGGATGGCCTCGTCGTAGCACTCGTCGACGATGCGGCGCATCTCGTGGTCGATCACGTCCAGGGTCCCCGGTGCCGCCGAGAGGCCGTAGGCCTGCTGGGCGTCGCTGGGGAGGGCGGAGAGGCGGCCGACGCGCTCGCTCATACCCCAGCGGGCCACCATCCCGCGCGCGATGTTGGTGACCTGTTCGAGGTCGTTCTCGGCGCCGGTGGTGATCACGCCGTAGACGACCTGTTCCGCGGCCATGCCGCCGAGGGCGCCGATGATGCGGCCGCGCAGGTACTCCTCGGTGTACGCGTACTTGTCGGCGTCCGGCGTCGAGAGCGTGACGCCGAGGGCCCTTCCGCGCGGGACGATGGTGATCTTGCGAACCGGGTCGGCGCCGGGCTGGAGCATGCCGAGGAGGGCGTGGCCGCTCTCGTGGTAGGCGGTGCGGCGGCGTTCCTCCTCGGGCATCACCAGGGGGCGTTCCGCGCCCAGTTGGACCTTCTCCAGGGCTTCCGAGAGGTCGGACTGGGTGACCTCGCTCTGCTTGCGCTTGACCGCGAGGAGGGCGGCCTCGTTGGCCAGGTTGGCGAGTTCGGCGCCGGTCATGCCCGGGGTCGTGCGGGCGACCTGGGCGAGGTTCACGTCCTTCGCGAGGGGGATCTCGCGGGTGTGGATCTCCAGGATCGCCTCGCGGCCACCCCGGTCCGGCGGCGAGACCACGACCACCCGGTCGAAGCGGCCGGGGCGGGTCAGCGCCGGGTCCAGGACGTCGGCGCGGTTGGTCGCCGCGATGACGATGACGCCCTCGGAGCCGGAGAAGCCGTCCATCTCGGTGAGGATCTGGTTCAGGGTCTGCTCGCGCTCGTCGTGACCGCCCATCCCGGAGCCGCCGCCGCGTGCCCGGCCGATGGTGTCGATCTCGTCGATGAAGATGATCGAGGGGGCCACCTTGCGGGCCTCCGCGAACAGTTCACGCACGCGTGAGGCACCGACACCGACGATCATCTCGATGAACTCGGAGGCCGACGCCGAGAAGAACGGCACCCCCGCCTCCCCCGCGACCGCCCGCGCGAGCAGCGTCTTTCCGGTACCGGGCGGACCCGCGAGGAGCACGCCCCGGGGCATCTTCGCGCCCATCTTGCGATACGCGTCGGGGTTCTTCAGGAAGTCGACGACGTCGTTCAGCTCGCCCTCGACCTCGTCGATGCCGGCGACGTCCTCGAAGGTCGTGCGCTGCTTGCCCGGCTCCAGCTCGACCGGTTTCGGCGGGGCCTTGCGGCCGAGCATGCCGCCCGCGCCGCCGAGCCCCGAGCTCATCCGGCGCGCGATGAAGAGCCACAGCACGACCAGGAGCAGCATCGGGGCCAGCGAGATCAGCAGATTGGCCAGAAAGCTGCGGTGCTGGACGACGGGTTCGGCCGTGACGGTGACGTCGTGCTTGGTCAGGTCCTCCCACAGCTTGTCGTCCGCGAAGGTCGGCCGCTCCGTGTCGAACTTGGTGTACTTGCCACCGCCGCCCGGTTTCTCCTGCTCCTTCTTGAGCTGGCCCTGGATCGCGTTGCCCTTGGCGTAGATCTTGGTGACGTTGCCCGCGTCGACCTGCTTGCTGAACTCCGTGTAGGAGATGGTCGGTTCGTCGCCCTCGTTGAAGAACGACAGGATGAGATTCGCGATCAGGTACACGACCAGCGCGGTGAGGATCAGGCTCCACCAGCCGCCGCGCATCTTCTTCCCGCCAGGAGACGGCTTCGGGGGCTCGTCCGGGGTGCCCTCGGTACGCCAAGGCTGGTCAGGCGACTTGCGCGGCGGCGCGGGGTTGGTCATATCGGCAAGTTACGACACGGGCCAGGCGTCGGCACGCCCAGGATGCGCCGAGGGCGCCCTTCTTGGAGAGGGGCGCCCTCGGCGACGTAGAAGACGGGCCGTCAGCCATGAACCTTCCAAAGCTCAGCCCATGAAGCTTCTGAGGCTCAGCCCATGAACTTCTTGAACTCGTCCGGCAGCTCGAAGTCCTTGCCGCCCTGCTCGGGGAGACCGAACGCGTTGCCGCCGCCCTGAGCGGCGCCGGCCTCGCGGCGCTTGGCCTCTTCCAGTTCCTGCTGCTTGCGCTTCATCGGGTTGCCGGAGCGCTGCTTGCCCTTGGCCTGCTTGGGCTGCTTCTTGGTGCGGCCGGGGCCGCCGCCCATGCCCGGCATCCCCGGCATGCCGGGCATTCCGCCGCCCTGCGCCATGCGGGACATCATCTTGCGGGCCTCGAAGAACCGCTCGACCAGGCCCTTCACGGCGCTGACCTCGACGCCGGAGCCCTTGGCGATACGGGCGCGGCGCGAGCCGTTGATGATGGTCGGCTCGGCGCGCTCGGCCGGGGTCATCGACTTGATGATCGCGCCGACACGGTCGACCTCACGCTCGTCGAGGTTGTTGATCTGGTCCTTGATCTGGCCCATGCCGGGAAGCATGCCGAGCAGCTTGCTGATGCTGCCCATCTTCCTGACCTGTTCCATCTGGGACAGGAAGTCGTCGAGGGTGAAGTCCTGGCCCTTCTTGGACGCCAGCTTGGAGGCCATCTTCTCGGCCTCTTCTTGGCTGAACGTCTTCTCCGCCTGCTCGATCAGGGTGAGCAGGTCACCCATGTCGAGGATGCGGGAGGCCATCCGGTCCGGGTGGAAGGCGTCGAAGTCGTCGAGCTTCTCGCCGTTCGACGCGAACATGATCGGCTTGCCGGTGACGGACGCGATCGACAGGGCCGCACCACCGCGGGCGTCGCCGTCGAGCTTGGAGAGCACCACGCCGTCGAAGCCGACGCCGTCGCGGAACGCCTCGGCGGTGTTGACCGCGTCCTGGCCGATCATCGCGTCGACGACGAAGAGGATCTCGTCCGGCGAGACCGCGTCACGGATGTCCGCGGCCTGCTGCATCAACTCCTGGTCGATGCCGAGGCGGCCCGCGGTGTCCACGATCACGATGTCGTGGACCTTGGACTTCGCGAACTCGATGGAGTCCTTGGCGACCTTGACCGGGTCGCCCACCCCGTTGCCCGGCTCGGGCGCGTAGACCGCGACACCGGCGCGCTCGGCGACGACGCTCAGCTGGTTCACGGCGTTCGGGCGCTGGAGGTCGGCGGCGACGAGCAGCGGCGAGTGCCCCTGGTCCTTGAGCCACTTGCCGAGCTTGCCCGCGAGGGTCGTCTTACCGGCACCCTGCAGACCCGCGAGCATGATGACGGTGGGCGGGTTCTTGGCGAAGCGCAGGCGCCGGGTCTCGCCGCCGAGGATCGTGACGAGTTCCTCGTTGACGATCTTCACGACCTGCTGGGCCGGGTTGTTCAGCGCCCTGTTGAGGTCGGCGCCGAGCGCACGCTCCTTGACGTTCTTGATGAACGTGCGGACGACCGGCAGGGCCACGTCGGCTTCGAGAAGGGCGATCCGGATCTCACGCGCGGTGGCGTCGATGTCCGCCTCGCTCAGACGCCCCTTGCCACGCAAATTCTTGAAGGTCGCTGAGAGGCGGTCGGAGAGAGTATCGAACACGGCGGCGTCGGTCCTCGGAGTCGGGGGCAGTGTGAGCGTCTTCCAGGGTATCCGGCCGCGCAAGCGAATCATCCCCGCCTGCGGGGTCGGAAAGCCGGCACGGGCTCACGCCCGCAAGGTCTCCTCCAGCTTCCGTGCCACCGACGCCGCCTCGTCCCCCACCAACGGCACGCCCTCCGCCGTCGTCACGTAGAAGGCGTCGACCGCGTTGGAGCCGAGGGTCGAGACATGCATGCTCCGGACCCGCACCCCCACGTCGTCGAGGGACCGCCCGATCCGGTGCAGCAACCCCGGGGCGTCATGAGCGCGCACCTCGATCACCGTCGCGTGCCGGGACGCGGCCGGGGCGACCGTCACGCGGGCCGGCGGGGCCACGACACCCCGGCGGCGGGGATACGCGGCGTCGCGTTCGGCGAGGCGGCCCGCGATGTCGAGCGAGCCGTCCAGGGCGCGTACGAGATCGGCGCGCAGCCGGGCGGCCTGGGGCAGGGAGCCGTATTCCGCGGCGACCCGCCAGTTGAGCAGCAGGACAGAACCCTCCACGCCGTCCGGCAGGTCCAGCGCGCGGAGTTCCGCCGTGCGGACCGTCAGACGGTGCATCGCCAGGACGCCGGCCACCGCGGGGAGTACGCCCGGCTGGTCGGGGACGGCGATCAGGAGTTCCACGCCGAGCGGTTCGGGGTCGCCCGCGGGCTCGTCCTCGGACGGGGGTTCGGTCTGGGCGCGGAGGGCCAGCACCGGGCCGCCGGTCGCGACCGCCTCGATCGCGAGGCGTTCCTGTTCGGCGGTGGCCGCGCCCGCCTCGGGCTCCTCGGGGGCGTCCCCGGAGAGGACCGCAGCGACCCGCTTCACCAGGTCGGTGACGAGGCCCGCCCGCCAGGACGACCAGGCGGCCGGGCCGGTGGCCAGCGCGTCCGCCTCGGTCAGTGCGTGCAGCAACTCCAGCGTGCTCGTCGTACCGACCGCCTCGGCGACCGAACGGACCGTCGCCGGGTCCTCCAGGTCGCGCCGGGTCGCCGTCTCGATGAGCAGCAGGTGATGCCGTACGAGAGTCGCGAGTACGGCGACCTCCGCGCGGTCGAAGCCGATGCGGGCGGCGACGTCCTTGGCGATGATCTCGCCGGCCACCGAGTGGTCGCCGGGCCAGCCCTTGCCGATGTCGTGCAGCAGCGCGGCGACCAGGAGGAGGTCGGGGCGGCTGACGCGGCGGGCGAACTCCGAGGCGCGGACGGCGGTTTCGATGAGGTGCCGGTCGACGGTCCAGATGTGCACGGCGTTGCGCTGCGGCCGGCAGCGCACCCGCTCCCAGTCGGGAAGGAGACGGGTGATCAGGCCCTCGGCCTCCAGCGCCTCCCACACATCCACCGTCGGCTGCCCGGAACCGAGCAGCGTCACCAGCTGCTCACGCGCCTCGGCGGGCCACGGCGTGGGCAACGGGCGCACGGCCGTCGCCATGCGCCGTACGGCATGCAGCGAGAGCGGAAGCCCGGCCTGCGCGGCGGCAGCGGCGGCGCGCAGCGGGAGGACGGGGTCACGCTCGGGGCGCGCGGCGCGGGCGAGCACCACCTCGCCGTCCTGCTCGACCACGCCTTCGGCGAGCGGGGAGCGCTCGGCGGTCGGCTTGGCGCCCCCGCCGAGCATGGCGCGCAGCCTCGGCCGCACGGCGCGCGACCGCAGCACGCGCCCCACTTCACGCCAGGTGACATCACTGGCGTACGACACGACACGTGCCGCTTCGTAGACCTGGCGCAGCAGGGTGTCCGCGTCGAGGAGGCCCAGCTCGGCGGCGACCTGGTCCTGCTCCTGGAGTGCGAGCCGGTCGGTGGCGCGGCCGGTGGTGAGGTGCAGGGCGTCGCGCACGTCGAGGAGGCGGCGGCGGGCGTCGGCGAGGCCTTCGCGCGGGGCGTCGGCGAGCCAGGAGGCGGCTACGGCGCGCAGCGCGGTGGCGTCGCGCAGGCCGCCGCGGGCCTCCTTGAGGTCGGGTTCGAGGAGGTACTGCAACTCGCCCTGGCGCTCGGCGCGTTCGGCGCAGAGTTCCTGGAGTTCGGGGAGGCGTTTGGGCGCCTGGTTGCGCCAGTCGGCGAGGACGGCCGTGCGCAGGGAGGCGGTGAGGCCGAGGTCGCCGGCGATGTGGCGGGCGTCGAGGAGGCCGAGCTGGACCTTGAGGTCCTCGCCGGCGGTCTTGCGGGCCTCGGCGGGGGTGCGGACGGAGTGGTCGAGGGCGAGGCCGAGGTCCCAGACCGGGTACCAGATGCGGTCGGCCAGGGCGGCGACCGCGCCGGAGTCGCCGCCGTCATGGAGGAGGAGCAGGTCGAGGTCGCTGCGCGGGGAGAGTTCGCCGCGGCCGTAGCCGCCGACCGCGACCAGGGAGACGCCCTTGAGCGCCTCGGATCCGGCGGCGAAGAGGCCGGTCAGCCATTCGTCGGTCAGTTCGGCGAGGGCGGCACGGCGCGGCGGCCCGGACCGCACCCCCTCAGTGAGGAGGCGCAGCCGGGCCGCCGCGTAGCCGCTGGGTCCGGAGTCCTCTGCATCCTTGCGCACGTCCGTACTCGTCACCCAGCGACTCCTGTTCTGTTGCTTTTTTAGAGCGCGTCCGGTCCGCGCTCGCCGGTCCTGACCCGGACGGCCGTTTCGACCGGGAGGGACCAGACCTTGCCGTCACCGATCTTGCCGGTGCGGGCGGCCTTGACGATGACGTCGATCAGCTGCTCGGCGTCGTCGTCCTCGGCCAGCACCTCGATGCGGATCTTGGGGACCAGGTCGACCGTGTACTCGGCGCCCCGGTAGACCTCGGTGTGCCCCCGCTGACGACCGTAGCCGCTCGCTTCGGTGACCGTCAGACCGTGGACCCCGAAGGCCTGCAGCGCTTCCTTGATCTCGTCGAGCCGGTGGGGCTTCACGACGGCGGTGATGAGCTTCATGCGTCCACCTTCTTGGTCGACGTGGCAGAGGTGAGTGTGCCGCCGCTCAGGCCGCCGCCGGCGCCGGTGAAGTCGTACGCGGTCTCGGCGTGTTCGGCCTGGTCGATGCCGGCGACCTCGACGTCCTCGTCCACGGTGAAGCCGATCGTCTTGTCGATGACGAAGGCGAGGATCGCGGAGACGACCAGCGAGTAGCCGAGCACCGCGCCGACACCGACGAACTGCTTGCCGAGCTGGGCGAGGCCGCCGCCGTAGAAGAGGCCCTTGGCGGTCTGGCCGACGCCGCCGGTGGCGAAGAGGCCGATGAGGAGCGAGCCGACGATACCGCCGACGAGGTGGACACCGACGACGTCGAGGGAGTCGTCGAAGTTGAACTTGTACTTCAGGCCGACGGCGGCGGCACACAGGACACCGGCGATGACGCCGACCGCGATGGCGCCGAGCGGGCTGACCGAGCCACAGGCCGGGGTGATGGCGACCAGACCGGCGACGGCGCCGGAGGCGGCACCGAGGGTGGTGAAGGCGCCGTGCTTGATGCGCTCGTAGGCGAGCCAGCCGAGCATGGCGGCGGCGGTGGCGACCTGGGTGTTGGTGAACGCGACGGCGGAGACGCCGTCGGCACCGAGCCAGGAGCCCGCGTTGAAGCCGAACCAGCCGAACCAGAGGAGACCGGCGCCGAGCATGACCAGCGGCAGGCTGTGCGGCCGGAACGGGTCCTTCTTGAAGCCGACCCGCTTACGGATGACGAGTATGGCGCCGAGCGCAGCGGCACCGGCGTTGATGTGCACCGCCGTACCACCGGCGAAGTCGATCACGCCGTACTTGAACAGCCAGCCCGTGGTCGGCTCCCAGACCCAGTGGGCGACCGGGAAGTAGACGAGGGTGGCCCACAGCGCGATGTAGAGCGTCCACGAGACGATCTTGACGCGGTCGGCCAGGGCACCGCTGATCAGCGCCGGGGTGATGATGGCGAACATCAGCTGGAAGACGGCGAACGCGTAGATCGGGATGTTGTAGGTGGCGAACGGCTCGGTCAGGCCGATGTGCCGCATGCCGACCCAGTCGAACCCGCCCAGGAAGCCGTTGCCGGTGTCGAAGGCGATGCTGAAGCCGTAGAGCGTCCAGAGGATGGTGATGACAGCGATGCTGATGAAGCTCATCATCAGCATGTTCAGCACGCTCTTGACGCGGACCATGCCACCGTAGAAGAAGGCGAGGCCCGGAGTCATCAGCAGCACCAGCGCGGCGCTGAGCAGCATGAAGGCGGTATTGCCGGTGTCGATCTTGGGAGCGGCTGCTGCTAGCGTCAGGATGCCATCTGGCATCGGCGTCTCCTCGTCATTCGGAACGGCCCGTGCGGGCAGGGTCAGGGTTTGGGCCGGTTTTCGCCAAGAGGTTGTCCCAGGCTGGTTTCGATGGATACCGCCCGACGTTTCGAACGCGTGACGAAGAAGTCGCCCACGTTACGGGCGGATGAATCGCCTCCCCGTCGTGGCCACCGTGACCACTCCGTGATCGCCCGAAGAGCCCCCTGGAGCTGTATACGGCCCGTTTGACCTGGACCGTTCGCACCCCGCGCACAGACGCGCGGGGGCGGGCGCGTTCGGCGCCCGCCCCCTTGACTTCCGAATCTACGTCAGACCTTGACGCAGGCCTTGATGGTGTTGGTCCCGGAGTCGGACTTGTTGTTGATGTACGCGGTCACCGTGGTCCGCGCCGAGAGGCAGAGCGCGGTGTTGTACTTGATGTGCACCTCACCGTTGAAGCCGACCGGACGGCCGCTGTTGCTCTGGGTGTAGTTGTTCGCCTTGACCCCGTACGTGGTGGCCCGGGTGCCCGCCTTGCGCCGGCCGCACTCCACGGTGGGGGTGACGGCGACGGTCCACTGGTAGCCGGCGGCGATCGCGACGTTGAGCTTGCACTTCGTGCTCTCGTACCAGCGCTGCGTCATCGCCATCTTGGTGACGGTGGCGCTCTTGCCGCCGGTGCACTTGGTCAGCACGGTGGTGTGCATCGTCGGGTTGATGAGCTTGACGCCGAGGAAGGCGTCCGAGATGGCGCCGTGCTGCTTGTAGTAGTAGTGCTTGAAGGTGACCTTGCCGGAGAGCGTCGTCTTCACGCAGCGCCCGAGCGGCTTGGAGTAGAAGTTCGCGCTCTTGCTGTAGGGCTTGGTGTACGTCTTGGTGTCGATCGCCGACGCGTCGGTGGCGGTGGCGGCGATCAGCCCGCTCGACAGGACACCCGTTGCAAGGGCAACCGCGAATAGCCTCTTGGCCATGTGTGAATCCCCGTATACGTCAGGAACGGCGGCCCCGTGCCGCCGTTCGAAACTCCGCCACCCATGATCGACGGCGGCGGAGCTTTACTTTGGCGACGTCCTCGCGGTCGGCACAAGCGATCAAGCGAAAAGGTTTTACCAAGATCGGGACCCCGCCGGACCGGCGGACCGGCCGCGACCGCCGTCCCGATGACTGGGCATGGGGGAGCCGAGTCGGACATCGGGGGACGGCCGTCGCGGCCGGGGTTCGGGGTGGTCAGACCGCTTCGGCGGTCTCCGGCAGCTCGATCGCGAGCCGGTCGGTGAGGTCGACGACCTCGGCCAGATCGCCGAAGTCACGGACGGCCGTGTCGACGGTCTTTCGGATACGGGTGTTGACGCGCTCCGAGCGCACCTTCTTGGCCACGGTCATCGCCTCGGTCGCCAGCACCGTGCTCTGCTCGGGTTCGCGCTGCAGCAGATGCACGGTGGCCATGCCGATGAGATTGAGTGCGTACGACCGCTGGTGCTCGTCGTCCTTGGCGAAGAGGTCCACCGCCCGCTGCATGACGGGCTCGGCGAGCGAGGCGTAGGCGGGGCTGCGGCCGGCGACGTAGGCGAGGTCGCGATAGGAGTGCGAGTTCTCGCCGTACAGCTCGGCCTCGGAGAAGAAACGGATCCAGTCGGGGTCCGGATCGTCCCAGTCGTCCACGTCCCCGAAGGTGTCCTCGGCCATCCGGACCGCCCGCTTGCACTTCCCGGGCTGGCCCATGTTGGCGTAGGCACGGGCCTCCATCGCATACAGCATCGACTGGGTCCGCGGACTGGCGCAGTCCCGGCTGCCGTACTGCGCGAGGTGGATCAGCTCCAACGCGTCGTCGGGCCGCCCGAGATGGATCATCTGCCGGCTCATGCTGGACAGCACGTACGACCCGAGCGGCTTGTCGCCCGCCTCCTTGGCGGCGTGCAGCGCGAGGACGAAGTACTTCTGGGCGGTGGGCTGGAGCCCCACGTCGTAGGACATCCACCCGGCCAGCTCGGCGAGTTCGGCGGCCACCTTGAACAACTTCCGCGTGGTGGCCTCGGGTTGGGGCTCCTGGAGGAGGTCGGTCACCTCGTGCAGCTGTCCTACGACCGCCTTGCGCCGCAGGCCGCCGCCGCACTGGGCGTCCCACTTGCGGAACATCGCGGTGGTGGACTCCAGCAGCTCCAACTCGGGCCGGGAGAGCCGCCCTTGATGCCGGGAGGCGCTCGCGGGCTCGGGCTCCGACGGGTGGGCCGAGGGGCCGGGGACGAGCCAGCGCTGCATCGGCTCGATGAGGGACGGTCCCGCCGACAGGGCCAGCGAGGCCCCGAGGAAGCCGCGCCGGGCCAGCATCAGGTCGCTGCGCGAGAACTCGCTGAGCAGGGCCACCGTCTGCGGGGCGGTCCACGGCAGGTCGACGCCGGACACGGAGGGTGCCTGGCGGGCCGCGCGCAGGCCCAGGTCCTCGACCGAGACGACACAGCCGAAGCGCTCGGAGAACAGCTCCGAGAGGATCCTCGGGATCGGCTCGCGCGGGTTCTCGCCGTCCAGCCAGCGGCGCACCCGCGAGGTGTCCGTGGAGATGTGATTGGCCCCCAACTGCCGCGCCCGGCGGTTCACTTGACGCGCCAGCTCACCCTTGGACCAGCCGCTGCGCACGAACCACGAGCCGAGCAGCTCATTGGGGCGCTTGTCCGTACTGGCCGCGGTTGTCCCGCTTCCGCCGTTGCCGCCCACTGGAACGCCCCCATCCCTGGAACCACTTGTCGCCGCTGTGCGCCAAGCCCTATCAGAATGCCGGTAAATACGGCTTCCCGTCCCGCACTTGTCACCCTTCGAACGAGATGACGAGTTGCCTCCGGCATACCCACAAGCGCATGTGCCCCGAGGACTTGTGCACTCAAAGTAATCCTACGATCACCCGTCCAGCCACGGCGATCCCGGAAACGCCACCATTCGCCACCCCTTCGAATGAACCTACGGTTGCCCGCGCACGATTCACTTGACATAGGACGACCAAAGGTGGGCGCAGCGGTGCACGCAGGGGCGCGCACTGTCGAACACACCACCCACGGCACTCCCGGACGCTGCCTGGACCACGCGGCGCGGGGCAGGCGTGAACACAGAGTGACGACACGCATCCGTCTCGTAACCACCGGTGCGTTGGACCCGTTGGAGGGGGCATGGGCTTCACGATCGGCAGCAGCCGGACCATCCGCGACATCCGGTCCGGCACGCGCCGCCGCGGCCGCGCGTCGGAGTGCACGGCGGTGGCCGAGTTCACCGGCCTCTGGGGCTGGGACGTGGTCGCCGGCGCACGGGCGGCGGGCGGCGCGTGTTCCTGCGGCGACACCAACTGCCCCGCGCCGGGCGCACATCCACTGACCTTCGCGCCGGAGGTGCGAGTCGGCGCGACCCTCGACGAAGTCACCGACGCCTGGGCCGAGTTGCCGGGTGCCGCGATCATGCTGCCGGTGGGCCGCGCCTTCGACGTGATCGAGGTGGCCGAACCCGCCGGCCGCCGCGCACTCGCCCGCCTGGAACGCATGGGCCTCCCGCTCGGCCCGGTCACGGCGACCCCCGACCACCGCGCCCACTTCTTCGTCGCCCCCGGCGCGGCCGCCGAACTCCCCTCCCTCCTCTACCGCATGGGCTGGGACGACCCCACCTCCCTCGACCTCCGAGGCCTGGGCCCCGGCACCCACATCACGGCCCCACCCTCAGACCAGGGCGGCCTGGGCCCGGTCCGCTGGCTCCGCTCCCCCGCCCTCGACTCGGCGACAAAGCCCCCGGCGGCCCGCTTGCTCCTGGGCACGCTGGCGTACGTGGCACACAGGTCGCGCGCGTAGGTCGTAGACGACGAAGTGCCCTTCTCCAAGCTGGAGAAGGGCACTTTTTCGAAGGGGGGGGCGGCTACAACGCGCCCCAAAGGGGCGCGGGGAACTGCGCGACCAGCCCCCACCGACCGGCAGTCAAAGAACCGCCCAACCCGCGGAGCGTCAGTCGCCGATAAGGGCGTCAACAAACGCCTCCGGCTCGAACGGCGCCAGATCATCCGCGCCCTCACCAAGCCCGATCAGCTTGACCGGAACACCCAGTTCACGCTGAACGGCGATCACGATGCCCCCCTTGGCCGTGCCGTCCAGCTTCGTCAGCACGATCCCGGTGATGTCGACAACCTCGGCGAAGACCCGCGCCTGCACAAGCCCGTTCTGCCCGGTCGTCGCATCGAGCACCAGCAACACCTCATCAAGCGGCGCATGCTTCTCGACAACCCGCTTGACCTTCCCGAGCTCGTCCATGAGCCCGGTCTTCGTGTGCAACCGCCCGGCCGTGTCGATGAGGACGACATCGACTCCCATCTCCTTGCCCTCCTTCACCGCGTCGAACGCGACGGAGGCGGGATCCCCGGCCTCGGGCCCCCGCACGGTGTGCGCACCGACCCGCTCCCCCCAGGTCTGCAACTGATCCGCGGCGGCGGCCCGGAAGGTGTCGGCGGCACCGAGCACGACGGTCCGCCCGTCGGCCACGAGCACCCGGGCGAGCTTCCCGGTGGTGGTGGTCTTGCCCGTGCCATTGACCCCGACGACCATCACGATGCCCGGCTTGCGATCCTCCGGCTCGGTCTTCACGGTCCGGTCGACATCGGTACCGACCAGCTTGAGCAGCTCCTCGCGCAGCAGCGTGCGCAGCTCCTGCGGGGTGCGGGTGCCGAGCACCTTCACGCGGGCGCGCAGGCCGTCGACGAGTTCCTGGGTGGGGGCGACGCCGACGTCGGCGGTGAGGAGGATGTCCTCGATCTCCTCCCACGTGTCCTCGTCGAGGTGCTCGCGCGACAGGAGCGTGAGCAGCCCCTTGCCGAGCGCGTTCTGCGAGCGGGAGAGCCGCGAACGCAGCCGGACGAGTCGGCCTGCGGTGGGCTCGGGGACATCCAGTACGGGGACGTCCAGGACAGGGGGTTCCTCGACGGCGGCCGGGGCCGAACCGTCCGGAAGATCCACCTCCTCTATGGTCCGGCGCGCTTCGTCGCGCGGGGTCTCGGCCTCGTCGCCGACGTGCGGCTCGGCCGGCGGGGCGGT
Source organism: Streptomyces sp. NPDC050528 (assembly GCF_044457795.1). NCBI lineage: Bacteria > Bacillati > Actinomycetota > Actinomycetes > Kitasatosporales > Streptomycetaceae > Streptomyces > Streptomyces sp. NPDC050528. Next base: position 290,725 of record NZ_JBITHH010000001.1, read on the forward strand.
GATGTCGGGCACGGAGGTGGGCGGCGGGGGCAGCGGCTTCTTGCGCCGGCTGCCGACGACGAGCCCGCCGAGCGCACCGAGCACGACCACGGCGATGACTACAGCAAGGATGACGGTTTCCATAACCCACCCAGTATCAGCCATGGCCATCGCCGGGGCCCAGCGCGGGCGCGGCCGGGTCGTCGCGCGCCTCCCGACTCGTCGCACGCGGAGGCGCCCGGATGGTCACAGTCATGACCATGGCCATCTGATGCACCGTCAGCTACCGTCCCCCACCACACACGACCCCGCCACAGACGAAGGGGGACCTCCCATGCCCGTCTCGGTCGTACGTTTCAACCTCGTCGAACCCGGTGCCACCCCCGCCTCGCTGAGCGCCCGCTACCGGGCCGCCCTGGAGATGGCCGCGTACGCCGACGAGCACGGGATCACCACCGTGCAGACGGAGGAGCACCACGGCGTGGCCAACAACTGGCTGCCCTCGCCCTTCGCCTTCGCGGGCGCGGTGTTCGGCGCGACCCGGCACATCGCGGTGACCGTCTCGGCGGTGATCGGCCCGCTGCACGACCCGCTGCGACTGGCCGAGGACATCGCCGTACTCGATCTGCTGAGCGGCGGCCGACTGGTGACCGTGGCCGGGATCGGTTACCGGCCCGAGGAGTACGCGCAGTTCGACGTGGACTGGAAACGCCGGGGCAGGCTCCAGGACGAGCTGCTGGAGACGGTCCTGAAGGCGTGGTCCGGCGAGGAGTTCGAGTACCGCGGCCGTACCGTACGGGTCACCCCGCGCCCCTTCTCCGACCCGCACCCCCTGCTGCTGGTCGGCGGCTCCTCGAAGGCGGCCGCACGTCGGGCCGCCCGGCTGGGCCTGCCCTTCTTCCCCAGCGCGCACCTGCCCGACCTGGAGGCGTACTACAAGGACCGGCTCGTCGAGTACGGCACCGAGGGCTGGACCATGATGCCGGGAGCCGAGACCCCGCTGCTGCACATCGCCGAGGACCCGGACCGGGCCTGGGCCGAGTACGGGGCGCACTTCCTGCACGAGGCGCGGACGTACGCCTCCTGGCAGTCCGGTGACATCCGCTCGGCGGTGAAATCGGGGGCCACGACCGTGGCGGAGCTGCGCGCGGAGGGCGTGTACCGCATCCTCACGCCGGACGCGTGTGTGGCGCTGGGGCTCGACAACCTCGTCCTGCATCCGCTGTCGGGCGGGATGCCGGTGGACGAGGGGTGGCGCAGCCTGCGGCTGTTCGCGGAACGGGTGCTGCCGCGGCTCGGGGAGTGACCCCGATTCGGAGAGTGACCTTTACCCGCAACCGGTGGACCGGCCGCTCCACCGGTGGTCCACTGCGGTCATGACCTTGGCTGTGGATGTGTTCCTGCGTGACGCGGACGGCCAGTGGAACGTGCTCGACGTTCCGGAGGGGTGCAACGACTCGGCCGGCTTCGAGAACTGGCGCGAGACCGTGTGGGGTTCGCCGCCCGTGCGCGCGCTGGGCTGCGTGTACCTTCCCGTGCTGGCCTCCAGCGACCTGTACGTCGAGGCCGCGGACGTACCGGAGTTCCTGCGCGAGCTGGCGTTGCTGCGGGAGCATCTGGAAGCCGTCGCCGCGGCGGTCGGGGAGCGTCCCGACCTGGTCGAGAGCCGCCTGGACAACATCGAAGCCGCCGCTCTCCGGGCCCGGGAGATCGGCGGCGGTGTCCTCATCTGGTGACTGAGGGGTGGTTTCGGGGAGACGGGCGGCGGGGGATGGAGCCCGTCTCCCCGAGTTCATGGGGTCCCAGCTCACGGGACCCGGTTCTTGGGGCCGGTCAGCCCATCTCCTCCAGCCTCTTGCCCTTCGTCTCCTTCACGAACTTCAGGACGAACGGGATGGAGAGCGCGGCGAAGACCGTGTAGATCACGTAGGTCGCGGAGAGGTTCCAGTCGGCCAGGGACGGGAAGCTCGCGGTGATGGCCCAGTTGGCGATCCACTGTGCGGAGGCGGCGACACCGAGGGCGGCGGCGCGGATGCGGTTCGGGAACATCTCGCCGAGGAAGACCCAGACCACGACACCCCAGGACAGGGCGAAGAAGAGGACGAAGACGTGGGCCGCGATCAGCGCGGTCCAGCCCTGCGCGGAGGGCAGCTTGCCGTCGACCAGGTGGTACGAGAAGGCCCAGGCCTCCAGCGCGAGACCGACGACCATGCCGACCGAACCGATGAGAGCCAGCGGCTTACGGCCGATGCGGTCCACGAAGATCATGGCGATCACGGTGCCGATGATGTTCACGATCGACGTGGTGAAGGAGTAGAAGAACGACTGCGTCGGGTCGACGCCGACCGACTGCCACAGCGTCGAGGAGTAGTAGAACGCGACGTTGATGCCGACGAGCTGCTGGAAGGCCGAGAGGCCGATGCCGACCCAGACGATCGGCTTGAAGAAGAAGCCGCCACCGCCGAGCAGGTCCTTGAACGTCGACTTGTGCTCGCTCTTCATCGCGTGCTCGATCTCGGCGACGCGGGCGTCCAGGTCGACGTCGTCGCCCTCGACCTCACGCAGCACGTCGTGCGCGCGGTCCAGCTTGCCGGCGGAGATCAGGAAGCGCGGGGACTCGGGGATCGCGAAGGAGAGCAGGCCGTAGAGGACGGCCGGGATCACCATGACGCCGAGCATGACCTGCCAGGCTTCCAGGCCCATGAGCTTGCCGCGCTGGTCGCCGTCGGCGGCGTTCAACAGGCCCCAGTTGACCAGCTGCGAGATCGCGATGCCGATGACGATCGCGGCCTGCTGGAAGGAGCCGAGCCGGCCACGGTAGGCGGGCGGGGAGACCTCGGCGATGTAGGCCGGGCCGATGACGGAGGCCATACCGATGGCGAAACCGCCGATGACCCGCCAGAAGGCGAGGTCCCAGAGCGCGAAGGGCAACGCCGAACCGACGGCGCTCACGGTGAACAGCACGGCGGAGATCTGCATACAGCGGATACGGCCGATGCGGTCGGCTATCCGGCCGGCCGTCGCCGCGCCGATGGCACAGCCGATCAGGGCGATGGCGATGACCTGCGCCAGGACCGTCGAGCCCACGTCGTAGCGGTCACGGATCGCCTCGACGGCTCCGTTGATCACGGAACTGTCGTAGCCGAAGAGGAAGCCGCCCATCGCGGCCGCCGCCGCGATGAAGATGACGTGCGCGAGATGTTCGGGATGAGCCGACCCGGCTCCTGACTGAGGTGCCTGCGCAGTGCTGGTCACGTGTAACTCCTGAGGCCACCGGCGTCGCTGCCGGGGTGGGGGGGCGACCCTTCCAGTGGCGCACAGCTTCCCGCTGCCCACCACCTGAAGGTAAAAGCAACGTTGCAGAGACTATGCCTTCAAGTTTCGAAGTCAATAGGGGGTCCCCTGTGAAATCCAACCCCACAGGTGACAGCCATACGTTCAAGACTTGAACGCGCAGTGAAGGTCCAGCGGAGGCGCACGCAACTCTGGCGGAGGCGCGGATCTAGCGAAGGCGCTGCGAGATGACCTTCGACACTCCATCGCCCTGCATGGAGACGCCGTACAACGCGTCGGCGACCTCCATCGTGCGCTTCTGGTGGGTGATCACGATCAGCTGCGAGGCCTCCTGCAGCTCCTGCATGATCCGGATCAGCCGCTGCAGGTTGGTGTCGTCGAGCGCCGCCTCGACCTCGTCCATCACATAGAACGGACTGGGCCGGGCCTTGAAGATCGACACCAGCAGCGCTACGGCGGTCAGGGACCGCTCACCGCCGGAGAGCAGGGAGAGCCGCTTGACCTTCTTGCCGGGCGGGCGGGCCTCCACATCCACCCCCGTGGTCAGCATGTTGTCGGGGTCGGTCAGGATCAACCTGCCCTCGCCGCCCGGAAACAGTCGGCTGAAGACCCCCTCGAACTGCAGGGCCGTGTCCCGGTACGCCTCGGTGAAGACCTGTTCGACGCGCTCGTCGACCTCCTTCACCACTTGAAGCAGGTCGGCGCGGGTCTTCTTCAGGTCCTCCAGCTGCTCGCTGAGGAACTTGTGCCGCTCCTCCAGCGCCGCGAACTCCTCCAGCGCGAGCGGGTTCACCTTGCCGAGCTGCTGGTACGCCCGTTCGGCTGACTTGAGCCGCTTCTCCTGCTCCGCGCGGTGGAAGGTCCGGGGCTGGTTGCGCGGATCCTCCGGATCATCGGGCAGCACCTCGCCCTCGGCGGCGAGCGAGGGCGGCACGAGCTGATGCGGCCCGTACTCCTCGACGAGCCCCGCCGGCTCCACCCCCAACTCCTCCAGCGCCTTGGTCTCCAACTGCTCGATCCGCATCCGCTTCTCGGCCCCGAGCACCTCCCCCCGGTGCACGGAGTCGGTGAGCTTGTCGAGCTCGCCCTTGAGGTCACGCCCCTGGTTCCGAGCGGCGGCCAACTCCTGCTCGCGGCGCGCCTTGGCGGCATCGGCGGCGGTGCGTTCCTCGTCGGCGCGGGCGAGGGACACCTCGACGTGCGCGAGCAACTGCCGCGCCCCGAAGGCAACGGCTTCGGCGACGGCGGCCTCATGCCTCAACCGCGCGAGCCGCTGCTCGGCCCGCGCCCGCGCCTCACGCTCCGCTCGGGCACCCCGGTCCAGCGAATCGGCCCGCCCTGCAAGCCCCTTGACCCGCTCCTCATGCGTACGGACCTGAAGCCGCGCCTCCATCTCGGTCTGCCGAGCATTGGCCCCATCGGCGGCAAGCCGATCCCGCACAGAGGTATCGGGCTCCTCCTCGACCGGCATCTCCTCAGCAACAGCCAGCCGTTCAGCGAGAACCTCAGCCTCTTCTACGGCCTTGTCGAGGGCGTCCTGCGCTCGTGCCGCCGCCGCGGTCGATCGCTCGGCTTCTCCGGCAGCGCCGCGTGCCTGCCCGGCCAGGCGTCCCAACTGCTGTGCCACGGCCGACTTCTCGCGCTCCGCGGCTCGGCGGCGCTCCCCCAACTCCTCGACCAGCGCGGCGGCTTCCTTGCGGCGCTCGCCTGCGGTCTGCTGTGCGTCGGCCAACTCCTCGCAGCGGACTGCCAGTTCTTCGAGTTCGGCTGCGGCTTCGTCTACGGAGGCCTGGACTTCGAGGAGGCTGGGGGCGCCGGCGGAGCCGCCGTGGGCGAAGTGGGCGCCGAGCAGGTCGCCTTCGGCGGTGACCGCGGTCAACTCGGGGTGGGTGTATACGAGTTGCTCGGCATCTTCGAGGGTGTCGACCACGACGTAGTTGTGGAGGAGGCGGCGGACTGCGGGCATGAGTTCGGCGGGGGCGCGGACGAAATCGGCGGCGAAGGGTTGTCTGTTGTCTGCGGGCTCGTCGTGGCTGGTCGCGCCGTTCCCCGCGCCCCTTTGGGGGGTGCCCGTGCCCGGTGTTGGATCGTCCGGGGCTCCTGCCAGCAGAAGCGCTGCTCTGCCCCCATCCTGCTTGCGCAGCAAGCGGATTGCGTCTGCTGCCGATGCCGGAGTTGTCACGGCGATCGCGTCCGCCGCCGCGCCGAAGGCTGCCGCGAGGGCTACCTCGTGGCCCGGGGTTACCGTCAGCAGCTCCGCCGCCGGACCCAGAACACCGGTGAGCCTGTCCCGTGCGCCGAGCAGTATCCCGGTGCCGTCCTTCCGCCGTAGACCCAGCGCCAGTGCCTCGTGGCGGGCCTGGGTGGCGGCTCGTTTGCGTTCTGCTGCTGTCGACGCCTCGCGCGCTGCCGTCAACGCGGCCTCTGCCTCGGACAGTTGGCGCTTGAGCTGCTCGTGCTGGTCGGAGAGTTCCGCGTCGCCGGCGTCGAGGCCGTCGACCTCGGACTGGAGGGCCTCGTACTCCTCCTGTGCGGTGACCGCTCGTTCCTGGGCCTCGTCGCGGGCGGAGGCGAGGCGGTCGATCTCGGCCTGGGCGGAGGCCGCGCGTGAACGGGCCGCGTTGACCTGGCCGTTGAGGCGGGCGAGGCCCTCGCGGCGGTCTGCGATGGAACGGGCAACGTCCTTCAGGCGGCGTTCCTCGGTCGTCAACTCCCGTTCCAGTTCGGAGCGGTGGGCGACCGTGTCCTCCAGGGCGTGCTCGGCCGCCTCAAGGGCTGCTTCGAGTTCGGCTTCCTGCTCGCGGATGCGGGCGGCCTCGCGCTCCATGTCCTCGGGGTCGCGGCCCCGCCGTTCCTCAGGCGGTGCCGAGGTGGCGCTCTTCACGCGGGCGTCGGCCAGCGAGATCGTGCCGCGTACCCGCTCGGCCAGTTGGGACAGTTCGTACCAGGTCTGCTGGGCGCGCTGGAGGCGCGGGGTGAGCTGCCGTACCTCGTCCTCCAGGTGACCCTCGCGCTGGAGGGCCTTGCGCAGCTCCAGTTCTGCGGCCTCCTTGCGTTCCTTCAGTGCGGCCTCGTCGGCGATCTCGGTGTTCAGCGCCTGGCGCAGTCGTACGAGATCGTCGGCCAACAGCCTCAGGCGCGCGTCTCGGAGATCCGCCTGGATGACGGCCGCGCGGCGGGCGACCGCGGCCTGGCGGCCCAGGGGCTTGAGCTGGCGGCGGAGTTCGTCCGTCAGGTCCTGCACGCGCGCGAGGTTGGCCTGCATCGCGTCCAGCTTGCGGAGGGCCTTCTCCTTGCGCTTGCGGTGCTTGAGGACGCCGGCCGCCTCCTCGATGAAGGCGCGGCGGCCCATGGGGTCGGCGTGGAGCACGGAGTCGAGCTGACCCTGGCCGACGATGACATGCATCTCGCGACCGATGCCGGAGTCGGAGAGGAGTTCCTGGATGTCGAGGAGGCGACACGTGTCGCCGTTGATCTGGTACTCGCTGCCGCCGTTGCGGAACATGATCCGCGTGATGGTGACCTCGGCGTACTCGATGGGCAGCGCACCGTCGGAGTTGTCGATGGTGAGGGACACCTCGGCGCGGCCCAGCGGGGGGCGGCCGGTGGTGCCGGCGAAGATGACGTCCTCCATCTTGCCGCCGCGCAGCGACTTGGCGCCCTGCTCGCCCATGACCCAGCTGAGCGCGTCCACCACATTGGACTTGCCCGAGCCGTTCGGTCCCACGACGCACGTGATCCCCGGCTCGAACCGGAGCGTGGTCGCCGAGGCGAACGACTTGAACCCCCGCAGGGTCAGGGCCTTGAGGTGCACGCCGCTGGACTCTACCTTCCGCCGCTCGCTCTCTCCATGAACGTCCGGTTCCCCGCGGTTTCGCCCTTGAACGTGCAGGGCACACCAAACGTTAAAGAGGGTGGAGGCATGCGGGGGAAAGAAAGAAGGGACGCCGAAGCGTCCCTTGCAAACTCTGACAATTTAGCGGTTGATGCAGGCCGCCCAACCACTGCTTGTCATGTGATGCGTCGCAGTGATCAGGTGAGCGCGGGCTCCGCCTGGCGTGCGTCGAGCTCGAGAAGCGAATCGTGAGTTGCGGCAGCCGTCAGCGCGTCGTTCTCTTCCTGGATCCGAACGAGCTCGGATTCCAGGTCCTGGACGCGCTGCTGGAGCCGTCGCATCTCGGCGAGGAGTCGCGGGTCGGAGCCGCCGACGTAACCGAGAAGCGCCTTTGCCATGATGGATGGTCCTCCACACTGAGTGACCGACCGAAGCGGTGTGGGTCGTGAGGGAATCGCACCCGCGGTGCTTGACAATCCTGGGTGTTGCTCTGCTGTTCTTCCATGCCAAACAGCTAAGGTGCGCGGGGCTTTCAGAGTCTCACCAAAAAGTTTGACGGTCAACACGATCACACCCCGTATTGGCGGCAACCCGGGGGCACGCGACCCTGACCGGGCGGCGTTGCGACTCCTGCGGGGCCTTTCCAAGTGTGGCGATCATCCTTAGGTGCGGAGCCTGCCAGAGCGAGCCGTTCTTGGCAACCACCAGGTCATTTCTGCTGTGGGCAGCTGCCGGTGGCATGTCCCTCCGCTTCCGCCAGGGCAGCTTTACACCGTTTCGCAGTTTGTGCTCAGCGGATCGCGAAGCCGTCGTAGCCGCCGCGAGGTGTGTCCCAGATCTCGGTGACGCCGTCCACGCGCCCGGGCGTGTCGTGACCCTGGAGCCAGTCGAGGAGTCCTTGGCAGCCCTCGCGCGATCCCTCTGCGACCACTTGGACGCGCCCGTCGCCCAAATTGAGAGCAAAACCACTCAGGCCGCCGATCTCCAGGGCTTTGGCACGGGTAAACCACCGAAAACCCACACCTTGCACACGCCCTCGCACCCAGGCGACCATCCGCACATCCTCGCTCATGGCTGCAACCTAACCGGCCAATGTCTCTCGGGACACTTGCTCCCCTCCCGGCATGCGGTACCGTCCGCCCCAATGAATCTCATATGAAACTCACTCGATCGAGTGAGCTGGGTCACCGCACGGACGAGTTGACCGCAAGGACGAAAGGCAAGGACATGGGACGCCACCGACGCTCCGCCGCCGGCCGCGCCGCCACGAGCCGCGCCACGGGGGTCACAGAGACGCACGGCTCATACACGAGCGGCTACGACCCGCACGACTCGTACGACTGGAACGACCGCTTCGACCGGAACGACCGCTCCGACTGGAACCCGGCGGACGGCTCCACGATCGGGATGGCTCCTTATCTCCACCCGGAGGGTCCCGCCGAGTTCTACCCGCACCACCAGCCCCACACGAACCACCAGGGCCCTTCCGACCACCGGGTCCACGCGAACGGGAACGCCGTCCCGCCGAAGAGCGAAGCCCGTCTGAAGGCCGAGTCCCGCCTCAAGGCCGACTCCCGCCGGAAGAGCGAGGCCTACCTCTTCGCCACCGAGGAGGACTACGCCGTGGTCTTCCCCGAGGCGGCGGGCGCCGCGGCCTCCCGGGGCGACGGCTCACGCCCGGGCCGCGGTCGCCGTCGTAAGCGCAAGAGCGTGACGCCGGTCAAGACGGGTCTGCTCGGTGTCTCCGCCGCGGTGGCCATCGGCACCGTGGCGGTCGCCGCGGGTGCGATGCCGGGGCTGGACAACTACAAGCTCGGCGGTGGCGGCGGCTCCGACAAGGTGCAGGCGGCCGGTTCGCCGTCCAACTCGGCGACCGAGCAGGGCGGCACCTCCGGCAACGCGGAGTCCCGCGACGACGGTTCGTCCACGAGCCGTGACGCGAACCGCGCGGCCTCCCCGTCGGCGGCTCCGACCAAGTCCGCCACCGCGCCCGCCACCAAGGCCCCGACGAAGAAGCCGGCGGCCACCCCGACCGAGGAGCCGACGACCAAGGCCCCCTCGGCGAAGCCCACCACTCCGGCGCCCACGCAGTCCGCCGCCGCGCCGGTGACGGTCTCCGCGGAGGCCGCCGCCGAGGCCGAGGTGCTCAAGCTCGTCAACGAACAGCGCGTGCTCGTCGGCTGCAGCCCGGTGGCGGCCAACAGCTCACTCACCGAACTGGCCGAGAACTTCAGCACGCAGATGGCCGACGAGGACTTCTTCGACCACACCGACCCCAGCGGGGCCACCCCGTGGGACCGGGCGGAGAAGCTCGGCATCACCAACCTCGGCGGCGAGAACATCGCCCGCGGCCAGGCCGACGCGGCCGCGGTCATGGACGCCTGGATGAACAGCCCCGGCCACAAGGCCAACATCCTGAACTGCGACTTCAAGACCCTGGGCGTCGGTGTGCACCTCGGCGCCGGCGGCCCCTGGTGGACGCAGGACTTCGGGTACTAGTCCCGGTCCGACGCCGTAGGACACCACAGGTACACCGACAGGGAGCGCTAACCAACGGTTAGTGCTCCCTTTTGGTTAGCGCTGTGTTCGCGTACCCTGGCGGCATGGACACGACCCAGGAGCGTACGGAGGAGCAGAACTTCCCGTACAACGTCTTCGCGAAGGCCTGCCCCTCCCGAGGCACCCTGGAGCACGTCACGGGCCGCTGGGGCGGACTCACCCTGTGCGCGCTGCACGACGGCTCGCTGCGCTTCAACGAGCTGCGGCGCCGCGTCGACGGCGTCAGCGAGAAGATGCTCTCGCAGACCCTGCACGCCCTGGAGCGCGACGGCCTGGTCCACCGCGAGGCCCAGCCGACCAACCCACCGCGCGTGGACTACGAGTTGACCCCGCTCGGCCGCGGCATCGCCGAGCGCCTGGCGGAGCTCGTCGACTTCATGGAGTCCCGCATGGACGACGTCCTCGCCGCCCGCACGCGCTACGACGAGACGCGCGGCGCCGTCTAGACCCGCGGGGGTCCGTCAACTCCGCGGCGCCCGCTGGCACTTGGGGCAGAAGTAGCTGGACCGGTTCATCCACGCCCGCCGGTTCATCGCCGTACCGCAGCGCCGGCACGGCAGACCCTCGCGGCCGTACGCGTCGAGCGAGCGGTCGAAGTAGCCCGACTCCCCGTTCACGTTGACGTACAGGCTGTCGAAACTGGTGCCGCCCACGTCGAGGGCCGCGTTCATCACATCCCGTGCGTGGCCCAGGAGTTCGGCGGTGCGCGGGCGGGTGAAGGTCGCGGTCGGGCGTTCGTAGTGGACGCGGGCCCGCCAAAGGGCCTCGTCCGCATAGATGTTGCCGACTCCGCTGATCAACGACTGGTCGAGCAGGGCCCGTTTGATGGTCGTGCGCTTGCGGCGCAGGGACTGGTGGAACAACTCGTCGTCGAACAAGGGGTCCAGGGGGTCACGCGCGATGTGCGCGATGACGTCCGGCAGCCCGTCCGGGGTGGTGTCGTGCAACGACAGCCCGCCGAAGGTGCGTTGGTCGACGAACCGGAGTTCGGTACCGAGAGCGTCGGCGAAGCGGACCCGGATGCGCAGGTGCTTCTCATCGGGGAACTCGTGCTGCTGGACCAGGAGTTGACCACTCATCCCGAGGTGCGCGAGCACCGCCTGGTGGGTGTCCTCCAGCGGCAGCCACAGGTACTTGCCGCGCCGGCTCGGGGTGCCGATCCGATGCCCCTTGAGCCGGTGCGCGAAGTCGTCGGCGCCGGCGACATGGCGTCGTACCGCACGCGGATGCAGTACCTCGGCGTCGACGACGGTGCGCTGGGCGACCCAGCGCTCCAGACCGCGTCGGACGACCTCGACCTCGGGCAACTCGGGCATGGCATCCCCTGTGACGACGGGTGAATGACCCGAGCGCCCGCCCCTCGGTGGGGACGGGCGCTCGGGTCGCGCTGTTCGGTCAGGCGGACGCCGACGACGTGTCGGCGCTTCCCTCGGCAGGCTGCTCGGCGGCCTCGTCGGCGACCTCGGCGGGCTGCTCGGCCGCCTCCTTCGCCTTCTTGGCGCGCTCGTCCGCGTCGGCCCGGATGGACCGCCAGGCGGACTCGGCGGCCTGCTGCTCCGCCTCCTTCTTGCTGCGGCCGGTGCCGGTGCCGTACGAGACGCCTCCGACGCGGGCGGCAGCAGTGAAGGTCTTCTCGTGATCGGGGCCGGTCTCCGTGACCAGGTACTCGGGGACACCGAGCCCCTCGGTCGCGGTGAGCTCCTGGAGACTGGTCTTCCAGTCCAGGCCGGCACCGAGGTTCGAGGACTTCTCGATGAGCGGGTCGAACAGGCGGTGCACCAGTTCGGAGGCCGCGTCGAGGCCCTGGTCGAGATAGACCGCGCCGATCACCGCTTCCAGGGTGTCGGCGAGGATGGACGCCTTGTCCCGGCCTCCCGTGCCCTCTTCACCGCGGCCGAGCCGGATGAAGGAGCCGAGTTCCAGACCGCGACCGACCTCCGCCAGCGCACGAGAATTGACCACCGCGGCCCGCAGCTTGGCCAGTTGGCCCTCGGGCAGGTCGGGGTGGGTGGTGTACAGCGTGTCCGTGACGACGAGACCGAGCACGGAGTCCCCGAGGAACTCCAGCCGCTCGTTCGTCGGCAGACCGCCGTTCTCGTACGCGTACGAACGGTGGGTCAGCGCACGCACCAGAAGGGCGGACTCGAGGTGATACCCGAGCCGCCCTTCCAACAGCGTGGGGGACGAGGCCGTGTCCGCCTGGTTCTTGGCGATTGAGTCCGCCTTGACGTCAGACATGGAGCCTCTCACCAGCCGCTCAGACCTCGAGGACCTGGCGCTTGTTGTACGTGCCGCAAGACGGGCACGCGATGTGCTGCTGCTTGGGCTCGTGGCAGCGCTCGCACGCAACCAGAGGGGTGACCGCAGCCTTCCACTGCGACCGGCGGTGGCGCGTGTTGCTGCGCGACATCTTCCGCTTCGGAACAGCCACGGCTACTTCTCCTGCTTCTCGTTGGCGCGCGCCGGTCGGGGCGCTTCGCCACTGATCTCGTCCTTCTCGCCGTCTTCGAGTGAACCGGCGAGTCCCTGCAGTGCCGCCCAACGGATGTCGACGGCGTCATGGTGGTGGTCCGGGTCGTCCGTGAGCCGTACTCCGCACTCGGAGCACAGGCCCAGACAGTCGTCCTGGCACACCGGCTGCATCGGCAGTGCGAGCACCACCGCATCGCGCAGCACGGGTTCGAGGTCGAACAAGCCGTCCTCGATGAAGAGCCTGTCCTCGTCTTCCTCGGCGTCGTCGACCGGTTCCGCCTTTACGCGGCCACGGTCGTCGGCGTCAGGGTACGAGAACATCTCCTGGAAGTCCGCTTCGAGCGACAGCTCGACCGGCTCCAGACACCTTACGCACTCCCCCTTCGCCAGTGCACGGGCGGTGCCTGTGACAAGCACCCCTTCCATGACCGACTCAAGGCGGAGGTCGAGCTCAACCGGGGCGCCTTCCGGCACTCCGATGACTCCCTGGATCCCGAGATCCTTGGGAGCGTCGATCGAACGGTTCAGGCGCTGCAGCGCACCAGGACGCCGACCCAGCTCGTGAGTGTCGAACACGAGAGGGTTGCGGTGGTCGAGGCGGGCGTTCAGAGCCATCCCTGTCTTTCGGTCTGCTGAGCTCATGGGGCGCTGCCCTTCGGTGCTTCCGGGCAGCGGTGATCGCGGACGTACACGCGACCGAAGAACCAGGGTACTGGACCTTTCGCTCTCGGCCCAATCCGGTGGTTCCTTACAGGCCCCGGCCCTGCTCGTACGCCCGCAGCTGCTCCGCGCTGATCATGCCGGTGTCGAAGAGACTCGTCTCGTCGAGCGCGTAGCCCTGCTGACCCTGGTTCTGCTGGGGGTCGACCTGAGCCTGCTGCATCTGGTTCGGGTCGTACACGGGCTGCTGGCCGGTGTCGTAGCCCTGGTAGGCATAAGGGTCGGCCTGCTGGTACCCGTAGGGGTCCTGCTGCTGGACGTAGCCCTGCTGCTGGTAGCCGTACGGGTCCTGCTGCTGGGCGGTCTGCTGGTAGTCGTAGGCCGCCTGCGGGGCGTAGTCCTGCTGCTCGGGCTGGAGCGGGGTGGCCGAGACCGGGGTGTCCGTGACGGTCGCGAGGTCGGCGAGGTAGTCGGCGTCGCTGGTGTGCTGGACCTGGTTGCCGTCGTCGTCGAGGGAGAGCGCCCCGAGATCGTCGCTGGCGATCCGCCCGTGCAGCTTCTGCCGGCCCTTCCCTACGGCTTCCAGGGTCTTGGCGAGAACCGCCTCGAAGGCGCCGAGCTTGACGTCCACGTACGCGTCGGCGTCGCGGCGCAGGGTCTCCGGGTCGTGGCTGCGCTCGGGGGCGTCCTCGTCCTCGTAGCCCTGGTCGTCGATGCCGGGACCGGTGCCGAGCAGCTTCTCGCGGCCGCGCCCCACCGACCCGAGGGTCTTGGTGAGGACGACCTCGAAGTTGGCGAGCTTGGAGTCGACGTAGTCGTCGGCCTCCGCGCGGACCTCCTCGGCCTCCTGGCGGGCCTCGGCGAGGATGCGGTCCGCCTCGTTCTGCGAGCGGCGGGCGACCTCGGTGTCGGAGATCAGCGAGCCGCGCTCGGCGTGCGCGGTCTGGATGATCCGCTCGGCCTCCTGGCGGGCCTGCTCGACCATCTCGTGCCGGCCGCCGATCAGCTCCTGCGCCTCCGCCAGCGAGTCCGGCAGGGCCGCGCGCACCTCTTCGAGCAGCGTGAGCAGCTCGGCGCGGTTGACCACGCACGAGGCCGACATGGGCATGGACCGGGCGCTGGAGACCGAGGCGACGATCTCGTCGAGCTTCTTCTGCACGTCCACCGTGTGCTCGCCACTCTCTACCGACGTGTTGGAGACGGACGGGTCGACTGTACGACCACTCCCGCCCCGCCCGACACCGGGTGACGCACAGTCAGTCCGTCAGCTCTTGCCGAGCCGCTCGGTGAGCGCTTCGAGGACCACGCCCGGCACCAGGTGGGAGATGTCGCCGCCCCACTGCGCGACCTCTTTGACCAGCGAGGACGACAGGAAGCTGTAGGTGGGGCTGGTGGGGATGAACAGGGTTTCGACGCCCGACAGTCCGTTGTTCATCTGGGCCATCTGGAGTTCGTAGTCGAAGTCGCTGACCGCGCGCAGGCCCTTGACGATGGCCGGGATGTCGCGCTGCTTGCAGAAGTCGACGAGCAGGCCGTGGTACGCCTCGACCTGGATGTTGCCGAACTCGGCGGTCACCTCGCGGATCAGCTCGATCCGCTCGTCGACGGTGAACATGCCCTTCTTCGACTGGTTGATCATCACCACGACGTGCACGACGTCGTACAGCCGGGAGGCACGGGCGATGATGTCGAGGTGTCCATTGGTGATGGGGTCGAACGACCCCGGACATACGGCGCGGCGCAACTGAGTTCCCTCGCTCTCCGGTCCGGTCATCGTGCGTCTTCGCACGTAGAGGCGGCGCGACCGTACCAAAAGGTCCCCTCGCCGTAGCGACGGGCCCGGATCGCGTCGAATCCGTCCGGCCACCCGAATTCGCCGCCTCTGGTGCTGCGCTCCACGGTGACGAGAGCGTCCGGCGCGAGCCAGCCCCCCGACCGGAGTGTGAGGAGAATCTCCCGAAGATCGTGATCTGCGACAACGTACGGCGGGTCGAGAAAGACGATGTCGTACGGCTCACTGGGCGCCGGCGTCTGGACGACCTGTTCGGCTTTGCCCGCCCTGACCTCGGCGCCGGGGAGGCCGACGTTCTTGACGTTCTCCCGGATGACACGGGCGGCTTTGGCGTCGGCCTCCACGAGGAGGGTGTGGCTCGCACCCCGGGACAGCGCCTCCAGGCCTACGGCGCCCGAGCCCGCGTACAGGTCCAGGACGCGCTCACCGTTCAGGGGGGCGCCGAGGAGGGACTGCCAGGTGGAGAAGAGGCCCTCGCGTGCGCGGTCGGAGGTCGGGCGGGTGCCGGTGCCGGGCGGCACGGCGAGTCGACGTCCACCGGCTTCGCCGGCGATCACGCGGGTCATGTTGGGTCCTTGCTTGTGGGCGTCTTCAGGTATCAGTGTGGCTGGTCGCGCGCACGCGGCGGTAGCCGCATATTCAATACAGCCCCGCGCCCCTGGGTGGGTGCCCCTAGCCCTTTTCCAAGTACTGCTCTCTCTCCTCGTCCAACAGCGCGTCCAGCGCCGTTCGCAGGCCCGGCAGACGCTCCAGCTCGGGGTCAGCCTCCACCACCTTCGTCGCCTCCTCCCTCGCCTCCGCGATGACCTCCTCGTCCTCGATGACGGACAGGACCCGCAGGGACGTACGGGCACCGGACTGCGCTTGCCCCAACACATCGCCCTCGCGCCGCTGTTCGAGGTCGATGCGGGAGAGTTCGAAGCCGTCGAGGGTGGAGGCGACGGCGTTGAGGCGTTGGCGGGCGGGGCTGGCCTCGGGCATTTCGGAGACCAGGAGACAGAGGCCGGCAGCCGAGCCACGGCCCACGCGACCCCGAAGCTGGTGGAGCTGGGAGACGCCGAAACGATCGGCATCCATGATCACCATGGCCGTGGCGTTGGGCACGTTGACGCCGACCTCGATGACCGTCGTGGCGACCAGGACGTCCGTGTCCCCGGCGGCGAACCGGCGCATCACGGCGTCCTTGTCGTCGGGGTGCATACGGCCGTGCAGCACCTCGATCTTCAGCCCCTGGAGGGGGCCCTTGGCGAGCTGGGCGGCGATGTCGAGGACGGCGAGCGGCGGGCGCTTCTCGGCTTCGTCCTCCGGGGATTTCTTCTTGCCCTTACCGGCCTTCTTGGGGTCGTCGTCCTCGTCCCCGATGCGGGGGCAGACGACGTACGCCTGATGGCCGTTGGAGACCTCCTCGCGGACGCGCTCCCAGGCGCGGGCGAGGAAGTGGGGTTTGTCGGCGGCGGGGACCACGTGGCTGGCGATCGGGGAGCGGCCTGCCGGGAGTTGGTCAAGGACCGAGGTCTCCAGGTCGCCGAAGACCGTCATGGCGACCGTGCGCGGGATGGGGGTCGCGGTCATGACGAGGAGGTGCGGGGGCTGCTTGCCCTTGCCGCGCAGGGCGTCGCGCTGTTCGACGCCGAAGCGGTGCTGTTCGTCGACCACGACCAGGCCCAGGTCGTGGAACTGGACCTTGTCCTCGATCAACGCGTGCGTGCCGATCACGATCCCGGCCTCGCCGGTGACGAGGTCGAGGAGGGCCTGCCGCCGCCCGGCCGTCCCCATGGACCCGGTGAGCAACGTGACCTTGGTCGCCCGCTCGGCCCCGCCCAGCATCCCGCCCTCGGCCAACTCCCCCATCATCTCGGTGATCGACCGGTGATGCTGCTGAGCGAGCACTTCGGTGGGCGCGAGCATGGCTGCCTGGCCGCCTGCGTCGACCACGGCGAGCATGGCTCGGAGGGCCACCATTGTCTTTCCGCTACCCACTTCCCCTTGCAGCAGCCGGTGCATCGGATGCTCCGTAGCCAGGTCGTCGAAGATCTCCCTGGAGACCTTCACCTGCCCCTCCGTGAGCGTGAACGGAAGCCGGTCGTCGAAGACGGCGAGGAGGCCGTCCGGAGATGGTTTGCGGGCCACCGCCGGGAGTTGGGCGTCCGCGTGGCGGCGGCGGGCCAGGGCCACCTGGAGGACGAAGGCCTCGTCCCACTTGAGGCGGTCGCGGGCGGCGGCGATGTCCGCCTTGGTGTGGGGGCGGTGGATCTTGAGGAGGGCTTCCGGGAGGGAGACCAGGCCGCGGCCCTCGCGGAGGGAGTCCGGGAGGGGGTCCACGGCTTCCTGGGCGCTGGGGAGTGCCGTCTGGAGGGCCTTGCCGATCTTCCAGGACTCCAGTTTGGCGGTGGCGGGGTAGATGGGGATCAGGGTGCCCGCCCAGGTCTCGACCGTCTCCTCGGCGTCGCCCTTCAGCAACTCGTATGCCGGATGGGCGAGTTGAAGGCGGCGGTTGAAGACGGAGACCTTGCCGGCGAACATCGCGCGGGTGCCCGGCAGGAGTTCCTTGTGGGGTTTGTGAACTCCCGAGCCGAAGAAGACGAGTTGGAGCCGGCCGCTGCCGTCCGTGATCGTGACTTCGAGACGCTGGCCCTTGCCCCGGGGGGCCTTGCTCGACGCGAAGGAGTGCAGGCGGGCGTCGGCGACCTGGGCGACCACGGTGACGTGCTCGTCCATCGGCAGCTCGGCGAGGTGCGTGAGCTGGCCCCGCTCCTCGTATCTGCGCGGGTAGTGGTGCAGGAGGTCGCCTACTGTGTGCAGGCCGAGATGCTCGGCCATCACCTTCGCGGTGGCGGGGCCGAGCACCTTTTTCAGTGGTTCTTCCAGTGCGGGCACGAGATCCATTGCACACCACGCCACTGACAATGCCGTATACGTCTTGCGAAACCCCTGGTCAGGTGGGTCGTTCGAGGCCTAGGATGGCGCGCTCCGGCCATCCCCCGCGGTCACCGCCTCACAGGGACCGCCCGACCCTCGCGCCGATCGCACTTCCCCCACCTCGGCGCTGCGACGATGGACTCCCAGACCTCACAGTCATCCCAGGCATCCCAGTCACCTCACACGTTCCAGGTCGACCTGCGCGGTCTGGTGGACCTGCTCTCCCATCACCTCTACTCCAGCCCCAAGGTCTATCTGCGCGAGCTGCTGCAGAACGCCGTGGACGCGATCACCGCCCGCCGGTCCGAGCAGCCCGACTCCCCTGCCCTGGTGCGGCTGTTCGCCGACGGGCGCACCCTGCGCGTCGAGGACTCCGGCGTCGGGCTCACCGAGGCGGACGTGCACAACCTCCTTGCCACCATCGGCCGTAGCTCCAAGCGCGCCGACGGGCTCCAGGAGGTCCGGTCCGACTTCCTCGGGCAGTTCGGCATCGGGCTGCTCGCCTGTTTCGTGGTCGCCGAGCGGATCCGGGTCGTCAGCCGCAGCGCCCGTACGCCGGACGCGCCGCCCGTGGAGTGGACGGCGACCGACGACGGCTCGTACACCGTGCGGACCCTGCCCGACAGCGAACGCCCCGAACCGGGCACCACCGTGCACCTGGTGGCCCGCGCGGGCGCCGGCGAGTGGCTCACCAAGGAGCGGGTCCTCGCGCTGGCCCGGGACTTCGGGGCGCTGCTGCCGTACGACGTCCGCGTGGACGGCGAGGCGGTCACCGATCTGCCCGCGCCCTGGGACCGGCCGTACCCGAGTCCCAGTACCCGGAGGGTGGCGCTGGCGCGGCACTGTCACGAGCTGTTCGGGTTCACGCCGTTGGACTCGATCGACCTCGCCGTGCCGCTCGCGGGGATCCGCGGGGTGGCCTACGTCCTTCCCGGTGCCGTCAGTCCGGCGCAGCGGGCGAGTCACCGGGTGCATCTCAAGGGCATGCTGCTCACCGAGCGGGCCGAACAGCTGCTGCCCGACTGGGCGTTCTTCGTGCGCTGTGTGCTGGACACGGACAGTCTGCGGCCCACCGCCTCGCGCGAGTCCCTCTACGAGGACGAGACGCTGGCGGCCGTACGGGAGGCGCTCGGGGAGCGGATCCGGGGCTGGTTGACCGGGCTCGCGGCGGGTGATCCGGAGCGGCTCGCCGCGCTCCTGTCGGTGCACCACCTGGGGGTGAAGTCCCTGGCGCGGCACGACAAGGAGATGCTGCGCACGATGCTGCCGTGGCTCCCGTTCGAGACGACCGACGGACGGGTGTCCCTGGAGGAGTTCGCGCAGCGCCACCCGGTGGTGCACTTCACGCGGACCGTCGAGGAGTACCGGCAGGTCGCCCCGATCGCGTCCGCGCAGGGCATCGGGGTGATCAACGGCGGTTACACCTACGACGGCGAACTGGTCGAGGCGCTGCCGTCGGTGCGCCCGGGGACCGTGGTCGCCGAGCTGGACCCGGACACCGTGACCGCGCATCTGGACTCGGTGGACCCGGCCGAGGAGCTGGCCCTGGCGGACTTCCTGGTCGCCGCGCGGGCCAAACTGGACCCCCTGGGGTGTGATGTCGTCCTGCGGGCGTTCCATCCGCTGTCGGTGCCCGCGCTGCACCTGGACGACCGCTCCGCCCGGCACGAGCAGGCCCGCGCGGAGGCCGAGGAGCAGGCCGACGACCTGTGGGCGGGCATCCTGGGCTCGCTGCGGGGCAGCGCTCCCCGCGCGCGTCTCGTGCTCAACCATCTCAACCCGCTGATCCGGCGCATCAGTTCGCTGGGGGACCGGGACCTGATCGGGACGGCGACCGAGTCGCTCTACGGGCAGGCACTCCTGATGGCGCAGCGACCACTGCGCCCCGCCGATTCGGCTCTGCTGAACCGGGCGTTCATCGGCCTCCTGGAGTGGGCCACACACGGGGAGGGCGACCACTGATGACGGGGATCACGGACTTCGACGCGCTGCGCCGGGCGATGGCGGAGAACTCCGAGGAGCCGGAGGGACCGGCCCGCAACGCGCGCGCGGAGCAACTGCTCGTCGAAGCCGAGAAGTTGGACATCCCGCTCGCCGTCGTCGAGGCGCTCGGACACCAGCTGAAGGTCTACAACTACAGCTCCGAGAAGGACAAGATGTTCGTCCCCTTCGCGCGCCTGCTGCGCATGTGGGACGAACGGCCCGAGGACTTCGACGAGTACGAGGTCCACTCGCTGCACTGGGTCTTCAAGTGGATGTCGTCGGGGATGCTCGGCCAGCCGCACATCCCGCTCGCGTCGATCGAGAAGTGGCTCGGCGAGATGGAGCACCGCTACCGGCTGGCCGGACACTCCGAACGAGCCGTCCGCAGCGCGGAGTTCAGCGTCGCCTCGCACATCGGCGACCTCGCGCGGGCCGAGCGGGCGTACGCCGCGTGGCTGACCGCCGACCGGGACACCATGGCCGACTGCCACGCGTGCGAACTGCACACCCAGGGCGAGTGGCAGGTGCAGCAGGAGCGCTACGCCGAGGCGCTCGACCTGTGGGAGCCGGTCCTGGGGGGCGAGTTCACGTGCGCCCACGAGCCGCACACCGTCCTCGCGTCCTCCCTGACCCCGCTGCTGCGCCTGGGCCGCGCCGACGAGGCGCGCGCCCATCACCTGCGCGGTTTCCGTCTCGTACGGCCCATGGAGAGCATGCGGGGCGCCTACGCGGACCACGTGGAGTTCTGCGCCCTGAGCGGCAACGAGGCACGGGGACTTGAGCTGCTCGCGGAGCGTCCGGCGTACTTCACGGACTCCGGGAACCCGCTCAGCGGGCTGGACTTCCTGTCCGTGGTGACCCTGCTGATGGACCGGCTGACCGAGCTGGGCCTCGGCGACCAGGAGGTGCCCGGGCCGGCCGGCCGTGCCTGGACGGCACGCGAACTCGCCGTCCACGCGCGCGCGGAGAGCCTCGCGCTGGCCGCCCGCTTCGACGCACGCAACGGCACGCCCCACATCGGCGACCGGGTACGCGCGCGCATGGACCAGCGGCCCCTGGTGGAACGGCTCCCCCTGGGAGTGCGTTCGGCGGGCCGGCCGGCCGCGGCACCGGTGCCGACCGCGGCGCCCGAGGTCATCCCGGAGAAGGACCTCACCGCGCTCCTCGCAGAGGCGCGGCACCTGTCGGACACCCTCCAACCGCACGCCGTGGAGGCCTGGTTGGCGGTGTCCCGGGCCTCCGAGGGCGTCGAGCTGTCCGCCCGCGACCGCGCCGAGATCGCCGACCACCAGGCGATGGACCAGGGCCCCGAGGGCATCGACCTCTTCGAGCACGCGGCCGAGCTGTTCGCCGAGGCGGGCGACCCCGGGGAGGCGTGGGCGGCACGCGCGCGTGGAGCGTACGTACGCGCGCTCACGGGCGAGATCGACGAGGCTCTCGTGGCGATCGCCGAGCCGTACGACGGGGTGCTCGCCCTGTACTCGGAGGACGGCACCGGCGTACGGCAGACGGCGGCCGTGCTGATGAGCCGGGCGCGCATCCTGATGCGCAGGGTCCACGGGGAGTCCCCCGAGGACTCCCCCAGCCCCGCGGCCCTGACCGCCGCCGAAGCCGCCGTACGGGAGGTGCTGGCTCTGGTCGAGGGGCAGCCCCTTCCGGGTGACGTGGCCGATGTGCGGCTGGCCGCGCGGGGTGCCGAGGGCCAGGCGATGCTGGCCGAACTCGCGGTGCGGGCCGAGGACGTGGAGACGGCCGTGCGGCTGTTCTCGAAGGCGTCGACGGCGTTCGTGGTCGCGGGGCTGCCGTGGTTCGCGGTGGAGTACGAGGCACGGCTGGCCGGGCTCGCCCATCACCTCGGCGATGTCACGGAGGCGGAGCGGGCGCTTCGGGCGGCCCTGGAGCACGGCGGACCGTACCTGGAGGCCCCTGGACGGGCTCAGCTGCATCTCCAGCTCGCCGAGGTGCTCGGGGGCCGGGGACGGTCCGAGGAGGCCGCTGAGCACGCCCTGGAGGCCGCGCACTGGTCCGACGAGGCCGGCGAGGGACCGACGCTGGGCGCCTGGGCACGGCACCAGCTCGGCGGGTTCCTGCTGCGCCAGGGCCGCTGGGCCGAGGCCGCCGAGGTGCTGGAGTCGGCGCTGCCCGACCTGAGCGTCGAGACGCACGGCGACGGCGCGATCGTCCAGACGCAGTGGTGGCTCGGTGACTGTCTCAGCGAGCTGGGCGAGCACCGGGCCGCCGCCGAACGGCGGTTGCAGGCGGCCGAGATCGCCCGGACCTGGCCCGAGCAGAACGACCACGCGACCCTCGCCCACCTCGCCGCCGAGTCGCTGGGCCACGCGGAACTGCCCGCCGAGGCGGACCGGGCGTACGAGCGCGCGGGCGACCTGTGGCGCTCCCTGGGCAACGTGCACGGGCTCGTCCGCTCGCTGCGCGCCCGCGCGTGGCTGGCGTTGCGCGCGGACCTGGAGGACCGGGGCCTGGACCGGGCGCGGGAGTTGATGGCAGGCGCGATCGAGGAGTGCGAGGCCGCGCTGCTCGTGACGGACGACAAGGAGGCGCGGCAGCGGCTCACCGGTGAACTCGGCCACACGCACCGGCAGTTCGGCGAACTGCTGGCCCGTTCCGTCGCCGAGGAGGCCGAGGACACCGCGATCCAGGCCGCGTTCGAGGACGCCCTGACCCAGACCGCGGAGTCGGTCACCGTCTTCGCCGCCCTCGGGGAGGGCGCGGTGCACACCCGCACCGGCGCAGAACTCGCTGCGGGCTGGCTGGAGGCCGACCTCAGCCGCCCGGCCGACGCGGCGGCACGCGCGCGTGGCGTGCTGAAGGCCTACGAAGGTGCCGACGACGGCGACGAGACGGTACGGGCCCGTCGCGCCGAGGCGGAGCAGCTGCTCCAGCTGATGGAGGAACAGACGGAGAAGTAGGGGGAGTTGGGGTGGGGCCGGGAGCCCTACTCCACGCCGATGAGCAGCAGGGCACCCTGCCGGCCGCCTCGGTACACCACGGTGTCGACGGCGAGGTACGACTCACGGACGTGCGTCTCCAGGATGTTGGCGACGCTCACGGGTGCCTCGTCGCCGAGGACGAGCGTGACGAGCTCACCGCCGGCCGCGAGCATGCGGTCCAGGACGGCCCGGGCGGTGGCCGTGACGTCGGCGCCGATCACGGCCACATCGCCGTCGACGAGTCCCAGGACGTCCCCGGCCTGGCAGATGCCGGCCATGGTCCAGGACTGGCGTTCGGCGACGGCGACCTCGGCGTACCGGGTCGCGCCCGCCGCCGAGGTCATGGAGACGACGTCCTCGTCGAAGCGCCGCTCCGGCTCGTGCACGGCGAGCGCGGCGATGCCCTGCACGGCGGAGCGCGTCGGGATCAGCGCGACCCGGATGCCCTCGGCCCGGGCCTGCTCGGCGGCAGCGGCGGCGGTGTGCCGCAGGTCGGCGTCATTGGGCAGCAGCACGACCTCACGCGCGTGTGCCCGCCGTACGGCCGCGACCAACTCCCCGCTGGCGGGCGGCTCCCCGGGGCGCGCGAGCACGGTGGTCGCGCCGGCCTCGCCGTAGAGCCCGGCGAGCCCCTCCCCCGGCACCACGGCTACGACGGCCCGCTGCGCACGCTCCCTGGGCGGCCGTTCGGCACCGGTGGTGTGGACGTCACCGAGCCCGAAGTGCGTGATCCGGATCCGGTACGGCCGTCCCGCCTCGACGCCCGCTTCGACGGCGGCGCCGGCGTCGTCCACGTGCACATGGACGTTCCACAGACCGTCGCCGCCGACCACGACGAGCGAGTCACCGAGGGCGTCCAGCCGCTCCCGCAACCGCGTCACGGCGGAGTCGTCGGCCTCCAGGAGGTAGATCACCTCGAAGGCGGGGCCACCCTCCTGAACAGCTTCCGGACCGTCACCGCACAGGGTGACATCGGCGACATCAGGAGAGCCGGAAGCCAAAACGGCCTCCACGCGTGCGTGCGCCCCGAAAACCGGCACCTCCCCCGTGAACGTCTCCACCAGCGCGGCCAGCACCGCCACCAGCCCCCGCCCGCCCGCGTCGACGACTCCCGCACGCTCCAGGACGGCCAGCTGCCCCGGGGTCGCGGCCAGCGCCGCGCGCGCTCCCTCGTAGGCGGCCCGTGCGACGGTCCCGCAGTCGCCCTCGGTGTCGTCGGCCGCGTTCGCCGCGGCCGAGGCGACGGAGAGGACCGTGCCCTCGACGGGGTGGGCCACCGCGTGCCGGGCGGAGTCGGCGGCGCGGCGCAGCGCGAGCCGTAGGCCCTCGCCGTCCGTGTGAGCCGTCTCACCGTCGGCGGCGAGGACCTGGGCCATGCCCCGGAGCAGCTGGGCGAGGATCGTCCCGGAGTTGCCGCGCGCGCCTATGAGCGCCCCGTGGGCCATCGCGCGGACGGCGTCCGCCAGCGGCGGTTTCCGCTCGCTCAGGGTGCCGTGTCCGTCGAACACCGCCTCGACCGCGGCGACGGCGGACTCCATGGTCAGGTACAGGTTGGTGCCGGTGTCCCCGTCGGCCACCGGGTACACGTTGATCGCGTCGATCTCCTCGCGCGCACGCCCCAGCGACCGCAGCGCGAGCCCGCACCAGGTGCGCACCGCGAGAGCATCGAAGAATGTCTGCGGCACCTGCGGCACCTGCGCCTCCTTGAGCTGCTGGACTGGCAACGCAGCGTAGACCTTGGGACGGCCCGGGCCCGAGGAGGGCCGGAGCGGGCCCCCGACCAGGCATGGTAGTTTCGTTGTACTGGCGCGGTCGTTGTATGCTGCTCCGGTTGCCCGATCCCGATCGGGCCATCCCCCCTGGCAGTGCCACTTCCAGATCCTACGATCTCGATCCCGGCATGCCGGGATCATCCGTAAGTGCATCTGTGCATCTGAAGTCTTTGGAGTGACCCGTGGCTGCCAACTGCGACGTCTGCGGCAAGGGGCCGGGCTTCGGCAACAACATCTCGCACTCGCACCGCCGTACGTCCCGTCGCTGGAACCCGAACATCCAGCGCGTCCGTACCGTGGTCAGTGGGACGCCGAAGCGCGTGAACGCTTGCACCTCGTGCATCAAGGCCGGCAAGGTCTCGCGCTGACGCACTGCTGAGCGCGCGGCCACTGCTGGTTCGCTGCATCGAGCCGGTCCACCTAGTGTGGGCCGGCTTTTTGCCGTGCCCGCTCAGAAGAAGCGCACGTCGCCTTCTTAAAAGAAGCGCACGTCAGGAAAGCTCACGTCGTAGCGCCCACCCGTGGTCCACGGGCCCGATCCCTCCACCCAGCGCGAACCCCGCCGCGATCGCCCCCGTGACATACGCCTTCGCCGCCGTCACCGCCTCCGGCACGGACTCCCCCTTGGCGAGCTGCGACGCGATCGCCGAGGCGAGCGTGCAGCCGGTCCCATGCGTATGCCGGTTGTCGTGCCGAGGCGCACGCAACCAGTGCTCCTCAGAACCGTCGGTGAGCAGATCCACGGCGTCACCCGGCAGATGACCCCCCTTGATCAACACCCAACGCGGCCCGTACGCCAGCACGGCCGCCGCGGCCTCGCGCAACTGCCCCTCCGAATCGACCCGCACGCCGGTGAGTTGCGTCACTTCGTCCAGATTCGGCGTGGCCACGGTCGCCACCGGCAACAGCTTCGTCCGTACGGCGTCCAGCGCGGAGTCCGCCAGCAGCGAGTCCCCGTGCTTCGAGATGCCGACCGGGTCGACGACCGTAGGAACGTCCGTGCCGCCGATCAACCCCGCGACCGTCTCGACGAGTTCGGCCGACGCGAGCATCCCGGTCTTCACGGCCTGGACGCCGATGTCGTCGACGACGCTGCGGTACTGGGCGCGCACCGCCTCCGCCGGAAGTTCCCAAGCCCCTTGCACGCCGAGGGAGTTCTGCGCGGTGACCGCCGTGACGACACTCATGCCGTGCACACCGAGCGCGAGCATGGTCTTCAAGTCGGCCTGGATTCCGGCCCCTCCACCGGAGTCGGAGCCGGCCACCGTCAGCACACGGGGCTTCACGACTCGATGTCCCCGAAGTGGTCCCAGCCGCCCTTGCTGGTCCACGGCGCCCCGTCGACCGTCACCTGGGGCAGCGCGGAGGGGTTGAGGACCTCGCCGATCACCTTCCAGCGGGCGGGCAGCTTCACGTCCGGCGCGAAGGTCGCCACGATCGCGTGGTCCTCTCCCCCGGTGAGCACCCACTGGATGGGATCGACGCCGACGGCCTGCCCGATGTCGTTCATCTGCGTCGGGACGTCGATCGCGCCGGACCGGATGTCGATACGGACCTTGCTGGCCTCCGCGATGTGCCCGAGGTCGGCGATCAGCCCGTCGCTCACGTCGCACATCGAGGTCGCCCCGAGCCCGGCCGCCGCCGGACCCGCGTGATACGGCGGCTCGGGGCGCCGGTGCGCCTCCACGAACGCGCGCGGCGAGCGGAAGCCCCGCGACAGCACCGCGAACCCGGCCGCGGACCAGCCCAGCCACCCCGTCACGGCGACCACGTCACCGGGCTGCGCGCCGCCCCGGGTGACCGGCTCGCGGCCGCGCAGATCGCCGAGCGCGGTGATCGACACCATGATCGTGTCGCCCCGTACGACATCGCCGCCGACCACCGAGGCGCCCGCGACCTGGCACTCGTCGCGCAGGCCGTCCATCAGCTCCATGGGCCAGGTGACCGGGAGTTCGGCCGGTACGACCAGGCCCAGCAGCAGCGCGGTCGGTACGGCGCCCATGGCGGCGATGTCCGCGAGGTTCTGCGCGGCGGCCTTGCGTCCGACGTCGTAGGCGGTGGACCAGTCGCGGCGGAAGTGCCGGCCCTCCAGCAGGATGTCGGTGCTCGCCACGACCCTGCGGTCGGGCGCGGCCACGACCGCGGCGTCGTCGCCGGGGCCGACCCGGACCGCGGGGGTGGTGGTGAGCCGGGAAGTGAGCTCCCTGATGAGCCCGAACTCCCCCAACTCACCGACGGTGCCCTTCATCGTTCGTCCTCTTCTCGTGACGGCAGCGCCCGGTCGCGAGCCGTCGGTGTGCTCGGTACGGTCGAGGTGACCGTCGACTTCAGTCGTGCCCGCGCCCCGGCACGGGGACCAGGTCGTGTCGGGCCTCCGCGGGTCTCCCCGCGGCGAGCGGCGACGCGATACCGTGGCGTTCCTTTTCCCCACATGATCCTCGTGGCCGCCCTGGAGGTTCCGTGGTACAGGCGTACATCCTGATCCAGACGGAGGTCGGCAAGGCGTCGACCGTCGCCGAAACGATCAGCAAGATCCCTGGAGTGATCCAGGCCGAGGACGTGACAGGACCGTACGACGTGATCGTGCGGGCCCAGGCCGACACGGTCGACGATCTCGGCCGCATGGTGGTCGCCAAAGTCCAGCAAGTGGACGGCATCACCCGCACCCTGACCTGCCCGGTGGTGCATCTGTAGCCCCCGTCTACCCTTGGCCGGTGAACTCTCTCCGTCACCGGCACCGTTCTGTCATCGGGCTGTCCGTGCTCGCCGCGCTGATCACCGTCGCGGGTTGCTCCTCAGCAGACGACAGCGCGTCGGCGGCGGTTCCCTCGCCGGGCGCGAAGGTCACCGGGCTGTGCCGGAGCCTGGACAAGATGCTGCCGTCCAAGGTCGACGACCAGGACCGCCGGGATCCCGAGCCCGCGTCAGCGCTGACCGCGGGCTGGGGGAACCCGGCGATCATACTGCGCTGCGGTGTCGTCCGACCCGCGAAGATGAACGACCCGGAGGCCGACGGCGTCGAGGTGAACGGCGTCGGCTGGCTCCTCCAGAAGGAGGACGACGGCTCGTTCCGCTTCACCACGACGCTGCGGAAGGCCTACGTGGAGGTGACCATCCCGAAGGACCGCACCGGAGACGGCATGGCGCCGCTGGTCGACCTCGCGAAGTCAATCAAGAAGGCGATCCCCGCAGGGATCGCCGACTGACCGGCTCGACCTCGACCTCGGCCTCAGCGAAGCCCTGTTGAACGGCGGAGCGCCGCCTGCACCAGCAGGTCGACCAACTCCCCGTAGGGGACGCCACTGGCTTCCCACATCTTCGGGTACATCGAGATCGGCGTGAATCCGGGCATCGTGTTGATCTCGTTGATGACGAACTCGCCGTCTTCGGTAAGGAAGAAGTCCGCCCGCACGAGCCCCTCGCAGGAGGCCGCGTCGAAGGCGTCCACCGCGAGCCGCTGGACCTCGGCGGTCTCCTCCGGCGTCAGCGGGGCGGGCACGATACCGGGGGTCGAGTCGATGTACTTCGCCTCGAAGTCGTAGTACGCGTGCTCCTGGGGCGGCGGAATCTCGGCCGGCACACTCGCGCGCGGCCCGTCCTCGAACTCCAGGACCCCGCACTCGATCTCGCGTCCGCGCAGCGCGGCCTCCACGAGGATCTTCGGGTCGTGCCGCTGCGCCTCGGCGATCGCCTCGTCGAGGCCGGACAGGCCGTCGACCTTGGTGATACCGATGGACGAACCCGCGCGCGCGGGCTTCACGAACAGCGGCCAGCCGTGCTCACCGGCGAAGTCGATGATCTTCTTGCGCGCGGCGGACTCGTCCCGCTCCCACTCGCGCGGCCGGATCACCAGGTAGGGGCCGACCTTGAGGCCGAACGAGGTGAACACCCGCTTCATGTACTCCTTGTCCTGGCCGACGGCCGAGGCGAGCACACCCGCGCCCACGTACGGCACACCGGACAGCTCCAGGAGTCCCTGAAGGGTGCCGTCCTCGCCGTAGGGGCCGTGCAGGACGGGGAAGACGACGTCGACGTCACCGAGGGCCTTGGGCACGGATCCCGGTTCGCTGAGGACGACTTCACGGTTTCCGGGGTCGAGCGGGAGCACCACTCCGCCCTCGCTCGACT
This sequence comes from Streptomyces sp. NPDC050528, assembly GCF_044457795.1. NCBI lineage: Bacteria > Bacillati > Actinomycetota > Actinomycetes > Kitasatosporales > Streptomycetaceae > Streptomyces > Streptomyces sp. NPDC050528. The sequence continues at coordinate 319,069 of NZ_JBITHH010000001.1, forward strand.
CGGCGAGTTCGTCGACGTCCGGCGTACGGCGGTCGGTGATCGCCATCCGCTCCGGCGCGTCGGCGGTGAGGGCCCAGCGGCCTTCGCGCGTGATGCCGATCGGCAGGACGTCGTACTTGTCCCGGTCGATGGCCGCGAGGACGGCGCCGGCGGTGACCACGGAGATCCCGTGTTCGGAGCTGCGACCGCCGAACACAACGGCCACACGCGGCTTGCGAGGCGGCTGCTCAGGGTTCTGGGAGAGGTTCTCGGTGCTCATATCGCGATGAGAGTACCCGGTGGTAGTGGCTTGAGTCAGCGTCCGTTGACGAGCGGCGGTTCAGGCCGCCCCTTGAAGCACGCGGTCGGACAGCGCCCTAGAGGGGCGCGGGGAACTGCGCGACAAGCCACGACGCAGCCGCAGCCGCCCGACAGCACAAGGCACCCCCCACCCCCGCGGAGCCCTCAGCGCCGCTCAGGCTTGGCACTCCGAGACATCAGCTCCTTGACGGCCACCACCGGCGACTTCCCCTCATGCACGATCTCGAACACCGTCTCCGTGATGGGCATATCCACATCGTGCCGACGGGCCAAGTCCAGCACGGACTCACAGGACTTGACGCCCTCCGCGGTCTGCTTGGTGACCGCGATCGTCTCCTGAAGGGTCATGCCCTTGCCGAGGTTCGTCCCGAAGGTGTGATTGCGCGACAACGGCGACGAGCAAGTAGCCACCAGGTCACCCAGCCCCGCGAGCCCGGAGAACGTCAACGGATCCGCCCCCATCGCCAGCCCGAGCCGCGTCGTCTCGACAAGCCCCCGGGTGATCAGCGACCCCTTCGCGTTGTCCCCGAGCCCCATGCCGTCCGCGATACCGACGGCGAGCCCGATCACGTTCTTCACCGCGCCACCGAGCTCACAGCCCACGACGTCGGTGATGGTGTACGGCCTGAAGTACGGCGTGTGGCAAGCGGTTTGGAGCCGCCGGGCGACCGCTTCGTCGGTGCACGCGACCACCGCGGCGGCCGGCATCCGGGAGGCGATCTCGCGCGCGAGGTTGGGCCCGGAGACCACGGCGATCCGGTCCCGGCCGACCTTCGCGACGTCCTCGATGACCTCGCTCATCCGCATGACGGAGCCGAGCTCGACGCCCTTCATGAGCGAGACGAGGACCGTGTCGGGCGCCAACAGGGGTGCCCAGTCGGCCAAGTTGGCGCGCAGCGTCTGCGAAGGGACCGACAGAACGGTGAAGTCGGCGTCGGCGGCGGCCTCGGCGGCGTCGGTGGTGGCCCGCAGGTTCTCCGGGAGTTCCACGCCGGGGAAGTAATCGGGGTTCGTACGCGTGGAGTTGATGGCCTCCACGACCTCCGCGCGACGACCCCACAGCGTGACCTCGCACCCCGCGTCGGCGAGCACCATGCCGAAGGCGGTGCCCCACGAACCGGCGCTGAAGACAGCCGCCTTGACCGGCTTGCTCACGTGCCCTGCCCCTCTTCCTGCTCGACCTTCGGCTCCAGTGCCGCCTGGGCCTGAGCCTCCAACTCCTGTGTCTCCGCGGCCGTTCGGCGCCGCTGCTCGATCCGCTCGCGGCGCGGGTCGTAGGGCACCTCGGGCGCCTTCGCGCCGCGGATCCGCTCCAACAGGCGGGTGATGTCGGCCATGATGACCTCGGTCGCCTCTTTGAGGAGCTCCGGGGTCATCTCCTTGCCGTAGAACCGCGTGAGGTCCACCGGCGGGCCCGCGAGCACATGGCTGGTCTTGCGCGGAAAGGCGTGCAGTTTCTTGGCATACGGCGGGAGCAATTCGTTGGCGCCCCACTGGGCCACGGGAATCACCGGGCACTGGGTCTGCAGGGCCACGCGCGCGGCGCCGGTCTTGGCGGTCATGGGCCATTGGTCGGGGTCCCGGGTGATGGTGCCCTCGGGATAGAACGCGACGCACTCACCGCGTTCCACTGCGGCGATCGCGGCGCGGAAGGCACTCAACGCGTCCGTGGTCTCGCGGTAGACGGGGATCTGTCCGGTGCCGCGCATCGCGGCGCCGACGAATCCCTTCCCGAAAAGGCTGCTCTTCGCCAGGAATCGCGGAACACGTCCGGTGTTGTACTGAAAGTGTCCGTATGCGAAGGGGTCGACTTGTGAATTGTGGTTCACCGCGGTGATAAACCCGCCCTCGGCCGGAATGTGTTCCATTCCGCCCCAGTCCCGCTTGATCAGAACCACCAGCGGCGGTTTGCAGAGGACCGCGGCGAAGCGGTACCAGAACCCGATTCTGCGGCGGGGCACGCGAACACCTTCCTCTTGGACCTGGGGGGCCGCACAAGTGTCGCCCCAGGCCGTCGGTCTGTCGAGAACACCGTACGCCCCGCCACCGACACCGCCAGGGGTGCCGGGTGACAATGGCCGCGACAAGAGAGGGACGGAACGCCCGTGCAGTGGACCTTGGTCATCCCCCTGAAGCCTCTGGCGCGCGCCAAGAGCAGGCTCTCGGACACCGCGGGCGACGGGCTGCGCCCCGGGCTCGCCCTCGCCTTCGCCCAGGACACCGTGGCGGCCGCGCTGGCCTGCCCGGGGGTCCGCGATGTGGCGGTCGTCACGGACGACGCCCTGGCCGGCCGCGAACTGGCCGCGCTGGGCGCCCGGATCGTCGCGGACGAGCCGGGAGGCGGCCTGAACGCCGCTCTGCGGCACGCGGCGGCGGTCGTGCGGGTTTCCCGCCCCGAAAGCGCGGTCGCGGCCCTGAACGCCGATCTGCCGGCGCTGCGCCCCGCGGAATTGGCCCGCGTCCTGGACGCGGCCGCCGAATTCCCCCGCGCTTTTCTCCCGGACGCGGCCGCAATCGGCACCACGTTGCTCACCGCCCGAGAGGGCCGCGAATTGCGCCCGGCATTCGGCGCCGATTCCCGCGCCCGCCATCGCGCCTCCGGGGCGGGCGAACTCACCCTGGACGCGGTGGATTCCGTACGACAGGACGTGGACACCGGCGAGGACCTGCGGGCGGCGCTGGCCCTCGGGGTGGGGCCGCGCACGGCGGCAGCGGCGGCGGGGCTGCTGATTCCGGGGCAGTGACCGGCAGTAGGCTGCGCCCATGCAGGCGACCGCTTACACCTACGACGCCGGGACCCGTACCGGAAGTGTGCTGCTCGACGACGGCACCCCGGTGTCCTTCGACGCCGCCGCGTTCGACGCGGGCGGGCTGCGGCTGCTGCGGCCGGGACAGCGGGTGCGGATCGAGACCGAGGGGCCCAGGGACGGCCTCAGGGTCACGCTGGTGACGCTGCAGACCTTCTGAACGCCGTTTCCGTACGCGCCCCTTCCGTACGCCCCTGAACACGCCGCGGGCCGGACTCCCAGAGGGAGTCCGGCCCGGCGCGTGAGTGCCCTTGCGCCCCGTGACTAGCGGGTGGTGGCCTTCTTGGCGGTGGTCTTGCGGGTCGCCGACTTCTTGGCGGGGGCCTTCTTGGCCGTCGCCTTCTTGGCGGTGCCGGTGGCCTTCTTGGCCGCCGTCTTCTTGGCCGTCGCCGTGGTCTTCTTGGCGGTCGCCTTCTTGGCCGTGGCCTTCTTGGCCGTGGCGGTGGTCTTCTTGGCGACCGTCTTCTTCGCCACGGTCTTCTTCGCGGCGGCGGTCGCCCTCTTGGCGGTGGTCTTCTTGGCCGCGGCCTTCTTGACCGTCGCCGAAGCGGTGCCGCTCAGGCTGCCCTTGGGCGCCTTCTTGACGGCGACCTCGCCGCCGCGCGGGAGCTTCTTCGAGCCGCTCACCAGGTCCTTGAAACCCTGGCCCGCGCGGAAGCGCGGCACGGAGGTCTTCTTGACCCGAACCCGCTCGCCCGTCTGGGGGTTGCGGGCGTAACGGGCCGGACGGTCGACCTTCTCGAACGAACCGAAGCCGGTGACCGAAACCCGGTCCCCATTGACGACGGCACGGACGACTGCGTCCAGAACCGCGTCGACCGCCTCGGCGGCCTGCTGACGGCCGCCGACCTTGTCCGCAATCGCTTCTACGAGCTGCGCCTTGTTCACGTCTTCCCCTTCGGAGACATTGCCGGAACGAAACTGCTCCGGCTTTTTCGCACGTTAGGCAGATATATACCGCAAATCAAACACGAAACGGGCTAATCACCCGTGCGCCGCAACGATTTCGGCTGTCCTGGACTTGTTTCAGCGTTCCTCTTCCGGGAATCGACCCGCGTCGAGGTCCTCTGTGAACCGGTCCAGCCGCCTTGTCGCGTCGGCGAGATCGTGCTTGGCCGCGGCCGTAATGACCAGCAGCTTCCGGGCCAGCGCCATCCGTACGCCCTCCGGGACTTGCAGTGCGCGCACCCTTGTGTGCGCTTCCTTGAGTTGGTCCGCGACTGCCGCATAGAGCTTGAGTTGGCCGTCGTGTTCCATGCACAGATTGTGCCATCTGGGGCGAGTTGTCGCCTGCGGGGGTAGCAACTGGTGCCTCAAACAGCGTTCCGGAGCCCGGCGGCAGCCTTGGCTCAAAGCTGCGCGTACCCCGTCAACACCCTGTCTAACACAGGGAGTTGAGCAAAGCGTTGCAGGCGCGCAGGGCCGTTCGGGTGCAGACATGGCTGTACCCCCAATCGTGGCGATCGGGGGTACAGACGGGGTGTCGCGTGGCCGAATCTCGACCCGGGGAAGGCCTCGTGAGAGACCCCGGGGTCAGACCTGGACCGTCTTGGGCTTGTACGAGGGGCGCTTGGCCTCGTACGTGGCGATGTCGCCCTCGTTCTGGAGGGTGATGGAGATGTCGTCCAGGCCGTTCAGCAGCCGCCAGCGGGCGTTCTCGTCGAGCTCGAAGGACGCGGTGATGCCTTCGGCGCGCACCTCGCGGGCCTCCAGGTCGACCGTGACCTCGGCCTGCGGGTCGTTCTCCACGAGGACCTGCAGCGCGTCCACGGTCTTCTGCTCCAGAACCACCGTGAGCAGGCCGTTCTTCAGCGAGTTGCCGCGGAAGATGTCGGCGAAGCGCGAGGAGATGACGGCCTTGAAGCCGTAGTTCTGCAGCGCCCACACGGCGTGCTCACGCGAGGAACCCGTACCGAAGTCGGGACCGGCGACCAGGACCGTCGCGCCCTTGCGCTCGGGGCGGTTGAGGATGAAGTTCTCGTCCTTGCGCCAGGCCTCGAAGAGCCCGTCCTCGAAGCCGTCCCTGGTCACCTTCTTGAGCCAGTGGGCGGGGATGATCTGGTCGGTGTCCACGTTGCTGCGGCGCAGCGGAACGGCCCGGCCGGTGTGCGTGGTGAATGCTTCCATGACTCTCAGACTCCAGCGGGCACGGGGGCGTCGGACAGATCGGCGGGCGAGGCCAGGTGACCCAGCACGGCGGTCGCGGCGGCGACCTGCGGCGAGACGAGGTGCGTACGGCCGCCCTTGCCCTGCCTGCCCTCGAAGTTGCGGTTGGAGGTGGACGCGGAGCGCTCACCGGGCGCCAGCTGGTCCGGGTTCATGCCCAGACACATCGAGCAGCCCGCGTGCCGCCATTCGGCGCCGGCCTCCTTGAACACGACGTCCAGGCCCTCGGAGACGGCCTGCAGACCGACCCGCGCGGAGCCCGGGACGACCAGCATCCGTACGCCGTCGGCGACTTTGCGTCCCTCGACGATCGCGGCGGCCGCACGCAGGTCCTCGATACGGCCGTTGGTGCACGAACCTACGAAGACGGTGTCGACCTTGATGTCGCGCAGCGCCTGTCCGGCCTCCAACCCCATGTATTCCAGGGCCTTTTCGGCGGCGAGGCGCTCCGAAGCGTCTTCGTACGAAGCAGGGTCGGGGACGGACGCCGAAAGCGGCGCGCCCTGACCGGGGTTGGTGCCCCAGGTGACGAACGGCGCCAGCGAGGGACCGTCGATGACGACCTCGGCGTCGAACTCCGCGTCCGCGTCGGTCTTCAGGGTCTTCCAGTACGCGACGGCGGCGTCCCAGTCCTCGCCCTCGGGGGCGTGGGCGCGGCCCTTGATGTACTCGAAGGTGGTCTCGTCGGGGGCGATCATGCCCGCGCGGGCGCCGGCCTCGATCGACATGTTGCAGATGGTCATGCGGGCTTCCATCGAGAGCTTCTCGATGGCGGAGCCGCGGTATTCGAGGATGTAGCCCTGGCCGCCGCCGGTGCCGATCTTCGCGATGATGGCGAGGATCAGGTCCTTGGCGGTGACGCCGTCGGGCAGTTCGCCGTCGACCGTGATGGCCATCGTTTTCGGGCGGGCCAGCGGCAGCGTCTGGGTGGCCAGCACATGCTCCACCTGGGAGGTGCCGATGCCGAACGCCAGCGCACCGAACGCGCCGTGGGTGGAGGTGTGGGAGTCACCGCACACGACCGTCGTACCGGGCTGGGTCAGACCCAACTGCGGCCCTACGACGTGGACGACACCCTGCTCGACGTCGCCCAGGGAGTGCAGGCGCACGCCGAAGTCCGCGCAGTTCTTGCGCAGCGTCTCCAGCTGGGCCCGGGAGACCGGGTCCGCGATGGGCTTGTCGATGTCGAGGGTCGGGGTGTTGTGATCCTCGGTGGCGATGGTGAGGTCGAGGCGCCGCACCGGACGGCCCGCCTGACGGAGACCGTCGAAGGCCTGCGGGCTGGTCACCTCGTGCAGCAGGTGCAGATCGATGAAGAGGAGGTCGGGCTCGCCCTCGGCGCGCCGGACGACATGGTCGTCCCAGACCTTCTCCGCGAGTGTCCTACCCATCGCTTTCCCTCCGGCCGGCGAAACAGCGCCGGCCCAACTAGAGATCTTTGAGGAGACGGCGCTCGCACCCCCTGGTTCACGGGCAGCCGCCGCCTGGCCCGTTCGGTACGCGGGCCGCTGTGCCTACAAGAGTTGCGCGTCTCACGAAAAAAGGAACTTGCGTTTCACAGAGTGAGACGCGAGTATCGTTTCATGGACAACAGTAGCGGCGTCGGCGTCCTGGACAAGGCAGCCCTTGTCCTGGGCGCTCTGGAGTCCGGTCCGGCCACCCTCGCGGGTCTGGTCGCGGCGACCGGGCTGGCACGACCCACGGCACACCGGCTGGCCGTGGCTTTGGAACACCACCGCATGGTGGCGCGCGACATGCAGGGCCGTTTCATTCTCGGCCCCCGTCTCGCCGAGCTGGCCGCGGCCGCCGGCGAGGACCGTCTGCTCGCCACGGCGGGCCCGGTGCTCACGCATCTGCGGGACATCACGGGCGAGAGCGCGCAGCTCTACCGCCGCCAGGGCGACATGCGCATCTGCGTCGCCGCGGCGGAACGCCTGTCCGGACTTCGGGACACGGTCCCGGTCGGCTCGACGCTCACGATGAAAGCAGGTTCGTCCGCGCAGATCCTGATGGCCTGGGAGGAGCCGGAGCGCCTGCACCGCGGCCTCCAGGGCGCCCGCTTCACGGCCACCGCCCTCTCGGGCGTACGACGCCGGGGCTGGGCCCAGTCGATCGGCGAGCGCGAGCCGGGCGTCGCGTCCGTCTCGGCGCCCGTGCGCGGCCCCTCCAACCGCGTGGTGGCCGCCGTGTCCGTCTCCGGCCCCATCGAGCGCCTGACGCGCCACCCGGGCCGTATGCACGCCCAGGCAGTCATCGACGCCGCCGCCCGCCTCTCCGAGGCCCTGCGCCGCACCGGCTGACTTTCCGGGACACAGAACGAAGGGGGCCTGCCTCAACGCCGCGGCAGGCCCCCTTCGTTTCCCCCGATCCCCCCGGTCACCTCGTCTCGCGCGCCACCTCGGCACTCGCCCCAGTGGCCCCCGGGTGCTGTCCCGCGCAGGCTCCCCCAGCGTGCGGAACGGCGACAGCGCCCCCGGGGGCCACTGGTGCGCCGCCCGGTCGGATAGCTTCACTATCCTTCTGGGCGGTGATTGGATAGTGACACTTCCCAAGGAGGGGCGCAAGCCCCCCGAAGAGAGGCGCGAGAGATGCGGCTGGCCGAGTTGAGCGAGCGCAGCGGTGTGTCCGTCGCGACGATCAAGTACTACCTGCGCGAACGGCTGTTGAGGCCCGGCCGGCAGGTCAACGCGACCACGTCCGAGTACGACGAGGAGCATCTGCGCCGGCTGCGGCTGGTGCGCGCGATGATCCAGGTCGGCCGGGTGCCGGTGGCGACGGTCCGCGAGGTGCTCGGCCATGTGGACGACGACTCCCTGGGCCGCACGATCCGCCTCGGCGCGGCGATGTGGGCGCTGCCGCAGGTACGGGAGCCGGACGAGGACGACGAGTACGTCCGGGCCGCACACCAGGAGGTCGACCGGCTCCTGGACCTGCTCGGCTGGGAGAACGTCAAGCAGCTCTCGACCATCTCCCCCGCGTACCGCTCACTGGTGGTCTCGGTCGCCGCGTTCCGCCGGATCGGCTACGGCTGGGGGGCTGAACTGCTCGCGCCGTACGCCGAGTTGATGCACCGGACGGCCGTCCTCGACCTGGACAACATGGAGACGCACCCCTCGCAGGAGGAGCAGATCGAGTTCGCGATCCTGGGGGCGATCATCAACGAGCCGATCCTGCAGTCGCTGCACCGGCTGGCCCAGGAGGAGGAGACGACGCGGCGCTACGGCTTCGAGTGAGCCGGGAACGCGAAAGCCCCTCCACCGAGGTGGAGGGGCTCTGCTGTACGTACCCCCGACCGGATTCGAACCGGCGCTACTGCCGTGAGAGGGCAGCGTGCTAGGCCGCTACACAACGGGGGCCTAGATCGTGCAAGCGGTTAAAACTACACCACCGCAGATCAGAGCTGGTCTACCAGGACTCGAACCTAGAATGACGGTACCAGAAACCGTAGTGTTGCCAATTACACCATAGACCAAGGTGATTCAAGGTAAAGCGTACCCCCGACCGGATTCGAACCGGCGCTACTGCCGTGAGAGGGCAGCGTGCTAGGCCGCTACACAACGGGGGCCCTAGCGATCCTGCATGAGAGGCGGCGGGTGCGACCCGACCACCTTCCTGGGAAGGATCTGTACCCCCGACCGGATTCGAACCGGCGCTACTGCCGTGAGAGGGCAGCGTGCTAGGCCGCTACACAACGGGGGCTTTGCAGAGTTGACCTCTGCGGTTGCAGATGAGCTCTGCGAGCTGGCCTACCAGGACTCGAACCTAGACTAACGGAACCAGAAACCGTCGTGCTGCCAATTACACCATAGGCCACTAAGACTCAACCCCCGTAGGGATCTTGTTCTAGCGTGCGCTTCCGGTTACCGGACCTTGCGGTCTGTTCTCCGGCGGCGCAGGAAGAACATTACCTGAAGGTGGACGGGGCTCCAAAACGGGTATCAGCGCGGAGGATCGCGGGAAGTTCGGCGAGCGAGGCGATCCGGTGCCGGCCAGCGAGGGCCTCACCAGGGGTGTGCCCACCGCGCCGGTCGATCCACACGGACAGCAGCCCGGCGTCCGCGGCGCCCCTCCAGTCGATCTCGGGGTGATCTCCGACATACGCGACTTCGTGCGGCGGGAGTTGCAGCGCCTCGCAGGCCGCGAGGAAGGCGCCGGCCTCGGGTTTGGAGACACCCAGCTCGGCCGCGCACAGGACGGCCTCGAAGCGGTCGTGGACACCGAGGGTGCGCAGTTTGCGGTCCTGGACGGTGCGGCTGGAGTTGGAGAGGACGGCGTGCCGGTGGCTGGCCGCGAGGGCGTCGAGGACGGGCAGGACGTCGGGGAAGAGGGCCCAGGCGGTCTCGTAGTGGGCCTTGTAGCGCCCGAACCAGTCCTCGGCCTGGGCGTCGGTCAACTCCCGGTCCAGGAACAGCCGGACGCGGTCCAGCCGCTGTCCCTCGAAGGTGACCTCGCCGGCCGCGAAGCGCGCCCAGTGGAACTCGGTGGCCACCCGCCAGCGCTCCAGGGCCTCCGCCAGGCTCGCCTCTCCGTCGGCCAGGCCCTCGGCCAGCAGGTGCTCGCGCATGGCCGCGCGGTCCGCACCGGTGTAGTCGAACAAGGTGTCGTCGACGTCCCAGACAACGGCCCTAATGGTCATGATCCGACGGTAACCCGGAGCCCGGGGGCACGTCTGCCCCCGGCCGCCGTCACTCGGGGACGACGAAGAAGTCCGTGACGAAGCAGGTGACTTCACCGGTCGCCGTACGGCCGATCCAGGTGGGATACGCGCCGTCGCCCCAGCCCGAGGTGAAGGCGATCAGGTTGTGCCCGGTGTCGGGGGCGGTGATCAGGTGGGGTCCCGGGGCCCACTTGTTCTGCTCGAAGGCGTCCCACAGCGGGCCCTCGTCGCCCTCGCACTCCGGGAAGGAGCCGTCGACCGACGCGTCGTAGAACGCGCCCGTACCGGCGTCGACCCCGTAGCCGTAGAACTCGTCCTCCGTGAGTTCGGCGAGGTCCTGGCCGGGCTGAAGGGCGAGTTCCCAGGCGGCGGTTGGTTCGTCCCGTATGACCAGGCGGGCGGCGGCCACGCGCAAGTGCGGGTCGTCGGAGGGGAGTTGGTCGGGCTGGGTGAGGGTGGCGACGGCCGCTTCGACTCGGTAGTGGCCGGGCGGTACGGCGACCGTGAAGGGTTCCGCCTCGCCCTGGCCGAGGCCGACGAACGGGTCGCAGGCCACCACCTGGCCGGTGGGGAGCCAGAGTTGGCCGCCGTCGACGAGGTGGATCACGCCGACCGTGCCGGTCTCGTCCTCCCTGAACTCGCTGCCCGGCGTGAACAGCCAGGCGTAGTCACGAGCGGTCATCGGCATGAAAGGCGCCTCTCCTGAACGATCTTCAATGATCCGGAACCCTAACGCCCCGCACTGACAACGCCGAAGGGACGGCAGGCCGTTGCGGCTGCCGCCCCTTCACGCGTGCGTGCCTTACGCGGCCAGCTTGGCGAGGGCCGCGTCGATCCGGGCGAGGGTCTTCTCCTTGCCCAGGATCTCCAGGGACTCGAAGAGCGGCAGGCCGATCGTGCGGCCGGTGACGGCGACACGGACCGGGGCCTGCGCCTTGCCGAGCTTGAGGCCGTGGGCCTCACCGGCGGCCAGGACGGCCTCCTTGAGGGACTCGGGCGAGGTCCAGTCCGCGGACTCCAGCTTCTCGCGGGCCGTGCGGAGAAGGGCGTCGGAGCCCTCCTTCATGGCCTTCGCCCAGGACGCCTCGTCCTCGACCGGCTCGGCGAGGAACAGGAAGTCGACGTTGTCCGTGATCTCGGAGAGCACCTTCAGGCGGGTCTGCGCGTGCGGCGCGACCGCCTGCCACTTGGCCTCGTCGAAGTCCTCCGGCGCCCAGGGGGCGAAGGGGGCCTTCAGCCACGGGGTGCAGCGCTCGGTGAAGTCCTTCACGTCGAGCAGGCGGATGTGGTCGGCGTTGATCGCCTCGCACTTCTTCAGGTCGAAGCGCGCCGGGTTCGGGTTCACGTCGGAGACCTCGAAGGCCGCGACCATCTCGTCCATCGAGAAGACGTCCCGGTCGGCGGCGAGCGACCAGCCCAGCAGGGAAAGGTAGTTGAGCAGCCCCTCGGGGAGGAAACCGCGCTCCCTGTAGAGGTTGAGCGAGGACTCCGGGTCGCGCTTGGAGAGCTTCTTGTTGCCCTCGCCCATCACGTACGGCAGGTGGCCGAAGGAGGGGATCTCCTTGGCGATGCCCAGGTCGATCAGCGCCTTGTAGAGGGCGATCTGGCGCGGGGTGGAGGAGAGCAGGTCCTCGCCGCGCAGGACGTGGGTGATCTCCATCAGGGCGTCGTCGACCGGGTTGACCAGCGTGTACAGCGGGGCGCCGTTGGCGCGGACGATGCCGTAGTCCGGCACGTTCTCCGCGGTGAACGTCAGCTCGCCGCGGACCAGGTCCGTGAAGGTGATCGTCTCGTCGGGCATCCGGAAGCGGATGATCGGCGTGCGGCCCTCGGCCACGTAGGCGGCCTTCTGCTCGTCCGTGAGGTCTCGGCAGTGGCCGTCGTAGCCGGACGGGCGGCCGGCGGCGCGGGCGGCGTCGCGGCGGGCGTCCAGCTCCTCCGTGGAGCAGTAGCAGGGGTAGGCGCGGCCGGCGTCCTGGAGCTTCTGCGCGACGTCCTTGTAGAGGTCCATCCGCTGCGACTGGCGGTACGGCGCGTGCGGGCCGCCGACCTCGGGGCCCTCGTCCCAGTCGAAGCCCAACCAGCGCATGGCGTCGAGGAGTTGGCCGTAGGACTCCTCGGAGTCGCGGGCCGCGTCGGTGTCCTCGATGCGGAAGACCAGCGTGCCCTGGTGGTGTCGGGCGAACGCCCAGTTGAACAGGGCGGTGCGGACCAGGCCCACGTGCGGGTTACCGGTCGGCGAGGGGCAGAAACGGACGCGTACGGGTGCGCTAGCCACGCTTGACAACCTTGTTGGTGAGAGTGCCGATGCCTTCGATGGAGACGGCGACCTCGTCGCCGACGGTGAGCGGTCCGACGCCTGCCGGGGTGCCCGTGAGGATCACGTCGCCGGGGAGCAGCGTCATGGCCTCGGTGATGTTGACGATCAGATCCTCGATCGAGTGGATCATCTCGCTGGTGCGGCCGAGCTGTCGCTGCTGTCCGTTGACGGTGAGCTGGATGGTGAGGTCGCTCGGGTCGAGGTCCGTCTCCACCCAGGGGCCGAGCGGGCAGGAGGTGTCGAAGCCCTTGGCCCGGGCCCACTGCTTCTCGCGCTTCTGGACGTCCCGCGCGGTGATGTCGTTGGCGCAGGTGTAGCCGAGGATGACGTCCTTGACGCGCTCGCGCGGGACCTCGCGGCACATCCGGCCGATGACGACGGCCAGTTCGGCCTCGTGGTGGAGGTCCTCGGTGAAGGAGGGGTACTGGATGTCGTCGCCGGGGCCGATCACCGAGGTGGAGGGCTTGAAGAAGGCGAAGGGGACGTCCGGCACCTCGTTGCCCAATTCCCGGGCGTGCTCGGCGTAGTTGCGGCCGTAGGCGACGACCTTGTTCGGGAGGACCGGCGGCAGCAGCCTGACCTTGCTGAGCGGGACCTTCGTACCGGAGAGCTCGAAGTCCGCGAACGGGATGCCCTTGATGATGTCGAGGACGAGCTCGTCCGGCTTGTCGCCCTCGACCGCGCCGAAGGCGACGTTCCCGTCGATGGAGAATCTGGCGATGCGCACGGGATCCTGGCGCCCCTCACTGAGCTGGCTGGAGTCTGACGCTCCAGGCTAACGCGGTGCGGGACCCCTGCTCGCGCGATTACTCCGCGGCGGCGGTGACCGGGATCTCCATGAGGATCGTCCGGCGCGGGTTGGCGGTCTGGGCCGGCAGGTCGAGCGAGTGTTCCTGCAGCTCCGGCGTCTGCAGCGGCTCGGCGTCCGTGAGGTGCGCCAGCGTCGTGCGTCGCGGGTTGGCAATGTTGCGGAACATCATCGTGGTCTTCACTGTTGTACTCGACCCTCGTCGTCCGTGGGTGGATGGTTGGCAGTATGTGCCCTCATGTAAAGCGTCAGGCTAAACATCCAATTCCCGTCCGAAGACGCGAAGAGCCCCTGATCTGCATGTGAGTTTGCTCACGGCCGCATGGGCAAAGCGTCCAATTCGGACCCCCAACTCACCTCAACGAAACGGACATTGACCCCCTGAAGCTGTCATTCCGCTCCTGATCATGGCGACTTGGGCACCCACCATGCCCTCAGGGGTCGTAGGGATATGCCCCCTTTGGAGTGAATAGCTTTCTACGTCTCGTGACGCACCCCTCACGCGGTGTCACACAGGTCACAGCCTGGCCTACGGGCCTTGTTGGAGATCCGGCACTGTGCTGGAATTCCACGGACCGCCGCAGAATCAGCCCGGCGCGCAGAGGGCGCAACGCAGCGCCAGGGGCGGCGGAAGGGGGAGCAGCGCCGGTCACTCACGACCACACACTGGGGGGCGCGTTCAGGGCGCTCCCTAAGACGCCGACACCGTCCTTCCGTTCGCGCGGAGGGGCGCCTGGTCCAGAGGTTGCGACGCTAGTGCAGGGACGTTTCAAGAGGGATGGCAGTGCTTCGGCGGAGCCGGAGCCGCATGGCGGGGCTGGCCCCAAGACCGGCAGCTCCTCGCCCCAGCACGCCCAGAACCCGGGCCCGGCACCGTCAGGCGACGGTGGAGGCCCCGGGCGCCCCGGTGTGTCCGCAGCCCCGACCCCCGCGCCCCCGGTGAAGCCGCCGTCGGGCGCGCCAGGACCCGGATCGCGCGTCGCTCTGCGTAACTGGCGCATCTCCACGCGCCTGGTCTCGCTGCTCGCGCTTCCGGTGGTCGCGGCCACCTCGCTGGGCGCGCTGCGCATCAGCGACTCCATGACCGACATCCAGCAGCTCGACAACATGAAGCTGCTGACGGACATGACCAAGCAGGCCACCGAGCTGGCCACCGCGCTCCAGGAGGAGCGCGACCAGTCGGCCGGTCCCCTCTCGCACGGTGGCAAGGCCACCGACTACGAGGTCAAGGGGTACGAGGAGAAGACCGACCGCGCCCGCGACAACTTCATCAACGCCTCGGAAGAGGTGGACAGCGCCAGCAAGTCCGGCCAGCTCCAGGGCGTCCGGGAGAGCCTGGTCGGTCTCGCGACCGAGTTGGACAACCTCGACAAGATCCGCAAGTCGGCGTACCAGTCGAAGGGCAACTCGACACAGACGGTCGACGCCTACCACCGGCTGATCAGCCAGCTGCTGGACCTGTCGCAGGACATGGCCGAGGCGACCAGCAACCCGGAGATGATCCAGCGCACCCGCGCCCTGGCGGCCTTCTCCGCCGCCAAGGAGTTCTCCTCCGTGCAGCGGGCCGTGATCGCGGCGGCCCTGCCGAACAACAACACGGAGCTGGGCACCCTCTCCCCGAACGACCGGCTCTACGCCGACTCCGCCCTGGAGAGCGAGAAGTCGGAACTGAGCATCTTCCGCAACATCTACGGCAACCAGGGCGCCGAGGACCTCATCGCGCCCATCGAGGACGGTAACCCGACCATCGAGTCGGCCGACACCTACGCCCAGCGTGTCCTCGACAACCAGAACGGCCTGGCCTCGCTGGACAAGCGGTCCTACAAGGACTGGGTGGACGACAGCTCGACCAAGATCGAGCAGATGAAGAAGATCGAGCACACGCTCCTCGAGGACATGGAGCAGAAGGCCCGCGAGCTGCGCTCCGCCTCCGAGCGCGAGGCGATCATCTCCGGTGCGCTGATCCTGCTCGTGCTCGGTGTCTCCCTCGTCGGCGCCTTCGTCATCGCCCGGTCCATGATCCGCTCGCTGCGCCGCCTCCAGGAGACCGCCAACAAGGTCGCCCAGGACCGGCTGCCCGAGCTGGTCAAGCAGCTGTCCGAGTCCGACCCGCAGGACGTCGACACGTCCGTGGAGTCGGTCGGTGTGCACTCCCGGGACGAGATCGGCCAGGTGGCCGCGGCCTTCGACGACGTGCACCGCGAGGCCGTCCGCCTCGCCGCCGAGCAGGCCCTCCTGCGAGGCAACGTCAACGCGATGTTCACCAACCTCTCGCGCCGCTCCCAGGGCCTCATCCAGCGTCAGCTCTCGCTCATCTCCGAGCTGGAGTCCCGCGAGGCCGACCCGGACCAGCTGTCCTCGCTCTTCAAGCTCGACCACCTCGCGACCCGCATGCGCCGTAACGGTGAGAACCTCCTGGTCCTCGCCGGTGAAGAGCCCGGCCGCCGCTGGACCCGTCCGGTCCCGCTGGTCGACGTGCTCCGCGCCGCCGCCTCCGAGGTGGAGCAGTACGAGCGCATCGAGCTCTCCTCCGTGCCGACCACCGAAGTCGCCGGCCGTGTGGTCAACGACCTCGTGCACCTCCTCGCCGAGCTGCTGGAGAACGCGACCTCCTTCTCCTCGCCGCAGACCAAGGTCAAGGTCACCGGTCACGCGCTGCCCGACGGCCGCGTGCTGATCGAGATCCACGACACCGGTATCGGCCTCTCCCCCGAGGACCTCGCGGCGATCAACGAGCGGCTCGCCTCGCCGCCCACCGTGGACGTCTCGGTCTCCCGCCGCATGGGTCTGTTCGTGGTCGGCCGCCTCTCGCAGCGCCACGGCATCCGCATCCAGCTGCGTCCGTCCGACTCCGGTGGTACGACCGCGCTGGTCATGCTCCCCGTCGACGTCGCCCAGGGCGGCAAGAAGCCCGCTCCGGGCAAGCCCGGTCAGGCCGCCGTCGGTTCCGCCGCGGCGGCTGCCGCGGCCGGTGCCGGTGCGGCCCGCCGGGGCAACGGCCAGCAGGGCTCCGCGCTCGGCGCGGGTGCGCCCGCAGGCAACGGTGGACTTCTCGGTGCCGGGGCCGCTCCGCGCGGCCAGGTCGGTGCCGGTCAGGGCCCGCGGGCCGCGCTGCCCGGTGCGGGCGGCGGACGTCCGGGTGGACCCGGCGGTCCCGGTGGTCCGGGCGGTGCGCGTGGGCCCCAGGGTCCCTCGGCGCCGCAGGGCCGTCCGACCGCGGGTTCCGGTGCCGGTCTCTTCGGCCAGGCCCCGAGTGCCCCGCAGGGTCTGCAGGCCGCCGGTCCCGGTGCCCCGCAGGGCTTCGGCGACGGTCGCCAGGACGCCTTCGGCGGACCCCCGCCGCAGGGCAACCCGGTGCCCCCGCAGCGCACGAGCAACGACGAGCCCGAGCCGCCCCGCGGTGGTGGCCGGCGTCGGGGCCGTCAGCCGCAGCTCCCGCCGCGCGGTGGTGCCCGGGCCGAACTGCCCGGCGGCAACAACAACCAGCGCCCCAGCTGGAGCGACGAGAACGCGCAGCCCCCGCTGGGCCGCGGCAACCTCGACGCCCCGCGCGGTCACGACGAGCGGGACGCCGAGCAGACCTCGCGGATGCCGCGCATCGACGACCACCAGGGCCCCGCGGCCACGACGGAGATGCCGGCGATACCGCGGTTCGACGCCCAGGACAGCGGTCAGTTCCCGCGCCCGGGCACCAACGGGCAGCAGAACACGGGCCAGTTCCCGCGTCCCGGCGCCAACGGGTCGCAGAACACCGGGCAGTTCCCCCGCCAGGGCGCGAACGGCTCGCAGGACTCGGGGCAGTTCCCGCGCCCCGGTGCGGGCGGACCGCAGGACACGGGTTCGTTCCCGCGGCCGGACTTCGACGCCCCGCGTCCCGGCGCCAACTCCCCGCAGAACGGCGGCCAGTTCGTCCGCTCGGACGTCTTCGGCGCCCCGAACAGCCCGGCCAACAACCCGTCGAACCCGGCCAACACGGGACAGTTCGCCGTCCCGCAGGCGTACGACGCCGGCTCCACGGGCCAGTTCGCGACACCCGGCTTTGACAACGGCTCCACCGGTCAGCACAATCTGCCGAACCGTCAGAACCCCGCGAACACCGGGCAGTTCGAGCGGCCGCAGGTCAACGGGAACCGCAACGGCGCCGACCTCGGCGCCCAGCGGCCGCCCGCCCCGCAGCGTCCCACCCGCCAGGAGCCCGAGGCGTTGCCGCCTGCCACGGGTCCCGGTGACGGCAGGACGCCGCTGTACGACACGCTGGAGACCAACTGGTTCCACGGTCAGCAGGCGGAACAGCAGCAGAGCAACGGCTCCTTGAGCAACGGCTCCGCTCCCGCCCCGCAGCCGCAGGCACCGTCGGCTCCGGCGACACCCCCTCAACGTCCCACGGGCGGTACCTGGCGCAGCTCGCCGAACGACGACCTCGTTCGGCAGGCAGAGCGTGTACGGCAACCGGCCGCGGGCGGCGTCACCACTTCCGGCCTGCCGCGCCGGGTGCCCAGGGCGAACCTCGTCCCGGGCACGGCTCAGCAGCAACAGCACCAAACCGGTCCGCAGGTCTCCCGTGCGCCTGACGACGTACGTGGCCGGCTGACCAATCTCCGTCGGGGCATCGCACAGGGTCGACAGGCCGGTACGGGTACCGGCCAGACCGGCAGCTTCCCCAGCCCCACTCACCAGCAGGAGCGTTAGTTGAGCCAGATGAGCCAGGCGGCACAGAACCTCAACTGGTTGATAACCAACTTTGTGGACAACACCCCGGGTGTGTCCCACACCGTCGTCGTGTCTGCCGACGGACTCCTTCTGGCCATGTCGGAAGGGTTCCCGCGCGACCGCGCCGACCAGCTCGCGGCCGTGGCCTCCGGGCTGACCTCGCTGACGGCCGGGGCATCCCGGATCTTCGAGGGCGGCGACGTGGCACAGACGGTCGTGGAGATGGAGCGGGGATTCCTCTTCCTCATGTCCGTCTCGGACGGCTCGTCCCTGGCGGTGCTCGCGCACCCCGAGTGCGACATCGGCCTCGTCGGCTACGAGATGGCACTGCTCGTCGACCGTGCGGGGGCGGTCCTCACACCGGACCTGCGCGCCGAACTCCAGGGCAGTCTGCTTCACTGACCGGCCCCGGCACCACCCGTCTCACCAAATCACCGTCCGGCCGCCACAATCCCCCCACCGGCCCTGTCAGACGGCTAGCCCGACCGACTTGCTGTCCCGCCCGGAGGATTCATGACCCCGCCCACCGCCTCTCATGATCCGTACGCCGAGCCGTACGGGGACGAGGGCGACCAGCCGCTGGTACGTCCTTACGCGATGACCGGCGGCCGGACCCGGCCGCGCTACCAGCTCGCCATCGAGGCGCTGATCAGCACCACGGCCGACCCGGCAGCGCTGATGGGACTGCTCCCTGAGCACCAGCGCATCTGCCACCTGTGCCGCGAGGTCAAGTCGGTCGCGGAGGTGTCGGCACTCCTCGCCATGCCCCTCGGTGTGGCCAGGATCCTCGTCGCGGACCTCGCCGAGGCCGGTCTGGTGGCCATCCACCAGCCGGGCGGCGACGAGAACAACGGCGGCGCACCGGACGTGACGCTGCTCGAAAGGGTGCTCAGTGGACTTCGCAAGCTCTGACGGAGGGCGGGCGACCACCTCCGCGAAGATCGTGGTGGCGGGTGGCTTCGGCGTCGGCAAGACCACGTTCGTGGGTGCCGTCTCGGAGATCAACCCGCTGCGCACGGAGGCCGTCATGACGTCCGCGTCCGCGGGCATCGACGACCTCACCCACACCGGGGACAAGACCACCACCACGGTGGCCATGGACTTCGGACGCATCACCCTGGACCAGGACCTGATCCTGTACCTCTTCGGTACGCCGGGTCAGGACCGCTTCTGGTTCATGTGGGACGACCTGGTGCGCGGCGCGATCGGCGCCGTGGTCCTGGTCGACACCCGCCGGCTGGCCGACTGCTTCCCCGCGGTCGACTACTTCGAGAACAGCGGGCTGCCCTTCGTCATCGCCCTCAACGGCTTCGACGGGCACCAGCCGTACTCGCCGGAAGAGGTGCGCGAGGCGCTGCAGATCGGTCCGGACGCACCGATCATCACGACGGACGCCCGGCACCGCTCGGACGCCAAGAGTGCGCTGATCACGCTGGTCGAGCACGCGCTCATGGCCCGGCTGCGGTAGCACGCGGCGGCCCTGAATGCAGTGCTCAAGTCGGCAGCGCCATACGGCAGTTGTCGTAGACACCCCGGAGCCGGCTGTGGCCTTTGACACGGTCGGCCCCGGTGTTCATAACGTTTCGGCAGAGGAATCGGGTGGTACCGCAACGCGTCGCGGTCATCCGGTGCCACTGCGCTAACAAAGCCCCGTCTTTTGACGGGGCTCGCTCTTTATGACCGTTTTATCTGGGGCTTACATCACTCGGAATCCGCGGTTCCGACTGTTTGGAATCGCGCATGCTGACGTGCTGGAATGCGTGAACTGCCCAATAGTCAACGACGTACTGATAAGCAGGGGCCGTTGACGGGCTTGAGACACTGCGGCACGACGATAGGTGCCGACCGCCGGAAGGTTGTTGGTCGAGTGAGGCGAAGCAAGAACGGTCCCGAGCCGTCGGCCCGGGGCAACTTCACCCCGCCGCCGCGCGGAGCGGCGCCCGCCCCTGTGCCAGGCTCGGAGCCCACGGCGCCACCCGCTCCGAGCGGCGGCCGTTTCTCCCCCCGCAACTGGCGGGTGCCGACCAGGCTGAACGCGATTCTGCTCATACCCGTGGTGGTCGGCCTCGTCATGGGCGGCTTCCAGGTGAAGAACTCGATCGACACCTGGCAGAACGCCGAGGACGCGGAGAAGACCGCCCGCCTGGTACAGGCTGCCCTGACCTACAGCAACGCGATCACCAACGAGCGTGACGTGACCGCCGCGCCCCTGCTGCTGGGCAAGGGCGTGAAGGACCCGACGGTCGTCGCCGCCCGCAAGGCCACGGACGACGCCGCGGACACCTTCGACAAGGCCGCGCAGAACATGCCGGACCAGTCGGGCCTGGAACGCCGGCTCAGCCGCTTCCGCAAGGTCGAACCGCAGCTGACGTCCATCCGGGCCGCCGCGTACACCACCAAGTTCACGGGTGTGCAGACCGAAGAGGCCTACGTCAACCTGGAGCACCCGCTCCTTGAGTTCTCGAACGAACTGGGCCTGGGCACCGGCAACATCACCAGCTACGGCCGCTCGGTCTACGCCATCGCACTCGCCAAGGGCGCGCTCTCCCTGGAGCGCTCCATCGGCATGCACCTGCTGGTGAAGCCCGGCCCCGGCGAGGGCAGCCTCGCCACCCAGCGCACCGCGATCACCTCGTACGCGTACCTGGAGGGCATCGCCATCCAGGAGTACCAGGCCGGTGGTACCGACGCGGACATCACGCGGCTGAACACGGCCCTGGCGAAGGTCAAGACCGACGGCGCGGCCATGGTCAAGCAGGCCGCCGCGCAGGCGAAGGCCGCCAACGAGACGTATGTGCCGCCGCCCGCCAACCCGATCGACATGATCACGGCGATGTCGCAGCTGCAGACCACCGACCCCTCGGCGCGTGCGGTGCTCGCCACGAAGGGCATCACCGCGCAGAACTGGTGGGCGGGTACGACCCTCAAGTACGAGGCCTACCGCAAGATCGAGGAGGACAAGGCCGACACCGCGGTGAGCGAGGCGTCCGACATCGCCAACACCGCCAAGCGCGACGCCATCATCACCGGTGCCGCCGTCGTCGTCGCCCTGCTCCTCGCCTTCATCCTGGCCGGTGCCGTCGCCCGCCAGATGAGCCGCGCGATGCGCCAGCTGCGCAACGCGGCCTTCGGCATCGCCGAGCAGCGCCTGCCGATGCTGGTCGACCAGCTCTCGCGCACCGACCCCGGACGCGTGGACACCCGGATCTCCCCGATCCCGATCACCACGACCGACGAGATCGGCGAAGTCGCCAGAGCTTTCGACCAGGTCCACCGCGAAGCCGTACGACTGGCCGCCGAGCAGGCCCTCCTGCGGGGCAACATCAACGCGATCTTCACCAACCTGTCGCGCCGCAACCAGTCGCTGATCGAGGGCCAGTTGACCCTCATCACCGACCTGGAGAACAACGAGGCCGACCCGGACCAGCTGGAGAACCTCTTCCGCCTGGACCACCTCGCGACCCGTATGCGCCGCAACGGCGAGAACCTCCTGGTCCTCGCCGGCGAGGAGCCCGGCCGTCGCTGGGACCAGCCGGTCCCGCTGGTCGACGTGCTGCGCGCCGCCTCCTCCGAGGTGGAGCAGTACGAGCGCATCGAGCTGTCGGGCGTCCCGGAGGCCGAGATCCACGGCCGCGCGGTGACCGACCTCGTGCACCTGCTCGCCGAGCTGCTGGAGAACGCGACGACGTTCTCCTCCCCCCAGACCAAGGTCCGCGTCACCGCGACCCGTCTCCCCGACGGCCGCGTGATGATCGAGATCCACGACAAGGGCATCGGCCTCACCGCCGAGGACTTCGCGGACATCAACCACAAGCTGGCCAACCCGCCGACCGTGGACGTCGCGATCTCCCAGCGCATGGGCCTGTTCGTGGTCGGCCGGCTGTCCGACCGGCACGGCATCCGCGTCCAGCTCCGCCCCTCGGGCGAGCAGGCCGGCACGACCTCGCTGGTCATGCTGCCGGACGCGATCACGCACGGTGGCGGTGGCGAATCGCAGCTCCAGCGCGACGAGTTCACCGTCTCGCAGATCATGCCGGAGCAGCCGCAGCAGCAGTTCCAGGGCGAGGACTTCAACCACGCCCCGATGCGCACCGCGGCCGAGCTCGGCTTCGACGACACCCGCTACTCCGAGGTTCCGGACGACATCCGCGAGCTGGACCCGGTGGGCCGCTCGCTGATGCGCGAGGAGCGCCGCGCGGCCCTGGAGTCCCAGAAGCCGGGCCAGGAGCTGGAAGCGGGCGAGTACGCGGAGTTCAACGAGTTCGACGCCCCGCAGCAGCAGCCGTACGGCAACGGACAGCAGGGCTACCAGGACCAGCCGACCGGCTTCACCGGTCAGCCGGCGTACGAGGAGCAGCAGCAGACGTCGTACGACGAGCCGCGCCAGCCCTCGTACGAGGAGCAGTACTTCCCGCCGAACGGCGGGGCACCGGGGACCGACTCGTTCCCCGACTCCTTCCCGTCGAACGGCGGTTACCCGGAGCCGGGTTACGCGGAGCCGGTGCAGGAGGAGCACGCGTCGGCGCACCCCAACGGGTCGGAGACGTTCTCGGGCTTCGAAGAGCCGTCCTACCAGGACGACTGGCCCCAGCAGGACGGTTACCGCAACGGGTACCCGGACCAGTACGCTCCGGAAGCGGAGTCCACGCAGGCCGCTGACGTGAGTGAGCGGGACCACGTAGGCTTCGAGCGTCCGGGACCGGCTCCCTCCGCCGTCCACGCGCTGACCGACGCCGGACTGCCGCGCCGCGGTTCGGCCGCGAACGGCAGCAACGGTTCGCAGCCCGCCTCGTCGCCCTCCGCACCGGAGAGCAGCAAGGTCGATATCTTCGGTACCGCGAGTGCCAACGGCAGTACGGGCACGACGGACTGGCAGTCGGCGAACGACGAGCGCTGGCAGCAGGCGTCGGCGCTGAAGAAGCCGAAGGCGGGCGGGGTCACCTCCTCCGGCCTGCCGCGGCGGGTACCCAAGGCCAACCTGGTCGAGGGCACCGCCGAGAGCACCCCGCAGGGCGGCCCCCAGGTCTCCCGCGCTCCCGAGGACATCCGGGGCAGGCTGAGCAACCTGCGCCGCGGGGTCCAGCGGGGACGCAGCGAAGGCAGTGAAACGAACGGTCAGGGCTTCGGCTCTGACAGCACCTACAACCAGGAGCGTTAGTGTGAGCCCGATGAGCCAGGCGGCGCAGAACCTGAACTGGTTGATCACCAACTTCGTGGACAACACCCCGGGGGTGTCCCACACCGTGGTGGTCTCCGCCGACGGACTCCTTCTGGCGATGTCCGAAGGGTTCCCGCGTGACCGTGCCGACCAGTTGGCGGCCGTAGCGTCGGGTCTTACCTCACTGACCGCCGGTGCCTCGCGCATCTTCGAGGGCGGCAGCGTGAATCAGACGGTTGTGGAGATGGAGCGGGGATTCCTCTTCATCATGTCCGTATCCGATGGTTCCTCGCTCGCGGTTCTCGCGCACCCCGAGGCGGACATCGGCCTCATTGGGTACGAGATGGCCCTTCTGGTGGACCGTGCCGGTACGGTCCTGACCCCGGACCTTCGAGCAGAGCTCCAGGGGAGCCTTCTCAACTAACAGACGGACGGTGCGTTTTGGCGTCCTGAGGCCATAAGGTTTCGGGACGCGGCTCCACATTGATGGGTGCCCGGCACAGTCGGAGGAGGAGAAAGTGGCAACACCCCCAGGCGGTTCGTCTTCGGGCAACTGGTCGTACGGCCCCGGCCAGGGGCAGGGCGACGGTTCCCAGAACCGGTACAACTTCCCCTCCTCGCCGTCCCCGCGCCGCCCGCAGTACCCGCAGGGCCCACAGGGTCCCGGTCCGTCGCCGTACGACCAGCCGCCGGCGCCGCGCATCCAGCCCGTGCAGCCGCATCGACGCTCACCCGAGTCGGCACCCGCCGGGTCGTCGAGCAACCCCTTGGTGCGTCCGTACGCCATGACCGGCGGCCGGACCCGCCCCCGCTACCAGCTCGCCATCGAGGCGCTGGTGCACACCACCGCGCAGCCGCACCAGATGCAGGGCCAGTTGCCCGAGCATCAGCGGATCTGCAACCTCTGCCGGGAGATCAAGTCGGTGGCCGAGATCTCGGCCCTCCTGACGATCCCTCTCGGTGTGGCCAGGATCCTCGTCGCCGACTTGGCGGAGGCGGGCCTGGTCGCCATCCATCAACCCGGCGGCGACGAGAACGCCGGCGGCCAGCCAGATGTGACACTGCTCGAAAGGGTGCTCAGTGGACTTCGCAAGCTCTAGCGGAGGGCCTTCCCGCTCCACCACCTCGGCGAAGATCGTGGTGGCGGGTGGCTTCGGCGTGGGCAAGACCACGTTCGTCGGGGCCGTCTCGGAGATCAACCCGCTGCGTACCGAGGCTGTGATGACGTCCGCGTCCGCGGGCATCGACGACCTCACCCACACCGGAGACAAGACGACCACGACGGTCGCGATGGACTTCGGCCGTATCACCCTGGACCAGGACCTGATCCTGTACCTCTTCGGTACGCCGGGCCAGGACCGCTTCTGGTTCATGTGGGACGACCTGGTGCGCGGCGCGATCGGCGCGATCGTGCTCGTGGACACCCGCCGTCTCGCCGACTGCTTCCCCGCGGTCGACTACTTCGAGAACAGCGGCCTGCCCTTCGTCATCGCCCTGAACGGCTTCGACGGCCAGCAGCCGTACAACCCGGACGAGGTCCGCGAGGCCCTGCAGATCGGCCCGGACACCCCGATCATCACGACGGACGCCCGCCACCGCGCGGACGCGAAGTCGGCTCTGATCACGCTGGTGGAGCACGCGCTGATGGCCCGCCTCCGGTAGTACGCGGCATTACCACGCCAAGGGGCCAACTCCGCCTGGAGTAGGCCCCTTTGTCGTACCCCCCTGCCACAATGAACGCTCTTCGGTTCGGCAAGGGGGACACGATGAGCGCGGAGGCGGCTGCACTACGCCTGGGGACGACCGTGGTGAAGGCGGCGGCGCAGACATGGCTGGGCGGCAAGCGGCAGGAGCAGGAACGCCGGCTCCCGATGGACGATCTCGTACGACGACGGCTGCCGGGCCTGCGCCAACAGCGCAGCGTCCAGCGCCAGTTCGAGGAGATGGCCGACACGGTGGCCGCGCGGATCGAGCCGTTCCTGGCCCAGGAGTTCCGCGGCCTGGACGAGAGCGGCCGCGAGGCGGCGCTCAACGGGGTGTGCGACACGTTCGAGCGCGCCGACCTGTCCGACGAGGCGATCCTGGCGGCGGACGCACAACCGGCCGAACTGATCCGCCGCATCACGGCATCGGTAAGCCCACCGATAGGCCTGAACGAACCCGAGACCCGCCTCTACGACCTCCTCTTCAGCGAGTGCTGCGAGTACTACGTCAGCATCGTGCGCACCCTCCCGGTCTTCGAGGAGCGCACCCTGGCCGAACTCCTGGCCCGCACCAGCTCGTTGAGCGACCGGGTCGCCCGCGTCCTCGAACGCCTCCCCGACCGCTCCCTGTTCGCCCCCGACGGCACGGATCAGGACCACCAGTTCCGCCGCTGGTACATGGAGCTGGTCAGCAACACCCTCGACGAGGTGGAACTCTTCCGCCGCACATCCGACCGCGCCGCCGCGCAGGTACGACTGTCCGTGGCCTACGTCAGCCTGCGCGCCACGGGGGACGACGGAACCCGCCGCCGTTCCGTCCGCGCACTACCCCTCAGGCCGGACCTGAGCGGCTGGGAGGAGTCCGGGACGGAGAGTTCCGGGATGCGGGTGGAGTCGGCGCTGGGCGGGGCGTCCAGGGTGCTCCTGCGCGGCGAGGCGGGCTCCGGCAAGACGACACTGCTGCGCTGGCTGGCGATCACGGCGGCGCGGGGCGCCTTCACCGCGGAACTGGCCGACTGGAACGGCCTGACGCCGGTCTTCGTCAAGCTCCGTGAGTACAGCGGCCGTTCGCTCCCCAAGAAGCCCGAGGAGCTGCTGGACGGTGTCGCCGGGAACATCACCGGGATCATGCCCAGGGGGTGGGTGGAGCGCCAACTGCGGGACAACAAGGTCCTGTTGCTGGTGGACGGAGTGGACGAGCTGCTCGGCTCGGAACGCCGGTCGGTGCGTGACTGGCTCCGCAAGCTTCTTGGGGCCTACGGCGGCATACGGGTCGTCGTGACCTCGCGTCCGACCGCCGCCGGGGCGGACTGGCTGCGCCGGGAGGACTTCACCGCGCTGCACTTGGACCGGATGACACCGCCTGACCTGGCCGCGTTCGTACGGCAGTGGCACGAGGCGGTGCGGGAGCTGGGGGACGAACTTCCGTGCGGTGTCGACGAGTTGCCGCGCTACGAGCAGTCCTTGCTGAACAGCCTCAAGGATCGTGCGCATCTCCAGTCCCTGGCGGGGACGCCGTTGCTGGCGGCGATGCTGTGCGCGATGCATCTGAACCGGGGTAGCCAACTCCCCCGGGACCGGATGGAGTTGTACCGGAACGCGCTCCATACCCTGGTCCACGACCGAGACGCCGACCGGAACGTCCCGAGCGCGCTGGACAGCAAGCTCAGCCTCGGCGACAAGCTGGTCGTGCTGCGGGATCTGGCCTGGCGTCTCTCGGACAACAACCGCAGCGAGATCGCCCTGGATCAGGCTGCCGTCCATGTCGCGGGCAAGCTTTCGGCGATGCGGCACCTGGAGGTACAGGACGGCCACGGCGTTCTGGAGCAGTTGCGGGACCGCTCCGGGATCCTCCGCTCCCCCGTCGAGGGGCGCCTGGACTTCGTCCACCGGACCTTCCAGGAGTACCTGGCAGCGGAGGAGGCGACGGAGGAGGACCGGATCGGGAATCTGGTCGGGCGGGCCCACCTGGACCTGTGGCGCGAGACGATCATCATGGCTGCGGGGCATGCCAACTCCCGTCAGCGGCAGGAGTTGTTGGACGGGATTCTGGATCGGGCGGAGGCGGAACCCCGGTATGCGCGGGGGCTGCGGTTGCTCGCGGCTTCTTGTCAGGAGACGTTGCCGACGGTTTCGGAGGGGCTGGCGAGGCGGCTGGATGGGGCGGTGGCTGCGCTGCTTCCGGCTCGGCGGCCTACAGATGCGCCGGCTCTGGCGGCGGTGGGGACGAGCTTGCTGCGGCGCCTGCCGCGTTCGCTGGGCGAGTTGACGGAGAAAGCCGCCGTGCAGACGGTGCGGACCGTGGCGATGATCGGGGGTGAGGAGGCGTTGGCGTTGATGGTGGGGTACGCGGAGGACCGGCGCCGCCGCGTCATCGAAGCCTTCATTGATGCCTGGGCATACTTCGACGCGGACGCTTACGGCGAGGAAGTATTGGCTGGGCTGCCGCTGGAAGGACACGAAGTGCGTCTCTCTCACTCCCAGCAGTGGCGCGCAGCGACTCGGTTGAAGTCCATCACAACGCTGTCGATCTATTACCCGTTCCCAACGCTCGCTGCACTGGACCAACTCCCGCCCCTGCAGTGTCTGTCGATCTACAACCTCAGCGGCCCCGGAGACCTCTCAGTACTGACGGCCCACTCACAGCTGCTGATGCTCACGGTCTTTGGGCAAGGAAAGCTGCACGGCCTGGAATCTATGGAGAACTTGGGGAAGCTCCTCTACTTCGCGCTCGACCACCGGGGCACGACCGACCTCGACAGTCTGCGTCTTGGGCCGACGACGGCCTGGTTGAGCCTCAACGAGCTGAGCGAGACCAGCGAACTGACCTTTTTGAGAAACCTCCCCGATGTCACAAGCCTTCTCCTGGGGACCGCGGACACATGTACGCCGCGTGGCCTGAGCAGCGTCACCGCCATGCCCAGGCTCCTAGACCTCCGCCTCAGCTGCATGTCCTTGCTGGAGTGGCTGACAGCACGTGAGCCGCTTCCCTCCAAATTGAGGAGGCTCACGCTTCTTGGCTGCGTCGTACCTGGGGACTCCCGCACCTACCGCGACCTCAGTTCCCTCGACTCGCTGACCATTGTGACCTGCCGATCTCCCGACGGCGCCCGCATCACCACCCTCGACCTTCCAGTCAAGGACCTCACCATCAACTGACCTGCAAACGCCAACGGCCCCACCCTCCCGAAGAAGAGTGGGGCCGCAGTGAACGCGCTAAAAGCCTCAGTGCCAGCTATGCGGAGCGCGGAACCCGCCCTCGCGCTCCAGCCGACGCCAGCCGGCCTTGGGAAGCGGACGGTGGGTCGGGGCATCGGCAGGCGCAGCCGCCGCACGAGCCAGCAGGATCGCCGTGATCGCGGCAACTTCCTCGGGCTCGGCGTGGCCCTTCTCGACACGAATGTCAGGGGTGCTCATAGGTTCAGTCTCCGTGGCTGAGGTTTCCGCACGGGTAGCGCGGAGGGTCCGCTGGGTTACTGCGGGGGGTTGCCGTGCTTGCGCGAGGGCAGGTCCGCGTGCTTGGTGTGCAGCATCGCGAGCGACCTGATGAGTACTTCGCGGGTCTCGGCGGGGTCGATGACGTCGTCGACGAGTCCGCGCTCAGCCGCGTAATACGGGTGCATCAGCTCGGACTTGTACTCCTTGACCATGCGCGTCCGCATCGCCTCGGGGTCCTCGGCGTCGGCGATCTGGCGGCGGAAGATGACGTTGGCGGCACCTTCGGCGCCCATCACGGCGATCTCGTTGGTGGGCCAGGCGTAGGTGAGGTCGGCGCCGATGGACTGGCTGTCCATGACGATGTAGGCACCTCCGTACGCCTTGCGCAGGATGAGCGAAATCCTCGGCACGGTGGCGTTGCAGTACGCGTAGAGCA
This sequence comes from Streptomyces sp. NPDC050528, assembly GCF_044457795.1. Lineage (NCBI taxonomy): Bacteria > Bacillati > Actinomycetota > Actinomycetes > Kitasatosporales > Streptomycetaceae > Streptomyces > Streptomyces sp. NPDC050528. The sequence continues at coordinate 347,572 of NZ_JBITHH010000001.1, forward strand.
GCTTCGCTCCGTGCCGGATGATTCCGCCGTGTTCCTGGTCGACGCCGGGAAGGAATCCCGGAACGTCCAGGAACGTAACGATCGGAATGTTAAAAGCGTCACACATCTGGACAAAGCGCGCAGCTTTTTCGCTCGCCTCGATGTCCAGGACGCCGGCGAGGGTCTGCGGCTGGTTGGCGACGATGCCGACGACCTGGCCGTCGAGGCGGGCCAGCGCGCAGATGATGTTGCGGGCCCAGCGCTCGTGGACTTCGAGGTAGTCGCCGTCGTCGACGATCTCCTCGATGACCTTGGTCATGTCGTACGGCCGGTTGCCGTCGGCCGGAACCAGGTCCAGCAGGATCTCCGAGCGGCGCTCGGCCTCGTCGCTCGACTCGGCGCGGGGCGGGTTCTCGCGGTTGTTCTGCGGGAGCATCGACAGGAGGTAGCGCACCTCGGCGAGGCAGGTCTCCTCGTCGTCGTACGCGAAGTGGCAGACGCCGGAGGTCTCCGCGTGGACGTCGGCACCGCCGAGCCCGTTCTGCGAGATCTCCTCGCCGGTGACCGCCTTGACGACGTCCGGACCGGTGATGAACATCTGCGAGGTCTCGCGGACCATGAAGACGAAGTCCGTGAGGGCGGGGCTGTAGGCCGCGCCGCCCGCGCACGGGCCGAGCATCACGCTGATCTGCGGGATGACACCGGACGCCTTGGTGTTGCGCTGGAAGATGCCGCCGTAGCCGGCGAGGGCGGAGACGCCCTCCTGGATACGGGCACCGGCGCCGTCGTTGAGCGACACCAGCGGCGCGCCGGCCGCGATGGCCATGTCCATGATCTTGTGGATCTTCGTGGCGTGGGCCTCGCCCAGCGCGCCGCCGAAGATACGGAAGTCGTGCGCGTAGACGAAGACCGTGCGGCCCTCGACCGTGCCCCAGCCGGTGATGACACCGTCGGTGTACGGCTTCTTGGCCTCCAGGCCGAAGCCCACGGCACGGTGCCGGCGCAGCTGCTCGACCTCGCGGAAGGACCCGGGGTCGAGGAGCAGGTCGATGCGCTCCCGACCGGTCAGCTTCCCCTTGGCGTGCTGCGCCTCGGTCGCCTTCTCGCTCGGGCCGGCCAGTGCCCGCGCACGGATCTCGTGCAGTTCGGCCACTCGCCCGCGCGCGTCCGTCGGCTCACCCGGCGCCTCATCCAAAACGGTCATGTACTGACCCTACGAAGGAGTCCAAGGAAAGGGCGCCGTCGACTCTGCACAGTCTCCGGACCGTTTTCCTGGTGCCACTGAACAGAACCTCACCGGCATGCAGCCGTTCCGACTGCTCACGAGGCATGCCGGTTGTAGGGGTTACACAAACCCGACAGCTGAGAGCCACCTCACATTCACGTGCGGCGGATGCCATCGCTGGAGTGATGCGCGGAGTGGTTCTCGCGTTGCCGGGACTGCCGGGAGAGCGTACTCGTAGTAGTTGGCGCAACACCCTGCGGATGATGTTGAAAATTGAATGGAATAGGTCTACGGTCCTTCGTGTTGGCATCGTTGAACGTTCAACAGATTCAACCCCCGCACCACTCCGCTTCACCCCGTACCACCCCCGCACACTCCCGTCCCCATTTTTAGGAGCACGTCATGGGCATCTTCGGCCGCAAGAGCGACGAGACCGACACCACCACCTCGGCCCCCGCCGCCGTCAACCCTGACCTGGCCGCGCTGACCGGCGACTACACGATCGACCCGGCGCACACCACGCTCGGCTTCACCGCCCGCCACGCGATGGTCACCAACGTCAAGGGCAAGTTCCTCGACTTCACCGGCACGCTGCACCTGGACGGCACCGACCCGGCCAAGTCCACCGCGTCCCTCGACGTCAAGATGGACAGCATCGACACCGGCTCGCCGGACCGTGACGGTCACCTCAAGAGCGCGGACTTCTTCAAGACGGACGAGTTCCCCACGATGACCTTCCGCTCCACCTCCGCCGAGTCCCTCGGTGGCGACGACTACCGCATCACCGGTGACCTGGAGATCCTCGGCACCACCAAGCCGATCACCATCGACCTGGAGTTCAACGGCGCGGCGAAGGACCCGTTCGGCAACGAGCGCGTCGGCTTCGAGGGCAAGGCCGAGATCCTGCGCTCCGAGTTCGGCCTCACCTGGAACGCGGCGCTGGAGACCGGTGGCGTCCTCGTCTCCGAGAAGATCAAGCTGAACTTCGACATCTCGGCGATCAAGAGCGCCTGAGGCCCAGCCACAGCGCCAGATCCTCGATCTCGGCGTCCACGGCATCGGCGATGCTCCTGCTGAACTCCACGTCCTGATGGACGGCGTTCACCAGGAGCACGCCGGCCTTGCGGTCGGCGGTGGCGTCGAGCTTTCCGACGAGCTGATCGCCGTAGAGAATCGGCAGCGCGAAGTAACCCCAGCGGCGCTTCTCGGCCGGCTTGTACATCTCCAACTGGTAGTCGTAGCCGAAGAGTTCGGTGGTGCGCTTCCGGTCGTGAATCAACCGGTCGAAGGGCGAGAGCAGTGCGACCCGCCCGCTGAACGGCCGCTCCAGGTAGGCCGGATCGACGCGCCACTCCCCCTTCACCCCTTCCACGACGGCCGGTTCACCGGCGTCGCCGACGACGGCGGGTTCGACCGGGAGGGCGGTGCCGGTGGCGCGGGCGATACCGAGGGCGCGCAGCCGCCGTTCGTTCCGTCGCCGGCGCGCTTCGTCGACCGGCACGGCGGGTTCGTCCGGGTAGACGCGTGCGGCCAGGTCCCACAACCGCTCCCGCCCCGCGCGCCCCGCGATGGCGACCTCCCCCCGCAACACCATCAGCTCCAGCAGCTGACTGACGTTCCGGTTGTGCGTCCACCCCGACGACTTCCACGGCACCGCGCACGTGTCGGGCAACTCCCGTGAGGTGAGCGGCCCTTGACCGCCGAGCCGCTCCAGAATGTCCCGCCTGCACACGTCGTTGGCGGCGACCCACTCGCGGTAGTGCTTCGATTCCCTTTCCCATACGGCCATGTCGGCGCGGTACAGCGCCAGGTCCTCGCTCGGGCGGATCATCGCGCGGAGTTCGAGGAGGGTCCGGTCCTTGAGTGCCGCCGTCAGCTCATCCGGCGCGTACGACGAACCGAGGCGACTCCAGGCGACCAGGTCGGCGTTGGGGGCGATCGCGGCGGTGGGGTCGATCTGGAGCAGGGTCAACTGGCGTACGACGGCGTGGAGTTCGGTGGGGCGGTGGGCGTCGAGGAGCTGGGCCTGGACGGCGATGCGGCGGGCTTGGGGGCGGGTGAGTTCATGCATGGGGGCTCCCACTGGGCGGGTTGGTTCGGCGAGGGATGCGACGAAGCTCGTACACGCGGCCATGCGGAGCGGCGATCCCCGTGCGGGCAAGGGCAGTTGAGGTGCGTCCAGGGCCGTCCCCGTCGCGTTGGTCCGTCACCCCTCCGTCTCGCCGTCCGGGTTCTTCAGGACCCCGAGGGTGTGTAACCTGCCGAGGCCGACGCCTCCGGTGAGGGGGCGTGTTCGGCGCTCCCACCACTGGGGGTCGGTGGCCCGTTCGTAGTCGTTGCGCAGGCCGGCCGGGATCAGGCGCAGGTGTGGGTCGGGCAAGGGTTGCTCGTTGGCTGCGGCCCACGTGGAGATCTCTTCGAAGTCGGGGGCCGGTGAACCCATGATCGCGTACACCGGGAGGGGGTCTTCGGCGAGTACGGAGCGGGGCAGGGAGAGGCCGAAGCGGTCCTCGAAGACGGCCAGGCCGAGGCGCTTGCGGGCGCAGTAGTCGTCGATGCCGATACCGATGCCTGGAGCGCGGTAGGTCTCTCCGTCCGGGTGCAGGATCCCGGCGGCGACGAGGTCGGGCAGGAGCAGGTCGGGTTCGTGCCCGTAGCGGCGGCGTTCTTCGCACAGCCCGAATCCGCAGACGGTGCGGCCGTTGCGCGCATACAGGACGATCGTGGGCGGGTGCTCCGAGTTGTAGTGGTAGTGGACCGCTTCGACGCCGTCCCGTGAGACCTCCGCCAGCCGCTCGACGTAGGGACCGTACGTGAGGGCGAACGCCCAGCCGGCGTCCTCGCCGACGCGGATCACGGCGCTGCCCGGCCCGCGGTCGGGGTAGGCATCGATGTCGAGATCGGCCAGTTCGGCGTCGGTCATCGGTTCGGCCCTCGCCCCGGGTGGTGCGCCGAGGCGGAGCGCCAGTTCCTCTGCGCCGATACCGCGGGCGAAGTGGACGTCCAGCATCCACCCGGAACTCGTCGTAGCACCCACCAGCCACTGAATGCCGTCCCCCACGTGCCGCCCCTTTCCGCCGCGAACAGCCGCCCTGCCTGTGTCTGTTGACCCTAGGACGCCCCACTGACATCGCGGGCACTATGGGATACGGCAGTGGGTGGTGCTGCGTGGGGACGAGCGGTGGGCGGGACGAGTGGGCGACGGGGATTACTTCGACTTTCGGGGCGGTACGTTCCACGGTCCCGTGACGGGGAAATCGGAGTCCCCACGTGCGGCGCCCTCCCCCACGGCACTGTCCGCGCTGCCGGCCGCGCCCGCCGTCTTCACCGGTCGTGAGGACGAGGTGGCCGAGTTGCTGAGTGCGCTCGATCCGGGGGTCGGTGGTGGCTCCGAGTCCGTCGTCATCTCTGCGGTCTCGGGTCTCGGCGGTGTCGGAAAGACCGCGCTGGCGTTGTGTGTTGCGCATGCGGCGCGGGGGCGGGGGTGGTTTTCCGGGGGTGCGTTGTTCGTCGATCTGCGGGGGTACGACGACGTTCCGGTAACTGCGGATCAGGCGGTGCTGGCGTTGTTGCGGGCGCTGGGGGTGGGGGATGCGGATCTGCCGCCTACGGCTGATGAGCAGTACGCGCGATATCGGGGCGAGTTGAGTTCCCGTGAGCCTGTGCTGATCCTTCTGGACAACGCCTCCGACCCGGCTCAGATCGTTCCACTGCTGCCGGGGGAAGGGGGCGGGCACCGGGTTCTGGTGACGTCTCGGGAGGTCCAGGACTCGCTTCCGGTACGGCAGTTCAGGGTGGACGGGCTGTCGCCGGACGCGTCGCGGGACTTGATCGAACGGTCGCTACGGCTGTCCGACCCCGGGGATCGTCGGGTTGCGGATGAGCCGGAGGCTGTACGGCAACTCGCCGAGCTGTGCGGTCACTTGCCGCTCGCTCTGCTGATCGTCTCGGCGCTGCTGCGGCGGCGTCGACAGCGGCCGGTTTCCACGCTGGTCGTTGAGTTGCGGGCGGCCGAGGATCGGGTGCGGGCGTTGCGGGCGAAGGGGGTTGATCAGTACGGCAAGGAACTGAGTCTGCGGCCCGTGTTCGACGTGATGTATGCGCGGCTGGAGCCTGAACTGGCCCGGGTTTTCCGGCTGTTGGGGCAGGCGCCGGGGGACAGCATCTGGGTCGGGGCCGCGATCAGCTTGACCTCGTTGGAACCGGAGTGCCTGGAACCACTCCTCGACGAACTGGCCGCCGTCTCGCTCCTCACCGCACTCCCAGGTGGTGAGCGCTGGGTGATGCATGACCTCGTACGGGTCTACGCCCGCCTCGTCGCCGTCGAGGATCCTGGGGTGCACGAGGAAGTGGCCGAGGCCCGGAGAAGGCTGCTGGAGTTCTACGGCCACCTGCTCATATCCGCCAAGGCTCACGTCGAGGAGATTCCTGAAGAGGTGCGCCCAGATGGCTTCAACACACGCGAACTCGCCCTGAAATGGCTCGACTCCGAGTGTACGGGGCTGCTGGAGATCGCCCACTGGCCCGACCGCAAGGACAACGGGCGACCCGGCTCTCTTTCGATCGCCCTGAACCTGGATAGCTACCTCATCTTTCGACGCGCCTTCGACGACTGGGCCACCGTGACGAAGGCCGCATATGAAGCCGCCCGTCGGGTCCACGACCCCTGGGCCGAGGCTAAGGCGTCCAGTGCTCACGGTGGAGCCCTGCTCCATCTGCGGCGGTTCGAGGAGGCCGAGACCGTCCAGCGCAGAGCCCTGCGGTTGTCCGAGGAGTCTTGTGACGCCGAGGGACAGGCCATGGTGTGGGACCACATCGGACTCACGCTGCGGCAACTCGGACGGTATGACGACGCGATCGACGCCCATACCCGCAGCGCGCGGATCGCCGCCGAGATCGGCTTGGTCCGGCAGACATCCAGGGTGCGCATGAATCTCGGCGCCGCACTGGCTGAGGCTGGTCGCGCGGAAGAGGCACACGACGTCTTCGAAGAAGCCCTGGCCATCCACGTGGAACTCGGTGACAAGAAAGGCGAGACAACGGCCCGCAACGGTCTTGGCGTCACCCTTCTCAGGCTGGGCCGACATGAGGAAGCCGTCGCAGCTTTCGTCCATGTTCTGGGGCTGTGCGCCGAATCCGGCGACTGGCACTACCGGGCCAACACCTGGAACAACTTGGGGTGGACCTGGCATAAGTTGGGGCTGCATGACGAGGCGCTCGGAGCCCACATCCGGGCATTGAACTGGTATCTCTCTTTCCGCGACTGGCATGGAGAGGCCCTGGCCCGGGCTGGCATACGCATCGTGCTCCTTCAGCTCGACCGCACCGAAAAGACACGATCAGCCACGCGCCAAGCCCTGGATCTGTACCGGGAGTCCGGCCACGAGCAGTACATCGTCAAGCTCCCGAACACTCACCCATAACCCACCCCGAACTCGCACCACACCACCTTCCCCGGCGCCCGTTCCCCCACCCCCCACTTGTCCGCGAGCACGGAGACCAGCATCAGGCCGCGGCCGTCCTCCGCGTGGAGATCCCGGTACGGCGTCCTGACCTTGCGAAGTTCGCCGGTGCCGCTGTCGTGGACCTCGACGCGGAGGACTCCGTCGAGGTGGATGCACAGGCGCAGGGCGAGGCCCCGGCCCGGTGGTACGCCGTGGAGGACCGCGTTGGTCGCCAACTCGCTTACGCAGAGCAGGACATCGTCGGTCCGGTCGGTGATGGTCCAGTCCGCGAGGGTGTTCCGGGTGAACTCGCGGGCCAGGGCAACCGATCTGCGGTCGCGCCGGTAGAACGCCTCGCGTGTGTGGCCTTGTTGGAGTTGTTCACTCACGAGGCCACTGTCACAGGCAGTCACTATCGTGGGGCAGTGAGTGAGGTCGTATTTGTTTTCTCTACGACCTCACTACGACGACTTCAAGTGTGCGCGGGGGAAAGGGACACGCATGCAATCGGCGAAGAAGCCCAAGAAGGTCGGTACTTGGCAAGCGGTCGGCGGGCTGGTCGCCCACTTCCGGAGGCAGGCGGGGCTCACGCAGGAGCAGTTCGCGGAGATCGCGAACCTGCACGTTGACACCATCAGGTCCATCGAGCAAGGGCGGCTTGCGCTCCAGGAGCATCGGGCGATCGAGTTCGATGAACTGCTGCACACAGGTGGGGTGTTGTTCGCGCTGGTGGACAAGTTGCCGGTGCGGGAGCGGATGCCGCAGTTCGCGCAGGGGTTAGTCGACATCGAGCAGAGCGCAGTCAGCATCCTCTCCTATCAGACACAGATGATTCCCGGCCTCCTACAGACGGAGGACTACTGCCGTGCGTCCTTCGAGAGCCGCTTCCCGCGCTTCGAGGACGAGACGGAGGAGCAATGGGTGTCCTCGCGGATGGAGCGGCAGAAGATCTGGCAGCGCAAGCAACCGCCGTTCGGTCACTTCATCTTGGAGGAGTCGATCCTGCGGACGGCTCTCGGCGGCCCGGAAGTCATGCGGGCGCAGATCCGTAAGCTGCGGGACGCCTGCGACCTCGTTCACATGGGGATCCAGATCATGCCCATGGGGCGTGTACCGCACGCGGGTCTCGCTGGGCCCATGATCCTGTTGGAAACGCCCGATCACGATCACGTGGTCTACCTGGAGGTGCAGCGCGCAAGTTTCCTGGTGGACGATCCGGACGAGGTCAGCGTCTATCAGCTGAAGTATGGAATGCTGCGGTCACAGGCCCTCTCTCCCGACGAGAGTGCGCGCCTCCTGGACAGACTGCTAGGAGAGTGATGAACACCGCAGCACGGCAGCACTTGGCGTGGTTCAAGTCCAGCTACAGCAGCAGCGAGGGCGGCAACTGCATCGAAGTTGCCTACGACTGGCGGAAGTCCAGTTACAGCAGCAACGAGGGCGGGGACTGCGTCGAGGTCGCCGCCCACCCCGCCGCCATTCACGTCCGTGACTCCAAGGTCACCGCCGGTGGCATCCTCACCATCTCGCCCGGCACTTGGACGGAATTCCTCGGTCACGTCTGCTAGGAGACTGATGAACGCCCCAGCACGGCAGCACTTGACGTGGTTGACGTCCAGCTACAGCAGCAGCGAGGGCGGCGATTGCATCGAAGTCGCTTACGCTTGGCGGAAGTCCAGCTATAGCGGCAGCGAAGGCGGGGACTGCATCGAAGTCGCCGCCCACCCCACCGCCATCCACATCCGCGACTCCAAGCTCCCCGCCGGTGCCAACCTCACCGTCTCACCCAGCACTTGGACAGAGTTCCTCAGCCAGGTCACGCGTCCCTCATCCTGAACGCCGCTCCCCCGATCACCAACAACCCCACCGCATACGCCGCCAGCACCCCCAACCCCGGCCACGGAGCGATCGCCAGCCTCTCCAGGTTCTTCGTCGCCTGGATGGAGAGCGCCGCCGGCATGGGGGTCCAGCGCTGCAAACGGTGTTGCCAGGTTGGGGAGTTGACCAGGTGGGACAGGAGCGGGGTGACGTAGAGGACGCCCAGGCCCAGGGTGATCGCGCCGGCCGTGTCGCGGAGCAAGGTCGCCAGGGACAGGCCCAGGAGCGTTACCAGGACGAGGATCAGGGTCGAGCCCGCCGCCGCTCGGAGCGTCGCGCCGTCCGTGGGGCTCGGGAGGATCAGGCGGGACAGGGCCAGGGCTGACAGGACCGCCAGCACTCCCGCAGCCGACGTCAGCAGCGACAAGGCCAGCGCCTTTGATGCCAGTACCCGCCACCTCCCCGGCATCGCCGTGAGCGTCGTGCGGATCGTGCCCGTGCTGTACTCCGCGCCGATCGACAGCACGCCCAGCACCAGGCACAGGGACTGGCTCAACTGGATACCAGTGAGGCTCAGTTTGACCGTGTCCTCGTGGCAGGCCGTCGGGGACGGGCACACCTGGGTCGTGAGCGACGAGGCCGCCGCCGCGCCGACCGCCGCCGTCAGGGCGACCGATGCTGTCAGGAGCCACCAAGTGCTCGGCAGCGTACGGAGTTTGGTCCACTCTGCGTGGAACGAGCCCAGCCATCTCACGCGTCCCGCCTCCTTAGCGTCCAGGCCGCCAGCAGCAGGGCCGCCGCCGTGTAGGCCACCAGGACCGCCAGGCCGTGGTACGGGGTGAGGGGGTAACAGCCGCTCTCGGGAAGGCAGTTGTGCTGGACCTGCGGGTAGTACGTCACGCCCTGCTGGATCGCGAAGGCCGCCGCCGGTGTCACCCGCAGGAGCCATTGCGCGGCCGGGAGCGGGAAGGCGAAGGACAGGATCTGCGGGAGGATCACCAGGACCACCACCGTCGCGATCGTGCCCGCGCTGCTGCGCAGCACCACTCCCACGGCCAGAGCCAGAACCGCCACCAATGACAGCAGTACCGCGCTGCCCACCACCGCCCTCAGGGCCGGGTTCTCCAGGAGGGAGAGGTCCGGGAACTCGGGGGGCTTGAAGCCGTTGGAGCGCAGGGTCTTCTGGGCCAGGGTGAAGCCGATTGCCGTTGCCAGCAGGCCTGTTGTGAAGGTGACAGCTCCTGTCACCGTCGCCTTCGCCGCCAGCACCCTCAGTCGCGACGGCGCCGCCGTGAACGTCGTACGGATCAGGCCCCGTTTGTATTCGGTCGTCACGAAGAGCGTGCCCAGGGTGGCCATGAACAGGAGGCCTATGAAGACTCCCTGGAAGCTCATCTGGAGCATGTCGGGGCTGTTCTCGTCGGGGGCGATGTCTCCCTGGCCGGTGAGGCTGTAGGCGCCGGCCGGCGACACCGTCGTCGTACCGGGCCGGCTGTTCGGTCCGTTGGGGGGCGGGGCGCCGACGTCCGTGGCCGACCAGGTGCTGTCGGTCGACTCGCCCTGGAGGGTGAGGTGGTCGAAGGTGCCGGTGGCCTGGCCGCTCCCTGCCACCTCGCTCGTGCCGCCGAAGGAGCGGTGGACGATCTGATGGTCGGGAGCCGCCAGAAACAGCCCGACCTGAACCGTCCTCCCCAACCCCCCGACCCCCACCTCTCCAAGCAGGGTCCACTTCTTACCGTCTACCGACGCATAGCCGGTCAGTTTTTCCCCCAGCCTTTTCAGGCGAAGCCACTGCGGGGCCTTCGCCAGATCACTGCTCGGGCCCGCCTTGTCCTGGGTGAAGTTCCACTGCATGCGCACGCCATGGCCGGGGGTCACCATCACCGCCGCGTACGGCGAGCCCGGCTTCAGGCTCGACTTGACGATGATCCCGCCCTTCGTCCAGGGCCCCAGCCCCTTGCCGGAGGCGTCCTTCAGACCGGTGACCCGAGCCGTGACCGTCCCGTCGCCGGTCAGCGCGCGGTGGGTGAAACGGAAGGAGTCGTGGACGACCTCACCGCCCGGGCCCAGGACGATCGTGGGGCCGCCGCCGACGCTGGAACCGCTCGCGCCCAACTGGCAGATCACGACCGTGACCACGGCGGCGATCGCCAGCACCAGCAACCAGGCCCTGACCGTCCAGAACTTCGCCCACTCCGCCCGCAGCAGCCGCCCGAAACCGGCCCGGGCCGGGTGCAGCGCCGAGCGGTACGGGGGGACCGTCCTCGTCGGTGTCGTCGTCATCAGCGGGTCACCTCGTCCGTTTCCTCGGCCGGCGTGGACGTGAACTCGACCGCGTCCCGGGTGAGTTCCATGTAGGCCTCCTCCAACGACGCCCGGTGTGCGCCCACTTCGGCGAAGGGGACCCGGGACGCGGAGAGCAGCTCCACGATCCGTTCGGCGGGCAGGCCGGTGACGGTGAGGGTGTCGCGGTCGTTGACGGCGACCGTCCCGCCCTCCCGGGCCAGCAGTTCCATCGCTTCCGTACGACTGCTCGTGCGCAGCCGTACCCGGTCGCCGGAGGCCGCCGCGAGGAGGTCGGCCACGGCCGTGTCGGCGATCAGCCGGCCCCGGCCGATGACGACCAAGTGGTCTGCGGTGTCCTCCAGTTCGCTCATCAGGTGGCTGGAGACGAGGATCGCCCGGCCTTCGGCGGCGAGGTGCCGGAGGAGGCCGCGGATCCACTGAATGCCTTCCGGATCAAGGCCGTTGACCGGTTCGTCGAGAAGAAGTACGGGAGGGTCCCCCAGCAACGCGACGGCTATGCCCAGGCGTTGACGCATTCCGAGGGAGTAGCCGCTCGCCCTCCGCCGGGACGCCTCCTCCATCCCGACCTGTTCGAGCACCTCGTCCACGCGCCGCATCGACAGACCGTGGGAGTGGGCCAGCCAGCGGAGATGGTCGCGACCCCGGCGGCTGGGGTGCAGGGCGGCGGCATCGAGAAGGGCGCCGACCTCCAACAGCGGGGTGCGCAGGGCGTGATAGGGACGGCCGCCGATCAGCGCCTGTCCCCCGTCGAGGGCGTCCAAGCCCAGCAGGGCCCGCATGGTGGTGGACTTCCCCGCCCCGTTGGGACCGACGAACCCGGTCACCGTGCCGGGCTCGACCGTGAACGACAGCCCGTCGACCGCGAGCGTCCGCCCGAACCGCTTGCGCAGGTCCCGGACTTCGATGGTTGCGTCGGTTGCGTGACTCATGGTGAGGGAGGCTAGAGGCGACGGACACCCCCCGTCGTCACGCGACAGAGGTCCCTCACGAGGGGGACGCCGACGGGCAGGTGGGTCGGCACAATGACGGAGTGGGTGACGACAGTGAGGGCGTACGGGCGGTGAGGTCCCGGTGGCGGACCGCCGAGGCCGGTACCCGCGCCCTGGTCACAGGCGTCGCGTTGGCCGTCCTCGCCGTCACCGAAGTCCTCGTCCGCAGCACGGACTTGGCCGGTGGTTTCGCCGCCCTGCTGCTTCTCGCCCTCGCCTCCACCCTGCCCCTCGCCTTCGTCCTCGGCACCGGACGCCTCGCCCGGAGCTGCGCCGCCCTCGCGCTCAGCCTCGCCTGTGTACTCTCCCTCGTCCCCTTCGCCGGGCTCACCGTCGGCGGGGTCGTGGCCCAACTGGTGTGCGTGTACGTCCTGGGCCGCGCCGGAGCCACCCGCCTCGGCGGCCTGCTCGTCCTCCCCTACGTCGTGATCGCCCTCGGCAGCCATGAGGAACTGACCCGGATCGTCGCCGTCCTCGTCGCGACCCTCGCCTCCGCCGCCGCGGCCACCGGCATCGCCCACCACGTCCGCAGCACCGCCCAGGCCCACAGCGCGACGGAACAGGCCTTCGCGGACACCCTCCTCGAACATGCAGCCCGGGGTGAACGGGCGCGTATCGCACGGGAGTTGCACGATGTCGTCGCGCATCATATTTCGATGATCGCCGTCCAGGCCGAGACCGCCCGGCTCACCACCCCCGGGTTGCCGACCGAGGGCGCCACCCGCCTCCTCGCCATCGGCGACACCGCCCGCACCGCACTCACCGAGATGCGGCGGCTGTTGGGCGTGCTGCGGGAGGACGCCGACACCGGAGTCCAACGCCGGCCCCAGCCCGGCCTCGCCCAACTCATGGACCTGGTCGACGAGTCACGCGACGCGGCCGGCTCCCGCACCCGCCTCATCGTCAGCGGCCCCATCACCCCGCTCGACCCCGGCATCGAGGTCACCGCGTACCGGATCGTCCAGGAGGCCCTCACCAACGCCCGCCGGCACGCGCCGGGCGCAGCAGTGGACGTAGAACTCCGTTACGGGGACGAGGACTTGGCGGTCCGCGTGCGCGACAACGGGCCGGGGCCGGCCGTCGAGCTCTCCGGCCACGGGCTGCTGGGCATGCGGGAGCGGGCCGCGACGGTCGGCGGCACCCTGCGCACCGGACCCGCACCCGGGGGCGGATTCGTCGTCGAGGCGCGACTGCCCGTCAAGTCGGAGGAGGAGGCGACGGCGCTGCCGTGAGCATCCGGATCGTCGTCGCCGACGACCACGAGATCGTCCGGTTCGGATACGCCGGAATCCTCGCCACCCAGGCCGACTTCACGGTCGTGGGCACGGCCCGCGACGGCGCCGAGGCGGTGCGCGTCTGCCGCGAGGAGTCGCCCGACGTGGTGCTGATGGACGTACGCATGCCGGTCATGGACGGCATCGAGGCCACCGCGCTACTCCAGAACGGCCCTGCGACACCACGGGTGTTGGTGCTGACCACCTTCGACCTCGACGAGCATGTCTACGACGCGCTCGCGGCCGGTGCCAGCGGGTTCCTGCTGAAGGACGTGACCGCGGAACGGCTCTTCGAGGCGGTACGGGTCGTGGCCGCCGGTGAGGCGTTGCTCGCGCCCGGGGTCACGCGGCGGCTGATCGCGGAGTTCGCGCGAATGCGGCCGAAGGCGCCCGCGCAGGGGAAGTTGGACGTCCTCACCCCACGCGAGACCGACGTCCTGCGGCTGCTCGCGGAGGGCCTGTCCAACCCCGAACTCGCCGAACGGCTGCACGTCGGCGAGGAGACCGTGAAGACACACGTCAGCCGGATCCTGTCGAAGCTGGGGCTGCGGGATCGTACGCAGGCCGTAGTCATGGCCTACGAGACGGGGCTCGTCGTGCCGAGGACCGGCTGACGGCGGCGGGCGCGCGGCACCGGCAGCAGCCACCAGGCCGACGCGACCGCCAACACCGCCCCGACCGCGATCCCTTCGAGCCGCGTGGGCAGCAGGCTCAGCGCGTCCTGGCCGAAGTAGCCGAGGAGGAGGGAGAGCGCGCAGGTCATTCCGGCGGCCCAGTAGGCGTAGTTGAGAGGGCGCAGCCACAACGCCACTGCCAGGACGGTGAACATGAGCGCCACGGCGGTGTCGCCGGTGACTCCCGCCGCCGCGATACCCGCGGCCAGCAGCGTGCCGACCGTGGCTCCGGCGAGGCGTTCAAGTCCCTTGCGGAGTACGTCCGTTCGGCCTCGGTTGCCGCTCGCGGCGACGTACGCGGTGAGGACGACCCACGGCCAGTGGTCGTCGAAGAGCAGATGCCCGACGGTGAACGCGGCGGCGATCCCGGCCGCCATCTGCAACGCCATGCGGGTGCTGGGGCGGGGGTGGAGGCGGGAGCGGCGCGGGGGTTGTTCGGGGGCGGGTTCCGCGCGCCAGGGCCCGAAGCGGTCTCCGAGTCCCTGGACGAGCCAGACCCCGGCGCACGCCAGCGCCCCGACCAGCGCCGACCAGCCCCAAGTGACCAACCCGCTCTGCGCCTTGGACGGCAGCGCGGGGCCGGGTACGACGAGGAGGGCGACGAGCGGAAGCGCCAGCAGGGTGCCGGCCTTCGTGGCGGCGGGGCCGTAGCGGCGGATCCAGATGGCCAGAGTCATGCCCGCCGTGTAGACGGCTGCGCCGAGCACGTAGTGGGAGGCGAGGAGTCGGCCGACGAAGATCGAGGCGCCGGCCGTGACGGGCAGCAGGACGAGGGCGGTGAGCCTGCGGCGGGTGTCGGCGGTGCGCTGGCTGGAGGACAGGGTGAGGGTCAGGGCGACCGCGAGGACCAGTACGTCGGTGTGGAGTCCCTCGGCGCCCTCCAGCCAGAGCGCCATGCCCCAGCTGAGCAGCACGGCGGTCATCGTCAGAGCCGCTTCGTACGCGTTGCGTATTAGTTTGGCGGTCACATCAGGAGGATAGCGGGGTGCGTGGACCGTAGATAGTAAGTATCCGCGTACGATATCCGGCATGGATCATCTTCCCGAGGCCGCCCGCATCCGTCGTGGCGTCGTACGGCTGAATCGGCGGTTGCGGCAGGAGCGCGGCAACGAGGCGGGGCTCACGCCGAACCAGTTGATCGTGCTCGGGCATCTGCACCGGCACGCGTCGGCGACCCCCGGCGAGATCGCGGCGACCGAGCGGCAGAGGCCCCAGTCCCTCACCCGGACCTTCGCCGAACTGGAGGCGGAGGGGCTGATCTCGCGCGAGCCGGGCACCGTGGACCGGCGTCAGTCCGTCCTCACCCTGACGACGAAGGGGCGACGGGCGCTGGATCAGGACATGGTCGAGCGGGACGTGTGGCTGGCGGAGGCGCTGGCGTCGCTGAGCGCGACGGAGCGGGGGGTGCTGGAGCTGGCGTCGGCCTTGATGGAGCGGCTGGCCGATGGCTGAAATACACACCTTGTGCGGACGTTCACAGGGTTCCCATAATCCTTCAACAGATTTGACCGGCCCATGTCAGAACTTGGGCATTTCTTTAATGCTCTCGATTGGCATGCGCACGTCATTGCCACCTCCCATGGAAGGCATCACGTTGAAGAAGCTCCTCACCGCCCTCAAGAGATGCGCGGCCGTCGGCGCCGCCGCTCTCGCGATCGCCAGTCTTCAGCCTGTCTCGGCGGCGCAGGCCGCCCCCACGCCCGTCGTCGGCGGAACCACCGCCGCGCAGGGCGAGTTCCCGTTCATGGTCCGGCTCTCGATGGGCTGTGGCGGCGCGCTCTACACCCCGCAGATCGTGCTGACCGCCGCGCACTGTGTGAGCGGGACCGGTGCGAACACCGGCATCACCGCCACCGCGGGTGTGGTGGACCTGCAGTCCACCACCGGGCGGGTCCAGGTCAAGTCGACGTACGTGTACCGGGCGCCGGGGTACAACGGCAACGGCAAGGACTGGGCGCTCATCAAGCTCGCCTCGCCCATCACCACCGTGCCGACGCTGAAGATCGCCACGACCACGGAGTACAACACCGGGACCTTCACCATCGCCGGGTGGGGTTCGGCCAGTGAGGGCGGGGCTCAGCAGCGGTATCTGCGCAAGGCCACCGTGCCGTTCGTGAGTGACGCCACCTGCCGGTCCTACAGCGGGTACAGCGGGCTCGTGGCCAGTGACGAGATCTGTGCCGGGTACACGGCCGGTGGGGTCGACACCTGTCAGGGCGACTCCGGTGGTCCGATGTTCCGCCGGGACAGCGCCAACGCCTGGATCCAGGTCGGCATCGTCAGCTGGGGCATAGGGTGCGCCCGCGCGAACGCGCCCGGTGTGTACAGCGAGGTGTCCACGTTCGCCTCCGCGATCGCGTCGGCGGCGGCTTCACTCTGACGTACGTCCTTCTTCCGCGGGTCCGGCGCCGCATGAGCGCCGGGCCCGTGTTTCCCACCCCCGCAGCTCGCTCAGAACCCGCCGCCGAAGTCCCCTCCGCCACCGCCGTCTCCGCCGCCGCCGAAGTCCCCGCCCCCTCCGAAGCCGCCACCGAAGTCGTCGGAATCGAAGTTCGCGCCGGAGACGTCGCCGCCGTCGTACCCGCCGCTGCCGAAGTCGCCGTAGCCCGTGCCGTAGTCGGAGGCGTAGGACGGGGTGGACATCATGCTGCCGAGGACCGTGCCGAGCAGGAGGCCGGGGAGGATGCCGCCGCCGAAGTAGCCGCCTGCCCAGGGGCCGTAGGCCGGGCCGGCGTCCCAGTACGGGCGGCGGCCGTAGTCGGTGTCGACCTCGCGGATCATCGGGTCGCGGCCGTCGGCGAGGCGGGCCTGGTCGGCCGCGCAGACCGGGACCTCGCGGGGTGCGCCGCCGGGCGGGGTCCAGGTGGCGTCGGCGACGGACGGGCCGTGGCGCGGGTCGAAGAAGCAAGGGGCCCGGCGTTCGGGCAGCGGGCGGCCCTCTCGGCGGGCGGCGAGTTGCGCGAGGGAGAAGCGGCCGTCTTCCAGGGCCTGGGTGACCGACCGGACGTCCTCCGGTTTCGTGGCCGCCGCCATGTACGACTTCGCCTGTTCGTAGGCGTCCAGGGCGCGTTCGTAGTCGGCGCGCATCGCGTCGTCGGCGCCGGGTTCGGCCGGGTGGAATTCGAGGCGGTCCAGTTCCTCGCCGAAGGCGGTGATGTCCTCGTCCACGACCACCCGCAGCTTGTCCAGCGCCGCCCGCTGTTCCTCCTCGCGGCGGCGACGGCTGCGGCGTACGAGGGTGTACGCCCCCGCGCCGCCCGCCACCAGTACCCCGCCCGCGACGATCAGCGCCGTACCGGAGACTCCCCCGCCGTCCGAGGAGCCGCCCCAGGACGCGGGGGCCGAACCGCCCATGCTCGCGAGCGCGCGGTCGGTGAAGTCGGTGAGCTGGGTCTTCGCGTCCTCGCCCTGCACGCTGCCGACCAGGTTCTGCACGGCGGTGTTCGACAGGACGGAGGAGTCGGCGCGGGCAGCGAACTGGTCGCCGACGCGGACCGCGTAGAGGCCGGTGATGCCGGTCGCGGTGCGGAGGGTCGAGAAGCTCGTCGCCGGGTAACCGGCGGGGAGGACCACGACGAAGACCGGCTTGTCGGCCTTCTTGATGCGCTGGGCGAGCGCGTCGGCATCGGACGACGACAACGCGGAGCCGGCCGCCGGGTCGACGTAGACCGGGCTCTTGCGCAACGCCTGGGCGATCGTCGAGACGCCGGTGTCCGCGGCGGCCGGGGACGCCATGGTCAGCGCGGCGAGCAACAGGGCCAGCAGCAGCCCCGGGAGGGTTCGGGTCCGGATCACGGCCTTCATGATTCGACGCTACCCGACACCGGCTCCCTTGGTCGGCCCACCTGTGCCCGCCCGTCGGCCGCCGCTCACCAGCTGATCCGGGCCGCCACCGGGAGGTGATCGCTCCCGGTCTCGGGCAGCACCCACGCGCTCCGCGGTCGTACGCCTCGTACGAGGATCTGGTCGATGCGCGCGATCGGGAAAGCCGCAGGCCAGGTGAGGCCGAAGCCGTTGCCGGCCGTCTGCTGGGCCGAGGTCAGGCGCGAGGTGAGGCCGTGGAGCGCGCGGTCGTCCGTGGTGCCGTTCAGGTCGCCGAGCAGGACCACCCGCTTGTTGGGTTCCGCGGCGATCGCCTTGGCCAGCGCGCGGGCGCCGAAGTCGCGGGAGTCCGTCCAGAAGCCCTGGCCGGGCATCACCCGCACGGAACCCAGGTGCGCCACGTACACCGCCAGCGGCCCGTGAGCCGTGGTCACCGTCGTGCGCAGCGCCCGGACCTCGGCCGCCGTCTCCGCCGCGGATTCGGGCGGCTTGGTCTTCGCCAGCGGTCCGACATCGCCCTGTACGACGTCGACGGGCCGCGTGTCCGACAGCGGCAGCTTGCTCCACAGGCCGACCGTGCCGCGCACCTCGTGGTACGGGTACGCCTTCGCCAATCCTTTCTCGTACGTGGCCCGGGCCTGGTCGGTCAGCTCTTCCAGGGCGAGCAAGTCCGCGCCGGAGGCGGCGAGTTGGCGGGCGGTGCCGGCCGGGTCGGAGTTGCCGGCGTCGACGTTGTGGCTGACGACGGTGAGGTCGCCGCCGGGGTGGGACTTGTCGGTGAGCAGCCCGCCGAACAGGCTCAGCCACACTGTGACCGGCAGCACCAGCGCGACCAGGGCGGAGGCGGAGCGACGCCACAGCGCCGCGGCCAGCAGCACCGGCACGTAGACGCCGAACCACGGCAGGAGGTTCTCCACCAGGCTGCCGACTCCCGCGATGTTCGGGATGTGGGCGTGCAGCATCATCAGCAGGCCGAGCAGCAGGGCCAGCGCCGCGAGCTCCGGGCGGCGTTTCCAGGGTTCGAGCGGAATCCGGGGGATCTTCACCCCGTCACTCAAGGCGGTCCGGTGTTGCCGGCCCGTATGGAGTTTTCGATACGCGGACGATATGGGCCGACTCCTACCATCGAACCCATGCGTGTGCTGATCGTCGAGGACGAGCCCTACCTGGCGGAGGCGATCCGCGACGGCCTGCGCCTGGCCGCGATCGCCGCCGACATCGCGGGGGACGGGAACACCGCGCTGGAGCTGCTGAGCGTCAACGCCTACGACATCGCCGTCCTCGACCGCGACATCCCCGGCCCCTCCGGCGACGAGGTCGCCCGCCGTATCGTCGCGTCCGGCAGCGGGATGCCGATCCTGATGCTCACCGCCGCCGATCGTCTCGACGACAAGACGAGCGGGTTCGAACTCGGCGCCGACGACTACCTCACGAAGCCCTTCGAACTCCAGGAACTCGCGCTCCGGCTGCGGGCGTTGGACCGCCGACGCGCCCACAACAGGCCGCCTGTACGGGAGTTGGCGGGCCTGCGCGTCGATCCGTTCCGCCGCGAGGTCTACCGGGACGGCCGCTATGTCGCCCTGACCCGGAAGCAGTTCGCGGTGCTGGACGTCCTCGTCGTCGCCGAGGGCGGAGTCGTCAGCGCCGAGGAACTCCTGGAGCGGGCCTGGGACGAGAACGCCGACCCGTTCACCAACGCCGTACGCATCACCGTCTCGGCGCTGCGCAAGCGGCTCGGCGAACCCTGGATCATCGCCACGGTGCCGGGCGTCGGCTACCGGATCGACGCGCAGCCCGGGGCCGGATGCGAGGGAGAAGGCCGTGGATGACGGAGACGACCGTGGATAGGGCGCCCGGGATGAGTGTCCGTCTCAAACTCACCCTCAGCTACGCCGGGTTCCTCATGGTGGCGGGCGCCCTGCTGCTCACGGCGGTGTGGGTGTTCCTCCTCCGCTACGTCCCCAACCGCGCGATGCTCATCAACCCCAACGACCGGCCCACGGACGGGGTCTTCCCCATCCGCTCCGCCCTCCTGGAGGTCTTCGCGCCGCGAGCGGCCGCCGTCCTCGCGTTCCTGCTGGTGTTCGGCCTCGTGGGCGGGTGGCTGCTCGCCGGGCGCATGCTCGCGCCGCTGACCCGCCTCACGGAGGCCACCCGTCTGGCCACGAACGGCTCGCTGTCCCACCGCATCCAACTCCCGGGCCGCACCGACGAGTTCCGCGAACTCGCCGACGCCTTCGACACGATGCTGGCCCGGCTCGAAGCCCACGTCACCGAACAGCAGCGCTTCGCGGCCAACGCCTCCCACGAACTGCGCACCCCGCTCGCGATCTCGAAGACCCTCCTCGACCTGGCCCGCACCGACCCGGACCAGGACACCGGCGAGATCATCGACCGCCTCCACACGGTCAACGCCCGGGCGATCGACGCCACCGAGGCCCTGCTCCTGCTCAGCCGCGCCAACCAGTGGTCCATCACCCGCGAACCCGTCGACCTCTCGCTCCTCGCGGAAGAGGCCACCGAGACGCTCCTCCCCCTCGCGGAGAAACACGGCGTCACCATCGAGACCGACGGCGACATCACCCCCGCCCGCGGCTCCCAGGCCCTCCTGCTCCAACTCACCACGAACCTCGTGCAGAACGCGATCGTCCACAACCTTCCCGAGCGGGGCACCGTGTGGATCAACACCGCCATCCACCCCAAATCCGCCGTCCTCACGGTCGAGAACACCGGCGACCCGCTCACCCCGCACCAGGTCTCGACCCTCACCGAGCCCTTCCAGCGCGGCACCGAACGCCTCCACACCGACCACGCGGGAGTCGGCCTCGGCCTGGCGATCGTCAAGACCATCACCGGCGCCCACGACGGCACCCTCACCCTGACCCCGCGCCCGGCCGGCGGCCTCCGCGTCACGGTGGAACTGCCCGCCAACCAGCCGCACCCCCCGTGCCGTTGAGGCCACAGGGGGTGCGGAAGCAAGCGAACAAGCCAAGGCCTACGCCGCCTTGTACGCCTCCTCCAACTTCTGCACAGCCGCCGCGTACTTACCCGTCAGCAGCAGATGGTCCGCGTCGGCGAACGGCTTGGACACCGCAGCCGTCACGTTCTGCCCCACCTTCGCCTGCACGAGCAGCCGCGCCTTGGTGACGAGCGCCTTGCCGGTCGCCGCCGACCTGGTGTGCGCCGCCGCGGCCTCCAGCGCCTTCAGCGTGGCCGCGCCACCCGTCGGCGTCTTCGTCACGGTCGTCAGTCCCCAGCCGTACGGGAACTGCGGATCGTACGACGTGTCACCCACGTTGATCGGGAGCTGGGCCTCCGACTTCGGCCAGGTGACCGGGAGTTGACCGGTGAAGGACCGCTTGCCGTAGAGCACGTCGGCCACACCGTCGCCCTCGGTGCCGGGCAGCCACGACGCCACCAGGGCGTCGATCTTGGGGAGTCGGTCCCCGATCAGCTGCGGTCGCCCGGAGACGATCAGCACCGCGCACTTCATCGCCGCGCACACCTTGTCCACGGCTGCCTGGTCGGCCGGGGTGAGGGAAAGGTCGTTGCCGTTGCCGACATCGCCCACGCCCTCGGCGTACGGGGTCTCGCCGACGACGACCACACCCACGTCATAACCGCTGGTCGAGGCGGACGCGTCCTTGGAGTACGTGACGTTCCCGCCGGCGTTCTTCATCCCCTGGAGGATCGTCGTGCCGGTGGTGTTCGTGCCGGACGCGCCCTGCCAGGTGATGGTCCAGCCGCCGGTCTGGTTGCCGAGGTCGTCGGCGTTGGAACCGGCGACGTAGACCTTCTGCGACTTCTTCAGCGGCAGGACGTTGCCCGCGTTCTTCAGCAGCACCTGCGACTCGGCCGCCGCCTGCCGGGCCACGGCCCGGTGCGAAGTCGAGCCGATCTTCGAGGCGTTGCTCGTGTCGGCGTACGGCTTCTCGAAGAGGCCGAGCTTGAACTTCTGGGTGAGGATGCGCGATACGGCGTCGTCGATCCGCTTCTCGGTGACGTGGCCCGCCTTCACCTCGGCGATGAGCGTCGAGCTGAAGTCCTTGTAGCTGTACGGGACCATCATCATGTCGACGCCCGCGTTGACCGCGGTGTCGACGTGCGCGGCGTAGTCGCCGGGGAGTTGGTCGATGGCGTTCCAGTCGCTGATGACGAAGCCGTCGAAACCCATGCGGTTCTTGAGGACGCCGTTGATCATGTCGGCGCGGGCGTGCATCTTCACCGGGCCGAGGCCGTCGCCGACGATGTCGAGCGAGGAGTAGGACGGCATGACCGTGCCGATGCCTCGGTCAACTGCCGTTTGGTAGGGGGCTAGATGGATGGCTTCCAGCTGCTGCCGGGTGACCGTGGTGACGCCCTGGTCGATCGTGTACGTGCCCGTCGTGGAGGAGCCGTACGCGGTGCCGCCGTCGCCGACGAAGTGCTTGGCGGTGGCCAGGACCTTGTCGTCGTCCTTCAACTGCTTGCCGTTCGCGGCGCCTTGGAGACCCTGGATCACCGTCTCCATCGACTGGACCAGTGCCGGGTCCTCGCCGAACGACTCGTAGGAGCGGCCCCAGCGTTCGTCACGGGTGACGCAGAGGCACGGGGCGAAGTCCCACGGGACGCCGGTCGAGCGGACCTCACTTGCCGTCACCGCGCCTGTCTTCTCGGCGAGTTGGGGGTCGCGGGTCGCACCGATGCCGATGTTGTGCGGCATGATCGTGGCGCCGGCCAGGTTGTTGTGGCCGTGGACCGCGTCGACGCCGTAGATCAGCGGGATCTGGAACCGGGTTGCCTGCGTGCGGAGTTGGAACGAGTCGATCATCTTCGCCCAGGCCGCCGCCGTGTTGGGCGTCGGGGTCGAGCCGCCGCCGGAGAGCAGGGAGCCGAGGTCGTAGGAGGCGATGTCGCTCGGGGTGCTCATCGCGCCGCGCTCGGCCTGGGTCATCTGCCCGGCCTTCTCCGCCGGCGACATGCGCTTGACGAGGTCGGCGACGCGCTTCTTGACGGGCAACTTGCTGTCCAGGTACGGCAGTCCGTGCGCGTCGATGACGACCTGCGGGTTCTCGGTCGAGGCCTTGGCGCCGGTGACCGTGAGCTTCAGCGGGATCGTCTCGGCGTTCTCGGCGGACTTGTCCTTGAGCGTGCGGACCTTGACGGTCTGGGTGGCGCCGGACGCGGTGCCCGCCGGGAAGGTGAGCGTGCCGGAGACCGGGGTGTAGTCCTTGCCAGAGGTGGCCGTGCCGCCGTCGGAGGTGTAGGCGACGGTGACCGGGTCGTCGAGCGGGACGGCGCCGGTGGTGGAGACGGTGACCTTGACCGCGGCCGTAGCGCCCTGCTTCACCGGGTAGACGGCGGAGTCGGTGGTGACGGAGGCGCGCAGGGACTGGTCGGCCTTGCCGTACAACTCGACGTCGTCCATGGCGAATTGGCCCTTGATGCCGACGGGGAGCGTGACCGCGTAGCCCCACATCTGGGTGAGGCCGAGGACGTGGTCGATGCCGCCGACGGGCTGGTAGTCCGTGCGGTAGACGAAGTTGGTGAACGGGATCTCGATCTGCTTCCAGCCCGTGAAGTCGTCCGTGAAGGACGTCGTCCACAGCTCGGAGGCCTCGCCGTTCGCGCCGCCGTCCTTGATCTCGAAGTTGGTGGACTTGCCGGTGTTCTGGCCGTCCCACCAGAAGCGGATGCCCTGGTGGGCGGACCAGTCGTGGCCGGGTTCGGTCGCGGCGTAGTCGTGGGTGAAGCCGCCGTAGCCGCTGATGTCGTACGTGCCGGAAAGAACCTTCGCGCCCTCGGGGGCGTCCGGTCTCGCGGTCAGGGCGAGTTGGGGCGGGTCGTCGGTGTCACCGCCCCAGGTGAAGATGCCCTCGGCGGGCTGGCTCGCGAAGGGCACCTCGCCCTCGAAGCGGTCGACGGGCGTGGGGGCTGGGTCGGCGGCGGCGGCCGCCTGGGAGACGGCCGCCGGTGACAGCAGCGCGGCGCACAGGGCGGTGGAAACGAGCAGGGCGGTTCTTGGCATGGACCTTCCCTCGGCTCTGAGGCTCTGGTTCACTCTGGGTTCGCACAGTTCACTCATGACTTAGATCACGCCGTGAGTTAACTAACGGCCCGCAGACCCGTCAAGACGTCTCGTCAGGAAGGGCTAACGCATCCATGTCCAGGAGAACCCCCCGCACGGCCCGGCTGCTGCTCGCCGGACTGCTCTCCGTGGCCGGCTTCACCGCGGCCGTACCCCCCGCACACGCCGCCGGTGAACAGGTCACGGCCTGGCTCACCACCACCGACGACGCCGCCGGACGCCATGTCACGCGCGGCCTCCAGGCCCAGACGCCGTTCGCCTTCTCGTCCGGGACGGGCGGCAGCGGCGAGAACATCACTGTCGACGAGAACACCCGCTACCAGACGTTCACCGGGGGCGGCGCGTCCTTCACGGACACGGCGGCCTGGCTGATGAACAGCAGCGGCGCGCTGTCGGCGGCGACCCGCAACGCGACCATGACCAAGCTGTTCTCGCCCACGGACGGCATCGGTCTCTCGTTCCTGCGCAACCCTATGGGCGCATCGGACCTCGCGCGGTACGGCTACTCGTACGACGACGTGGCGGCCGGTCAGACCGACCCGAACCTCACCTCCTTCTCGATCGCGCACGACCTGGCGGACGTGGTGCCGCTCACCAAGCAGGCGCTCTCACTGAACCCCTCTCTGACTGTCATGGCCTCGCCATGGACGGCACCGGCGTGGATGAAGGACAGCGGTTCGCTCAACGGCGGCTGGCTGAAGTCCGAGGACTACGGGGCGTACGCCAACTACTTCGTCAAGTACCTCCAGGCGTACAAGGATCAGGGCGTTCCGGTCTCGTACGTGACCGTCCAGAACGAGCCGACGTGTTGCTCCGGCTACCCGTCGATGAGCTGGAACGCGTCGGGGCTCGCCTACTTCACGAAGAGCGAGCTGCTCCCGAAGCTCAACGCGTCCGGGCTGACGACGAAGGTGCTGGCGCACGACTGGAACTGGGACGTGTACGACTCGTACGCGGCCTCGACGGTCGATGACGCGACGGTCCGCGCCAACCCCAACTTCGGTGGGATCGCCTGGCACGGCTACGGCGGTGACGTCACCAAGCAGACCACCGTGCACAACCAGTACCCGACGCTGGACGCCTTCGGCACCGAGCACTCCGGTGGCACCTGGATCGCCAACCAGCAGCGCGAGGACATGAACAACATCATCGACTACACCCGGAACTGGGCGAAGTCGGTGACCAAGTGGTCGCTCGCCGTGGACCAGAACATGGGCCCGCACAACGGTGGCTGCGGCACCTGCACCGGCCTGATCACCGTGCACAACGGCGACGGCGCGAGCGGGACCGTCGACTACACCGTCGAGTACTACACGATGGGCCAGTTGACGAAGTTCGTACGGCCTGGAGCCCAGCGGATCGCGTCGACGGCGTCCACCAACGTGCCGAACGTGGCGTGGCGCAACCCGGACGGCTCGAAGGCGCTGATCGCGTACAACGACGCGTCCACGGCGAAGACGGTGACCATCAACTGGGGTGGCCAGCACGCGACTTACTCGTTGCCGGGCAAGACGTCCGCGACCTTCACCTGGACGGGCACGCAGGCCGGCGGCGGCAGCCAGACCGGCGCGTTCGTCGGCCTCGCGAGCAAGTGCCTTGACGTGGCCGGGGGTTCGACCACCAACGGCACGGCCGTCCAGCTCTACGACTGCAACGGCTCGACCGCCCAGCAGTGGACCGTGGGCACCGACGGCACGGTGCGCTCGCTCGGCAAGTGCCTCGACGTGACGTCGGCTTCGACCGCCGACGGGGCGAAGGTGCAGTTGTACGACTGCAACGGAACCGCCGCGCAACAGTGGTCGTACAACTCCTCGACCGGTGATGTGGTGAATACGGCGGCCAACAAGTGCCTTGATGTGACGGGCAATTCGTCGACGAACGGGGCGAGGGCGCAGATCTGGACGTGCACGGGGGCCGCCAACCAGAAGTGGCATCTGCAGTAGGGGAGTCATGAAACGTACGCGGGGGGCGGCGGCCGTGCTGGGCACGGTCGCCGGTGCGTTGGTGTTGAGCGGGTGCGCCGCCGTCGATCTGCCGCTGGCCGGGATACGGCTCGGGGCGGACGGGGCGCCGTACGCGCTCATCCGGCCGTGCGGGGACGACAGTTACCAGTCGCCGTCGCTCGACGGGACGACCGCGAGCGCCCAGGGCGGGCCGGTCACCACGGGGTGGGACGTGCGGAAGGAGAAGCTGCGCGGGGACGTCGAGTTCCCGCTGTTCTCGCCGCCGGCGGCGTGGCAGGCCCGGCACCGGGGTGAGCAGCGGCTCCTGCCGAAGCACACGTACTCGCTGGTCTTCGGGCACTACATCACCGGCGACTCGTACAACGGGATCGTCGAGTTCACCACCGAACAGATCACCGCGCTCCGGCCCGGCCAGGTCTGGGCCGACGGCAAGGCCATGAGCCTCGGCGAGTTCGAGAAGCTCGCCGAGGACTCCTGCTGAACCCCGGGTGGATTACTCCGCGGGCTCAACTCCCGCGCGCAGCAAGCCGTATGTGTACGCATCGGCCAGCGCCTGCCAGGACGCGGCGATGACGTTCTCGGCCACGCCCACCGTCGACCACTCCGCCGAGCCGTCCGACGTGGCGATCAGGACGCGGGTCGTGGAGGACGTGCCGTGCTTGCCCTCCAGGATGCGGACCTTGTAGTCGACGAGCTCCAGTTTGGCGAGTTGGGGGTAGATCTTCTCCAGGGCCACGCGCAGGGCGCTGTCCAGGGCGTGGACCGGGCCGTTGCCCTCTGCCGTGGCGACGATGCGCTCGCCCTTGGCGTACAGCTTGACCGTGGCCTCATTGGCGTGGGTGCCGTCGGGGCGGTCCTCCACGATCGCGCGCCAGGATTCGACCTCGAAGTACGAGCGGGCCTTGCCCTCTGCCTCGGCGCGGAGGAGGAGTTCGAAGGACGCGTCCGCCGCCTCGTACGTGTAGCCCTTGAGCTCTCGCTCCTTCACTCGCTCTACGACCCTGCCCACCAGCTCGCGGTCGCCGCTGATGTCTACGCCGAGTTCCTTGCCCTTGAGCTCGATCGACGCCCGGCCCGCCATGTCGGAGACCAGCATCCGCATGGTGTTGCCGACCTGCTCGGGGTCGATGTGCTGGTACAGGTCCGGGTCGACCTTGATCGCGGAGGCGTGCAGGCCCGCCTTGTGGGCGAAGGCCGAGACGCCTACGTACGGCTGGTGCGTGGACGGGGTGAGGTTCACCACCTCGGCGATCGCGTGCGAGATGCGGGTCATCTCGCGGAGCTTGCCGTCGGGGAGGACCTTCTTGCCGTACTTCAGCTCCAGGGCCGCGACGACGGGGAAGAGGTTGGCGTTGCCGACGCGCTCGCCGTAGCCGTTCGCCGTGCACTGGACGTGGGTCGCGCCCGCGTCGACGGCGGCGAGGGTGTTGGCGACCGCGCAGCCCGTGTCGTCCTGGGTGTGGATGCCGAGCCGGGCGCCGGTGTCGGCGAGGACCGTGGAGACGACCGCCTGGATCTGCGCCGGGAGCATCCCGCCGTTGGTGTCGCAGAGGATCACGACGGAGGCGCCGGCCTCGGCGGCGGAGCGTACGACCGCCTTCGCGTACTCGGGGTTCGCGCGGTAGCCGTCGAAGAAGTGCTCGCAGTCGACGAAGACGCGGCGGCCCTGGGCGACCAGGTGGGAGACGGTGTCGCGGACCATCTCCAGGTTCTCGTCGAGGGTGGTGCGCAGGGCCAGCTCGACATGCCGGTCGTGGGACTTCGCGACGAGGGTGATGACGTCGGCGCCGGAGTCCAGGAGCGCCTTGACCTGCGGGTCCTCGCTCGCCTTGGCCTTTGCTCGCCGGGTGGCGCCGAAGGCGACCAGCTTGGCGTGCTTGAAGTCGATCTCCTGCTTGGCGCGGGCGAAGAACTCGGTGTCCCGCGGGTTGGCGCCGGGCCAGCCGCCCTCGATGAAGCCGACGCCGAAGTCGTCCAGGTGCCGAGCGATGGCCAGCTTGTCCGCGACGGTGAGGTTGATGCCCTCCCGCTGCGCGCCGTCACGCAGGGTCGTGTCGAAGACGTGGAACGAATCGTCGAACTCGCTGGTTTCCGTCATGGTGTCTGGCTCCTGAGGATCTGAATCTCGGTCTGTACCGGAATGACCGGCTCCACCGTCCCTCAATGATCCCTCGCACTGCTTTCCCGGCTGCAGGTGGGCCAGAAAAGCGAAAAACCCCTCGCGGGTGCGAGAGGTCTGCGCGCGGGTCGAGTGACGACGGTGGCCGCCCGTACCTGGTCGTACGAGGCGGTCACTGCGGACCGGCGCGCCTGCTGCCAATAATCGTGGCGAACGAGAACACGGACGCAGTCTGGCACACCCCGCGTCCGTGCTCACCGTCCGTCTCATGATGCGAACAGTCGGTTGATCAACTCGCCTGGCGCACGAACACGTCCGAGACCCCGTTGGTGTCCCCCGGCACCAGGTCGGACGACGCCGACTCGAACGCCACGGCCGTGCCGTCGTCGTTGACGGACGGGTGCAGCGCCGGGAGGTCGCTACGGCCGCCCCAGCGGTCGGCGCTCATCAACTGCCGCTTGCCGGTGGCGAGTTCGAGCAGGTACACGGAACCCCCCGAGGTGTACGCGACCCGGGCGCCGTCCCCGGAGAGCGAGGGCTCCGCGCCCCTGCCGACCCGGACCGTGGTCCCGGCGTCGAGGTCACGGACGTAGACGTCCCGGCCGTGCTGGAAGGCGACCTTGCGGCCGTCATCGCTGAGGGAGGGCGCCGACGCCTTGTCGCCGGCCTTCTCCAGGGTGCCGGTGTCCAGGTCGCGGACGGAGACGGCGCCGCCCTGCTCGAAGGCGATGTACCGGCCGTTGTAGCTGATGGACGGGTTGGCCGCCGCCTCGCCCGTGGGAGCGCTGACCACGTCGAAGGCGCCGCCGTTGAACGTGAAGCGGTAGATCCGGGGCTGGGGCGCGGGGTCGGTGGTGGTGGCGGGCAGGGTGGCGGCGTAGGTGATCCACCGGCAGCCGGGTTCGATCGCGGGCTGTCCCATCCAGGTGAAGCGGACGCCCTGGTAGGAGGCGAGGCCGGTCAGCTTGCCGACCGAGCGGTTGCGGATGAAGACCTCCGGAGCGCCGTCGGTCGCGTGCGGGGCCACGTAACCCACCATGCGTCCGCTGGTGCAGGGCGTGCCCTGGGACGAGGGTTTCTGGGTGGCGTCGTTGACCTCGCCGATGCCTCCGGGCGCGTTGACGAAGACGCTGCCGTCCGACGTGAAGGAGAGGTTGCGGTCGTCCGCGATCGCCGGGTCGTGGGACGCGGCGGTGCGCTGCTGCCCGTCCCGTGTGAGGCTGATCCGTTCGGTGACGTACGGGATCGGGGCCGGGTGCGCGGCGAGCTTCCCCGAGTAGACGAACACGTCCGACTCCCGGTTGGTGTCGTCCGGCACCAGGTACGACACCGCCGAACTGAACGCCACCGTACGGCCGTCGGCGGTCAGCGCGTCCGATCCGGCCTGGCTGGCCCACGGGAGGGCGGCGCCCTTGTGCCCGGTCCGCAGATCGCGCACCCGGGTGCCGTCGTCGCCCGAGACGACGGCGTACCGGCCGTCCGCCGTGGCCGCCCCGGGGTTCCCCTCCGCGACGCGCCGCGACGTACCGGTGCGCAGGTCGTGGACGTACAGGCCGCCCTCGGCGTAGAGGAGGACGCGGCGGCCGTCCCCGGTGATACGGACCAGGTAGGCGGGGCCGAGGTCCGCGTCGACCTGGGTCCGCTTGCCCGTCGCCCGGTCCTTGACGTAGACGTCGGCCGGATCCGTCTCGGAGTCGGTGCGGATGCCGTACGCGATCCGCTTGCCGTCGCCGCTCACCGAGGCGCCGTTCTTGTCGCCCTCCTCGGCCGGTGAGACCAGTTCGTCGGCGCCGGTGGCCGTGTCGCGGACGTAGAGGAGCCGGGTGGCGTCCGGGCCGTTGCGGCTGCCGAGGGTGTACGCGACATGTGTGCCGTCCGGGCTGAGCGACTCCACGCGGCCCAACTCGTTGGTTCCGGGCGGGTCTTGGGGCCACAGCTTCGTCGAGCTGCCGGTGGCGCGGTCGTAGAGGTACGGAGCCATGAAGCGGGTGCCGGCGGAGTACGCGACCCGGCTCCCGTCCGTGCTCAGCACCGGTGCGCTGTAGGTGAATCCGGGCCCGAGGTCGATCGCGGTCACTCCGCCGGTCGCCAGGTTCTTCACCCGCAGGCACGAGAAGGAGCGCGCGCAGCCGAAGCTCGGCGCGGTCGACGTGAACGCGACGGACCGGCCGTCGGCGCTGATCGCGGCCTCGGCGGACGACCCGTCGGCCTGACTGCCGTCGGCGGCGGTACTGACCCGTTGCGCGCCGGGCGGCCGGTGCGGTGCCGCGTCGGCCGGGACGGCGGCGGCACCCAGCGCGAGGAGCAGCGCGGCCCCCAAGGACATACCGGTGGTGCGTCTGGACATCAACATGGCTTCCCCCGAAACCTCGTCTTCCCCCGGTCCCGCACCGGGGACTCCCAGGGATGCAAGCGCACCGGGTTCCACCGGGTCAATCAGTCGCATTGCGTACAACCAGGACGGAAGGTCACGCGTCCGCGAGCAGTCCCTCGTTCAGGAACTCCCGTACGTGGCCGAGAACTTGCGCCCGGTCCGTGCCGCGCAGTCCGATCGCGACATGGATGGAGAAGCCGTCGAGGAGGGCGCGCAGCCGGGCGGCGAAACGGTCCGGGTCGACGGCTCGGAACTCGCCCCGGGACACCCCCTCCGCGATCAGCGCGACCAGGTCACGGTGCCAGACGCCCTCGATGGCGGCCTGCCGGTCGCGGGCCTCGTCGTCGGCGTTCTGCGAGCGGTTCCAGACCTCCAGCCACAGGGTCCAGTGCGGGTCGCGGTGGCCTTCGGGGACGTACAGGTCGACGTACGCGTCGACCCGCTCGCGGACCGTCGTCGCCGTACGGGTCAGCAGGCGTCCGCGCTCGGCGCCGAGCCTGCCCTCGCTCCACTCCAGGGCCTGGAGCAGGAGTTCGTCCTTGGAGTGGAAGTAGTAGAGGAGATGGCCGCTGCTCATGCCGACCTCGCGGCCGAGCGCCGCCATGGTGAGCTGCTCCAGGCCACGTTCGGCGATCATGCCCATGGCCGCGGCGAGGACGTCCTCGCGCGGCGGCGCGTTCTTCCGCGCACCGGCCATCGTCCGACTCCCTCCCGCCGGGTCACTGGACCTTCGGCTGCTGCTGGGTGATGCAGTGGATGCCTCCACCGCCCGCGAAGATCGTACGGGCGTCCACCGGCGTGACCGTCCGCTCGGGGAAGAGGCGCCGGAAGATCCCGGCCGCGACCTCGTCGTTCGGGTCGTCGAAGGCGCAGAGGACGACCCCGCCGTTGCAGAGGTAGTGGTTGATGTAGGAGTAGTCGGCCCAGTGACCGTCGGCCTCCAGGACGGTAGGGGCCGGGACCTCTACGACCTCCAGGCGTCGGCCCCTCGCGTCGGTCTCGGCGCGGAGGAGGGCGAGGTACTCCTGCGAGCGGGCGTGATCCGGGTGCGCCGGGTCGCGCTGGCTGTGGACCAGGACGGTGCCGGGCGCGGCGAAGGCGGCGACGATGTCGACGTGGCCCTGGGTGCCGTAGACGCCGTAGTCGCCGGTGAGGCCGTGCGGGAGCCAGATCGCCTTTGTGGTGCCGAGTTTGGCGTGGATCTCCGCCTCGACGTCCGCCTTCGTCCAGCCGGGGTTGCGGCCGGCGCCGAGCTGGACGGTCTCCGTGAGCAGGACCGTGCCCTCGCCGTCGACGTGGATCGCGCCGCCCTCGTTGACGAGGGTGCTGCTGAGTGCGGGGACTCCGGCCAGGTCGGCGACATGGCGGGCGATCTTGGAGTCGTGCTCCCAGCGGGCCCACTCCTGGGCGCCCCAGCCGTTGAACGTCCAGTCCACGGCGGCCAGTTGACCGTTTCCGTCGGTGACGAACGTGGGGCCGATGTCCCGCATCCACGCGTCGTCCAGCTCACGCTCGACCAACTCGACGTCCGGGCCGAGGAGTTCGCGCGCCGACTCGCCCTGCCCCGGACCGTGCACCATCGTCACCGGTTCGAAGCGGCGCACGGCACGGGCCACGGACGCCCAGGCGGTACGGGCCTCCGCCAGTTCCCCGGCGTTGGTGAACGTCGGGTTGGGTCCGGGCCAGGCCATCCAGGTGCGCTCGTGCGGGGCCCACTCGGGGGGCATACGGAAGCTCATCAGAAGTCCCAAGTCCTAGGTTCTACGTTCTGGTGTCTAAGTTCTGGGTGCTAGAGGAAGTAGAGGCGGTTGAGGGAGACCGAGTCGGCCGGTTCGGAGCGGATCGGCTCGCCGTCCAGGGTGACCAGGCCGGTCCGCTGGTCCACATCGACCGCTCCGGTACGGGAGTTGAGCCGCAGGTCGGCGGGCCCGATGCCTCGCGTGCCGCGAACTGCCACGCGCCGACGCCGAGTTGGCATCGAGTCGTTGCCCTGGTCAAGGGCCGCCTGCGCGACGAAGGCCACCGAGAGGTCGGCGGGCGTGCTGCCGTGCGCGCCGAACTGCGGTCCCAGGACGAGGGGTTCGCAGGTGTCGGTCGCCGCGTTCGGGTCGCCGACCACGCCGTAGGCCGGGAACCCGGACTTCAGCACCAGCTGCGGTTTCGCGCCGAAGTACTCCGGCCGCCACAGCACGATGTCCGCGAGCTTGCCGACCTCGATGGAGCCGACCTCGTGGGAAAGTCCGTGGGCGATGGCGGGGTTGATGGTCAGCTTGGCGATGTAGCGCAGGACGCGTTCGTTGTCGTGGTCCGTCTCCGGGGAACCGTCGAGCGCGCCGAACTCGGCCTTCATCTTCCCGGCCATCGCGAAGGTACGGCGGACGGTCTCCCCGGCGCGGCCCATGCCCTGCGCGTCGGACGAGGTGATGCCGATCGCGCCCAGGTCGTGCAGCACGTCCTCGGCGCCCATCGTCCCGGCGCGGATGCGATCGCGGGCCATCGCGGCATCGCCGGGCAGGTCCGTCTTCAGGTCGTGGACGGAGACGATCATGCCGTAGTGCTCGGCGACCGCGTCCCGGCC
Organism: Streptomyces sp. NPDC050528; assembly: GCF_044457795.1. NCBI lineage: Bacteria > Bacillati > Actinomycetota > Actinomycetes > Kitasatosporales > Streptomycetaceae > Streptomyces > Streptomyces sp. NPDC050528. The sequence goes on from NZ_JBITHH010000001.1 coordinate 380,206, forward strand.
GAAGGGCAGCGTGGGGTTGGTGGAGGAGCCGATGACGTTCGCAACTCCCGCCATTTTCAAGACATTCGGCACGTGTCCGCCGCCGCAGCCCTCGATGTGGAAGGCGTGGATCGTCCGGCCCTCCAGGACGCGCAGGGTGTCCTCGACGGACAGGCACTCGTTCAACCCGTCGCTGTGCAGGGCGACTTGGACGTCGTGCTCCTCGGCGACCCGCAACGCGGTGTCCAGCGCGCGGGTGTGGGCGCCCATGTCCTCGTGCACCTTGAACCCGCTGGCCCCGCCCTCGGCGAGCGCCTCGATCAGCGGGGCCGCGTCGGACGACGAACCCCGGCCCAGGAAGCCGATGTTGACCGGCCAGGCGTCGAAGGCGTTGAACGCGTGGCGCAGCGCCCAGGGCGAGTTGACGCCGACGCCCCACACCGGGCCGAACTCCTGCCCGATGATCGTGGTCACCCCGGAGGCGAGCGAGGCCTCCATGATGCGCGGCGAGAGCAGGTGCACGTGGGTGTCGACGGCACCGGCGGTGGCGATGAGCCCCTCACCGGAGACGATCGAGGTACCCGTGCCGACGACGACGTCGACCCCGTCGAGGGTGTCGGGGTTACCGGCCCGCCCGATCGAGCAGATCCGCCCTTCCCGGATCCCGATGGACACTTTCCGGATCCCCTGCACGGCGTCGATCACGACGACATTGCTGATCACGACGTCACACGTCTCGCGCACGGCGGCGGCCTTGAGGTGCAGTCCGTCGCGGGCCGTCTTGCCGAACCCGGCGAGGAACTCGTCGCCGTAGCGCTGCGAGTCGGACTCGACGCGGATCGTCAGCCCGGAGTCGCCGAGGCGGACGCGGTCGCCCGCGCGGGGGCCGTGGGTGGCGGCGTACTCGTACGGGTTCACAGCTCAACTCCCAGATAGCCGCAGGCAGTTGCGCGACGAAGCGCCTCCGCCTTCGCGCCCGGCGCGTCCAGCGGGCCGTCGACGAGGCCCGCGAAACCGATCGCGACACGCTCGCCGCCGATGGGCAGTAGGCCGACCTCGGCACTCTCGCCCGGGCCGAAGCGGACGGAGGATCCGGCGGGTACGGCGAGGCGCATGCCGTAGGCCTCGGCGCGGGGGAAGTCGAGGCGCGGGTTGGCCTCGAAGAAGTGGAAGTGGGAGGTCACTGAGACGGGGACGGTCGCGGTGTTGGTGACCGTGACGCGGACGACGGCCTCGGGTTCGGCGTGCGCGGGTCCCGGGAGCAGGGCGCCCGGGGCGTCCCCGGCCAGTCCCCCGCCGATCGGGTCCGAGACCACTGCGAGCCGCGAACCGTCGTCGAAGACGGCCTCGACATGCACCTCGGTGACGACGTCGGCGACGCCCGGGAGGACGTCGTCGGGGCCGAGGACGGACCGCGCGCGCTCGATGGCCTCGGCCAGCCGCCGCCCGTCCCGGGCGGCCTCGCACACCGTGTCCGCGATGAGCGCGGTGGCCTCCGGCACATTGAGCCGCAGGCCGCGCGCCTTGCGGGCGCGGGCCAGTTCGGCGGCCGAGAACAGCAGCAGGCGGTCGCGTTCCGTGGGGGTGAGCCTCATCCCGTATCCCTCCTTTAGAGCATCACTCTAAACGGTAAAAGCCATATCCGAAATGGTTGACGCGCCACCATCGCCCGGTTCACATTGAACATCACTCTAAGAAAGAGGTGGCCCACCATGCCGATAGAACAGCGCGGAGTCGACACCGTCCCCGACGTGGAACGCACCAGCGGTCCGCGTGATCTCGTGTCGATCCTGCTCGGCTCCAACCTCTGCCTCGGCGTGATCATCTTCGGCTGGCTGCCGCCGTCGTTCGGCCTCGACTGGTGGGCGTCGGTCTCCTCGATCGTCGCGGGCACGGTGGTCGGCACCCTGTTCACGGCACCGCTCGCGCTGGTCTCGCTGCGTACCGCGACCAACCTGTCGACGTCGTCCGGCGCGCAGTTCGGGGTGCGGGGCCGGCTGGTCGGATCAGTCGTCGGCCTGCTCCTCGCCCTCGGCTACACCGCGCTGACCGTGTGGATCGGCGGCGATGTGATGGTGGGCGTGCTGGGGCGGCTGTTCGGGCTGCCGGCGGACGGGGTGTCGTACGCCGTCGTCTACGCGGTGCTCGCGGCGGCGACCGTGGCGGGCGCGGTGTACGGCTACCGGGTGCTGCTGGCCATGTCCCGGGTGCTGTCCATCGGCATGACGGCCCTGCTGGCGCTCGGCGTGATCGCGTACGCCCCGCACTTCACGACCGGCGCGCTGCCGGGGGCGGGTGGCTATCTGCTGGGCGGGTTCTGGCCCACGTGGTGTCTGGCGACGGTGGCGGCGGGGCTGTCCGGGCCGATCGCGTTCATCACCCTGCTCGGGGACTACACGCGCTACATCTCCCCGGTCCGCCACACCTCACGCCGGGTGCTGCACGCGACCTGGCTCGGGCTGATCGCGGGGCTCCTGGTGCCCCAACTCTTCGGTACGTTCACGGCGTTCGGGGCACGGGCGGCGCTCGACTACGCGGGCCCGCTGGTGTCGGCCTCCCCCGGCTGGTACCTGGTCCCACTGCTGCTCGCCGCGTCCGCCGGGTCGGTCGGCAACGCGGGTCTGATGCTCTACTCCATGGGCCTCGACCTGGACGCGATCCTGCCGCGCGCGTCCCGGGCGCGGGCCACCTGCACGGTCGCGGTCGTCGCGATGGTCTGCGTCTTCGTCGGCCACTACGCCTGGAACGCCCAGTCCGCGATGACGTCCTTCGTGCTGCTCCTGACGGCGATCGGCACACCGTGGGCGGTGATCACGCTCGTCGGCTTCGTGCGGTGCGGTGGTGTCTACGACGCGGACGCCCTCCAGGTCTTCAATCGCCGTTCCCGGGGCGGGATTTACTGGTTCCGGGCGGGGTGGAACGTCCCGGCGGTGGTCTCCTGGGCGGTGGGTGCGGGGGTTGGTCTGCTCGCGGTGTCGTTGCCGTCGTACGAGGGGCCGTTGTTGTCGCTGACCGGTGGGGTGGACTGCAGTTTCCTGTTGTCGGGGGCGGTGGGAGGTGTGGTGTACACGGTGCTGCAACGCGGGGCGTGTTCTGTCGAAAGCCCAGCCATCTCAGCCCGTCCGGCGTTTGAGGACGAGGCCGCTTAGGCCGAAGGCGAGGGTCTGGGGGCGCAACCCCCAGCAAGGTCGGCACGAACGCCGAGTGCCGGATCACGCGGCCAGCCCGGGCAGGAACTCGCTCGCCCCGAACGCCGGATTCAGGTCGGTGAATCACGTCACCCTCTCGTCGTAGGCCGCGAAGAACGGGCGGTCGACGAGGGACGGGGCGCGGGCCTGGATCGGGGGAGGACGAAGACCTTCTCGCCAGCCACCTCCGCGAGTCCGTCGACGCAGACCTTGCCCGGCATCGCGGACATGACCGGACCGCGGACCGTGCGGGCGAGGCCGGAGCGGATCGTGTCGATCTCCAGGAGGGGATCGACGTAGCGGCGAAGGACCTCGGCTCATCACCAGTTGGCGCCGCGCGTGATCAGCGCGCTGGTGGCTTAGGGGTGGGACCGGAGGTAGTCGAAGAGGTGTGGGGGGAACGTGGCCGCTCCGCAGGCTGCTCTGTAGGTCGGCCTACAGCGAGCTCCTGGCTTCCCGCCTCGCCTTGCAGCGCTGTGTGGCATGTCGCCAGGGGCGATGTGCCACCAGCAGCAGCGCTGCGGCGGCTCCGACGATGGGCGCGGCCAACGGCACGTAGGCAGTGCTGTGGACAGCCAGAAGGGCGAGGCAGATCAAGCTGGGAACGGCGAGATACGCCGCGACAGTCAAGGCTTTCAGGAGCCAGTCGCCGAGTGTTGCTCGTGCTTCGGCACGGAGGATCGCTTCGTCGATAGTCATAAAGTGCCGGGCCTCTATTCCGTGACCAGGACCGTGGCCGCAATCCGGCGAATGCGGTCGGCGACGATCGTACTTCTCTGTGACGTGCTGCCTGAGCAGCTCGCGCAGGTCACTCCCGCAGTCCACGACGATCGACTCGTGCGGGCCTGACACATCCAAGTCCGCGCTATAGGCGGAGAGTTGGTTGAGGCAACAGCGGGCCAGGTACGACACGAGGTCGTGCCCGGCGGCGTACAGACAGCCGTCGACGAGGACGAAGCGGCGGGTGAACTCCCGGCGGCCGTCGGTCGCTTCGACAGGAGCATCGATTGGTCGTGGGGAGTACCACGGGCCGAACAGGTTGGAGAAGGTGTCGAGGACCGTGACGTTCGACGTCGAGCCGTGGGCCTGGGCGCTGAACCACTCGTAGTCGAGCCGGGTGTGTGCGCGGACCCGGCCCTCCTCGGCGCGGGAGATCAGCGGGCCGATCGCGAAGACGGTGATGACGACGCCGACGATGTCGGTGCCCAGGTTGAGGGCGAGGTTCTCGCCGTAGTGGTCCATGCGCTTGGCGAACCACAGCAACAGGCCCACGCAGGCGGCGAGCAGGGAGAGCACGGTGAGTCCTGCGGGCGGCGCGGGGTGCACAGTGCGCGAAGGAGCCGACGTGGTCTCACCAGCGGCGACCCTCCGTTCACCCGTGCTTCCTCCCCCGCGGATTCTGGAGATGCCCGTACGGGGGAGGAGCTACGTGTCGAACCGACTTACGAGGCTCGACCGGGAGTTGGGTCTAGCCCAGCGGGTGCATCCACCCATGCTTGTCGACGGAGTCGCCCCGCTGGATGTCGAGAAGGGCGCCGCGCAGGCGGAGGGTGACCTCGCCGGGCTCGCCCGCGGACTGGTGCCATTCGGCGCCGGTGCGCTTGACCGTGCCGACCGGGGTGATGACCGCGGCCGTACCGCAGGCGAAGACCTCGGTCAGCGTGCCGTTCTCGGAGTCGCGCTGCCACTGGTCGATGGAGACGCGGCCCTCCTCGGCGGTGTAGCCGAGGTCACGGGCGAGGGTGAGGAGGGAGTCGCGGGTGACGCCCTCCAGGATCGAGCCGGTGAGGGTCGGGGTGACGATCCGGTCGCCGTAGACGAAGTACAGGTTCATGCCGCCGAGTTCCTCGACCCACTTGCGCTCGACCGCGTCGAGGTAGCAGACCTGGGCGCAGCCCTGTTCGGCGGCCTCGGCCTGGGCGAGGAGGGACGCGGCGTAGTTGCCGCCGGTCTTGGCGTCGCCCATGCCGCCGGGGACGGCGCGGACGTGGTCCTCGGAGACCCAGATGGAGACGGGCTTCACGCCGCCGGGGAAGTAGGCGCCGGCCGGGGAGGCGATGACGAGGAAGAGGTACTCGTTGGCGGGCTTCACGCCCAGGCCGACCTCGGTCGCGATCATGAAGGGGCGGAGGTACAGGGACTCCTCGCCGCCGTGCGCCGGGACCCAGTCGCGGTCCTGCGCGACCAGCACGTCACAGGCCTCGATGAACGTCTCGACCGGCAGTTCGGGCATGCCGAGCCGGCGGGCGGAGGTCTGGAAGCGGCGGGCGTTCTTCTCGGGGCGGAAGGTCGCGATGGAACCGTCGGCCTGCCGGTACGCCTTGAGGCCCTCGAAGATCTCCTGCGCGTAGTGCAGAGTCATGTTCGCGGGGTCGAGGGAGAGCGGGCCGTACGGCACGAGCTGGCCGTCGTGCCAGCCGCGGCCCTCGGTCCACTTGATCGTCACCATGTGATCGGTGAAGTGGCGGCCGAACCCGGGGTTCGTCAGAATCGCGTCGCGCTCGGCGGCGGAAAGTGGCGAGGCCGAGGGCTTGAGCTCGATCGTGGGCGTCGTCATGAGTGGTTGTCCTTCACCGGTTGTGTGTGACGGGCCGCGCTCACGCCCTCGACTGCCAGTGGCCAGTGTTAGGACGTCCGAGCATTCCCTCATTCCGCGGCTCCGCGTTCGATTATCGCGCGAGGTTGACCGTGGACGAAAACGGCGTGAATGCGACCCAGGGATGATGGTGGCACCCGGCGGGGACGTAAGAAAAGCCGCCGGGTGCGGTTGCGACCCGGCGGCTTCGAAATACTGCGTGAGTTTTTCGAGTGGCGGCGGGGTCAGCCGGCTACTCGTACGGCGAGCGCGTCGCCGATTTCGGTGGTGCTGCGCGCGGGCTTGCCGGTGCGCTCCGCGAGGTCGGCGGAGACGGCGTCCTCGATGCGGACGGCCTCGGCCTCGTAGCCGAGGTGGCGCAGGAGGAGGGCGACGGACAGGACCGTGGCGGTGGGGTCGGCCTTCCCCTGGCCCGCGATGTCGGGCGCGGAGCCGTGCACGGGCTCGAACATCGAGGGGAACTCGCCGGACGGGTTGATGTTCCCGCTCGCGGCGACGCCGATGCCGCCGGAGACGGCCGCGGCGAGGTCGGTGATGATGTCGCCGAAGAGGTTGTCGGTGACGATCACGTCGAAGCGGGCCGGGTCGGTGACGAGGTAGATCGTCGCCGCGTCCACGTGGATGTAGTCGGTGGTGACCTCGGGGAACTCGGCCGCGACCTTGTTGAACACGTTCGTCCACAGGTGGCCCGCGAAGGTCAGCACGTTGTTCTTGTGGACCAGCGTGAGCTTCTTGCGGGGGCGGGCCTGGGCGCGGGCGAAGGCGTCGCGGACGACGCGCTCGACACCGAAGGCCGTGTTGACGGAGACCTCGGTGGCGACCTCGTGCTCGGTGCCCTTGCGGATGGTGCCGCCGTTGCCGGTGTACGGGCCCTCGGTGCCCTCGCGGACCACGACGAAGTCGATCTCCGGCTCACCGGCGAGCGGGGTCGCCACTCCCGGGAGCAGCTTGCTCGGCCGCAGGTTCACGTGGTGGTCGAAGGCGAAGCGGAGCTTCAGCAGGAAGCCGCGCTCCAGCACCCCGGACGGAACACTCGGGTCACCGATCGCGCCCAGCAGAATCGCGTCGTGCGGCTTCAGCGCGGCCAGGTCGGCGTCGGTGAGGGTCTCACCGGTGGCGTGGTAGCGCCGGGCGCCGAAGTCGAACTCCTTGGTCTCCAGCTTCACATCCTGCGGAAGGACGGCGGAGAGGACTTTCAGACCTTCGGCCACGACTTCCTGACCGATGCCGTCACCGGGGATCACTGCGAGATCGATGCTGCGAGACATGCCCGCCACCGTACTCCGCGTCCCATGGGATGACACCGGGTGTCCATGATGCGGACGGGGTGCGGACGGCTCCCGGGCGCCGGTGTCGGCCGTTCGACGTACGTTCACCCTTACGCATGGCGCCCGTTGGAATCCTGGGGGAGCTTCATCGACATGACTGTGCTTATCGGGGGGACACCCCCCGAACCCCCCGTACCCGACGTCGGCATCCCGGAGCATCTCGCGGTCCGGATGAGCATGGCCGAGCAGTACGAGTACCTGCGCACGAAGCTGACCCGGCGCCGGACGCTGGTGACGGCGGGCGCGGTGGCGGCGGGGGGCCTGCTGGCGGGGTGTGGGGGTACGGGGACGAGCGATCAAAAGGGGACCGCCCCGGCCACCTCCAAGGTGCCCGGCGCGGTCGTCACCCCCTTCGGCCGCCACCTCGCCTTCGGCGCCGACCCGAAGACGGCGATGCGGATCTCCTGGCAGGTCCCGTTCGCGGTCAAGAAGCCGTACGTACGCGTGGGGCTGAAGCCGGACGACCTGAGCCGCCGCATCACCGCCGAGGTACGCGACCTGCACACACCGGGCCTGACCGGCGTCCGCCCGGCCGTCGAGCAGTACTACGTCCACGCGGCCCTGGACGACCTCCGCCCCGGCACGACGTACTACTACGGCGTAGGCCACGAGGGCTTCGACCCGGCCGCGCCGCAACACCGCTCGACCATCGGGGAGTTCCGCACCGCCCCGGCGAACCCCGAGAAGTTCGTGTTCACGGCCTTCGGCGACCAGGGCGTGAGCAACGCCGCCGCCGCCAACGACCACGTCGTCCTGCGCGAGAACCCCGCCTTCCACCTCCACGCCGGCGACATCTGCTACGCCGACACCAACGGCCTCGGCAAGACGACGGACGGCTACGACCCGACGTACTGGAACCTGTTCCTCAAGCAGAACGAGCCCGTCTCCCGTTCCGTCCCGTGGATGGTGACGACCGGCAACCACGACATGGAGGCCTGGTACTCCCCCGACGGCTACGGCGGCCAACTCGCCCGCTGGTCTCTCCCGGAGAACGGCTTCGACCCGTCGCACGCGCCGGGCGTGTACTCCTTCGTCTACGGCAACGTCGGCGTCGTGGCGCTCGACGCGAACGACGTGTCGTACGAGATCACCGCCAACCTCGGTTACACGGACGGGAAGCAGACGAAGTGGCTGGACGGCCGGCTGCGTGAGCTGCGGGCGACGAAGGAGGTCGACTTCGTGGTCGTCTTCTTCCACCACTGCGCGTACTCGACCTCGTCGCACGCCTCGGACGGCGGGGTACGGGCGGAATGGCTGCCGCTGTTCGCCAAGCACCAGGTGGACCTGGTGATCAACGGGCACAACCACGTCTACGAGCGCACCGACGCGATCAAGAACGGCAAGGTGGGCAGGTCCGTCCCGATCGGCGCGTCGACCGATCCGACGAAGGACGGGATCGTCTACGTCACGGCGGGCGGCGGCGGGCGCGATCTGTACGGCTTCCCGGCGGGCGTCAAGGAGAGCTACGAGGGGCACGTCACGCGGCACGGGACGGTCGACACCGTGCGGTGGGAGAAGGGCCAGCACACGCAGGCGGAGACGGTGGAGTGGTCGCGGGTGCGCTACCGGGGTTTCTCGCTGCTGTCCGTGGAGGCGGAGAGCGGCAGCACGCCCCGGCTCAAGGTGTCGGCCCTCGACGGGAACGGCAAGCGCGTCGACCACTTCGAGGTGCGGCGCGGTCGCTGAGACCGCGCCGCACCTCGTGCGGGCGCGGCTCCCGGCTTGTGGGCGTGCTTCAAGATGGGCGTGCTTTTTTTAAGGCTTCCCGGCGCTACGTCGGCTCAGTGGCCGGTCTCGCCGCCGTTGTCCCGGCGGTCGAGGGCGCGCTGGAGGGCGGCGGCGGCGTTCTTGCGCTCCGACTCGCTCGTGCGGGACACGTGGCGGACGCGGGGGCGGACGGTCGTCTCGGCCATGGAGAACCGACTCCTTCGATAATTCCTGGAGTACTGAAGGGGGTTACGAGACTCCCCCACTGCCTAATGGGCGTGGGAGGTGCCCCCAGAGAGACGGGGAGCGACGGACCACAGGGGTTACCTGCACGGTGTCCGGCTCACGACCGCCATTCGCTTGGTCTAGCGAGACGTTCGGCTTCTACAAAGCTAGGACAGGACCGCGCATCTGTCTCCACAATTACTCGGACTTCCTACTATCTGAGACGGTGAAACGAGTCACACGCGCCTGACCTGGACTTTTGTGATCCGGGCGGTCAGAGCACATCCCCGTCACGCCAGTCGAAGAGGAGATGCTCGCCGAGGTCGAGGGACCCGGCAAGCGCGGTCCGGACGTACGTACTGTCCTCCTCCTCGGGCAGATGAACGATCCCGTCCGGCCCGAGCGCGGAGATCTTGCCGCCCCACAGCCGCCAGCCGCGCGCGGTGTAGAGCCGGGCCCCGTCATCACTGGCCCCGAGCAGCCCGACGTCGTAGGCGTGATCGACGATCCGCTCCAGCTCACCCATGACGAGCCCGCCGTACCCCCGCCGCCGGGCATCGGGCCGCACACCGACCCCCTCCACGTACCCGACCCGCAGCCATCGCCCCCGGTACCGCACCCGCCGCATGACGACCGAGCCGTGCGCGAGGAGCCGCCCGGTGTCGTCGGCGAGCAGCGCGTGAACGCCACCGAGCCCGTGCTCCCAGTCCTGGTCGGTGAGGTCACCGGCGAAGGCCGCGTCCAGCAGCTCGCGGGCGGCACGGAGGTCGGCCGGGGTGAGGTCGGCCGTGTGGGCGGTGCGCATACGGATGGTCACGGGGTCAGTATCGGAGACGGAGGCTCACCGGCCCGGCCCATTCGGAGAAACACAAGGGGCCGGACAACCGCCCGGCCCCTCACATCACCTGTCCGAACCTCAGCCCATGTGCGGGTACGTGTAGTCCGTCGGAGCCACCAGCGTCTCCTTGATCGCGCGGGTCAGCGTCCAGCGCATCAGGTTCTGCGGGGCGCCCGCCTTGTCGTTGGTGCCGGAGGAGCGGCCACCGCCGAAGGGCTGCTGGCCGACGACCGCGCCGGTCGACTTGTCGTTGATGTAGAAGTTGCCGGCCGCGTAGCGGAGCTTCTCCATCGTGTAGGCCGCCGCCGCACGGTCGTTGGAGATGACCGAGCCGGTGAGGGCGTAGTCGGACACCGACTCCATCTGGGTCAGCATCTCGTCGTAGTTCTCGTCCTCGTAGACGTGGACCGCCAGGAACGGGCCGAAGTACTCAGTGGTGAACACCTCGTTGGTCGGGTCGCTGCACTCCACGACCGTCGGGCGGACGAAGTAGCCGACCGAGTCGTCGTACGAACCGCCCGCGACGATCGTGCAGTTGGGGTCCGCCTTCGCGCGGTCGATCGCCGCCTTGTTCTTGGCGAAGGAGCGCTCGTCGATGACCGCGCCGATGAAGTTCGAGAGGTCGGTGACGTCACCCATGGTCAAGTAGTCGACCTCGGCGGCGAATTCCTCCTTGAAACCGGAGTTCCAGATCGACGCCGGGATGTACGCCCGGGAGGACGCGGAGCACTTCTGGCCCTGGTACTCGAAGGAGCCCCGGGTCAGCGCCGTCTTCAGCACCGCGCGGTCCGCGCTCGGGTGGGCGACGACGAAGTCCTTGCCGCCGGTCTCGCCGACCAGACGCGGGTACGAGCGGTACTTCTCGATGTTGTTGCCGACCGTCTTCCACAGGTACTGGAAGGTCTTGGTGGACCCGGTGAAGTGGATGGCGGCGAGGTCGCGGTGCTCAAGGGCCACCTTCGACACCTCAATGCCGTCACCGGTGACGAGGTTGATGACGCCCTTGGGGAGACCAGCCTCCTCCAGCAGCTGCATCAACAGCACCGCCGAGTGGGTCTGCGTCGGGCTCGGCTTCCACACCACCACGTTGCCCATCAGCGCGGGCGCCGTCGGCAAGTTGCCCGCGATCGCCGTGAAGTTGAACGGCGTGATCGCGTAGACGAAGCCTTCGAGCGGGCGGTGGTCGAGGCGGTTCCAGACGCCCGCGGAGTTCGCCGGGGGCTGCTCGGCGAGCAGGTCGCGGGCGTACTTGACGTTGAAGCGCCAGAAGTCGACGAGCTCGCAGGGACAGTCGATCTCGGCCTGCTGGGCGGTCTTGGACTGACCGAGCATGGTGGAGGCGGCGAGGGTCTCGCGCCACGGGCCGGAGAGCAGCTCGGCCGCGCGCAGGATGATCGCGGCGCGGTCGTCGAAGGACATCGCACGCCAGGCGGGCGCGGCGGCGAGGGCCGCGTCGATCGCGTCCTGGGCGTCGTCCTGGGTGGCGTTGGCGTACGTGCCGATGCGCGCCTTGTGGTTGTGCGGCTGTACGACGTCCACGCGCTCGCCGCCGCCCATCCGCTTCTCGCCGCCGATGGTCATCGGCAGGTCGATCGGGTTCTCGGCCAGTTCCTTGAGCTTGACCTCAAGACGGGCGCGCTCGGGAGAGCCGGGCGCGTAGCCGTGCACCGGCTCGTTGACGGGGGTGGGGACCTGGGTCACAGCGTCCATGAGATCCGTAACTCCTTGTACGTGAGCGGGTGTTGGGGTCAATCCCCTGGTCAGGCCTTGGTCAGCCCTTGGTGAGGGTCGAGCGTGCGAAGAAGAGGAGGTTGGCCGGCTTCTCCGCCAGGCGGCGCATGAAGTAGCCGTACCAGTCCGTGCCGTAGGCGGTATAGACGCGCATGCGGTGACCCTCGGCGGCGAGCCGCAGATGCTCGTCGCTGCGGATGCCGTAGAGCATCTGGAACTCGTACTCGTCGAGCTTGCGGCCGGCGCGCCGGGCGAGTTCCTGGGCGATGGAGATGAGGCGCGGGTCGTGGGAGCCGACCATCGGGTACCCGTCCCCCTCCATCAGGATGCGCAGGATCCGGACGTACGCCTTGTCGATCTCGTGCTTCTGCTGGAACGCGACCTCGGCGGGCTCCTTGTACGCGCCCTTCACGAGCCGTACGCGGCTGCCGGCCTCGGCGAGGCGGCGGGCGTCGGACTCGGTGCGGAAGAGGTAGGCCTGGATGACGCAGCCGGTCTGCGGGAAGTCCTTCCGCAGTTCCTCGTGGATCGCGAACATCGAGTCGAGGGTGGTGTGGTCCTCGGCGTCGAGCGTGACGGTCGTACCGATCTCTGCGGCAGCCTCGACGACGGGCCGGACGTTCGCGAGGGCCAGCTCGTGCCCGCCGTCCAACGCCTGCCCGAACATGGAGAGCTTGATGGACATCTCGGCCCGGGTGCCGAGCTCCAACTCCTTGAGCCGGTCGACGAGTTGGAGATACGCGTCGCGCGCTGCGGCGGCCTGCTCGGGCGTGGTGATGTCCTCGCCGACGACGTCCATCGTCAGCTCAAGACCCTTGGCGGTGAGTTCCTGGACGATCGGCACGATCTCGTCCACGGTCTCGCCGGGGATGAAGCGGTCGACGACCTGCTTGGTCACCGGCGCCGCCGAGATCAGCCGACGCATCTGATCGCTGCGCGAGGCGGCGAGAATCACGGGACCCAGCACGGGGCACCTCCACAGAACCAGCAGACAGGACCACCGTGAAACCTAGGGATCTCTCCGATCGTCGACCATCGACAGCTGTCACGCATCCGTGCCGCAGATCTCAGACAGATGTATGAAGGCCCGGCGAGAATGCGGGAGAATGCCCGGGTGACATCCGATTCCAGCGGCGACTACCAGGAACTCGTGGACGAGATCTCGGAGCTCCTCGGCGCCCCCGCGACCCTGGAGAACCGCGACTTCGAGCTGATCGCCTTCGGGGCCTACGACGGTGAGGGCGACCTGGACCCGTCGGCCCTGGACCCGGTCCGCACCCGCTCGATCCTGACCCGACGCTCCACGGCGGCGATCCGCACGTGGTTCGAGGGCTTCGGCATCACGCGGGCGACCGGCCCGGTCCGCATCCCGCCCACCCCCGAGGCGGGTGTCTACCGAGGCCGTATCTGCCTCCCCGTACGCCATCGGGGTGTCGTCCTCGGCTACGTCTGGCTCCTGGACGACGACGATCCGGGCCCGTCCGCTCCGCAGTTGGACGCGGCGATGCAGGTCGCGGCCCGAATCGGCGCGCTCCTCGCGGACGAGGCACAGGCGGGCGCCGACCTGACGCGCGAGCTCCGCGCGGTCCTCACCGCCGAGCGCGGCTGGCAGCGGGACATGGCGGTTGCCGCCCTCCGCACGGCCCTCGGCCCACGCGGCGACGGCCCGCACACGGTGGTCTGCGTCGCCCCCTGGCCGTCCGCCGACCCGGACGACGCCCCCTCCGCCCGTACGGTCCCGCACGCGACGGCACTGTGCACGGTGCCGTGGGGCGCGGCGGACCAGCAGTGCCTGGCGGTACTGGTACGGCTCCGCTCGACGGACGTGGGGACTCCGGCGGCGAGCGCGGCGGCGCGGGTGTTGGGGGATGTACGGGGGCCCGGGGTGAGGGCGGCGGCACAGGCGCCAGGCAACACCCGAGGACCCGGAGCAAGCACGGCGGCACAGGTACCAAGCAACACCCGAGGACCCGGAGCAAGCACGGCGGCACAGGTACCAAGCAACACCCGAGGACCCGAGGCGAGGGCGGCTTCACGGCCCCCCGCGAACGGCCGGAATGCGGGGGCCGGCGGCACTTCGCAACCGTCTTCCGCCGGAGGCACTCCCACGGCGAACACCACCTCACGACCACCGACAGACGGCCGGACTCCCCCGGCGAGCAACGCCTCACGACCGCCGCGCGAGACCGCCCCCGTCGCCGGTATCGGCACCCCTCGCACCGGCCTCACCGACCTGGCCACCACCTGGCAGGAAGCCACGGCAGCGGCCCGCGCCGCCCTGGCCGAACCCCGCTTCGCCCCGGTGGCCGACTGGTCCCACATCGGCCCGTACCGCCTCCTCACCTCCCTCCCCCCGGACTCCCCCCACGATCCAGCGGTGGCCCCCCTCCTCTCCCCCACCCACCACGAACTCGCCCGCACCGCCGAGGCGTACCTCGACTGCGCGGGCCAAGCGGGGCGTACGGCGGCCGAGTTGGGGATCCACCGGCAGACGCTGTACTACCGGCTGTCGCGGGTGGAGCAGTTGACGGGGCTGGATCTGGACGACGGGGAGGATCGGTTGTTGTTACACATGGCGTTGAAGAGGGCGCGGTTGTAGGCGGGCTGTTCACTCCCACCGGTTCTGCTGGGAGAACCTGCGGACGTGCATGTTGCCGCCCTCGGGGGCGTGCACCACGACGGTCTGCCCCCCTTGTGTGTCCGTGGGGGGCGACTTGATCTCCAAGCCACTGGGGCTGGTGACGATCACCGTCTCGGGAAACTCCTTCCACCAACTCGGAAGGGTCCCGGCGAGCTCGACGTAGATCTCCTGCACCCGGGCGTGGACGAGATCAGCGATGTCCTTTGCCAGCTTCGTCGCTGTTGGCCCCTGCCCGGGATCTCCCCACGGGGCTTCCGGGTCCAGGTATGGCCGGTCCTTATGAATGTCGGCCAACTCTTCCAGCTCCTCCCGCAGGGCCCATTCCACACGTTCGGCCATTCCCCTCGGAGCCTCGTCCCTGAGCGCCTCGGCGTACGACTCGTGGTGGAGCCGGTACGCCGAGCGTCCGGCCGGGTCCAGGCATTCGGCCACCAGCGGTGCCGCGATGTCGAGGACACGTTGTACCTGTTCCTCCGTCAGCGATTCCGGCATGTCGGACGCGCGCATGGTGACGCGCGACCACAGACCGCTCGCCCGGGGCAGTCCCGCTCCCCGGGAAAAGGCCAGGGAGGTCAGCAGTTGGCACACGGTCCCGAACTCCTGGTCGTCGGCGCAGCGGGTCCTGAGCAGGTCCAAGAAGGCGCGGGTGACGGTGGGGGGTTCCGTGTGCTGATCCAGCGGCCCGGCGTCGTCGGCGGGAGGCGCCATCGCCGTGCGGAGGGCGATCAGACGAAGGAGCAAGTGGTTGCCCCCGGCCAGCCGGACGATGTCAGGAGCGGCCGTGCGCGCCTCCTCAGGGGACCAGCCGCTCCCGCTTCCCGGGCCGTCGGGCTCGACCAACAGCCGTGCGGCGTAGGCCGTCATGTCCTCGGTGGGATCCTCCCCGTCCAGGTCCACCTCCGCCCCGACGCCCATCTGCCGGGCGGGCCATTTCGGCGCGGTGGCCACCACGCGGATGTGCGGCAAGTCGGTCGTCAGCGCCTTCATCCGCTCGGCGATCCTGCGCGGTTCGTCGTCGCCCGGCTGCCCCGCCTCCTCCAATCCGTCCACCAGGAGCACGAACCGTCCCCCTGCCGCCACCGCGGCACGCGCGGAGCCGCGTATCTCGGCCATGCGGCTGGACAAGTACTCAAGCCTCCGGTGTCGCACATCGACAAGAAGCGTGACCGTGGGCCCGAATCCGTACGCCGGGGTCGCCCTCTCCTCGACACGGCGGTGGAACGCGCGCAGCAGCGTCGACTTGCCCGAACCTGGCGCCCCGGTGATGGCCAGCCAACCTCCGGGCGCGGCGGGCGAGTTCAGCCAGGCGTCCAACCGCTCCAGTGCGGCCGTACGGCCGGCGAACCCCGTGCCGTCGTGGCCGGCCCGCTGCTGTGTCAGGGGTGCCCCCTCCTGAACGCCTTTCCTGTAGCGGGGGTTGGGGAAGAACCCGTATTCGCTTCCCTCGCTGAGGAAGGTCGCGTGCGTGGCGTGCTGTGCGGTGCCCTTGAGCCGGCCGTTGACATGGTCCACCAGCGTTTCCAGCAGCAGTTTCTTCGCGAGGACTCCCCCGCACGCCTCGTCGTTCACCGCCGCTTCCAGGGCATGGGCGAAGGACTGCCCGACGGCTGTCTCGTAAGCGCGCGAGGAGCAGAGCACGGAGAACGAAACCAACTGCTGCTTCTGGTAGGCCTCCGGGCGCTGTGCGAACTCGCCCAGCACCATCCGGGCCACGTCGCGCACGGCTTCGGCCCCGCCGGCACCGGCGTGACAGGTGTGGAGAACGAGGAGCAGCCGACGTACCCCTCGCTCGGCGAGCAGGCGGACCAGGTCCTCGGTCGCCAGTGCGGTGGCGGCCGGGGCGGCGTGGATGGTGTCCGTGCACGCGAGATAGTGCCGTCCACCACCGCGCAGGCCGTGCCCGCTGTAGTAGACCACCACGGTGTCATCGGCCCCGAAGCCCCGCTGCGGCCCACCGGCCAGTTCCTTCCGCAGGTCGTCGGCGCTCCGCTCCGACAGCTCCGGAGCGGCGGTGTACAGCAGCCTCTCCTCGAACAGCCCGTTCATCCGGCGCAGTTCGTCCGGGACGTCCTCGATCGGATCGAGTTCCTGGTACGTGCCGGATCCTGCGGCGAAGAACCAGTACGTCATCGTGTCAGCCCCTTGTGGATCGCACCGCCGGTCGGCTTGGCGGTCAGGTAGTGCCCCAGGTCGTGGGCGCGCCATCCGTTGTCGACCGTCAGGTCCAGCAGCGGGGGTGCGGTCTCCGTCACGGTGTCGTCCGCCGGCGGGGTGTCCGCGACCGTTCTTCGGTCGTCGCCGAACAGGCCGCACAGGCGTTCCTCCAGGGCCACCACGTCGTGGCGGTCGCAGATGTTCGTCCACCGCACCTCGTCACCCGGCCAGACGCCCCTGCCCTCCCGGGGTTCGGGGCGCAGCCGTGCGAAGACGAGATGCCGGATCCCCAGCGGCGAGCCGAGGGTGACCAGGGCCCTGACCCCGTGACCGGGGAGCGCGCACAGCGCCTCGTACGCGACGATCGAACCCAGGGAGTGCCCGACCACGACCCGGGTGTCCCGGTCGATCAGCCCACGGACCCTGTCCAGCACCGGTTCACGCATGTCTCCGTAGAGGTACTCCCGAAACTGGCGCAGCTCGCCGAGCAGGGCGTGTCGTGTCATGCGGGTCGCGAACCGGGACATGCTGAGCGCGCGCAGCGCGGCCTTGACGGTGTGCGGGACGGGGCCTCTCACGTCCGTCGCGGCATCGGGCGACTGAACGTTCTCCGGATCGATGCGAGCCGCCGCACGCCACCACTGGAGGGCCAGTTCGGCTTCGATCGGCGAGTCGTCGGCTTCAGGAGCCGCCCCCGCTCCCCTCTCCCCGTCGCCTCTGAACAGGTCGCCGTAGAAGGCGATCCCGATCTCGCGGGCGTCCGGCGCCACGCCTCCGGCCAACTCGACGCCGCCGCACAACGCGTTCGCGAGCTGACCGTGCAGCGTCCGCGCCACCTCGTGCTGCTTCCCTATCCCGTGCACCAACACCACTGCTGTCACAGGTCGGTCCCTCCCCGGGCCACAATTCCGGGGAACTGCCCACACCGGGTAATCGTTACGCTCCGCAGCGACGAAGCTACGCGCAGGGCATTAGCCGCGGGTCAGGCGCGGATGCCCGGCTCATGTCGTCCGATGCCCGGCTCATTCATCGGTGCGGAGGCGAGGAGCCGCAGACATGCCACTGCTGATGCTCGACCTGGACAACACCCTCGTCGACCGCGACGCCGCGTTCCGGGACGCGGTGTCGGAGTTCTTGGCCGCGCACGGCCTGCCGTCCAGCGATCTCGCCTGGCTGATGTCGGTCGAGGCGAGCGGCTACACGCCGAGGCAGGCTGTCGCTGCGGCCATGACCGAGCGCTACGGCGGGGCGGTGACCGGCGATGCCGTACGGAGGTTCCTCGACCGGGGCGCCGCCGATCGCGTCACCCTGGGCGGGCCCACGCGCGATGCCCTCGCCGAAGCCGTCGCGGCCGGCTGGACGTGCGTGATCGTCACCAACGGCCGTGTCTCACAACAGGAGTTGAAGATCCGGAAGACCGGGCTCGACGCGTTGGTCCACGGCTGGGTGGTCTCCGAGTCGGCCGGTCACAAGAAGCCCGCGCCGGAGATCTTCCACGCGGCGGCGACGAAGGTCGGGGCGTCGCTCGACTCGTCCTGGGTCGTCGGCGACTCGGCCCACGCCGACATCCGGGGCGCGACGGACGTCGACGCGCGCAGTGTGTGGGTGTCGAACGGCCGCCCGTGGACCGAGCCGGCGTTCCGCCCCACACACATCGCGGTCGACGCCGCGGCCGCGATCCGCTACGTCGTCGGCGCCTCTGAATCAGCCCCCTGAGCAGGCGACTTCAGCACTGTTGCAGACCGGGTGCCGGGTCCTGGCCGGTCGAGACGTCGACGGCGGGGACGTTGCCCCAGGCGCCGTTGTCGAGCTGGGTCCAGTACCAGATGTCGTTGCCGCCGGGGTGCGGGTCGCCGTGGCCCCAACACTGGAACCAGCTGAAGGTCCCGTTCAACTGCCCCCGGGTCGCGGAACGATAGGACCGATCCGCGTACCCCTTCGCACCGGCCTTGTTGCCGCAGTACAGCCGCGCGTCGGAACGCACCCCGCACTCGGCCCGCGCGGACTTCACCGTGGCGGCACCCGAGGTCGCACTCGCCGGCGACTGCGCCGAGGCCATTCCCAACGCCAGCGCGCCCGCCATGGCCAACATGCTGATCTTCTTCCGTACGTTCATTGCCTGCTCCTCGCTCCGTGCGGTGCCTGCTTGCACGGCGATCATGAAGGACCCCCGGAACCACCCGCAGCGGCCATACGGGTGAACGGCGTTGATGCCGCCCGTGCGGGTGACGGGGCACGCCCCCGGCGGAGAAGGGGGGCGTGCGCGCGGTCGCAAGGGGGCTGGTGGACCGTAGGGCGTACGGCATCGCAGGAGTCATCTCTCCTACCTAGTCCCGGAGTTGCCTACGCCGTCCCGGAGTTGCCTCTCGCCGTACCGGAGTTGCCCTACGACACGGGGAACATCCCGCTGAGCCGGGGCAGCCGCCGCCCCGCCTCCGCGTCGTCACGCGCGTCCCACCGCTCACCGGCCGGGTCCAACGACCCGAAGTCCGCGCCCCGTTGAGCGTCGACGGCATCGTAGAAGTCGCACTCGCTCCGACCCGTCACCCGCGTGAAGGCCCGCAGCGCCGCGTAGTCCAACTCCTCCCACGCGAGCCACTCCTCGTCGTCCCAGTGCTCCCGACCCCGGCCCACGAGCCGTACGACCTCCGGCAGTTCCGCCAGCGCGTCCGGATCACGGGCCACCCGCGCGAACGCGTCCCGCCCCGACCCGACCAGCCAGAGCCGGAAGTAGAAGAAGCTGTCGTCGGAGCACCAGCCCATGATCCGGTCCGCCGCGGCCCACAACTCCCAGGTGAACGTGGGGTTCAGCACCCGCTCCAGGCACATCTGAAACCGCAGGATCTCCGGTTCGGCACAACGCGCCAACTCCCCGGCCAGCCACTCCACCCGCTCGTCCGGGTCGGGCGTCCGCCGGCGGCAGCTCTCGATCAGGTTCCAGAAGGTCTCGTCATCCATGGCCGCACTGTGGCAGGCGGCACTGACATCGCCCCAAGTCATGTACCGGCCAGGGCATCGAGCCAGTCCAGTACCCCGCGATTGGACCTGACCGACACCCCGCCGGGACCCTACTGTCGATGCCATGACGCCCGGCCCGACCCCCGACCGCCCAACCCCCACCACCCCCAACTCCCCTGCCCCCGAAGCCACTTCAGGCACACACCCGCCGCTCCTCACCCGCCCCCTCCTCCTCCGTTTCGCGAGCATGGTCGGGGCCAGTCTCAGTTTCTTCCTGCTGCTGTCGGTCGTACCGGCGTACGCCGCCGAGCTGGGCGGCGGGGGCGCGGCAGGGCTCGCGACGGGTTCGTTGATGTTGGCGACGGTGCTCGGGGAGCTGGGGACGCCACGGCTGGTCGTGCGCTTCGGGTATCGACTGACCCTGGTCGCGGGGCTGTTCCTGCTAGGGGCACCGGCGTTGGTGCTGACCGTCTCCGGGCAGGCCGGCTGGATCGCGGCCGTGTGCTTCGTACGCGGGCTCGGTTTCGCGTTGACGATCGTCGCGGGCGGCGCCCTCACCGCGTCGCTGATCCCGGACCAACGCCGGGGCGAGGGGCTCGCGTTGGTGGGTGTGGTGTCCGGGGTACCGTCGCTGGTCGCGCTGCCGCTGGGACTGTGGCTGGTCGGGCGGGTGGGCTACGGCCCGGTCGCCGTGGCCGGTGGCCTCGCCGCGCTGGCCGCGATCGTCTTCGTGCTCGGACTCCCGGACCGAGCGAGCCCAGCGGATCCAGCGGATCCAGCGGACCGCTCCGACTGCTCCGACCTCTCCGACCCCTCCGAGCAACCCCTCGGCGTCGTAAGGGGGTTGCGCACCGGCGCGCTGCTCCGGCCGGTCCTCGTCTTCGCGGCCACCGCCACCGCCGCCGGCATCGTGGTGACCTTCCTGCCCCTGGCCGTACCGTCGGCCTCGGACGGAGTCGTCGCGGTGGCCCTGTTCACGCAGACCGCCGCCTCCACCCTGACGCGCTGGCTCGCGGGCCGCCACGGCGACCGGCACGGCAGCGCCCGCCTCGTCCTCCCCGGCCTGCTCCTGTCGGCGGCCGGCGTCCTCGTCATCGCCCCAACCGCCCACCCGGTAGCGGTCGTTGCGGGCACCGCCCTCTTCGGCGCGGGCTTCGGCATCGCCCAGAACGCCACCCTCGCCGTGATGTACGCCCGCGTCTCCGCCGCCTCCTACGGCACGGTCAGCGCCCTGTGGAACCTGGCCTACGACGGCGGAATGGGCGTAGGCGCGGCAGGCTTCGGCCTCGTCGCCGGCCTGACCGGATATCCCTGGGCCTTCGCCCTGACCGCGCTGCTCATGCTGAGCGCGCTGGTACCCGCACTGCGCGACCGGCGAACTCCCGCCGCATCAGAGTGACTTGCGGACCCCCTCCACCACCTGCCGCAGCCCCTCCGCCAACGACTCCCCGTCCGGCGCCGTCTTCGGATCGAACGTCCACTGGGCGATGAGCCCGGTCATCAGGGTGAGGTAGAAGCGGCCGAGCGTGTCCGCCGTCTCGTCGGTGACCTCCTCCTCCGGTACCCCCATCAGCAGGGCGACCAGCCCGCGTCCGCCCTCGCGCTGCGCGGCGGCCAAGTGCTCGCGCACTTCCGGGAGTTCGATGGTCATGACCTCCATGCTGAGCCGCCAGACGGAGCCGGGTTCCCGCATGGTGGCGACGATGTTCGACCACACCCAGCGGAACCGCTCCAACGAACCGGGCTCCCCCTCGATCCCGGCGGCGGCATCGCCGTCGCCCCCCTCGAAGGCGTCGGACGTGTTCTCGACGAGCGAGACGTACGCCTGCGCGAGCAATGCGTCCTTCGAGCCGTAGTGGTAGCCGATGGACGCGAGGTTGGTCCCCGACTCCTTGACGATGTCGCGCGCCGTAGTCCGCGCGAACCCCTTCTCCAGCAGACAGCGCTTCGCGCCTTCGAGCAGATCCTCACGGTGTCCCATGCCCCCACCGTACTGCCGATTCCATACAGACGTCCCAGACACATGACTTACACGTACGTCCTATACATTCGTTCTAGACAAGCGTTTAAGACGCGCGTACATTCACTGCCATGACGAACCCGACGCACTCACCGAACCCCCCGAGCACCCCCAACTCCCGTGCGGGACGCCGCGAATGGACCGCACTCGGCGTCCTGATGCTGCCGCTCCTGCTGGTCTCGATGGACGTCTCCGTCCTCTACTTCGCCATCCCGGCGATCAGCGCGGACCTGGAGCCCAGCGGCACCCAGCAGCTGTGGATCTTCGACATCTACGCCTTCGTCCTGGCCGGCCTGCTGATGACGATGGGCTCGGTCGGCGACCGCATCGGCTACCGCCGGCTCCTCCTGATCGGCGCCGCCGCCTTCGGCACCGCCTCCGTCATCGCGGCCTACGCGACCAGCGCCGAGACCCTCATCGCCGCCCGCGCGGTCCTCGGCATCGGCGGCGCGACCCTGATGCCCTCGACGATGGCGCTGCTGCGCACGATGTTCACCGACCCCGGCCAGCGCGCGAAGGCGATCGGCCTGTGGTCCGGCGTGATGACCGCGGGCGTCGCCCTCGGCTCGGTGCTCAGCGGTGTCCTGGTCCAGTACTTCTGGTGGGGCTCGGTCTTCCTGGTCAACCTCCCCGCGATGGCGCTGCTCCTGCTCATCGGCCCATTCCTGCTCCCCGAGTCCAAGAACCCCGCCCCCGGCCGCTTCGACTGGCCGAGCGTCCCGCTGTCGATGGCCGCCGTCCTGCCCGTGATCTACGGCCTCAAGGAGATCCCCTCCGAGGGCTGGCACGCCCAGTACGTCGTCTCGATCACCGTCGGCCTGCTCTTCGCCACCCTCTTCGTCCACCGCCAGCGCACCACCGCGTCCCCGATGATCGACCCGACCCTGTTCCGCAACCGCGGCTTCGCCCCCTCGGTCGTCCTCAACCTCCTCTCCGCCTTCGGCATGATGGGCTCGGCCTTCTTCACCACGCAGTACCTGCAGTCGGTCCTCGGCAAGAGCCCGATGGAGGCGGCCCTGTGGGCCCTGCTCCCCTCGGTACCGATCGGCATGGCGGCCCCGCTGGCAACCACCCTCGTCCAGAAGGGAGTTGACCGCGCCTACGTAGTCGCCTCGGGCTTCACGATCGCCGCCTGCGGCTACGGCATGCTCGCCGTCACCGGCACCGACTCCCTCTGGCTGATCCTGGCCGCCGCCGGCGTCCTCGCCTCCGGGATCGTCATGGTGATGTCCCAGATCATGGACCTCGCGATGGGCACCGCCCCCGTGGAGAAGGCGGGCGTCGCGTCCTCCCTGATGGAAACGGGCTCCGAGTTCGGCGGCGCCCTCGGCATGGCCGTCCTCGGCTCCATCGGTACGGCGATCTACCGCCACGGCATCCCCACCTCGGCCCCCGCCCCGGCCCACGAAACCCTCGGCGGCGCCCTGGCCGTCGCCCACCAGCTGCCGGGGCGCACGGGAGACGCCCTGCTCGCGACTGCCCGGGACGCCTTCACCGACGGCATGCACGGCGCGGCGATCGCGGGGGCGGTGCTGTTGCTGGGGGCGGCGGTCGCGGCGGTGGGGACCCTGCGGGGCATCCGGGTACAGGCACCCGAGCCGGTCACGGCGGAACCGCAGAAGGCGGAGGCGTGAGCCCCAACTACACAGAAACGCCGGGTGGGTTGAGGATCATCTCCTCAACCCACCCGGCGTTATTGCGAGTCTCAGACCAGGTTCACCGAACGAGCCGACGTAGCGCCGATCTCCTCGGCAACCTCCGCCAACACATTCGCCGCAACCGTGTCGTCAACGGTCAGCACGGCCAACGCCTCGCCACCCGCCACCGACCGCGACACCTGCATCCCGGCGATGTTGATCCCGGCCTCACCGAAGACACGGCCGACCGTGCCGACAACCCCGGGCCGGTCCTCGTACCGCAGCACCACCATGTGGTCGGCGAGCGCGAGGTCGACGTCGTAGTCGCCGACCGCGACGATCTTCTGGAGGTTCTTGGGACCGGCGAGCGTGCCGGAGACCGAGACCTCCTCGCCGCTGCCGAGCGTGCCGCGCACGGTGACGACGTTGCGGTGATCGGCGGACTCGGAGCTGGTGGTCAGCCGTACCTCGACACCCCGCTCCTGCGCGAACAGAGGAGCGTTGACGTACGACACGGTCTCCGCGACGACGTCCTCGAACACGCCCTTGAGCGCGGAGAGTTCGAGCACCTTGACGTCGTGCTGGGTGATCTCGCCGTAGACCTCGACGTCGAGGCGGACCGCGACCTCGCCCGCGAGGGCGGTGAAGATGCGGCCGAGCTTCTCGGCGAGGGGCAGGCCCGGCTTGACGTCCTCGGCGATGACGCCGCCCTGGACGTTCACCGCGTCGGGGACGAGTTCACCGGCGAGGGCGAGGCGTACCGACCTGGCGACGGAGACGCCGGCCTTCTCCTGGGCCTCGTCCGTGGAGGCGCCGAGGTGCGGGGTGGAGACGACCTGGTCGAACTCGAACAGCGGGGAGTCCGTGCAGGGCTCCTTCGCGTACACGTCGAGCCCGGCGCCGGCGACGCGGCCCTCCTTGAGCGCGGAGTACAGCGCCTCCTCGTCGACGATCCCGCCGCGCGCGGCGTTGACGATCCGCACGGTCGGCTTGACCTTGCGCAGCGCCTCGTCGCCGATGAGACCGACCGTCTCCGGGGTCTTGGGCAGGTGCACGGTGATGAAGTCGGAGACTTCGAGCAGCTCGTCCAGCGAAAGGATCTTGACGCCCATCTGCGCGGCTCGCGCGGGCTGGATGTAGGGGTCGTAGGCGACGACCTTCATCCCGAACGCGGACATGCGCTGCGCGACGAGGGCACCGATGCGCCCCAGACCCACAACACCCAGGGTCTTCTCGGCCAGTTCGACGCCCGTGTACTTGCTGCGCTTCCACTCGCCGTTCTTCAGCGCGGCGTTGGCCTGCGGGATGTGGCGTGCGGTCGCCAGCAGCAGACCGCAGGCCAGTTCGGCGGCGGTGACGATGTTCGAGGTGGGCGCGTTGACGACCATCACGCCGGCCTTGGTGGCGGCGGAGACGTCCACGTTGTCCAGGCCGACGCCGGCTCGTGCGACGACCTTCAACTTCCGTGCGGCGGCGACCGCTTCGGCGTCGACCTTGGTGGCCGAGCGGATCAGGATCGCGTCGACGTCGGCGATCGCGGGGAGCAGCTCGCCCCGGTCGGCGCCGTTGCAGTGCCGGATCTCGAAGTCCGGGCCGAGGGCGTCCACCGTCGCGGGCGACAGCTCTTCAGCGATGAGTACGACAGGTTTCGAGCTCACGTGAGTCCTCACAAGTCCATTGCGTGCGGACGGCCGTCCCGACGGCCGCAGGCGGTGGAGGTAGCGGCGCCGGGGAATGTCGGGTGCGCTCCCGCGCCCGCCGCGGCAGCGGCTGATGTCTCAGCCGGTGCGTGCTCTCGGTGTGCCGGACGAAGGTTCTCGTAGCGGAGCTACTAGGGCCTTCGGCCGGTGCGGCGAGAGTGCGTGCCGGGCGGCGCGGGGGTGTGCCTGCCATTCCTCGGTGTCGCTAAGGGGCCGCGTGGAGACGCACGACGCTGTGGGCCTGACGCGTATTAGTACGGCAGTGTAGTGGCGCGCCGACAGACGTCTTACGCCTCTGCGGAAGGATCACCCGTCCGTGGCTGGACGGGTTGGACAAAGGGGCCGGAGCATTCGCTCCAGCCCCTGTGCCTCAGGACTTACGCCTCTTCGTCGACCCAGCTCATCAGCTTGCGGAGCTGCTTGCCGGTCGTCTCCAGCAGGGACTCGGCGTCCTTCTGCTTGTACTCGTTGTACTTCTTCAGGCCACCGTGGTACTCGGCCATCCACTCACGCGCGAACGTGCCGTCCTGGATCTCGGCGAGGACCTGCTTCATCGTGGCCTTGGTCTCGTCCGTGATGATCCGCGGGCCGGTGACGTAGTCGCCCCACTCGGCGGTCTCGGAGATCGACCAGCGCATCTTCTCCAGGCCGCCCTCGTACATGAGGTCGACGATGAGCTTCAGCTCGTGCAGGCACTCGAAGTACGCGATCTCGGGCTGGTAACCGGCCTCGGTCAGCGTCTCGAAACCGGCCTTGACCAGCGCGGCCGTACCACCGCAGAGAACGGCCTGCTCACCGAACAGGTCGGTCTCGGTCTCCTCGGTGAAGGTCGTCTTGATGACGCCGGCGCGGGTGCCGCCGATGCCCTTGGCGTACGACAGCGCGAGCGCGAAGCCGTTGCCGCTGGCGTCCTGCTCGACGGCCGCGATACACGGAACGCCGCGGCCCTCCTCGTACTGGCGGCGCACCAGGTGGCCCGGGCCCTTGGGGGCGACCATGCAGACGTCGACGTTGGCCGGCGGCTTGATGAAGTCGAAGCGGATGTTCAGGCCGTGGCCGAAGAACAGCGCGTCGCCGTCGTTGAGGTTGTCCTTGATGGACTCCTCGTAGACCTGGGCCTGGATCGGGTCCGGCACCAGGATCATGATGACGTCGGCCTCGGCGGCGGCCTCGGCGGGGGTCACGACGCGGAGGCCCTGCTCCTCGGCCTTCGCCTTGGACTTGGAGCCCTCGTGCAGACCGACTCGGACGTCGACACCCGAGTCACGCAGCGACAGCGCGTGGGCGTGGCCCTGGCTGCCGTAGCCGATGACCGCGACCTTGCGGCCCTGGATGATGGACAGGTCGGCGTCGGCGTCGTAGAACAGCTCGGCCACTTTGGGTTCTCTCCTTGGAGTGCAGGTGTTGCGTCCCACCGTATGACGGCGGCGGGAATCGAAGTTCGGGGGTCTCGGAATGCGGGCGGCCGGGGCCGCCCGCAGACGGTTCTACGCGGAGCGGTCGAGCGCGCGCAGCGAGCGGTCGGTGATGGAGCGGGCGCCGCGGCCGATCGCGATCGTGCCGGACTGGACCAGCTCCTTGATGCCGTACGGCTCCAGCATCTTGAGCATCGCGGACAGCTTGTCGCTGCTGCCCGTGGCCTCGACGGTGACGGCCTCCGGGGAGACGTCGACCGTCTTGGCGCGGAAGAGCTGGACGATCTCGACGATCTGGGAGCGCGTCTCGTTGTCGGCGCGCACCTTCACCAGAACGAGTTCGCGCTGAACCGCGGAACCGGCTTCCAGTTCGACGATCTTCAGCACGTTGACGAGCTTGTTGAGCTGCTTGGTGACCTGTTCGAGCGGGAGTGCCTCGATCACGTTCACCACGATCGTGATGCGGGAGATGTCGGGGTGTTCGGTGACACCGACGGCGAGGGAGTCGATGTTGAAGCCGCGCCGCGAGAACAGGGCGGTGATCCGGGCGAGGACACCTGGCTTGTTCTCGACCAGGACCGAGAGCGTGTGCTTGGACATTTCTCTTTCGTCTCTCTCGCTCAGTCGTCTTCGTTGTCGCCGAAGTCGGGGCGGACGTCCCGGGCGAACATGACCTCGTCGTTCGAGGTGCCGGCGGCGACCATCGGCCACACCATGGCGTCCTCGTGGACGATGAAGTCGATCACGACGGGGCGGTCGTTGATCGAGTTCGCCTCCTCGATGACCTTGTCGAGGTCGTCGGGGGACTCGCAGCGGATCGCGTAACAGCCCATCGCCTCCGACAGCTTGACGAAGTCGGGGATGCGCGTGCCGGCGCTCGGCTGCTTGCCGTCCGCCTCCGGGCCGCTGTGCAGCACGGTGTTGGAGTAGCGCTGGTTGTAGAACAGGGTCTGCCACTGGCGGACCATGCCGAGGGCGCCGTTGTTGATGATGGCGACCTTGATCGGGATGTTGTTCAGGGCGCAGGTGGTGAGTTCCTGATTGGTCATCTGGAAGCAACCGTCGCCGTCGATCGCCCAGACCGTCCGGTCCGGCGCGCCGGCCTTGGCGCCCATCGCGGCCGGGACCGCGTAGCCCATCGTCCCCGCGCCACCCGAGTTGAGCCAGGTCGCCGGCTTCTCGTACTGGATGTAGTGCGCGGCCCACATCTGGTGCTGGCCGACGCCCGCCGCGAAGATGGTGTTCTCCGGGGCGAGTTGGCCGATGCGCTCGATGACCTGCTGCGGGGAGAGCGAACCGTTGTCGGGCTGCTCGTAACCGAGCGGGTAGGTCTCGCGCCAGCGGTTGAGGTCCTTCCACCAGGCGCTGTAGTCGCCGGTGTGGCCTTCGCTGTGCTCCTTCTGGACCGCCTGGACGAGATCGGCGATGACCTCGCGGGCGTCCCCCACGATCGGCACGTCGGCGGCACGGTTCTTGCCGATCTCGGCCGGGTCGATGTCGGCGTGGACGATCTTCGCGTACGGCGCGAAACTGTCCAGCTTGCCGGTGACGCGGTCGTCGAAGCGGGCTCCGAGGGCGACGATCAGGTCGGCCTTCTGCAATGCGGTGACGGCGGTGACCGCACCATGCATGCCCGGCATTCCCACGTGCAGCTCGTGACTGTCGGGGAATGCGCCAAGCGCCATCAGGGTGGTGGTGACGGGCGCTCCGGTGAGTTCTGCGAGGACCTTCAGCTCGGCGGTGGCGTGGGCCTTGATGACGCCGCCGCCGACGTAGAGGACGGGCCGCTTCGCGGCGGTGATCAGCTTGGCGGCCTCGCGGATCTGCTTGGCGTGCGGCTTGGTCACCGGACGGTAGCCCGGCAGGTCCATGACCGGCGGCCAGGAGAAGGTGGTCTTCGCCTGGAGGGCGTCCTTCGCGATGTCGACCAGCACCGGGCCGGGGCGGCCGGTGGAGGCGATGTGGAAGGCCTGCGCGATGACGCGCGGGATGTCCTCGGCCTGGGTGACCAGGAAGTTGTGCTTGGTGACCGGCATCGTGATGCCGACGATGTCCGCCTCCTGGAAGGCGTCCGTACCGATCGCCTTCGACGCGACCTGCCCGGTGATCGCCACGAGCGGCACCGAGTCCATGTGCGCGTCGGCGATCGGCGTCACCAGGTTGGTGGCACCGGGCCCTGAAGTCGCCATGCAGACACCGACCTTGCCGGTGGCCTGCGCGTAACCGGTGGCCGCGTGGCCCGCGCCCTGCTCGTGGCGGACCAGCACGTGACGCACCCGCGTCGAGTCCATCAGCGGGTCGTACGCCGGAAGGATCGCACCGCCGGGAATGCCGAATACCGTGTCGGCCCCGACTTCCTCAAGAGAGCGGATGAGGGACTGCGCGCCCGTGACGTGCTCGGGGGCGGACGGCTGTCCTCCGGATCGGGGCCGCGGCTGCGGATGGGCCCCGGTGGCCTGCTCGGTCATCGTCATTCTCTTCTCGATGCTGAGGGTTTTTGCGAGGTTTGTGCGGGGTTCTACTGCTGCACGACTGGATCTTGTGCAACAAAAAACCCCTCGTGCCGTGAGGCAAGCGAGGGGAGCGCGCCGGGTGCGGTCGCTGGGAGTTCCGGGTCCGTCCGGACGTCACCAGCGTCAGCCGACGCGCTTTCCAAGTACGAGAATTCGGGTGCGCATGGCATTGACCCTCCCCCCGGCACGCATCCACTGTCAAGTGGGTGGGACGGGAGTCTCATTATGTGAACGGAGGGCCGTTCCGCCACCGAAAACCGCGGGCACACCACTGGTGTACACCCCCAGCGCGCCTCCCGCGAACGCGGGCTCGGCCGGGCCGTGCGGCACCGGATAGTGACCGCGCGACAGGGCCCGGCGCAGCCGGTACTCGTCGAGCGGACCGGAGAAGGCCATGCCCTGCCCGTGCGTACAGCCCATCGCGCGCAGGGCGACCACCTGTTCCGGCAGATCGACCCCGTCGGCCACCGACTGAAGCCCCAGATCGCAGGCGATCCGCAGCAGCCCGCTGGTGATCTTGTGCAGCCGCGCGGACTCGACGACGCCCTCGACCAGACTGCGGTCCAGTTTCAGTACGTCGACGGGGAGCCGCCGAAGCGTCGTGATGGCCGCGTAGCCGCTCCCGAACCCGTCGAGGGCGATCCGGACGCCGAGCCGCCGCAGCGCGGTCAGACGGCGCTCCAGCTCGTCCAGGGAGGTCCTCGGATCGGTGTCGGACAGCTCGATCACCAGCGACCCGGACGGCAGCCCGTGCCGGGTCAGCAGCGCCTCGATCGAACCGAGCGGCATCGACTTGTCCAGCAGCCGCCGGGCACTTATCCGCACGGCGACGGACACGGCGAGCCCGGTGGCGGTCCGCTCGGCGGCCTGCTCCACGGCCTCCTCCAGCATCCAGCGCCCCAGCTCGGCGGTCTTGTCGCTGTCCTCGGCCACCCGCAGGAACTCGGCCGGCGTGAACAGCACCCCTTGCGAGGACCGCCAGCGCGCCTGCGTGGACACCGACGCGATCCGCCCGTCCACCAGCGACACCACGGGCTGGTGCAGCAGCGCGAACTCCCCGTCGTGCAGTGCGGCCCGCAGCCGCGTGGCCAACTCCGCCTTCCGTACGACGTCCTGCTGCATCTGCGGGGCGTAGAGCTCGACGCGGCCCTTGCCGGCGCCCTTGGCGCGGTACATCGCGAGATCCGCGTTGCGCAGCAACTCGCCCGCACCCAGGCCCGGTTCGGCGAAGGCGACGCCGATGGAGGCGGCGACGCGGACATCGTTGCCGTCGATGAGGTACGGCTGGGACAGGGTGATTCTCAGGCGGTCGGCGAGTTCCATGATGTGCCGCTCGCGGGCGGAGCGGTCCCGGGTGCCGTCGCCGACGATCAGGGCCGCGAACTCGTCGCCGCCGAGCCGGGACGCGGTGTCGCCGTGCCGGACCGCGCCGTCGAGTCTGCGGGCGGCCTGGATGAGGAGTTCGTCGCCCGCCTGGTGGCCGATGGTGTCGTTGACGGCCTTGAAGCCGTCGAGGTCGATGAAGAGCACGGCCGTGCCGCGGTCGGTGGAGCGGCGGCCGGACAGGGCCTGCTGGACGCGCTTGGTGAACAGCGCGCGGTTGGGCAGGTCGGTGAGCGGGTCGTGCTCGGCGTTGTGCTGCAACTGCGCCTGGAGGCGCACCCGTTCGGTCACGTCCCGGCTGTTGAAGATCAGGCCGCCGTGGTGGCGGTTGACCGTCGACTCGACGTTCAGCCAGCGGTCGTCGCCGGAGCGGAAGCGGCATTCGATGCGGGTGGTGGACTCCTCGAAGGGGTTGGCGGTGAGGAAGCGGCGCACCTCGTGCACCACACAGCCGAGGTCCTCCGGGTGGATGAGCGAGGCCAGTTCGGTCCCGACCAGCTCCTCCGCGGGCTTGCCGTAGACACCGGCGGCGGCCGGGGAGACGTAGCGGAGGATGCCGTTCGGGGCGGCGATCATGATGACGTCGCTGGAGCCCTGCACCAGGGAGCGGAAGTGGTTCTCCTTCTGCGCCAGCTCCTGGGTGAGGGTGATGTTGTCGAGCAGCATGATGCCCTGGCGCACCACGAGGGCGAGCACCACGCAGCCCGCGGTGATGAGCACCACACGGTCGGGGCTGCGGCCGTTGAGCACGTTGTAGAGAACCCCCAACGTGCAGACGGCGGCGGCGAGATACGGGGTGAGCGCGGCCAGCGAACCGGCGATGGGCCGGGTGGCCGGATACCGGCCGTGGTCGGCGCCGGGCGCGGGCGCCTGGGGGATGCCGACCCGCGGTCCGGGCCGGTGCTCGTGCACCACGCGCGTGTGCCCGTCGCCCTCGGGGTGGGTGTGCCGGGGCGTGGCCCAGGGGGCGTAGGCGAGGAGCAGCGAGCCGGCGAACCAGCCCGCGTCGAGCAACTGGCCCGAGTGGTAGTTGTTGTGGAGCAGCGGCGAGGTGAACAGGGCGTCGCACATCACGGTCAGGGCGAGTGCGCCGATCGCGGTGTTCACGGCGGTGCGGTTGACCGAGGAACGCCGGAAGTGCAGCGCGAGCACCATGCTGACGAGCGCGATGTCGAGCAGTGGGTACGCCAGGGACAGCGCGGTGTGAGCCACGCTAGGCCCGTCGAACTTGGCGGCCTGGGCCAGCGCGAGGCTCCAGGACAGCGTGAGCAGCGAGCCCCCGATCAGCCAGGCGTCCAGCGCCAGACAGACCCAACCGGCCTTGGTGACCGGCCTCTTGGCGAGAACCAGCAGCCCGACGATGGCGGGCGGCGCGAAGCACAGGAAGAACAGATCGGCGAAACTGGGGCTGGGCACCTGTCGCTCCAGGACGACCTCGTACCACCCCCAGACTCCGTTGCCCAGTGCCGCCATCGCCGAGGAGAGCGAGAACAGCAGCCAGGCGGGTCGAAAGCGGATACGGCGGCTTCGCGCGTAGAGGAAACATGAGACGGCGGCGGTACCGGCTGCCGCGCTGAGCCCGAAGTCGCCCATGATCAGGGCGACTTGGTGCGAGCCCCAGTCGAGCGCGGAACCGACGGCGTATCCCGCGCACACCAGGGCCAGGACGAGTTGCTGGACCAGGCTCCACGTGCCACCGGTCGCCGGTGGTCGTGGCTGCCGCGTCCCGGGTGAAGTCCGGTCCCGGAGCGCCCCGTTGAGGGTGGTCGTCGGAGACGGTGGCGAACTCACCGGGCCCTCCCGGTCCGCGTCGCTCCCGGGTCCCGCGGGCCCGGGTGCGCTGGATGAGCGTGCCTGCGGCGGCTGTTGGGCCTGCGGTGGTGATGGCTGTTGTGGTTGCTGTGATGTCCGGCGCGGCCGCCATGACCGGCGTGACCGCAGTGGTTGGCGTGATGGCCGCGGCTGCGCGCGGCGGTGCGCCAGGGTCGCCGTCGGCGGCCCCGCCGCGTCGGATCGCTCGTCCATAGGCCGTGCATCGCCCGTCGCCCCCCTCACAGTCTGAAATGTCCATCCCCGGCGCCGAACGGTGCGCGGCGCAGCCCCTGCCGGGACGATACACCAGTCTCGTCACTCAGGGACATAGTTCCTCTACGCTCCGTGACGACCAGCAGAGATGCGTACACGCCCCGCTTCCGAAAGGTTGCGGAGGGTGCCGGAAGCGGATGACCGGCCTGTCGCGGCTAGTTCTCCGGCTTCCCCGTCTCGCCTGTCGTAAGGATCACGTTGCGCAGGGGCTGCCGGTTCACGAATCGTCCCAACTGGTCGACAACCAGACGCTTCGCACGCGGCAGGAAGGCGGACGTGGGCCCGCCGACATGGGGACTGATCAGCACGCCGGGCGCCTGCCACAACGGGTGCCCCTGGGGCAGCGGTTCGGGGTCGGTGACGTCCAACGCGGCGGTGATACGGCCGCTTTCGAGCTCCGCGAGCAGCGCCTTCGTGTCGACCACCGGGCCGCGGGCCACGTTGACCAGCAGCGCCCCGTCCTTCATCCGCGCCAGGAACTCGGCGTCGACCAGGTGCCGGGTGGTCTCGTTGAGCGGCGTGGACAGGATGACGACGTCCATGTCCGGGAGCAGGGCGGGCAGTTCGGCGAGCGGATGCACCGGCCCGCGCGCGGTGGTACGCGCGGAGCGCGCCACCCGCGCCACCCGCGCGAGCTCGAAGGGAGTGAGCCGGTCCTCGATGGCGGCGCCGATGGAGCCGTAGCCGACGATGAGGACGGACTTGTCGGCGAGGGCGGGGTGGAACCCGCCGCGCCACTCCCCCTTGTCCTGCGCCCGCACGAAGTCGGGGATGCCACGCAGCGAGGCGAGGATCAGCGCCAGAGTCAGCTCGCCGGTGCTCGCCTCGTGCACGCCCTGCGCGTTGCACAACTGCACACCGGGGCGCAGGTACTTGAGCCCCGGCTGCACGTTGTCGATGCCGGCCGAGAGGGTCTGTACGACCTCCACCGACCTCATCTCCGGCAGCGGCCGTAGGCCGGTCTCGCCGCTCTTCATGTACGGCACGACGTAGAAGGCGCAGTCGGCCGGGTCCGCGGGGAACTCGTCACCCCCGTCCCAGAACAGGTAGTTGGGCCCTTCGGGGAGCCCCTCGATCTCCTCCGGCGGGATGGACAGCCATACGTCAACAGTCATGGTCAGGAGGCTATGTCAGGGCCACGCGCGCGTAGAGGTTAGGTTGGTGGGCCAGGAGAGGGAGGGTCGCGAGCAGGTGGAGCGCAGGACGATCGGCGCGGGGGCGCTCGCTATGGGGGCCGTGGGACTCGGCTGCATGCCGATGAACTGGGCCTACAGCGGGTCGCGGCGGCGGGGCGACGAGTCGGTCAGGGCCGTGCACCGGGCGCTCGATCTCGGCGTGACGCTGCTGGACACCGCCGACATGTACGGCCCGTTCACCAACGAGCTGTTGTTGGGGCGGGTGTTGAAGGAGCGGCGCGCGGACGCGTTCGTGTCGACCAAGGTCGGCCTGCTGGTCGGCGAACAGCACATCGTGGCCAACGGCCGCCCCGGCTACGTCAGACGAGCGTGCGACGCGTCACTCCGCCGCCTCCAGACGGACGTGATCGACCTCTACCAACTCCACCGCGCCGACCCCGAGGTCCCGGTCGAGGAGACCTGGGGTGCGATGGCGGACCTCGTACAGGCCGGAAAAGTACGGGCGTTGGGCCTGTGCGCGGTAGGCGCCCGCTCCGCCCGCCGCCCCGGCGCCCGCCTCCATGACGGAACGATCCGCCAACTCCAGCGCGTACAACAGGTGTTCCCGGTCACAGCGGTACAGGCCGAACTGTCGGTGTGGTCCCCGGAAGCCCTGGACGCCCTGCTGCCCTGGTGCGCGGCACGAGGCGTCGGCTTCTTGGCGGCCATGCCCCTGGGCAACGGTTTCCTGACGGGCACCCTCACCCCGGGCGAGGGCTTCGAACCGGACGACGTCCGCGCCCGCCACCCCCGCTTCACCGCCGAAATGACCGCGGCGAACCAGCCGATCATCGCCGGCCTGCGCCGGATCGCCCGCCGCCACGGCCCGGAGGTGACCCCGGCCCAGGTGGCCCTGGCGTGGGTACTGGCGCAGGGGGCGCATGTGGTGGCGGTACCGGGGACGAAGCGGGAGCGGTGGGTGGTGGAGAACGCGGGGGCGGCGGGGGTGCGGTTGACGGACGAGGATCTGGCGGAGGTGGCGGAACTTCCGGGGGCGTTGGGGTCTTGGGATTGAGGGGGTGGCGGGGGTGTTGGGGACTTGAGGGCTGAGGGTGTGCGGGCTGGGGGCTTGAGGCCGAGCGCGGCCCCGCTTTCCCACCCCGACGGCTCGATCGTGCGTCGGTGCGCGGTGATCGGGAACCCGGGCGGCGCGAGCGGTGTATGAAAAGTAGAACCAGCCGCAGGGGCCGGTCGTGAGCCCACCGCAAGAACCCGTCGTACCCACTGGTGAGTACCCGCCCGTCGAAAGGACCTGATCGTGCAACGTCGAGTCGCTTCGGCCGCCCTGGCCGTGACCGCGCTCCTGCTGACGGCGGGCTGCTCCTCCGACGGGGGAGGATCCCCGGGCGAGGGCACGAGCGCGTCGTCCACCAGCTCCGGTACGGCGACGGGGTCGTCCCCCTCCCCGCAGTCCACCGAACAGGCCGCCCCGCCCGCCAAGGGCACCGTGAAGGTGCTGCGTACCGTCACCGAGGGCCTGAAGACGCCCTGGGGCCTCGCCCCGCTGCCCGACGGGAACCTCCTCGTCTCCTCGCGCGACGACGGCACGATCACCCGGATCGACGAGAAGACCGGCAAGAAGACCGAGTTGGGCAAGGTGTCCGGGGTCTCCGCGGCCGGCGAGGGCGGCCTCCTCGGTATCGCGCTCTCCCCGGACTACGCCTCGGACCACATGGTCTACGCGTACTTCACCACGGCCTCGGACAACCGCATCGCCCGCATGCTGTACGACGAGAAGAAGCCGGCCGGTGAGCAGCTGGGCGCGCCCGACACCATCTTCAAGGGGATCCCCAAGGGCTATATCCACAACGGCGGGCGAATCGCCTTCGGCCCGGACGGCATGCTGTACGCGGGCACGGGCGAGAGCGGCCAGCGCGGCCTGGCGCAGGACAAGAAGTCCCTCGGCGGCAAGATCCTGCGGCTGACCCCGGAGGGCGACCCGGCACCGGGCAACCCGTTCCCGAACTCGCCGGTGTACACCTACGGCCACCGCAATGTGCAGGGCCTCGCCTGGGACTCCAAGCAGCGGCTGTTCGCCTCGGAGTTCGGCCAGGACACCTGGGACGAGCTGAACGCGATCACCCCGGGCGACGACTACGGCTGGCCGAACGCGGAAGGCAAGGGCGACAACCCCAAGTACCACAACCCGATCACCCAGTGGCACACGGACGACGCCTCCCCCAGCGGCATCGCCTACGCCGAGGGCTCGATATGGATGGCGGGACTCAAGGGCCAACGCCTGTGGCGCATCCCGCTGGACGGCACGAAGTTGTCGGCCGCCCCGCAGGCCTTCCTCACCGGCGAGTACGGCCGCCTGCGCACGGTGGTCTCGGCCGGCGACGACAAGCTGTGGCTCGTCACCAGCAACACGGACGGCCGGGGCACGCCTAAGTCGGGGGACGACCGGATTCTGGAGCTTCAGGTGACATAGGTCCGGGTGACGCGGGGCCGGGCGACGAAGCGGACTCCGGCGACTGGACCGGCTCGGGATCGGGCGCCGGCTCAGGTGCAGGGTCGGGCACTGCCTCAGGAGCGGGTTCGGGCACTGACTCAGGAGCGTGATCGGGCGCTGCCTCAGGAGCGTGATCGGGCAGGCGTACGACCACCGTGCCCGACTCCAGGTCTATCGGCCCGCGCCCCGGGTCTCCGTCCGCGACGTCGACCCTGGTCAGCTCAAGTCGGTTGGCCTCGTCCTGGGTGTGCTTGCGGCCCGGTGAGAACAACTCCTCGAACATGTTGAACACGGCGCCTCCCCTGTGCCGGTCCCTACAGCGTACGACTCATCGCGCGGAGCGCACGGGGAGCGGGTCGGGCGGGAACAGCTCCAGGCGGTGGGCGACGGCGGCCGCCTCGCCGCGGCCCGAGACGCCGAGCTTGCCGAGGATGTTCGAGACGTGGACGCTCGCGGTCTTCGGGGAGATGAAGAGTTCCTCGGCGATCTGCCGGTTGGTGCGGCCGGCGGAGACCAGGCGCAGGACGTCACGCTCACGGCTGGTGAGGCCCAGCGCCTCGACGGGGTCGACGGGGGCCGCTCTGCGCGCCGGGACCTTCGTGAGCGTCAGCCGGGCCCGCTGGGCGAGCAGCGCGACGGAGTCGGCGAGCGGGCGGGCGCCGAGGTGGTCGGCGACGGCGGCGGACAGGCGGAGCAGTTCCGTGGCGCGGTCCCGCTCGTCGTCACCGCCGTCGGGGTCGGACAGCAGCGCCTCGGCCAGCCGGTGCCGGACGCGGGCGAGATCGTAGGGGCGGTCGAGGCATTCGAAGGCGGCGACCGCCTCGGTCCAGTCGTCCGGGGTGGCGCGGCCCTCGGCGTGCCGGACTTCGGCGCGGAGCCAGCGTTCGTGGGCCTGCCAGACGGGGACGGTGGTGGGGACCGGCTTGGCGGCCTGCCGGATGCGTTCGAGGACCTTGGGGCGGTCGGGGTCGGCGACGGGCAGGCCGAGGGCCCGGGTCTCGGCGACGGCCGCGGTGACCAGCAGGGGCCAGGCCTCGAAGTGGCTGCCGGGGCGGAAGCCGGAGTCCAGGACCCGTTCGAGAGTGGCGCGGGCGTCGAGGACGCGGCCCTCGGCGGTGGCGACCTGGAGTTCGATGCGCTCCAGGGGCAGATGGTGCTGGGGGGCGACGTCGTCGGTGCCGAAGTGCTGGCGGGCGGCGGCCAGTTGGCGCCGGGCCTCCGTCAAATCGCCGCGGGCGAGGGCGAGTTCGGCGCGGATGCGGGCGTGGAAGCCGCGGGGTTTGGCGCTCTGGCCCACGCGCTCCGACTTGGTCGCCGCCTCGGCGGCCTCGTCCCAACGGCCGAGGGAGAACAGGGATTCGGCGAGGTTCCCCCAGATCCAGGACTCCTTGTCGAACTGGCCGTACTTCTTGGCGAAGGCGAGCCCCGTCTCCAGGATGGGCACGGCCTCGCGGGAGCGGCCGACCGTTTCGAGGGAGGAGGGAAGGTTCACATAGCTGCGGCCGGCGACGGTGCAGATGCCCTCGGCGACCGTGCGTTCGTTCACGTCGACCAGTTCGGCGAGGCCTCGCTCGACGTCGCCGGAGGCGACCATGAGGCCGGCCAGGGTGAGGCGGGCGTCCATCTCGATCTCGCGGGCGCCCACCATGCGCGCGTACTCGACCGCGCGCTCGGCGGCCACATAGGCGTCGGGTCCGGGCACATGGACCATGGACCAGCCGGCGACCTTGGCGAGGACCTCCGCGTGCACCTCGGAAGGCGGCAGTCCGCGGACCAGCTCCTGGGCGGCGGCGAGTTCCACCCAGCCGTCACCGCGGGCCTGGTGCCGGACCAGGACGGAGCGCTGCACCCAGAACCAGGCGG
The DNA here is from genome assembly GCF_044457795.1 of Streptomyces sp. NPDC050528. NCBI lineage: Bacteria > Bacillati > Actinomycetota > Actinomycetes > Kitasatosporales > Streptomycetaceae > Streptomyces > Streptomyces sp. NPDC050528. The sequence goes on from NZ_JBITHH010000001.1 coordinate 417,794, forward strand.
CCCGCAGCGGGTCGCCCTCGTCCTCCAGGAGACGCAGCGCCCGCTTGGTGATCTTCAGGGCGCGCTCGCGCTCCCCGCTCAGCCGTCCGGCGACGGCGGCCTCCGCCATCAGGTCGAGATAGCGCAGGGGTGTGGTCTCGGGGTCGCAGCCGCAGGGCGGATACACCTCGGTGTAGTCGACGGGACGCAGCCCGGCGCGTACGGCGTCGGGGGCGGTGTCCCAGAGCTCCATCGCCCGCTCCAGGAGCCGTAGTTGCTCGGAGTGGGCGTGCCGGCCGCGGGCCGCCACGGAGGCGTCCAGGACGGCGGGGAGGGCCTTGGCGGCGTCGTGGGCGTGGTACCAGTAGCTCGCCAGCCGCATGACGCGCTGGTCGGCGGGGACGAGCGTCGGGTCGGCCTCCAGGACCTCGGCGTAGCGGCGGTTGATGCGGGAGCGCTCGCCGGGCAGCAGGTCGTCGCCGACGGCCTCGCGGACCAGGGAGTGGCGGAAGCGGTAGCCGTCGTCACCGGGCGCGGCCTGGAGGATGTTGGCGCCGACGGCGGCGCGCAGGGCCTCGATGAGGTCGTCCTCGGCGAGCCGGGCGACGGCGGCGAGCAGTCGGTACTCGACGGTGGAGCCGCCCTCGGCGACGATCCGGGCGACCCGCTGGGCGCTCTCGGGCAGCGACTCGACCCGGACGAGGAGCAAGTCGCGCAGGGAGTCGGTGAGGTTGCTGCGGCAGCCGTCGTGGGCGGCGACGGCGAGTTCCTCGACGAAGAAGGCGTTGCCGTCGGAGCGTTCGAAGATCTCGTCGACCTGGGCGGGGTCCGGTTCGGCGGCGTGGATGCCGGCGATCTGGCGGCCCACTTCCTGCCGGTTGAAGCGGCCCAGTTCGATCCGGCGGACCGTACGCAGCCGGTCGAGCTCGGCGAGCAGGGGGCGCAGTGGATGGCGGCGGTGGATGTCGTCGGCGCGGTAGGTGGCGAGGACGAGGAGGCGGCCGGTGCGCAGGGTGCGGAACAGGTAGGCGAGGAGGTGCCGGGTGGAGGCGTCGGCCCAGTGCAGGTCCTCCAGGGCGACGACCACCGTGCGGTCGGCGGCGACGCGCTCCAGGAGGCGCGCGGTGAGCTCGAAGAGGCGGGCCATGCCCTCCTCGTCGTGCCGGCCGGTCCGCTGGGAGGTGGGGGTCTCCGCCAACTCGGGGAGGAGCCGGGCGAGTTCCTCCTCCTGGCCGGTGGCCGCCGCGGACAGCTCGTCGGGCAGTGCGCGGCGCAGCGCGCGCAGGGCCGTGGAGAACGGGGCGAAGGGCAGTCCGTCCGCGCCGATCTCGACACAGCCGCCGAGGGCGACGACGGCACCCCTGCGGCAGGCGGCGGTGGCGAACTCCTCGACGAGCCGGGTCTTGCCCACGCCGGCCTCGCCGCCTAGCAGCAACGCCTGCGGCTCGCCCGCGGCGGCGCGGGCGAGCGCATCGTTCAGCGTGTCCAGTTCGTCGGCGCGACCGACGAAGACCGGACTGACGGACCTGGTCTCCACACTTGCGAGCATGTCACGCGGGTCTGACAACGCGGCACCGGTTTTCGGGAGGGCGGCCGCCGGGAGGAGCGCCCCGCCGGTCGGCCGGACGGGCGCCGTACGGCCGTCCTCCCGGGCCCGGACGGTCACGACGCGCGGGCGAACAGGTGCCTGCGGGGGCCTTCGGTATGCACCTCGCCCTCGGCGGCCTGGCGGGCCTGCTCGCGGCGGGCGGCGCGGGCGCCGCGCACGGCCTCCCGGGCCAGCCGCTCGTTCGCGGCCTGCCGGCGGAGTTCGGCGGAGCGGATCTGCTGGAGTTCGTACTCGTACATCTCAAGTCCCTTGGTGGAGGCGGTTTTTCGGGCTTCGCTTCTTGCGATGCCTCAACCTTCGTCTCCAAGGGGGGTCCGCCACATCGGGAGAGTTCCGCATCTTGCGGGGCCGGACGGGCCTTAGACATGCGTGAGGGGTCTTAGGGCCTCCGTAAGGTACTTACGGAGGCCCTAAGACCCCTGGTTACGTGCGGGGGCGCGAGCCGGCTGTCAGGTGGCCGACGGCAGGCTGAGCAGGACGTCGGTGTACTTCAGGACGGCCAGGAGCAGTCCTACGACACCGAGCGCGACGCCCGCCCAGGCGACCGACTTGATCCAGGTGGCCTGCGGCTTGCCCGGGGTGCCGAACGCGGGCCGGACGAGGGCCGCGACACCGACGAGCGCGCCGACCAGGGCGAAGATGCCGGCCCACAGCGCGGTGGTGTGCCAGGCGTCGCCGTAGACCTCCTTGATCTGGGTGGCCACGCTCGCGGTGGAGGCGGTGTGGAGCTGGCCCACGAGGGTCTCGCGGGCGGCGGCGACGGTGCCGATCCAGCCGCCGGAGAGCGAGATGAAGCCGAGCGCGGCGGAGACCACGGCGGCTGCGCCCTGGCCGACGCCGGAGGGGCCCTCCTCGGGGTGCTCCAGCTGGAGCTTCGCGAGCTCGGCCGCGTACTCCTCCTCGGTGAGGTCGTCCTCGTCCTCGGCCGCCGCCTCGGCGTTCTCGGTCTGGTCGTCCGCCTCCTGCGCGGTCACAGCCTCGTCGGTCTTGGTGACATCGACGGTCTCCGCGTCGCTCTTCACCTCGGTGGCCTCGTTCGCGGCCTCGTCAACAGTCTTGGTACCCATGGTGCGCACGGTAGGGGTGAAGTCTGAGAAGTTCCTTAAAGATCGCTGTGTTGCGCACGCGCGCGTGCCTCGCGCCACTCGGGGGCGAGCACGGACCACACCTCTATGTCGTGTCTTACGCCCCCGTAGGGGTGGGACTCGCGCAGGACCGCGTCCCTGGTCATGCCCATGCGGCGGGCAACATTCAGGCTCTTCTCATTGCCCGCGGCGGCGTGCCATTCGACGCGGTGGATGCCGCGCTGGTCGATCGCGAAGTCGATGAGAATCCGTATCGCGCGGGTGATCAGCCCGCGCCCGGCAGCGGCGGGTTCCAGCCAGCAGCCGACCTCGCAGTTGCCCTGGTCGGCGTGGAAGTTCAGGAAGAGGACACCGCCGACGAGCTTGCCGTCCAGCCAGATGCCGTGCAGGGACGCGCTGTCGGCGGCACGCAGGTCGGCGTAGCGCTGGAGCATGGCCCGCGCGGAGTCGACGTCCGTCTCCTTCGAGCCGAAGGAGATGAACTGTCCGATGAACTCCCGGCCGCGCTCCAGGTGAGCGAAGAACTCCTCGGCGTGCCACGGCTCCAGGGGACGCAGTTCGGCTCCGTCGTCACCCAGGGATATCGCGTACATCCTGCTCCTGCTCCTCGGCCAGGACGTCCGCCACCTCGGCGTCCGTCGCGGCGGCCAGCCTCTCATGGGCGGCGCGGCACTCGGGCGGCTCGATGCTGATGCGGGGCAGGACCCGGTCGAGGCCCCGGGGCAGCCACCAATTGGCACCCCCCAGGAGGTGCATCAGGGCCGGCACCAGGAGGGTGCGAAGGACGAAGGCGTCGAGTGCGACGGCGGACGCGAGGGCGATGCCGAACATGGCGATGACGCGGTCGCCGCTGAGCACGAAGGCGAGGAAGACCGAGATCATGATGACGGCGGCCGAGTTGATCACCCGGCTGGTCTCGGCGAGGCCGACGCGGACGGCACGGCGGTTGTCGCCGGTTTCCAGCCATTCCTCGTACATCCGGCTCACCAGGAAGACCTGGTAGTCCATGGAGAGCCCGAAGAGGACCGACACCATGATCACGGGGAGGAAGGGTTCTATGGGCCCGGCGCGTCCCAGGCCGAGGAACTCGCTCCCCCAGCCCCACTGGAAGATCGCGACGACGACCCCGAAGGCGGCGGCCACGGCGGCGACGTTCATCGCGGCGGCCTTGAGCGGGATGCCGATCGACCGGAAGGCCAGCAGGAGCAGCACACAGCCGAGCGAGATGACGACCCCGACGAACAGCGGGAGCTTGCCGACGATCACATCGGCGAAGTCGTCGTAGCTCGCCGTCACTCCACCGACGTGGATGTCGAGCGAGGTGCCGGTCTCGGCCCGGGGCAGGACCTCGGTGCGCAGCCGGTCGACGAGGTCACTGGTCTTCTGCGACTGCGGTGCCGAGTCCGGTACGACGCTGAAGTACCCGGTGGAGCCGCCGGCGTCGTAGGTCACCGGGGTCACGGAGGCGACGCCCTCGGTGGTGCGCAGGGTGGCGTCGAGGTTGTCGAGGGTGAGCTTGTCCTCGGCTCCGTCGATCTTCGTGACGAGGGTGAGGGGGCCGTTGACGCCGGGGCCGAAGCCGGTCGCGAGGAGGTCGTAGGCCTGGCGGGTGGTCGAGGACTGGGGGTCGTTGCCCTGGTCGGAGGTGCCCAGGTGGAGGGCGAGGGTGGGCAGCGCGAGGACGGCCATCACGACCAGGGCGACGGCGCCGAGCGACTTCGGGTGGCGCTCGACGAACGCGGACCAGCGGGCGGCGAGGCCGGTGGGGAGCTCCGGCTGGGGCCCGTGTTCGGCCAGCCGGCGCCGTTCGCGGCGGCTGAGGGCGCGGGGGCCGATGAAGGACAGCAGGGCCGGGAGAAGCGTCACAGAGGCCGCGACGGTGAGCACCACGGTCAACGAGGCGGCGATCGCTACCCCGTTGAGGAAGCCGAGCCGCAGGATCAGCATCCCCAGGAGGGCGATGCACACCGTGGCGCCCGCGAAGACGACCGCGCGCCCGGTGGTGACGACCGCGTTGGTGACCGCCTCGGTGACGGACAGCCCGCGTTTCAGCCCGCGCCGGTGCCGGGTCACGATGAACAGGGCGTAGTCGATGCCGACGCCGAGCCCGATCAGCATGCCGAGCATCGGCGCGAAGTCGGCGACGGTCATGGCGTGCCCGAGCAGCACGATCGCCGCGTACGCGGTGCCGACGCTCACCAGGGCGGTACCGATGGGCAGCAGGGACGCGGCGAGCGACCCGAAGGCGAGGAACAGCACGAGAGCGGCGACGGCGACCCCGACGATCTCGGCGGTGTGCCCGCTCGACGACTCGGTGAGGGCGATGGCACTGCCGCCCAACTCGACCTGGAGTCCGTCGACTTGGGCCGCCTTGGCCACGCGGACGACGGCCTGCGCCTCGGACTTGTCGATGTCCTCGGCCGGGTGCGCGAAGGTGACGGTGGCGTACGCGGTGCGTCCGTCGGCGCTGATCCGGCCGGTGCCCTGGCCGTCGTAGGGGCTGACCACGGAGGCGACTCCGGGCAGGTTCTCGATCCTGTCCAGGGCGGCGGTCATGGTCTGTTCGACGGCGGCGGCGCGGACGGAGCCGGGTGAGGTGCGCCAGACGACGGTATCGCTGTCGCCGCCGAGACCCGGAAACCCCTCCTTGAGCAACTGGGTCGCGCGGCCCGACTCGGTGCCGGGGGCCTCGTAGTCGTTCGAGTACGCCGAGCCGGTGACGGCGGCGGCCGCGGTGACCCCGCCGAACGCGAGGAGCCACAGCAGGACGGCGACAAGGCGGTGCCGAACACACCAGCGGGCAAGGGCTGCCACGAACGTGCTCCCGGGGAAGGCGAATTGTGGATCTTTGACCGGGAATCCTGGTTCAAGGGATGAACAGCCCGCAAAGAACGCATGAGCAATACGGGGCCCACTCTTGCAGCAGAAAATGATCGTTCATGACGTTCGTGCGCCGAATCACGGGAGTGGGAGCCAGATCACAGGACAGTAACGGCAACTCTGTAGCCCCGACTGCCACCTTGACTGCCGGCTCAGTCGAACTGGTCCCCCAGCGCCATCACCATCGCCCCGACGACCAACAGCCAAAGCGCCCGTCTGGTACGGCCCCTGGACCCGAGCACCGACGCGAGCGCACACACCGCGGCGCCCACCGCGTAGGCGGCCGGGACGAGCACCGGCGCGGCCCCGCTCGCCCGCAGCACCGCCGCGGCCACGCCCGCGAGGGCCAGCACGGCACCGGTCAGCGCGGCCGTCCAACGGGCCCGTCGCGCGTCCAGCGCCGGGTCCCCGAAGTCCGGTGTCTCGGAATCTCCGCGTCCGTCCATGGCGGGCGAGGGTAGCGCCTCCGCCTGAGAAACCTGGTGCGCGGCCAACCGACGTCCTCCACAATCTCGTTGCTTCCTCACAGCAACCTACGCAGAACCGGAGGACCGCGTTCACCGATGCCCGACACCGACCTGACCGCCCGCCTGACCCACCCCCGCTACCCGCGCAGCAGCACCTACGACGCCCGCTGGACCATCGAGAACCAGATGGGCCCCCACGCCCTGTGGCTCCTGGAGTGGCTGGCCCCGGCCCTCGGCCTGGACACCCTGCGCCCCGGCGCGCGCGTGCTCGACCTGGGCTGCGGCCGCGCCATGACCTCCGTCTTCCTCGCCAAGGAGTACGACCTCCAGGTCACCGCCGCCGACCTGTGGGTGAAGCCCGAGGAGAACGCCGTACGGATCGCCGAGGCGGGTGTCGCGGACCGGGTCCTCCCCCTCCAGGTGGAGGCGCACGACATCCCCTTCGGGGAGGGCACGTTCGACGCGATCGTGTCGATCGACGCCTATCAGTACTTCGGCACCGCCGACCTCTATCTGCCCACCCTGACAAAGCTGTTGAAGCCGGGTGGCCGGATCGGGATCGTCGTCCCCGCCCTCCAGGAGGAGCTGGAGGGCGACGAACCCCCGGAGCACCTCAAGCCCTTCTGGGACCCCGGTTTCTGGGCGTTCCACTCCCCCGCCTGGTGGCGCCGCCACTGGACCCGCGGCGGAACCGTGCACGTCGAGACCGCCGACTGGCAGCCCGACGGCTGGAAGGACTGGCTGCTGTGGAGCGAGGTGTGCGCCGAGGAGAGTCCGTACGCATGGATGGCGGACATGGCGCGCGACTCGGTCGAACTGGTCCGAGCCGATGAAGGCCGCACCCTCGGCTTCGCCCGGATCGTGGGCCGCCGGACGTGATGACACACCTAGGGGGTGCATCGCAACCGATGCACCCCCTGGGGCTATTGATTTCCTACGGCTGATTTCCTACGGCCGTATCAGCCTTCGCTGACGCCCAGTTGCTCCAGGATGAGCTCCTTAACGCGGGCCGCGTCGGCCTGGCCGCGGGTGGCCTTCATGACCGCGCCGACCAGCGCGCCGACCGCCGCGACCTTGCCGCCGCGGATCTTGTCGGCGACGCCCGGGTTGCCGGCGATGGCCTCCTGGACGGCGGTGGTGAGGGCGCCGTCGTCCGAGACGACCTTCAGGCCGCGCTTCTCGACGACCTCGTCCGGGGTGCCCTCGCCGGCGAGAACGCCCTCGATGACCTGGCGGGCGAGCTTGTCGTTCAGGTCGCCCGCCGTGACCAGCGCGGTGACCCGGGCGACCTGCTCCGGCGTGATGGGCAGCTCGTCGAGCGCCTTGCCCGACTCGTTGGCGCTGCGCGCCAGTTCGCCCATCCACCACTTGCGGGCGGAGGCCGCGTCGGCACCGGCGTCGATCGTGGCGACGATCGGGTCGATGGCACCGGCGTTGAGGATCGACTGCATGTCGAACGCGGTGATCCCCCACTCCTCGCTCAGCCGGTTGCGGCGGGCCAGCGGCTGCTCGGGCAGACCGCCGCGGATCTCCTCGACCCACTCGCGCGAGGGGGCCACCGGAACGAGGTCCGGCTCCGGGAAGTAGCGGTAGTCCTCCGCCTCCTCCTTCACGCGGCCCGAGGTCGTCGACCCGGTGTCCTCGTGGAAGTGGCGGGTCTCCTGGATGATCGTGCCGCCCGAGTTCAGCACCGCGGCGTGGCGCTGGATCTCGAAGCGAGCGGCACGCTCCACGGAACGCAGCGAGTTGACGTTCTTCGTCTCGCTCCGGGTGCCGAACTTCTCGCGGCCGTGCGGGCGCAGCGACAGGTTCACGTCGCAGCGCATCTGCCCCTGCTCCATGCGGGCTTCCGACACACCGAGCGCCCGGATCAGCTCGCGCAGCTCGGCGACGTACGCCTTGGCGACCTCGGGAGCACGCTCGCCGGCGCCCTCGATCGGCTTGGTGACGATCTCGATGAGGGGGATGCCGGCGCGGTTGTAGTCGAGCAGCGAGTGCGAGGCGCCGTGGATACGGCCCGTCGCGCCGCCGACGTGCAGCGACTTGCCGGTGTCCTCCTCCATGTGGGCGCGCTCGATCTGCACCCGGAAGGTCTCGCCGTCCTCCAGCTGTACGTCGAGGTAGCCGTTGAAGGCGATCGGCTCGTCGTACTGGGAGGTCTGGAAGTTCTTCGGCATGTCCGGATAGAAGTAGTTCTTCCGGGCGAAGCGGCACCACTCGGCGATCTCGCAGTTCAGCGCGAGGCCGATCTTGATCGCGGACTCGACGCCGATCGCGTTGACGACCGGGAGCGCGCCGGGCATGCCGAGGCAGGTCGGGCAGGTCTGCGAGTTGGGCTCGGCGCCCAGCTCGGTCGAACAGCCGCAGAACATCTTGGTCTTGGTACCGAGTTCGACGTGGACTTCGAGGCCCATGACGGGGTCGTAGGTCGCCAGGGCGTCCTCGTACGACACCAACTCGTCGGTCGTGGTGGTCACGGTGAAAAGTTCCCTCTCAGCCCAGCAGGACGTCGTCGTCGCCCAGCCGCTTCAGCTCGCGGTACAGGATGGCGAGGCCGGTGACGATCGCGACGGCGGAGACCGTGGCGTCGATCAGACGGAGCGTGTCGTGCTCGGTGCGCGCCTTCTTGATCTGCTTGGCGACACCCAGCGCGCCGAACGCGGTGGTGGCGATGGACACATAGGTGCCGGACTTGGACTTCTTGAAGCCCTTGGCCTTCGACAGTGCGTTGCTCACAGCGACGGTGCCTCCTCAAGCAGCGGGTGGCCCCACTTTTCCACGAAGGCGGCCTCGACGGCGGCGCCGACCTTGTAAAGCCGGTCGTCCTTCAGCGCCGGGGCGATGATCTGCAGCCCGACCGGGAGACCGTCCTCCGGCGCGAGACCGCAGGGCAGCGACATGGCCGAGTTGCCCGCCAGGTTGGTCGGGATGGTGCACAGGTCCGCGAGGTACATCGCCATCGGGTCGTCGGCACGCTCGCCGATCGGGAAGGCGGTGGTCGGCGTGGTCGGCGAGACGATCACGTCGACGCTCTCGAACGACTTCTCGAAGTCGCGGGTGATGAGCGTACGGACCTTCTGGGCGCTGCCGTAGTAAGCGTCGTAGTACCCAGAACTCAGCGCGTACGTCCCGAGCATGATGCGGCGCTTCACCTCGGGGCCGAAGCCCGCCTCACGGGTGATCGAGGTGACCTCTTCGGCCGAGTGGGTGCCGTCGTCGCCGACCCGGAGGCCGTAGCGCAGACCGTCGAAACGGGCCAGGTTCGACGAGCACTCGGAGGGCGCGATCAGGTAGTACGCCGACAGGGCGAGGTCGAAGGACGGGCAGTCCAACTCGACGATCTCGGCGCCGAGTTCCTTCAGTACGGCGACGGCCTCGTCGAAGCGCTGGATGACGCCGGCCTGGTAGCCCTCGCCGCGGAACTGCTTGACGACGCCGACGCGCATGCCCTGCACGCTGCCGTTGCGGGCGGCCTCGACGACCGGCGGGACCGGGGCGTCGATGGACGTCGAGTCCAGCGGGTCGTGTCCGGCGATGGCCTCGTGCAGGAGCGCCGCGTCCAGGACCGTACGGGCGCAGGGCCCGCCCTGGTCCAGGGAGCTGGAGAAGGCGACCATGCCGTAGCGGGAGACCGCGCCGTACGTCGGCTTGACGCCGACCGTGCCGGTGACGGCGGCCGGCTGGCGGATGGAACCGCCGGTGTCCGTGCCGATCGCGAGCGGCGACTGGAAGGAGGCGAGCGCGGCGGAGGAACCGCCACCGGAACCGCCGGGGATCTTGGTGAGGTCCCAGGGGTTACCGGTAGGCCCGTAGGCGCTGTTTTCCGTACTGGACCCCATGGCGAACTCGTCCATGTTGGTCTTGCCGAGGATGACGACGTCGGCGGCCTTCAGCCGCTTGGTGACGGTCGCGTCGTACGGCGGGATCCAGCCTTCGAGGATCTTGGAGCCGACCGTGGTCGGGATGCCCTCGGTGGTGAAGATGTCCTTGAGCGCGAGCGGTACGCCGGCCAGCGGGCCGAGCTGCTCGCCCCGGGCCCGCTTCTCGTCGACGGCGCGGGCCTGCGCGAGGGCGCCCTCGCGATCGACGTGCAGGAAGGCGTGCACCTTCGCGTCGACTTCGTCGATCCGGGCGAGGTGGGCCTCGGTGACCTCGACGGCCGTGAGCACGCCGGACGCGATGTTCGCGGCGATCTCGGCGGCGGTGAGCCGGATGATGCTGCTGTGGTCCGTCATGGTGGTTAGTCCTCCCCCAGGATCTGCGGCACCTTGAAACGCTGCTGCTCCTGGGCCGGGGCGCCGGAGAGCGCCTGCTCGGGGGTGAGCGAGGGACGGACCTCGTCCGCGCGCATGACGTTCGTCAGCGGCAGCGGGTGGGAGGTCGGCGGTACGTCTTGGTCGGCGACCTCGCTGACGCGGGCGACCGCGCCGATGATGTCGTCCAGCTGTCCCGCGAAGTGTTCGAGCTCTTCGGGCTTCAGCTCCAGACGCGCCAGCCGGGCGAGGTGGGCGACCTCCTCGCGCGTGATGCCAGGCATGCAGCGTTCCTCTGGGGTGAGTGTGTGTGGTTTGGCGCCAATCCTATGGGGCGGGGGCCCTCAGCCGTTAAACGGTTTCACCGGGACCCCGGTCACCGGGTCCCGCGGTGACGACTTGGTGACCGGAAATGAGGAGTACGGCTCGGACGAGTCAGACAAGGAACAGCAGCACGGCGCTGATCAGTACAACGATCGCCGTGGCGAAGTGGATCCCGAAGGCCACCGCTTTGGCTCCGCCGTGGCGCAGCACTATCAGGGTGTCGCCGAACGGCACGAGGGCCACGCAGAGCATGAACCAGGCCTCGGCATGCGCCCCGGCGAAGGCCAGCACCGCGAGGCCCACCAGACCCAGCGTGCCGTCCCTGAGGCCTTTGATCGTGAGGTAGGCGCCGGCGTCACCGGAGGGATCGGCCGGGACTCCGTACCCGGCAGCGGCGGGGCCCGGCTGGAACAGGAACCGGTAGCCCAGGAACAGGCAGAACAGGTCGAGCACGACGGCCAGGGTGTACGCGGTGATGGTCACGTCACTTCTCCTCACGGCTGTTTTCTAGCAACGCTAGCTTCAAGAGCGAAGCTAGCAGAGCACCGAAAGAAACGCTAGCGATGCTAGAATCCCGGGCATGACGATTCAGACGCGCCGGGAGCGCGAGCGGGCCGAGCGGGAGCAACTGATCGTCTCGGCCGCACGCGAACTGGCCGAGACGGAGGGCTGGGACGCGGTGACAACCCGCCGCCTGGCAGCCGAGATCGAGTACAGCCAGCCCGTCCTCTACAGCCACTTCAAGGACAAGGGCGCGATCATGGCGGCGGTGGCGGTGGAGGGCTGCGCGGTGCTGGCCGCCGAGTTGCGTACGGCGCGCACGGCGGCGAAGGGCACGCGTGGGGCGCTGAGCGCGGTCGGTGAGACGTACACGTCATTCGCGCGCCGCCGCCCGGCCCTCTACGACGCGATGTTCACGCACATGGTGGACCTGCCGTTCGCCACCCCGGAGGCACCGGCGCCCTTGCAGGCAGCCTTCGGCGAGATCTTCCAGGCCGTCGAACCCATCGCGGCCGAGGGCGACGACCCGGGCCTGCTGACGGAGACGTACTGGGCGGGCCTCCATGGACTGGTGACGCTGATGCGCAGCGGCCGCCTACCGGAGAAGGCCCACGAGCAGCGGCTTGCGTTGCTGATCGCCCACTTCACAGCAGGGGCGAGCTGACCCACCCAAGGGGCGCGGGGCTGTGTCAATTTGCGGCTCCGCCGCGTGGGCGCGACCAGCCACAACCGGGCCGCAGCCGCGACCAAACAGAAACCCCCACCCCACTAGGCGCGAAAGGTCACCCGATCCGCCCCGGATCATCGGCCGCAGCCGAAGGCAAGGCCGCAGGCAACGCAGCCCGAGGCCGCTGCCACCCCCGAGACCCCCGCGCCCGCAACCACGCCGTCATGTCCTCGGGAGGCATCGCCGCAGCAACAAGCCACCCCTGCACCGCATCACACCCGAGGTCCCGCAACCGCTCCCACGTCTCGTCGTCCTCAACCCCCTCGGCAACGACCAGCAGCCCAAGGGAATGCGCGAGATCAACGGTGCACCGAACGATCTCCGCGTCCTCCGTGTCCACCGCGAGCCGAGCCACGAACGACCGGTCGATCTTCAACTCGCTGACCGGCAGCCGCCGTAGATGCACCAGGGACGAATACCCCGTACCGAAGTCGTCGAGAGACATCTTCACGCCGTGCCCGGTCAGCCCGTTGAGGGTGTCCGCGGCGCGCTGCGGGTCCTCCAGGAGGACGTGTTCGGTGATCTCCAGCTGGAGCGAGCCCGCCGGAACGCCGTGCCGGGCAAGGCGCGCGGCGACCGAGCCGGCGAACCCGGGGGTGTGGACGTCGCGCGGGGAGACGTTCACCGCGACCGGCACGAACAGCCCCTGGGCACGCCACCGGGCGACCTGGGCGAGAGCCGTGTCCAGCACGTACTCCGTCAGATGCGGCATCAGCCCGGACGACTCGGCGATCGCTATGAACTCGTCCGGCGGCACCTTCCCCCGCTCCGGATGCACCCACCGCACCAGCGCCTCCAGCCCGGCCACCTGACCGTCGAAGCGCACCTTGGGCTGGTAGTGCAACTGCACCTCGTGCGCGTCGAGCGCCCGCCGCAGATCCCCCAACAGACCCAGCCGGTCAGGGGTGTTGGAGTCCCGCTTGGACTCGTAGACCTCTACGCCCGTCCGGTCCCGCTTCGCCTGGTACATCGCGACGTCCGCCCGGCGCAGCAGCCCCTCGGCGTCGAGGGCGTGGTCGGGGAAGACGGCGACACCCGCGCTGGCCTCCAGGACGAGGGTGAGCCCGTCGAGGTCGAGTGGGGAGCTGAGCGCGGCGACGAGGTTGCGGGCGACCCGGGTCGCGGACGTGGTGGAGTCGGCGACGGGCAGCAGGACGGCGAACTCGTCACCGCCGAGCCGCGCGGCCTCCGCCCCGCGCGGCAGCGCCACCCGCAGCCGGTCGGCTATCTGCAACAGCAGCCGGTCACCGGCGAGATGACCCAACGTGTCGTTGACCGACCGGAACCGGTCCAGGTCGATCAGCATGAGCGCGGCCTTGGCTCCGATGCGCTCGGCGTCGTCCAGGGCGGTCCAGATGCGCTCCAGGAGCCACTGCCGGTTGGGCAATCCGGTGAGCGGGTCGCGCAGTTGTTCCTCGGCCCGGGCCCTGGCCATCCACAGGGTGGAGTCGAGCGCGATGAGCGGGATCGAGAACAGGGGCAGCAGGACCGGCTGCGCTACGGCGACCACGCAGATCAGCGGTGCGATGCCGAGCAGGGCTACGGCGACCAGGCCCTGTCTGAGCAGGGCGGTGCGGGCGACGGTGGGCAGTCCGCCGTGGCGCGGGGCGTGCAGATACCAGAGCAGGGTGCGGGTCACGGCGAGATACGCGACGGCGACCAGCACCACCTCGGGGGCGGTGTAGACGGTCCAGGTGTCCGGGTTCCAGGGCGTCTCGACCGACGGCACCCGGCCGAACACGCCCAGCACGAGTGCGCCGGCGGCTATGCCGAGGATGTCCACCGCGCCGTGCAGGACGCCTTGGCGCCAGCGGTTGCGCCGGGCTATGCCGACCAGGACGACGACGGTGAGGCTGACCATGCCGGCGGCGACCCAGCCGTAGAGCAGCAGGACGCCGAGGGTGAGGGCGGCGCCCGAGCCGGTGCCGCCCCACCAGCGGGCGCGGCCCAGCGCGACCAGGTGGCCGACGATGATGCCCGTGAGGACGGCCAGCGACCAGCCGACCGTGCCGGACGGGAAGAGCGCGTGGTCGCCGGTGAACGCCCGGAAGAAGCCGGCACCGAGGACGAACGCGGCCGCGACCACGACCGCCGTGGGCAGCGCGGGCCAGGTGAGATGGCGCTCGCCGTCGCCGGGCAGTCCCGCGCCCGGGTCGGTGGAGAGCGGCGCCGAGTGGCGGGCGTCCGGTGTGGAGTACTGTCCGGTGGCGCGCGGCTGGGCGCCCGGACGCTCCACGGGTCGCGCTCCCCAACGACTCTCCCGCCAGGCGCCGGTGACCCGGCGCAGCAGTGAGTCCGGGGGGGCGCTCTCGGTCGGTTCCATTCCCGTCCCTCTCACAGCCGGCGGTGCCCACGCCACGCGGTCCGATGCCCGACTTCCGTCAACGGCACCGCGTTTGGAAAACCCCTCCCCCTGCTCACCAAGAGCAGGGGGTTGCCCCAACCGCAGCTGGGCACGGCAGGTGCACACCTCAACAGTAGGCCGCAGAAGGCTTCCACGGGCAGCGGTCGTAGACGGTTGCCCGAATGCGACCCGGCCACCCGTATGCATCTGGTATGCGCCGATCGGGTGGCCTTCAACCGCCGCACCTCGCTACTCCTCGACCGGAAGCGCGACTTCGGCGGCCGCCTCGGGCCCCTGCTCCAACAGGACGACGAAGCCGTCCTCGTTCAGAACAGGCACCTTGACCTGCATCGCCTTGTCGTACTTCGAACCAGGATTGTCACCTACGACGACGAAAGACGTCTTCTTCGAAACAGAACCGGTCACTTTCGCTCCCCGGCTCTGCAGGGCGTCCTTCGCCCCGTCCCGCGTGAAGTGCTCAAGTGTGCCGGTCACGACCACGGTCAGGCCCTCCAGCGGGCGCGGACCCTCGTCCTCGCCGGAACCCTCGTCCTCCATACGTACCCCGGCGGCCCGCCACTTGCGGAGGATCTCCTGGTGCCAGTCCTCGGCGAACCACTCCTTGACCGAGGCGGCGATGATCTCGCCGACGCCGTCGGTGTCCGCCAGCTCCTTCTCGGTGGCCTGCTCGATCCGCTCGATCGAACGGAACCCGCGGGCCAGCGCCTCGGCCGCGACCGGGCCGACATGACGGATCGACAGGCCGGTGAGGAGGCGGGCGAGCGGGCTGTCCTTGGCCGCCGCGATGGTCTCCAGCATCGCGAGGGCGTTCTTCTTGGGCTCGCCCTGCTGGTTGGCGAAGACCGTGACGATCTTCTCCTCGCCGGTCTTCGGGTCCCGCTTGGGCAGCCCGCTGTTCTGGTCGAGGACGTACGCCTTGATGGGCAGCAGCTGCTCGATGGTGAGGTCGAAGAGGTCGCCCTCGTCGGCCAGCGGGGGGTCGGCGGGCTCCAGCGGCTTGGTGAGGGCGGCCGCCGAGACGTACCCGAAGTGGTCGATGTCGAGCGCCTTGCGGCCCGCGAGGTAGAAGAGGCGCTCTCTCAACTGGGCAGGACACGTACGGGCGTTGGGGCAGCGGAGGTCGATGTCGCCCTCCTTCATCGGCCGCAGCGGCGTGCCGCACTCGGGGCACTCGGCCGGCATCACGAACTCCCGCTCGCTGCCGTCGCGCAGGTCGGCGACCGGGCCGAGGATCTCCGGGATGACGTCACCGGCCTTGCGCAGCACCACCGTGTCGCCGATGAGGACGCCCTTGGCCTTGACGACCTCCTGGTTGTGCAGCGTCGCGAACTCGACCTCCGAGCCCGCCACCGTCACCGGCTCGACCTGGGCGTACGGCGTGACCCGGCCCGTACGGCCCACGCCCACGCGGATGTTGACGAGCTTGGTGTTGACCTCCTCGGGCGCGTACTTCCACGCGATCGCCCAGCGCGGGGCGCGGGAGGTGGAGCCGAGCCGTCCCTGGAGGGGGATCTCGTCGAGCTTGACGACGACGCCGTCGATCTCGTGCGCCACGGAGTGACGGTTCTCGCCGTAGTACCGGATGAACTCCCGTACGCCGTCGAGGTCGTCGACCACCTTGTTGTACGAAGAGGTCGGCAGGCCCCAGGACTTCAGCAGGGCGTACGACTCGGAGAGGCGGGTGAGGGGCTCGAAGCCCTCCAGGGCGCCGATGCCGTGCACGACCATGTGCAGGGGGCGGGTGGCGGTGACGCGCGGGTCCTTCTGGCGCAGTGAACCGGCCGCCGCGTTACGGGGGTTGGCGAAGGGCTTGTCGCCGGCCTCGACCAGGCGGGCGTTGAGCTCCTCGAACTTCTCCATCGGGAAGTAGACCTCGCCGCGGATCTCCACGAGGTCGGGCACGTGGTCGCCGGTCAGGCGGTCCGGGATCTCCGCGATCGTGCGGACGTTGGGCGTGATGTCCTCGCCCGTGCGGCCGTCGCCGCGGGTCGCCGCGCGCGTGAGGCGGCCGTGCTCATACGTCAGGTTGACGGCGAGGCCGTCGACCTTCAGCTCGCACAGGAAGTGGTAGTCGGAGGTGCCCACGTCCTTCTGGACGCGCTCGGCCCAGGCCGCGAGCTCCAGGTCGTCGAAGGCGTTGTCCAAGGAGAGCATGCGGGAGCGGTGGACGACGGAGGTGAACTCCGTCTCGTACGCCCCGGAGACCTTCTGGGTCGGCGAGTCCGGCGTCCGCAGCTCCGGGTGCTCCTCCTCCAACCCCTCCAGGGCGCGCAGGAGTTGGTCGAACTCGGCGTCGCTGACGACCGGAGCGTCGTTCACGTAGTACCGGAAGCGGTGCTCCTCGATCTGCTCAGCGAGCTGCGCGTGCTTCTCCCGTGCCTCTGCGGGCACCGTCGTCTCCGCTTGCTTGTCGCCGGCCACCGTGTTGTCCTTCCGTCACTCAGGGTTGTCCGCGAGGGATCTCGCCGCCCGGACGCAGTGGGCGAGGGCATGGCGCGCGTACTCGGGAGAAGCCCCCGCGAGTCCGCACGACGGGGTGATGGTGACCGACTCCGCGAGAAGTCCCGGTCGCAGCCCCAGCCTGCGCCACAGCGTCCTGACACCCATGACGCTACCGGCAGGGTCTGACAATGCGGTGTCCGTGCCCGGCACGACACCGGCGAAGAGCCGGGTGCCCGCCTCGACCGCCTCGCCGATCACGTCGTCGTCACGCTCGGTGAGGAGCGAGAAGTCGAAGGAGACCCCGGCCGCGCCCGCCCGGCGCAGCAGGGCGAACGGCACGTCCGGTGCGCAGGAGTGGACGACGACCGGGCCGTTCCCGTGCACGCCGACGACGTCGCGGAGCGTGTCCTCGACGAGTTGGCGGTCGCCGGCGCGGTACGTGCGGTAGCCGCTGGCCGATCTGACGTGTCCGCGCAGGACGGCCATGAGGGAGGGTTCGTCGAGTTGCAGGACGATCTGGGCGCCGGGGACGCGGCGTTGGACGTCGGCGAGGTGATTGCGCAGGCCTTCGGCGAGCGAGCCCGCGAGGTCCCGACTGGCGCCGAGGTCGGAGAGCGCGGACTCGCCGTTCCTCAACTCCAGACTGGCGGCGAGCGTCCAGGGCCCCACGGCCTGCACCTTGAGCGGGCCCTCGTACCCCTGGGTGAACTCCTCGAACGCGTCGAGGTCCTCCCCCAGCCAGGCCCACGCCCGCTTCGTGTCCCGTCCCGGCCGGTCCCCGATCCGCCAACCGCTGGGCTCCACACGCGCGTACACCTCGACGAGCAGCCCCGCGGTCCGGCCGATCATGTCCGCGCCGGGTCCCCGGGCGGGCAGCTCGGGCAGGAACGGGAAGTCCTCGAAGGCCCCGGTCGCGGTCTTCGCGGCCTCACGGGCGTCACCACCGGGCAGGGAACCGACACCGGTGGCGGGACCGAAGCTGAACTGGCTGTTGTTGCTCACCCCGGAAGACTACGGAACCCTCCGGGGGTGAAGCAGCGCCCCTGGGGGCTGCGCCCCCAGACCCCGCATCGGCCCTGAAGGGATCTCGTCCTCAAACGCCGGACGGGCTGAGAAATGACCGGCGATTCAACGCAGCCGGATCCTGAGCCGCTCCAGGAACGCGACCATCCGCTCCGGGTCCGCGACCTCCAAGTTGTTGCCGAAGCGGTCGCGCTCCCAGGAGACGTCCGTCCCGCCGTGCACGCTGCCGCTCCCGATGAACTCGCCGTCGGCGTCGAGCAGGGCGATGGTCGCGCTGCCGAAGCAGCGGCAGATGTCGTCGATGAAGGCGCCGGTCGTGGTGAGAGAGCGCAGCTCCGCGAGCTCCTCGGCGTCGAACACCTCACCTCTGAGCCCACGTTCGGCGAGCGGCCCATAGTTGTCGCCGCCTTCGAGGACGACCGCGGCCGCCGTGCGCTCCCAGACCTCGTCGAGCCAGCCCAGGATTTCGGCACCGCTCGCCCCGTTCACCGCCCCGGCCG
Source organism: Streptomyces sp. NPDC050528 (assembly GCF_044457795.1). NCBI lineage: Bacteria > Bacillati > Actinomycetota > Actinomycetes > Kitasatosporales > Streptomycetaceae > Streptomyces > Streptomyces sp. NPDC050528. The sequence goes on from NZ_JBITHH010000001.1 coordinate 435,949, forward strand.
CACCGTCAGGTCGTTGACCTCCGCATCCCCCGGCAGATCGATCGCCATGAGGATCGTCGTCGCGACCGACTCGGGGTCGATCCACTGGGCGGGGTCGTACGGCTTGCCCTCCTGTTGGTGGACCTTGGCCTGCATGGGGCTGGCCGTGCGGCCGGGGTAGACCGAGGTGACGCGGACGCCGTGGGCGTGCTCCTCGTGGCGCAGGGAGTCGGCCAGGGCCTTCAGGCCGTGCTTGGAGGCGGCGTACACGGACCAGTCGGCGCTCGCGCGCAGGCCCGCGCCGGAGTTGACGAACACCACGTGGCCGCCGGAGAGCCGGAGTTGGGGCAGGAAGTGGCGGGTCAGTTCGGCGGGGGCGATCAGGTTGACGTTGAGCTGGTGGCGCCAGGTCTTCGGGGTCAGGTCGCCCACCGGGCCCAGGTCGACCACCCCGGCGATGTGCAGCAGCGTGTCCACGCGGTCGGGCAGGGTCTGGTGCGAGAACGCCCAGCTGAGTTTGTCCGGGTCCGCCAGGTCGCCCACCAGGGTGCTCGCCCCGGGGTACTCCGCCGCCAGTTCCTTCGCGCGGCCCGCATCGCGCGCGTGGAGCACGAGGTCGTCCCCGCGCACGTGCAGTCGGCGGGCGACGGCCGCGCCGATGCCGGAACCGGCCCCGGTGATCACATGTGTAGCCATGCCCGCCATGCTCGCATCACTCGATGCCCTGGCCCGCGGCGGGAGCCGCTGATGTCACAGCCTCCAGGTAGGCCAGCGCCCCCACCGGCTCCTCCGCGAAGAACACCAGGTCGGTCAGCGGGACGGGCAGGAACCCCTCGTCCTCCATGCGCCGGAACTGGGTCTTCAGGCCGTCGTAGAACCCCGCGGTGTTGAGCAGCACCACCGGCTTGTCGGTGTGGCCGTGCTTCTTCAGCTCCAGGATCTCCGTCGCCTCGTCCAGCGTCCCGGTGCCGCCCACCATGATCACCACGGCGTCGGCCTTCTCCAGGAGCAGCTTCTTGCGTTCGGCGAGGTCGGCCGCGATCACCATCTCGTCGGCACCCGCCCTCGTCTTCGCCGCCAGGAAGGTCACCGAGACGCCCACCAGCCGTCCACCGGCGGCCTGTACGCCGTCGGCGACCACCTTCATCAGCCCGACGTCCGAACCGCCCCACACGAGCGTGTGCCCGCCCTTGCCCAGCAGTTCCGCGAACTCGCGCGCGGGGCGCGTGTAGCGCTCGTCCAGGTCGGCGGCGGAGAGAAACACACAGATCTTCATGTCGTCACCGTACGCGGGAAGAACCAGGGGCCCGCGAGTGCTTTTCCGGTATGGCCCAAGGACACACGATCACGATCGAGCAGGGCGACCGGCGCGTACGCGTCGTCCACGGCGACCAGGTGCTGGCGGAGAGCGACCGCCCCCTGATCCTGAAGGAGACCGGCTGTCCCGTGCGGTACTACCTCCCCCCGGAGGACGTACGCCTGGACCTCCTGACCCCCTCCGAGACCCACACGCACTGCCCCTTCAAGGGCGACGCGTCCTACTGGTCCCTCCCCGACGCGACCGACCTGGTGTGGGCGTACCCCGACCCCAAGCCGGACGTCGCCCAGATCAAGGACCACCTCTGCTTCTACGAAGTAGAAGAGGTGTGACGGAGTAGAAGTGTTGTGACCGATTAGTTCCGCGAGGTGCGGCAGTCTCACGTTCCATGGACAAGAAGACTGTTTCGCGCGACGGCACCGCCATCGCGTACGAACGCATCGGTGCGGGTGCGCCCGTCGTCCTGGTCGGTGGCGCGATGACCACGGGCGACGGGCTGCTGCCGCTCGCCGCGCAGCTCGCGCACCGGTTCGGGGCCGTTCCCTACGACCGCCGGGGCCGGGGCGCCAGCGGCGACACGGCGCCCTTCGCGGTGGCCCGTGAGGTCGAGGACCTCGCGGCGCTGATCGACGCCGTGGGCGGCAGCGCGGCGCTCTACGGCCACTCCTCCGGCGCCGCCCTGGTCCTGCACGCGGCGGCGAGCGGCCTCCCGGTGACCCACGTCGCCCTGTACGAGCCCCCGTTCGCCCTCGACACGACCGGCGCCAAGGAGCGCGCCGAGTACACCGAGCGCCTCACGGAACTCCTCGCCGAGCACCGCCACGGCGACGCCGTCGCCCTCTTCATGGCGCTCACCGGCGCACCCCCGCAGATGATCGAGGGCGCCCGCAACTCCCCCATGTGGTCCGGCATGGAGGCCATCGCCCCCACCCTCGCCTACGACGACGCGGCCATGGGCGACGGTCTGGTGCCGGCGGAGCGGCTGGCCTCCCTGTCCGTCCCGGTGCTCACGATCGCGGGCGGCGCGAGCGCCGAGTGGATGCGCGAGGCCGCGCGAGCCGTGGCGGACGCGGCGCCGGACGGGACGTACCGCACGTTGGAGGGCCAGACCCACATGGTGGACCCGGCCGTCCTGGCGCCGGTGCTCACGGAGTTCTTCGCCGACTAGCCGACCGGCCAACCAGCCGTGCAAGGGCCCGACATCACGCCTACGGGCCCTGCACCGGCCGTGTCAGGCCATCGCCGTCGCCGCGCGCGTGGTCGTCGCGATCGTCGCCGACCCCACCACGCGCGTGTCGTCGTAGAGCACGATCGCCTGCCCGGGGGCCACGCCCCGTACCGGCTCGGTGAACGTCACCTCCAGGGTGCCGTCGACGAGTTCGGCGGTGACCTCGGTCTCGCCGCCGTGGGCGCGGAGCTGGGCGGTGTAGGTGCCGGGGCCGGAGGGGGCCGTGCCGCACCAGCGGGGCTTGACGGCGGTGAGGCCGCTGACGTCGAGGGAGGCGGCCGGGCCGACCGTCACGGTGTTGTCGACCGGGGAGATGTCCAGGACGTAGCGCGGCTTGCCGTCGGCGGCCGGGGTGCCGATGCGCAGGCCCTTGCGCTGGCCGATGGTGAAGCCGTACGCGCCCTCGTGCGAGCCGATGACGGAGCCGGACTCGTCGACGATGTCGCCCTCGGCCTTGCCGAGGCGGTTGGCGAGGAAGCCCTGGGTGTCGCCGTCGGCGATGAAGCAGATGTCGTGCGAGTCGGGCTTCTTGGCGACCGCGAGGCCCCGGCGCTCGGCCTCCGCGCGGATCTCGTCCTTCGTCGTCACGGTGTCGCCGAGCGGGAACAGGGCGTGCGCGAGCTGCCGCTCGTCCAGGACGCCGAGGACGTACGACTGGTCCTTGGCCATGTCGGAGGCGCGGTGCAGTTCGCGGGTGCCGTCCTCGTTCACGATCACCTGGGCGTAGTGGCCGGTGCAGACCGCGTCGAAGCCGAGGGCGAGCGCCTTGTCGAGGAGCGCGGCGAACTTGATCTTCTCGTTGCAGCGCAGGCAGGGGTTCGGGGTGCGCCCTGCCTCGTACTCGGCGACGAAGTCCTCGACCACGTCCTCGCGGAAGCGGTCGGCGAGGTCCCAGACGTAGAACGGGATGCCGATGACGTCGGCGGCGCGGCGGGCGTCCCGTGAGTCCTCGATCGTGCAACAGCCACGCGCGCCCGTGCGGAACGATTGCGGGTTCGCGGAGAGCGCGAGATGGACGCCGGTCACGTCGTGGCCGGCTTCCGCGGCGCGGGCGGCGGCGACGGCGGAATCGACGCCGCCCGACATGGCGGCGAGTACGCGAAGGGGGCGAGGGCGCTGCGAGGTCTCAGTCATAACCCTTCCAGGGTACGGGGCATCGGGAACCGGAACCCGCGAGTATCCGTTGACGATCACATGGGGGAGACACAGAGCGAGCAGAGCCGTCGGGACAGTGAGGACGCCGGGGACGGTGGGGACGGTCGGGCGGGGAAGCCACCGGGGCCCGCGGACACCGCGCCGGGCGGCCCGGTCCGGCGGCCCGGGCGGCGTGCGCTGCTGATCGGCGGGGTCGTGGCCGCCGTAGGGACCGCTGTGGTGGCTCGGGACGAGTTGGCTCGGTTGTGGTGGCGGACGCCGGGGGTGGAGAAGCCGCGGACTCCGGGGGCCGTCGATTTTCCGGGGGCCACGTGGGTGGCGGCTTCCTCGGCGAACTACCGGCGGGCCGACCGGCCGGACGACTACGCGATAGACCGGGTGGTCGTCCATGTCACGCAGGGCGGTTACGGCAGTGCGGTGAAGGCCTTCCAGGACCCCGGGCACCAGGCCGCCGCGCACTACATCGTCCGCAAGGGCGGGGCCGTCACGCAGATGATCCGCGAGCTGGACGTGGCCTTCCACGCGGGGAACCGGGAGTACAACGAACGCAGTGTCGGCATCGAGCACGAGGGCTTCGTGGAGCGGAAGTCGTCGTTCACGGACGCGATGTACACGGAGTCCGCACGGCTGACGGCGGCGATATGCGGGCGTTACGGAATCCCTGTGGACCGGAAGCACGTCATCGGGCACGTGGAGGTGCCGGGGACGGATCACACGGATCCCGGGCGGTACTGGGACTGGGACCGGTACATGACACTCGTAAGGCGGGCACACCAGACACACGTGTGACTCGGGTCACACCGCGCTTTGGCTATGAGTCGTTTCAGTTACGGCGGTGTCCGTTGCGTCCCCTGCTCCGAATGTGACCTGGGGCACGTCAACTCGGCTGCTCTTCAAGGGGAGTTGTGGAGGGATCGTGCACGCTTACCTTTCACAGCTTGCTGTGCTGACTACTAAGCGTCGCCCAGTCTTTACACAGCCCTTAGGTCAAATCTCTGCCGCATGACACACACCAGCGAGCCCGCGTCCGAGCAGAACAGAGACAGCAAGGGCAACCACCGCAAGACCACCGCCGAGAAGCGCGACCACGGCAAGGACAGCGCCGCCCGGGGCAAGGGTCTGCACCGGCGCAAATTCCTCGGCGGCATGGCCGGGGCCGGCATAGCGGCGGTCGCCGCGGCCGGCGGCGCCTTCTCGCTGCTGAACGACGCGGCGAAGAACAAGGCATCCGCGGCGGACAGCACCCTGGTCATCCCGGACCTGCTGGAGGGCACCACCACCAGCGGCGTCACCACGTTCACGCTGGAGGCGAAGACCGGCACCCACGAGGTGATCTCCGGCGTCACCAGCAGCACGATGGGCTACAACCAGGACTTCCTCGGCCCCACCCTGAAGTGGACGAACGGCGACGAGGTCCTGCTCAACATCACCAACGACATCGGCGAGGACACGACGGTCCACTTCCACGGCGCCCATGTGCCCGCGAAGATGGACGGCGGCCCGCAGGTCGCCTTCGCCGACGGCACGACCTGGTCGCCCACGTTCACGGTCAAGGACCCGGCCACCACGCTCTGGTACCACCCGCACGCCCTGGGCACCACCGCCAAGCAGGCCGTGCACGGCCTGGCCGGCATGATCATCGTCGAGGACTCCTCGGACGCGTCCGCCGCGCTGCCCAGCGACTACGGCGTCGACGACATCCCGCTCATCTTCCAGTCCCTCGCCGTGGACACCGACGGGGACATCAAGTACGACGCGGCCGGCTACCGGCTGAGCACCACCACCTTCCCGCTGCTGCTCAACGGAACCAACGTGGACTCCACCACGCTCGGTTTCACCGCGACGAAGACCCGGACCCGGTTCCGCGCGCTGAACGCCTCGCCGTCCGACATCATCGTGATCCAGCGCAGCGACGGCGGCACCCTCACCCAGATCAGCACCGACCAGGGCTATCTGACCGCGGCCACCGAGGTCACCACGATCCGCCTGGTGGCCGGTGCCCGGGCCGAGTTCGTCATGGACCTCACCGCGGACGCCACCCTCCAGGCCGTGATCACCACCGGCTGGATCCGCGGCGGCAGCGGTACGTACGACGTCCTCGCGGTGACGGCCAGTGGCTCCGACACCCCGGCCGACCTGCCCAGCACCCTCAACACCATCGACCGCTACGACACGAGCGACTTCACCGCCCGGACGATCACGCTGGGCCAGAGCGGCGCCACGATGCTGATCGACGGGGCCGCGGGCACGACCATGGCCGCGATGGCGATGATCAGTACGACGCTCGGCTCGAAGGAGATCTGGACGATCCAGAACTCGACCCAGCTGGAGCACTCGTTCCATCTGCACGACGTGCCCTACCAGTTGATCTCCATCAACGGCGAGGATCCCACCGGGGTCCAGCTCGGCTGGTACGACACCTACGAGGTGGTCGGCGGCGGCTCGATCAAGATCGCCATGGAGTTCACCGACTTCGCCGACGACACCTACATGTACATGCTCCACTGCCATCTCCTGCAGCACGAGGACGAGGGCATGATGGCCTCCCTCATGGTCACGGACGACGGCACGAGCACCACCACGACGGACACCGACGACTCCACGGCCACGGCCAGCGCGAGCGCGACGGCATCCGCGAGCGCCTCCGCGTCGGCGACCGCGACGGACGACTCCACCGCCACGGCGACCGCGAGCGCCAGCGCGACGGACGACTAGAAGCCCGTCCGGCGTCGGCCTCCCCCGTGGGCGCCGGACACCTCTTGCCGGAGAGACCGGGGAGAGCCGGCGGGCTCTCCCCGGCTCTCGTGTGTCCGGGTCAGGTCAGGCCGGCGGCGCGGGCCCGCTCGACCGCCGGGCCGATCGCCTTGGCCACCGCCTCGACATCGGCCTCCGTGGAGGTGTGGCCGAGGGAGAAGCGCAGGGTGCCGCGGGCCAGGTCCGGATCGGTGCCGGTGGCGAGCAGGACATGGCTGGGCTGGGCGACGCCCGCCGTGCAGGCCGAGCCGGTGGAGCACTCGATGCCCTGGGCGTCCAGCAGGAGCAGCAGGGAGTCGCCCTCGCAGCCGGGGAACGTGAAGTGCGCGTTGGCGGGGAGGCGGTCCACCGGGTCGCCGCCGAGGATCGCGTCCGGGACCGCCGTACGGACGGCCGCTACGAGGTCGTCGCGCAGGGCGCCGATCTCGCGGGCGAACCATTCGCGCTGTTCGGCGGCGAGGCGGCCGGCGACCGCGAAGGAGGCGATCGCGGGGACGTCGAGGGTGCCGGAGCGCACATGGCGTTCCTGGCCGCCGCCGTGCAGGACGGGTACGGGCGTGTACTCGCGGCCCAGCAGCAGGGCGCCGATGCCGTACGGCCCGCCGATCTTGTGGCCGGAGACGGTCGCCGCGGCGAGCCCGGAGGCGGCGAAGTCGACCGGGACCTGGCCGAAGGCCTGCACCGCGTCGGCGTGCAGCGGCACCCCGAACTCCCGTGCCACCTCGGCGAGTTCACGGACCGGCAGAACCGTGCCGATCTCGTTGTTGGCCCACATCACGGTCGCCAGGGCGACGTCGTCGGGGTTGCGGGCGATCGCCTCGCGCAGCACCTCGGGGTGGACCCGGCCGTAGGAGTCGACCGGGAGGTACTCGACGGCGGCGCCCTCGTGCTCGCCCAGCCAGTGCACGGCGTCCAGGACGGCGTGGTGTTCGACGGGGCTGGCCAGGACGCGGGTGCGGGCCGGGTCGGCGTCGCGGCGGGACCAGTACAGGCCCTTCACCGCGAGGTTGTCGGCCTCGGTGCCGCCGGAGGTGAAGACCACCTCGCTGGGCCGGGCGCCGAGCGCCTCGGCGAGGGTCTCCCGGGCCTCTTCGACCGTACGGCGGGCCTTGCGGCCGGAAGCGTGGAGGGAGGAGGCGTTGCCCGTGATGCTCAGGTGGGCCGTCATCGCCTCGACTGCCTCGGGAAGCATCGGGGTGGTCGCGGCGTGGTCGAGGTATGCCATGGTGACGCCGATTCTACGGGCCCCGGCGCGCACCCCGGAGGGGCGGGCGGTCCGGTGCCGGACGGGGCGGTGGTGGCGCGGCTCGTCCCGGGCCGCTTGTCACCACATCCGCGCCGGTCGCTTCCGGTGGCTGCCGGAAGGATCTCCGGTCGCGCCTAGAAGCTCCAGGAAACCGTGCTGTCCATCTGCATGAAGGCGACGAGGACCAGCAGATCGGCGATGCCGAGTCCGAGGCCGAGGAAGGCACGGCCGCGACGGGCGGTGCCGCGCCACAGCGCCGCGCCAGCCAGGGCGATGGCGATCGGGCCGAGGAACACGTTGAGCACGAGCAGGCCGACGAGGCCGAGGATGAAGGACGCGACGGCCATGCCGTCGGCGTCACGACGGCCGGTGGGCTTCACGTTGGCGTCATGGGTGGTGTTGCTTGCCGGGGCGGTGAGTTGCATGTGGGTTCAGCTCCCGATGATCGGGCGGGTGGTGGGCCGGGCTGTCAACAGACAGGCGTGGACGGTCAGTTGGCGGTCGTACGGCTGCGGCGGCCGTGCCGCTCGCGGAGCGCGAAGATGCCCAGCCAGACGGCGATGACGGTGGCGGCGACGGCGGTGAAGGCGAGCGGCGCGTGGGCCACCGTGCCCACCACGACGCCGAAGAGCAGGAGCGCTACGACGAGGAACAGCATGGGATGAATCCCCCTCCGAGCCGGCCGGGACGTCCGGGACGGCTCTCGTTACGTTTCGGTGAACGGTTGTAGTAACACTTGTTCACTGAACTTGAGTCTAGCGCGTCGGGCGACTTTCCAATTACGGAGAACAGTTGTTAACTGGATGACATGAGTCACACCCTCGGCATCCGGCAGGCACAGAAGCAGAAGACCCGACAGGCGTTGCTGGACGCCGCGTTGGGGCTGCTGGAGGAGCAGAGCCTGAGCAGTCTCGGCCTGCGCGAGGTCACCCGGGCCGTGGGCGTCGCCCCGACCGCCTTCTACCGGCACTTCCGCTCCACGGCCGACCTCGGGGTCGCGCTCGTCGAGGAGGCGCTGGGCAGTCTGCATCCGATGATCCGGCAGACGGTGGCCCCGGCCGACAGCGGTCAACGCATCACGCGGGCCGTCGAGTTGATCGCCCATCACGTGGACACGTATCCGGCGCACGTCCGCTTCATCGCGCGCGAGCGGCACGGCGGGGTGCAGCCGGTGCGGGAGGCCATCCGGGAGCAACTCGCCCGGTTCGCCGAGGAGGTGAAGGCCGAGCTCGCCAAGGACCCCGAGTCGCGGGGCTGGCGCGACGACGACCTGCTGATGCTGGCCCACCTCTACGTCGACCAGATGCTCATCACGGCCTCGCTCTTCCTGGAGGCACTGGAGGCGTCGGACGAGGAGCGCGAGCGGGTGGCCCAACTCGCCCAGCAGCAGATGCGGTTGATCAGCGTGGGGCGGCGGCACTGGCTCGGCTGATCACCCCGCACGCGTGACATACGACAGGGGCGGCACGCCCGGTGTACGAGCGTGCCGCCCCTGTTGTGCGGGGCCGCGGTCAGCCCTGCTGCGGGGCCCCGCTCATCTGGCCGCCGCCCGGGCCACCGCCGCACCCGCCGCCAGGGCCGCCGCCCTGGCCGCCCTGTCCGCCGCCTCCGCCGGGGCCGCCGGTCGGCATGCCGGACGCGTTGCCGGTCGGCATGCCCGTCGGCTTACCCGAGGCCGCGGCGCCCGTGGGCGCGCCGGAGGGGGCGCCGCTGGGCCGTGCCGTGGCGTTGCCCGTGGGCATGCCGGAGGCGGAACAGGACTGTGTGGAACCGGAGTTGCCGCTGCCGGAGGACGACGAAGAGTCGCTCGAACCGCAGGCCGCCAGGGCCAGGGGCGAGAGCGCCAGCAGGGCCACTGCGGGGAGGAGACGCGCACGCTTCATGAGAAACAGCTCCAAAAACGATGAGGATGTCTTGTGACGGGAACTCAACCAACGCCGCTTAAGCCTTCGTTGTCGGAGCCCTGTCCCCACCCTGTGCGCGAAGTAAAGGGCGCCTCAAGAGACCGCCCTGACCTGCGACTTCACTCTCGGGCCGCGCCTACTCGCTGGTACAGCTCCGTGACAGAAGCGGCCGCCGCGGCCACCTCCACACGCACCTCCGGCGGTGATACGACCTCCAACGCGTCGGCGAACTGGAGCAGTTGACGCGCTTCACGGACGACGCCGTACGACAGCCGGACCGTCACCCACTCCTTCTCGCCCTCGTCCTCGGGGAGTTCGGCGAGCGAGGAGGCGTTGAGGCGCAGGAACATGTCGAGGCGGGAGCGGCGGACGCGGACGGTGACGTCGAGTCCGCCGGGGCGTTCCTCGACCTGACGGCGCAACTCCTCCCAGGCGTCGGCGAGTTCGACGCCGGGGCGGCGCTTGACCGGGTCGGGCAGGAGGGTGGCCGAGTGCACGCGGTCGGCGCGGAAGAGGCGGGGGCGGGCCCGGCGGTCGGCGACGAGATACCAGACGCCGGCCTTGGAGACGAGGCCGTACGGGTCGACGGTGTAGGTGCTCGGCTCCTTCGCCCCGCTGTGCCGATAACGCAGCCGCAGCCGCCGGTCGGCGAAGACCGCGTCCTGCAACACGTCCAGATCCACGGCGGGTTGGGGCCCGCCCTTCCAGCGCGTGGCGTCGACGAGGATGCGCCGCGAGGTCACCTCGGCGGCCGGCCGGTACGGCGCCGGCAGCGCGGCCATCACCTTGCGCAGCGCGGAACCGAGCGCGGCGTCGAGACCGAGGGCGGCGTGGGCGCCTTGCGCGGCCAGGATGAACAGGGCACGCGACTCGTCGGCGGTCAGTCCCGTCACATCCGTACGGAACCCGGCGAGCAGCTCGATCCCCCCGTGCCGCCCGCGCTCGGCGTACACCGGCACCCCGGAGGCGGACAGCGCCTCGACGTCCCGGTAGATGGTCCGCACCGACACCTCCAGCCGGTCGGCGAGTTCGTGCGCGGGAACGCGCCCCCGGGTCTGCAGGAGCAGGAGGATCGAGAGGAGACGGTCGGCCTTCACGCCCCCCAGGATCCGCCTCCCGGAAACCCCGCGCAAATGTTGACGGAAACTGTCAGGTTATGGGCCCACCATCGCCCCCATGAACACAAACAGCACCGACCCCCGCCCCCTCTACACCCGAGCCACCGAGCAGGCAGCCGCCCTGATCAGGACGGTACGACCGGAGCAGCTCTCCTCCCCCACCCCCTGCACGGAGTTCGACGTACGCACCCTGCTGAGCCACCTCGTCGGCGGCACCCACCGCATCGCGACGATCGGCGAGGGCGGCGACGGCATGGCCGTACACCCCTTCGTGGAGGGCGTGACCGACGACGGCTGGTCGGCCGCGTACGACGAGGCCCGCGTCCGGGTCGGGAACGCCTGGGCGGACGACACCCGCCTGGACGCCCTGGTCCAGGTCCCGTGGGGCAGAACACCGGGCCGTATCGCCCTCTCCGGCTACATCATGGAGAACGTCACCCACGTCTGGGACCTCTCGGAGTCCCTGGGCCACCCTCTCCAACTCGACCCGGAACTGGCCGAGTTCGCGCTCGCCATGGCCCGCCGGGTGCTGCCCGACGCCGAGCGGGACGCGGACACCCCCTTCGCCACGGCACAGGCCGCGCCCGAAGGGGCCGACGTCTACGGGCAGTTGGCGGCCTGGCTGGGGCGGAAGCCGGTCAGCTGAGCCGGGCCCGCGCCAACTGCCTTGACTGGGCCACCAGTCGGTCCTCGGTGTCCCAGACCTCCGCGTCCTCCTCCAGGAAGCCGCCGGCCAGGTTGCGGGTGGTGATCGACACCCGCAACGGTCCCGGTGCGGGACGGGCGCGGACGTGGACCGTGAGTTCGACCGTGGGGACCCAGCCCTTCAGGCCGATCTCGAAGGCCGTTGGGGGGAGGGCGTCCACCGTGAGGAGGAGGGAGAGCGGGTCCGCGTCCCGGCCGTCCGCCAGGCCGAACCAGGAGCGCATTTCACCCTTGCCGGAGGGGGCGCCGAGGGCCCAGCCGAGGGTGGAGGGGTCCAGCTTGAGCATCAGGCGGTCGGCGATGGCCGAGCTGCCGGAGACGGGGGCCGGGCCGTCCTCCGGGCCGAAGCACTGGTCCATGGGCGGGAACACCGGCGGGCGTGCCGTCGTACGGATGTCGTCCGGGAGGGTGTCCAAGTCGCCGTAGGAGGCCAGGACTCGGATGCGTTCGATCTCCCTGCCCTCCTCGTCGTACTGGAAGAGGGACGCCTGGCCCGTGGAGAGGGTGCGGCCGGTGCGGACCGTGTCCGTGCGGATGACCGCCGGTCCCGGTTGGGAGGCCGTGAGGTAGTGCGCGGAGATCGTGAACGGGTCGCTGTGCGGGAGCGCGTCCGCCAGGGCTCGGCCGAGGACGGCGAGGAGGTAGCCGCCGTTGACCGCGCTGATGATCGTCCAGCCGGGCGAGAGGTCGATGTCGTAGACGCCGGGCGTGCGGCGGGTGACCGCCGTGTCGCGGTCGAACTCGCTGTCGCCGATCGTGGCCTGTGCGGCCCGCGTGGGTGCCGGGGCGGGTGCTGCTTCTCGCATGAATGAACCGTACAACATGACATTACTAAGCGGTAGCTTTGTTGTTGCGGGCATATGAAACCACCGGTGGGTTGTCCGCCGGCCGGGTGAGGAACCGGCAATTTCTTGGTAAGTGTCCGGACTCGTCCGTGACCCGCGGCCCGTGATCCCCCTCTTTGGGGACATGAGCCTCACCGGGACTCCGTTCCTCTACACCGCCGTCGTGCTGACGATCGTCGCCCTCATACTGCCGCTCGTGCTGTGGTCGCGGCTGCGCGGCCCCAAGGCCGTCCGCGTGGCGGCACGGGCCCTGATGCTGCTGTTCGCCCAGGCGACGGCCGTCACCCTGGTCTTCGTCATGGTCAACAACCAGAACAACCTCTACGACAACTGGGCCGACCTCCTCGGCACCGGCAACCACGTCCAGCAGGCCGCGAACCTCGGCAAGAACGGCACCGGCAACATCTCGCTGAACAAGCTGCCCAAGGTCAAGCAGGACTTCTCCCCCGCGACCGGTCCCGGCATGAGTTCCGCGGGCCAGGTGGAGGTCACCCAGCTCAAGGGCCGGGTGTCGGGCGTGAACGCCGAGGTCTACGTCTGGACCCCGCCGCAGTACAAGGAGGCGGCATACCGCCACAAGAAGTTCCCCGTCGTGGAACTGCTGCCGGGCTGGCCCGGCTCCGCCAAGGCCTGGTTCGGGTCGATGCACGTGACGCAGCAGCTGGAGCCGCTCATGAAGAGCGGACGGATCGCGCCGTTCATCCTGGTCGCGCCGCGCTACAACCTGCTGGCCGGCGTGGACACCGGGTGCGCCAACATCCCCGGCACGGTCAACGCCGACACCTGGCTGAGCGTCGACGTGCCGAAGATGGTCACGGACAACTTCCGTACCCAGCCCGCTCCCAAGGGCTGGGGGGTCGCCGGTTACTCGGCCGGCGCGCACTGCGCGGTCAAGCTCGCCGTCGCCCACCCCGACCGCTACCAGGCCGCGGTGAGCATGTCCGGCTACAACGACCCGATCGGCGAACGCAACTCGCTGGCCGCACAGAGCGTGGCCCTGCGCGAGGCCAACAACCCCTATCTGCTGCTCAAGAAGGCGACGACACCGCCGCCGATCGCGATGTACCTCTCCGGCGAGTCCGGCGACGGCTACCAGGCGGGCGTGGCCCTCGAACAGATCGCGAAGGCGCCGACGAGCGTGCACGTGGTGTTCCTGCCGCGCAGCGACGGCGGACACACCATGGCGCTGTGGCGGCCGCAGGTGAGGACGGTGTTCCGCTGGCTGACCCTGGAGCTGGGCCAGAACCACCCCAGGATCACTAAGTCGGCGTCGGATCCTCTCGGGCATTCGACCGCCGGTTCCAGGCGCGAGGCGCTCGCCAGTGGAACTTCATCGCGAGCAGGCGCAACACGAAGGCGGTGACGACCGCGAGCCCGCTGGTGAACGGGCCCAGCGCGTCGTAGTGGATGCACACGGCGACCATGGTGGCGCCGACGATGGCGGGGACCGCGTACAGGTCGCGGTCCCAACGCAGCAGGGACGGCGTCTCGTTGGCCAGCACGTCGCGCAGCACACCGCCGCCGACGGCGGACCCGAGACCGAGGGCCACCGAGGCGGTCAGGCCGAGCCCGTAGTCGTAGGCCTTCACCGTGCCGGTGACACAGAAGAGGCCGAGGCCGGCCGCGTCGAAGACGTTGACGCCGGCCTGGATGCGCTCCACGTGCGGATGGAGGAAGAACACGAGGAGCGCGGCGACGAGCGGGGTGCTGAAGTAGCCCAGGTCCGTGAAGGCGGCCGGGGGTACGGCCCCGATGATGAGGTCCCGGAAGACCCCTCCGCCCAGCGCGGTGACCTCGGCGAGCACGGCGATGCCGAACACGTCGAAGTTCTTGCGGACGGCCAGCAGCGCGCCGGAGATGGCGAACACGAAGATGCCGACGAGGTCGAGCGTGTGCTGGACGGAGGGACTGAACAGTTGCTGAAGCACCCCACATTCTTACCTACAGAAGGGTGCCTCCCTTTCAAAGCAAGGGTTACAGGGTCGGTTTCCCTGGCGTGAACAGCCAGGTCTGGAACAGGTCGTCGAGCTGTTGCCCGCTGATCTTCTCGGCCAGCTTGATGAAGTCCGCGGTGCTGGCGTTGCCGTAGCGGTGCAGCTTCGTCCAGGTGGGCAGGAGCTTGAAGAACGCGGTGTCGCCGATGCGTTCGCGGAGCATCTGGAGGGTCATCGCGCCGCGCTGGTAGACGGCGGAGGCGAACATGGTGTCGCGCTGCGGGTCCGCCACGACGGTCTGCCAGAAGGCGTTGTCGGCGGGGCGGGCGTTGTAGCCGGCCAGGAACGAGTCGTGCGCGGTGCGGGTGCCCTGGTGCTCGGCCCACAGCCACTGGGCGTAGGTCGCGAAGCCCTCGTTGAGCCAGATGTCCTTCCAGTGCGCGACCGACACGGAGTCGCCGAACCACTGGTGGGCCAGCTCGTGCACGATCGTCGTCTCGCTGCGCACGGCCGAGTAGGCGGGCTTGCTCTGCACCTCCAGCGAGAACCCGGCCTCCGGCATGTCGTCGACGATCGCGCCGGTCTCCTCGAACGGGTACGGCCCGAAGACCTGCGACCAGTAGTCGGTGGCGGCGGCCGTCACGGCGTACACGTCGACGCTGTTGCTGTTGGCGAGGACGGGGTCGATGGCGACGTAGATCGGGGTACCGCCCGGGGTCGTCCCCGTCTTGACGTCGAACTTCCCGATGGTGGCGGTCGCGAGATAGGTCGCCATCGGCTTGCTCTCGCGCCAGTGGGTGTACGTCGAGTCGCCCTTGTCGTACGTCGACACGAGCCGGCCGTTGGAGACTCCGGTCAGGCCCTTGGGGGCCTTGATGCGGATGTCGTAGGTGGCCTTGTCGGAGGGGTGGTCGCTGGACGGGAACCATGTGGAGGCGGCGTTGGGTTCACAGGCGACGAAGACGCCGTCGGTGGTCTTCATCCAGCCGTAGTCGGAGCCGAACACGATGGGTCCGTTGAGGGGTTCGGGCACGCCGCCGTAGGTGACGGTGACCGTGAAGTCCCTGCCCTTGCGGAGGAAGTCCCGCGGAGTGATGCGCAGTTCGTCGCCGGAGCGGGTGAACTGGGCCTGTCTTCCGTTCACTTGGACCTTCGTGACCTCCAGCTTCTGGAGGTCCAGGTCGAAGGAGGAGAGGTTCTGGGTGGCGCGTGCCGTGAGGGTCGTACGGCCGTCGAGGCGGTCGGTGTCGGGGTTGTAGGCGACGTCGAGGGCGTAGTGCCGGGCGTCGAAACCGCCGTTGCCGAGCTGCGGGAAGTAGGGGTCACCGATGCCGTCGGCGCCGGGGGTGGGGGCGGAGGAAGCGGCGATGACAAGAAAAGAGGCCGCCGCTGTCGCGAGGGCCCCCAGACGTGCCGAACGGGAGAGTGCCATGAGTCGTCCCTTCGGGTGCGTATCCGATCAGCCGGACGCGCTCGACTCTGCACTCTCCCGTTTCGACATGGACATGACTTTACCAAGTTGTCATGCGCTACTTGGGAGTTGACTCCTGATCGCCCGATTCCGCTTCCGGCTCCGGGGACGCGGAGACAGCCTCGGGGGTCTCGGCAGCCTCTGCGGTCTCGTCGGACAGCGTCGCCGCCACCGCCGCCGACGTCTCCGCCGACTCCTGCAGGGCCGTCTCGCCGAGCAGCTTCTCGGCCTCCTTCGCGGCCGTCAGCAGGACCGTGTCCTGCGGAGCCTGGTCCGCGAAGTTCTCCGGGTGGTGGCACGCGACCTGCTGGCCGGGCTTCAGCTCCAGGAGCGGCGGCTCGGTCGTAGTGCAGATCTGCGTCGCCTTCCAGCACCGGGTGTGGAAACGGCAGCCGCTCGGCGGCGAGATCGGCGAGGGCACGTCACCCGTGAGCAGGATGCGGTCGCTCTTCGCGTTCTTCCGCCGCGGGTCCGGGATCGGCACCGCCGACATGAGCGCCTTGGTGTACGGGTGCATCGGCGCCTTGTACAGCAGCTCGCGGTCGGCGAGTTCGACGATCTTGCCGAGGTACATCACGGCAATACGGTCCGAGACGTGCCGGACGACCGAGAGGTCGTGCGCGATGATCACGTACGTCAGGCCGAGCTCCTGCTGGAGGTCGTCGAGCAGGTTCACCACCTGCGCCTGGATCGACACGTCGAGCGCGGAGACCGGCTCGTCGGCCACGACCAGCTTCGGGTTGAGCGCGAGCGCGCGGGCGATGCCGATGCGCTGGCGCTGGCCGCCGGAGAACTCGTGCGGGTAGCGGTTGTAGTGCTCGGGGTTGAGCCCGACCACCGACAGCAGCCGCTGCACTTCCTTCTTGATCCCACCCTCGGGGTCGACGCCCTGGAGCTTGAAGGGCGCGCCCACGATCGTGCCGATGGTGTGGCGCGGGTTCAGCGACGAGTACGGGTCCTGGAAGATCATCTGCATGTCGCGGCGCAGCGGACGCATGCCGCCCACACCGAGGTGCGTGATGTCCTTGCCCTGGAACTCGACGGTGCCGCCCGTCGGCTCCAGCAGCCGGGTGATCAGCCGCCCCATCGTCGACTTGCCGCAGCCCGACTCGCCCACGACACCCAGCGTCTCGCCGGCCTTGACCTCGAAGTCGAGACCGTCGACCGCGTGCACGGCGCCGACCTGCCGTTGCAGCAGGCCCTTCTTGATCGGGAAGTGCTTCTGCAGCCCGGTCACCTTCAGCAGGGTCTCGCCGGGGGCGACACCGCCCTTGGTGGCCACGGTGCCTTCGCTCTGCACAGGGATGCTCACTGCTGTGTCCTTGGGTTTCTCGCTCACAGCTTCGGCGCAATCTCGTTGATCCAGATGGTCTCCCGCTGCTCCGCGCTCAGGTGGCAGGCGGCCCAGTGCCGGTTGCCGACCTCGCTCAGCTCGGGACGGACCGTGCGGGTGACGTTGTCCTTCGGGACGTCGGCGTAGGGGCACCGCGGGTTGAAGGCACAGCCGGACGGGATGTTGATCAGCGAGGGCGGCGAGCCCTTGACCGGGACGAGCCGCTCCTGCTGCTCACGGTCGAGCCGCGGCATCGAGCCCAACAGGCCCCAGGTGTACGGGTGTCGGGGCTCGTAGAACACGTCCTCGGCCGGACCGCGCTCGACGCACCGGCCGCCGTACATCACCAGGATGTCGTCGGCCAGTTCGGCGACGACGCCCAGGTCGTGGGTGATGACGATGACCGCGGAGCCGAACTCCTTCTGCAGGTCCCGGATGAGGTCGAGGATCTGCGCCTGGACGGTCACGTCCAGGGCGGTCGTCGGCTCGTCCGCGATCAGCAGCTCGGGGTTGTTGACCAGCGACATCGCGATCATCGCGCGCTGGCGCATACCGCCGGAGAACTCGTGCGGGTAGCTGTCCACGCGCTTGTCCGGCTGCGGGATGCCCACCCGGTCGAGCATCTCGACCGCACGGCGCTTGGCGGTCTTCTTGTCGACGTTGTGGTGGATCCGGTAGGCCTCCACGATCTGCGCGCCGATCGTGTAGTACGGGTGCAGCGCGGAGAGCGGGTCCTGGAAGATCATCGCCATCTGCCGGCCGCGCAGCTTGCGCACGTGGTCGGGGTCGGCGGTGAGCAGCTCGGTGCCGTCCAGCCAGATCTCGCCGGAGATCTGCGCCTTGCGCTTGCCGTACTGGCCGGCGGTGTGCAGGCCCATGATGCCGAGCGAGGTCACCGACTTGCCGGAGCCGGACTCGCCCACGATGCCGAGGGTCTTGCCCTTCTCCAGCGCGAAGCTGAGCCCGTCGACGGACTTGACCAGACCGTCGTCCGTGGGGAAGTGCACCTTGAGGTCGCGCACTTCGAGGAAGGCGGTGGGCGCGGGAGAGGCGTCCGTGGGTTCGCCCACGGCTGCCCCGCTCTTGCTGAGTTCCGTCATGAGAGCCTCACTCGGGGGTCGATCACGGCGTACAGGATGTCCACCACGAGGTTGGCGAGAAGCACCGCGAGAGAAGTGATCAGGGTGACGCCCAGGATGATGGGCAGGTCCTGGTTGCGGATGGCGTCGAGCACCGCGCGGCCGAGGCCGGGCAGGTTGAACGTCGACTCCGTCAGGATGGCGCCGCCGATGAGGGCGCCGAGGTCCATGCCGAGCATGGTCAGGATGGGGGTCATCGTGGAGCGCATGGCGTGCTTGCCGATGACGACCGGTTCGGTCAGGCCCTTCGCGCGGGCGGTGCGGATGTAGTCCTCGCCGAGGATCTCCAGCATGGTGGCGCGGGTGATCCGGGCGTACATCGCCGCGTAGAGGAAGGCGAGCGTGATCCAGGGCAGGATCATGCCGCCGAACCAGCCGCCGACGCTCTGGCTGAGTGGCACGTACTGCGCGTCGATCCATTTCAGCCCGAAGGCGAAGATCGCCAGGCTGAGCAGACCGGTGAAGTAGATGGGGAGGGAGACACCCGCCAGTGCGACGACCATCGCACCGCGGTCCCAGATGCTGCCCCGCTTGAGGGCGGAGAGCACACCGGCCGCGACACCGAAGACCAGCCACAGCACGGCGGCACCGAGCGCGAGACCCAGGGTCACCGGGAAGCGGTCGGTCAGCACCGGCCAGACGGCCTGCTCGCTGCGGAAGGAGTAGCCGAAGCAGGGTGCGGCGCAGTGTGTGACGTCGCCGCCGCCGGAGTAGGTGCGACCGGCGAAGATGCCCTTGAAGAACTCCCAGACCTGGGAGTAGATCGGGTCACCCAGACCCAGCTTCTCCCGTACGGCGTTGACGGCTGCCGGGTCGGCCTGCTTGCCCACGAAGCTCGCGGCGATGTCGACGCCCGCCCACTTGGGGACGAGGAAGAAGATGCCGAAGACCACCATGACGATGACCACGAGCATCACTGCGGCGGCGAACAGCCGCCTGATGAGATAAGCGAGCACAGCTTACGGCCCGCCGCGGGGCCGCGGGCCACCGGAGATTGTCCGATGGCCCGCGACCACGCCGCGCCGGCCTTCACCTGCCTTTCGTGCCGTACGGCGGGTGTGCCGGGTTACTTCTTCGGGTTCTTCAGGCCGAGGTTGACGAAGTCGTACGTACCGCTGTAGTTGTCCGTCGTGTAGACGTTCGCGAGGTTGTCGCTGCGCCAGTTGATGTACTTCTCGAAGACGAAGGGCAGGTAGTACGCGCCCTCCATGATCTTGTGGTTGATCTCGGTCGAGATCTGGGCCTTGCCCGACTCGTCCAGCGTGGTGACGTAGCTGTCGAACAGACCGTCGATCGTCTTGTCGTTGATCAGCGCGAAGTTGTTGTTACCGCTCTGCGCGATGTACTTGCTGTCCCACAGCGGGAGACCGAAGCCCTGGACGGTCGGGAAGTCCGGACCCCAGCCCATGATGATGATGCCGTAGCCCTTCTTCTTCACGTTCGAAGGGCTGCCGATGATGCCGGTGGTCTGCGAACCGTCGAACTGGTCGATCTGCGCGTTGATGCCGATCTTCTTCAGCGACGCCTGCAGCGACTGGGCCGTGGCGACCTCGACCGGCTTGTTGTTGCGCACCGCGATGGTGGTGGAGAAGCCGTTCGGCTTGCCGCACGCCTTCAGCGCCGCCTTGGCCTCGGCGATGTTGCCGTTCTTGTTCGCACCCGAGATCTTGTACGGGTCGTACTTCTGGCCCTCGGAGCCCGGGACGGACGGCGGGAGCATGTTGGTGCCGATGTCACCACCGGCGATCGGGCCACCGCGCGCGGTCTGCAGCGAGACGTGGTCCGCACCGAGGATGACGGCCTTGCGGCACTCGATGTTGTTGAACGGCGCCACGCTCTGCGGGAAGGTCGCGTAGCGGATGTAACCCGAGACCGGGTTGTCCAGGTTGGCCTTGTGCTCCTTCAGGGCGGTGGTGCGGCCCTGCGGGGACATGCCGGTCTGGTTGATGTCCAGGTCCAGGTCACCGTTGAGCAGGCGCTGGTCCAGCTGGTTGGCGTCCGAGAAGAACTGGACGGTGATCTTGTCCGGGTAGGCCTTGCGGACCGGGTCCGAGGACTGCTTCCAGTTGGTGTTGCGCACCAGCGTCAGGCTCTTGCCCGGGCTGTACGACTGGAACTTGTACGGACCGGAGGAGAACGGCTTCAGGCCGTACTTGGACTTGGTGTCCATGTCCTGGCGGACCGGGGAGGCCGAGACCAGCGCCAGCACGTCCTGGAAGTCCGAGTTGGGCTTCGGGAGGTGGAAGACGATCGTCTTGTCGTCCGGCGTGCTGATCGCCTTCAGACCGAGCTTGTCCTTGGTCGTGTCCTTGTAGGGACCCTTGTACTCGCCCTTGGGGTCGAGGAAGTCCTTGAGGTACGTCGGACCACCGGACAGCACGTCCTGCGCCCACACGCGCTCGATGCCGTACTTCACGTCCTTGGACGTGATCGCCTTGCCGTCCTCCCACGTGATGCCGTCACGCAGGGTGTACGTGTAGGTCTTGCCGCCGTCGGTGACCTTGGCGAGACCGGTGGCGAGGTCCGGGGTGAGCTCGGCGCCCGCCTTGCCCGGCTCCGCCTTGCCCGTGACCAGCTGGCGGCTGTAGTAGCGCGCGAAGTCCCACATGAAGCCGTAGTAGCCGCGCGTGGTGTCCCACGAGTCGGCGTCCTGGGCCCCGCCGAACTTCAGCGTGCCGCCCTTCTTGACCTCGGAGGCCTGGGCGACCTTGTTGTTGGCGGCGTTGAAGCCGGCAGCACCGGTCTTCGAACCGCTGTTGTCGTCGCTGCCGCCGCCGCACGCCGCCGTGGTCAGCAGTGCGGCGACCGCAGCAGCGGCGGCGAATGCCTTCTTACGCCGCCCTGGAGTGCGTTGGGTAGTCACGATCTCGGATCCTCCGGACTAGATGAGAGACCCCGTGTTGGTGCCACGGGACAGATGAGGGTGGTACGGATGCTCAGCGGGATGCCTTCGGGTCCAGCGCATCGCGCACGCCGTCGCCGAACAGGTTGAAGGCCAGGACGGTGATGAAGATCGCCACACCCGGGACCACCATGTACATGGGGTCGGACTCGTAGTAGTCGATGGCGCTCGACAGCATCTGCCCCCAGGACGAGGTGGGCGGCTTGACGCCCACGCCCAGGAAGCTCAGGGCCGCCTCGGTGAGGATGTTGGTGGGGATCATCATGGTCGTGTACACGATGATCGGCGCGACCAGGTTGGGCAGCAGTTCCTTGAACAGGATGTAGAACCGCCCGGCACCCAGCGAGCGGGCGGCCTCGACGTACTCGCGCTCACGCATCGAGAGGGTCTGGCCGCGCACCACGCGTCCGATGTAGGGCCAGCCGAAGAAGCCGATGACCAGGATCATCACGAACACACGCACGTTGGACCCGGACAGGCCCAGCATGTCGTTCGGCATGACGGAGACCAGGGCGATCGTGAACAGCAGCTGCGGGAAGGCCAGCAGACCGTCCATCACGCGGCTGACGAGCGAGTCCACCCAGCCGCCGAAGAAGCCGGCCAGGATGCCCAGGACGGTACCGAGGACGACCGCGACGACGGCGGACAGGAAGCCCACCAGGAGCGAGACGCGGGCGCCGTAGAGGATGCGGGCGAAGATGTCGCGGCCGTTGACCGGCTCGACACCCAGCAGGTGATCGCCGCTGATGCCGCCCAGCGACCCCTTGGGGGTGCCGAACAGCGGGTCGATCAGGCTCTCGTTGTACGCGTCGGGGTCCTGGCCGAGCAGGTGGGTGATGACCGGCGCGAGCAGGGCGAGCAGGATGAGGACGAGCACGACGATGCCGCCCGTCAGCGCGAGCTTGTCCCGCTTGAGTCTTTCCCAGGCGATCCGGCCCAGGGAGCGACCCTGGACCGCCTTCGCCTGGGCGCTCACAACCGCCGCTTCCTCGGCCGCGCTCGGGGCCGTTTCCGCAGTCGGCTCGTGCAGTGGTGCCGTCATCTGGCAGGGACCCCTCTCAACCGGCGGTAGCCGGCCCACACTTGCCGCTGTGGCGGCGTGATCAGTCCGTCGTACATCGGGGCGAACGGCCCCTGGTGCGGGAGTCTTCAACGCTTTGGTGATCTGTTGCCAGACTTGGCGGTGAATGGATGCGCAAACGTGATGCGGTCAGGAGGGTTCCGTTATACGGACACGGGGTAACGCCCCCCGGACGCAGGGCACTTGGGACAGAACGCCGAATCGGCGCCATTTTGGGCATCTCGCCGCTATCTACGCGCGAAGAAATGTGTCGTAGACGTAAATCCTGCGGAGAAGCGGAGAAGAGGACTCGCGGGTTCAGTATCCACCACGGACGGGTGGGTATCCGTACCCGCCCGCCTGAGCGGGTGCCGCGTGGGCCTCGCGGTCGTAGAACGGACGGGCGTTCGCGCGCAGCCAGAGCGCCACCGGGTCGTACTCGTCGGACATCGCCACGGTCGACACCGGCAGCCCGTCGGGGACCGCGCCGATCGACTGCTGCATCATGCCGCGCACCGAGTCCACGGCCGGCGGGCTGGTGTCGTAGACGTCCAGACCGATCGCGAGATACGGCGCTCCGAGCGCGGGCTGGACCCAGGCGCGGCGCAGCGCGCGGACCGCGGGGGTGCGGTGGGCGTTCTGCGTGAGCAGGGCGTAGAACTGCGGGATCTCGATGGTCGGTTCGGACAGGCGCAGGGGCCCTGCGGGCTGGCGCTCCAGGCCGGTGGCGATCCTGCGCAGGTCGAGCCAGGGGATGCCGACGCCGCCGCCGGGCGCGTGCGGGTTGAGCCAGAGGCCGAAGTGGTCGGGGTACAGGGTGCGGGCCACGTCGAGGCCGTCGACCACCTCGTACGAGCGGTTCCAGCCGCTCGCCGACAGTTCCTGGGCGGAGGTGACGCAGGGGGCGTAGCCGTACTTGTCGACCTGCATGTTTCCGTACTGGGCGTCCGGGGAGCCGGACTGGCCGTGCCACAGGAGCATCCAGATCTGACCGGAGTGGGGGGTCGCGAGGGCGCGCAGGAGCGCCTCGTAGGCGTCGTAGCGCCCGGGCGTCACCTGGCGCAGCATGTGCTCGACCTGGCCGGTCGCTGTGCCGCTGGCGCTCACGTGTACCGCCCCTTCTGCTGAGTTGGCCTGCGTTTGGAAACAGCTTAAGCGCCCAAGGGGCGGGGGCCCGTGGTGCGTTCGCGAGTGCGGGTGCGTCGTGGCTGGGTGCGCAGTTCCCCGCGCCCCTGAAGGGGCGCCCTCAGTGACCCTGTGTATAGAAGGGGCGCACTGTCTGCCTCATCCAGTCCGCCACCGGGTCCTGGGTGACGTCCAGGAGGACCAGGTTGACCTGCCACTGGATCGTGAACTGGCCCAGGGCTCTTGCCAGGGCTTCGGTGGGGGCCGCTCTCAAGTCGCCGTCCCAGTTGGTGAGTTCCACGCCTACGAACATCACGGGGTCGGCCGTCTCGATGGCGGCGAGGCAGCGGCGGGCCGTGGCGACCACGCCGATCGCCGCGAACTCGGCGGAGGCGGCGGCGAGGAAGTCGACCGGGTCGTCCTGCCAGTCGGGTTCGAAGAGGCGGACGCGGCCGCCGCTGGTGGGGCCGTCGAGGGCGGTGCGGCCGATGCGGC
This sequence comes from Streptomyces sp. NPDC050528, assembly GCF_044457795.1. Taxonomy (NCBI): domain Bacteria; kingdom Bacillati; phylum Actinomycetota; class Actinomycetes; order Kitasatosporales; family Streptomycetaceae; genus Streptomyces; species Streptomyces sp. NPDC050528. The sequence goes on from NZ_JBITHH010000001.1 coordinate 459,660, forward strand.
ACAGCTCGGCCACGGCGGGGGGCGGGAGGGGTACGCCGACCACGCCGTCCGGGTTCACCGCGATGCCGACCTGCGGGGGCAGCCCGCGGGCGAACTCCACCGCGGGCGCGATCGTGAACGACAGGTGCGAGCCGACGACCTGGCGGAACTGTTCCTCGGAGCTGAAGACCGGGACGTACGCCTGCCCGTCGATCTCCAGCGTGGGCAGGTCCAGGGGGCCGCTCTGCGGGCCGCCGCCGCTGGGCAGCGGGATCCAGATGAAGCTGCGGCCGAGCACCTCGATGATCCGGCCGCCCGCCGAGGGCATGCCGAGGGACACCGAGAGCACCTCCTCCAGCTCGTTGCCCGGCCATCCGCCGTGCGGATGCGGGTGGGGGTACGCCTGACCGGGGAAGTCCGCCGGGAAGTCCATCTACCTACCGCCTGCTGGTGAAACCGCCTGCTGTAACCCTGCTGTGGCTGAAAAGGCTAGCGGTTCAGTCCGCGAAGTCGATCCGGCGCAGCACGTCCGCCGCGTCCCGGTCCAGGAGGACCGCCGAGCCGACGCCCCGGGGCAGATCACCGCGCTCCACCGCGCGCAACAGGCGGGCGGCCGCCCTGCGGTGGCGCAGGAACGCGTACCGCGAGACTCCGCGCCCGCGCTCGCGCTGGCCGCCGAGCGCGGTGCCCGGGGTGACGTCGAGGAACACCAGGTGCAGCGTGCCGCCCCGGCGCCCGGCGGCGCGGGCCAGCCAGCCGCGCACCCAGGTCTGCGTACCGCAGTCGTGCACGACTGCGCCGGACGCGGAGCGCAGGGCTCGGCGCAGTCCGGCGTAGTGCGCGAGGCGGACCAGGGGGCGGTAGACCGCGTACGGGAGGGCGCCGGACATGCGGGCGTCCCAGCGGTCCCGGGTGTCCTGGCTGTCGACGCGGACCCCGTCGCCGCCCGCCACCGCGCGCCGCATCAGCGTGGACTTGCCGCTGCCGGGCAGGCCGGTGACCACGACCAGGTCGCGGGGGCCGAAGCGGAGACCGTGCGGGCTGTGCCCCGCGCGCTCGCGGAGATCGCGGACGACGGGTACCGGGCGCGCCGGGCATGCCTCTCTGGCCGGGGCCGAGGGCTGCTTGGGCAGCGCCGCGGCCGAGGTCGTGGCGTACACCGTGGTCCTTGTCACCGTGATCGTCCTCCCTGCGGGGTCAGGAAAGGTTCTCCCCACTGAACGTAAAGAGAAGGTAATGCACGGTGTCTCGCGGTTCCGTTCGCTTCCGGCCACAGGCCTGTTACAAAGCCTGTGCGATGATGTGCCCGCCTAACTGCATACCGGCCGCTTGAATCCGCGCGGGAGAGTCCCCAGACATACGTCGTCAGTCGTACGACGCCTGGGGCGCCGAAGGAGCAAGTCCCTCCCTTGAATCTCTCAGGCCCCGTTACCGCGCGGGCGAGGCACATCTGAAAAGCGGACCGCCGGCGACGGTGGTCCCACCCAAGGTGCAACCCATGGCCCGTGCGTGTCCCGCTCGGTCATGGCGAACCTCTCAGGTCCCGATGACAGATGGGGAGGAACGACCTCGCCGTCATGCCTTGGGAGACCCGACCGATGAGCAGTACTGCCACCCCTGAGAAGCGCCGTACCGCGCTCGACGCGCTGCACCGCTCGCTCGGTGCCACGATGACCGACTTCGCCGGCTGGGACATGCCGTTGCGCTACGGCTCGGAGCGCGACGAGCACCTCGCCGTCCGCACGAAGGCCGGCCTCTTCGACCTCTCCCACATGGGCGAGATCACGGTCACCGGACCGCAGGCCGCCCAGCTCCTCAACTACGCCCTCGTCGGCAACATCGCCTCCGTGGGCCTCGGCCGCGCCCGCTACACCATGATCTGCCGGGCCGACGGCGGCATCCTCGACGACCTCATCGTCTACCGGCTCGCGGAGACCGAATACATGGTCGTCGCCAACGCCTCCAACGCCCAGATTGTCCTGGACTCGTTGGTCGAGCGGGCCGCCGGCTTCGACGCCGTGGTCCGCGACGACCGTGACGCCTACGCGCTGCTCGCCGTCCAGGGTCCCGAGTCCCCCGGCATCCTCAAGTCGCTCACCGACGCCGACCTCGACGGCCTGAAGTACTACGCCGGTCTGCCCGGTACGGTCGCGGGCGTCCCCGCGCTGATCGCCCGTACCGGCTACACCGGCGAGGACGGCTTCGAGCTGTTCGTCTCCCCCGCCGACGCGGAGAAGCTGTGGCTCGCGCTGACCGAGGCCGGGGCGCGGGTCGGCCTGATCCCGTGCGGCCTGTCCTGCCGCGACACCCTGCGCCTGGAGGCCGGGATGCCGCTCTACGGCCACGAGCTGTCGACCTCCCTCACCCCCTTCGACGCCGGGCTCGGCCGGGTCGTGAAGTTCGAGAAGGACGGCGACTTCGTCGGGCGCGGCGCCCTGGAGGCCGCCGCCGAACGCGCCGCCTCGCAGCCCCCGCGCGTCCTCGTCGGACTCGTCGCGGAGGGCCGCCGGGTCCCGCGCGCCGGGTACCCCGTCGTCGCCGACGGCCAGGTCATCGGCGAGGTCACCTCCGGCGCCCCCTCCCCCACCCTGGGCAAGCCCATCGCCATGGCCTACGTCGACGCCGCGCACTCGGCGCCGGGTACGACCGGTGTCGGCGTGGACATCCGGGGCAGTCACGAGCCGTACGAGGTCGTGGCGCTGCCGTTCTACAAGCGCGAGAAGTGACAGTCGTCGTAGCGTCACGTCTGTGATCCGGGTGACCAGGGGCGGACCGCCCTGTCCGTCGATGCCCGTATGCAGTCCCCCATTCATCAGCACTCCCCCGCGTACAGGAGAATTCAGGCCATGAGCAACCCCCAGCAGCTGCGCTACAGCAAGGAGCACGAGTGGCTGTCGGTCGCCGAGGACGGCGTCTCGACGGTCGGCATCACCGAGTACGCGGCCAACGCGCTCGGCGATGTCGTCTACGCCCAGCTCCCCGACGTCGGCTCCACGGTGACCGCGGGCGAGTCCTGCGGTGAGCTGGAGTCGACGAAGTCGGTGTCCGACCTGTACTCGCCCGTCGGCGGCGAGGTCACCGAGATCAACGAGGACGTCGTGAACGACCCCTCGCTGGTCAACTCGGCCCCCTTCGAGGGGGGTTGGCTCTTCAAGGTGCGCGTCGCGGAGGAGCCGGGCGACCTGCTCTCCGCCGACGAGTACACCGCGTTTTCCGCCGGCTGAGGAGTCGTACACCCACATGTCTGTACTGAACACGCCCCTGCACGAGCTCGACCCGGACATCGCCGCCGCGGTCGACTCCGAACTGCGCCGGCAGCAGTCCACGCTGGAGATGATCGCATCGGAGAACTTCGCTCCGGTCGCGGTCATGGAGGCGCAGGGCTCGGTCCTCACCAACAAGTACGCGGAGGGGTACCCGGGCCGTCGTTACTACGGCGGCTGCGAGTACGTTGACGTGGCCGAGCAGATCGCGATCGACCGGGTCAAGGAGCTGTTCGGCGCCGAGTACGCCAATGTGCAGCCGCACTCGGGCGCCTCCGCGAACCAGGCCGCGCTCTTCGCGCTGGCCCAGCCCGGCGACACCATCCTCGGCCTGGACCTGGCGCACGGGGGTCACCTGACCCACGGGATGCGACTGAACTTCTCCGGCAAGCAGTTCGACGTGGTCGCCTACCACGTGGACCCGACGACCGGTCTGGTCGACATGGCCGAGCTGGAGAAGCTCGCCAAGGAACACCGCCCGAAGGTCATCATCGCGGGCTGGTCGGCGTACCCGCGCCAGCTGGACTTCGCGGAGTTCCGTCGGATCGCGGACGAGGTCGAGGCGTACCTCTGGGTCGACATGGCGCACTTCGCCGGGCTGGTGGCGGCAGGCCTCCACCCGAACCCGGTCCCCTACGCGGACGTCGTCACGTCCACCACCCACAAGACGCTGGGCGGCCCGCGCGGCGGCATCATCCTCGCGAAGCAGTCCTTCGCGAAGAAGCTGAACTCCTCCGTCTTTCCCGGCTTCCAGGGCGGTCCGCTGGAGCATGTGATCGCCGCGAAGGCGGTCTCCTTCAAGGTCGCCGCGAGCGAGGACTTCAAGGAGCGGCAGCGGCGTACCGTGGAGGGGGCGCGGCTGCTGGCCGAGCGCCTGGTGCGGGACGACGTGAAGGCCGTAGGGGTCGACGTCCTGTCCGGTGGTACGGACGTGCACCTGGTCCTGGTCGACCTGCGGAACTCCGAGCTGGACGGCCAGCAGGCCGAGGACCGGCTCCACGAGGTCGGCATCACGGTCAACCGCAACGCCGTCCCGAACGACCCGCGGCCCCCGATGGTCACGTCCGGCCTGCGCATCGGCACGCCGGCGCTGGCGACCCGCGGCTTCACGGCCGAGGACTTCGCCGAGGTCGCGGACGTCATCGCGGAGACGCTGAAGCCGTCGTACGACGTGGAGGGCCTGAAGGCCCGTGTCACGGCGCTGGCGGAGAAGTACCCGCTGTATCCCGGGCTGTAGCCCATAGGGGACACCGGCGCACACTGGAAGGTGCGCGCCGGTGTCCTACCCCTTGCACCACCCCGCACGTCTTGCGTTCTGAGGAGTCACCGTGGCCATCTCGGTCTTCGACCTGTTCTCGATCGGCATCGGCCCGTCCAGCTCCCACACGGTCGGCCCGATGCGGGCGGCCCGCATGTTCGCGCGCCGGCTGCGCAACGAGGACCTGCTGGACGCCGTCGCCTCCGTCCGCACCGAGCTCTACGGCTCCCTCGGCGCGACCGGCCACGGCCACGGCACCCCGAAGGCGGTGCTGCTCGGCCTGGAGGGCGAGTCACCGCGCACGGTGGACGTGGAGGGCGCGGACCAACGGGTCGAGCAGATCAGGGAGTTGGGCCGCATCCGGCTCCTCGGCGAGCACGAGATCCCCTTCTCCTACGACAACGACCTGAAGCTGCACCGCCGGAAAACCCTGCCGTACCACGCGAACGGCATGACGCTGTGGGCGTACGACGCGGCGGGCACCGAGCTGTTGTCGAAGACGTACTACTCGGTGGGCGGCGGTTTCGTCGTCGACGAGGAGGCGGTGGGCGCCGATCGCATCAAGCTGGACGACACGGTCCTCAAGTACCCGTTCCGCACGGGCGACGAGCTGCTGCGGCTGACGCAGGAGACGGGCCTGTCGATCTCCGCGCTGATGCTGGAGAACGAGCGCGCCTGGCGCACGGAGGAGGAGATCCGGGCCGGGCTGCTGGAGATCTGGCGCGTGATGCAGGCGTGCGTCTCGCGGGGCATGTCGCGGGAGGGCATCCTGCCGGGCGGCCTGCGGGTCCGGCGCAGGGCGGCCATGTCGGCACGCCAACTCCGGGCGGAGGGCGACCCGTTGGCGCACGCGATGGAGTGGATCACGCTCTACGCGATGGCCGTGAACGAGGAGAACGCGGCGGGCGGCCGCGTGGTCACCGCCCCCACGAACGGCGCCGCCGGCATCATCCCGGCCGTCCTGCACTACTACATCAACTTCGTGCCGGGCGCCGACGAGGAGGGCGTGGTCCGCTTCATGCTCTCGGCCGGCGCCATCGGCATGCTCTTCAAGGAGAACGCCTCCATCTCCGGCGCCGAGGTCGGCTGCCAGGGCGAGGTCGGCTCCGCCTGCTCGATGGCGGCGGGCGCCCTGGCCGAGGTCCTCGGCGGCAGCCCCGAACAGGTCGAGAACGCGGCCGAGATCGGCATGGAACACAACCTCGGCCTCACCTGCGACCCCGTCGGCGGCCTCGTCCAGATCCCCTGCATCGAACGCAACGGCATGGCGGCGGTGAAGGCGGTGACCGCTGCGCGGATGGCGATGCGGGGGGACGGGTCGCACAAGGTGTCCCTCGACAAGGTCATCAAGACGATGAAGGAGACGGGGGCGGACATGAGCGTGAAGTACAAGGAGACGGCTCGGGGCGGGCTTGCGGTGAACATCATCGAGTGCTGAGGGGGTCGGCCCTGAGCAGCGCGTTCGTGTCTTTCGGCGCTGTCAGGGCCTTCCGTGCCTACGCGGCAGAAAGTCCCGAAAACTCCCTGGGGTGTCCATGGGCTGGGGCCGGTTCCAAGGCCGGGAGAGAGGGACCAGCGCTCACATCGCGCCGCCTACGGGGGCCGCTCGGTCGTCCGCCGGAGAATACGGAGGATGGCGCTTGTTCTCGCACCACAAGAGCACCGGGCACGGTGCCGGCTGCAGGAAGAGAGCCTTCTGGCGGCGTCCCCTCAACCGGTATCTCATCCGGTACGGCGTCATCAAGAAGGGTCTCAGCGGAAATCATGCCCGCCAGCTCTCAGGGATCTCGTCTCCCTCCGCCGTCATGCACTCGGTCATCAGTGCGCGGAAGGCAGGACCCGCGTGGGCGTATGCGATCGGGCCGAGGTCGCCGAGAAGGAAGTCCTCCGTGGCGAGGGAAATATTGTCCCGCACGTAAGCCTCGGGAGACACAGCGGCTCGTTCGAGCAGATCGAAGGAACGGATCAGAAGGTCCTCTGCGCCTTCTGTATCCGGGGACTCCAAGGCCGGGACAATGATGGCCGTGAAAAGGTCGAAGGCCAGAGAGTACGGATTGAGCTTCATGTGATCGAGATCTTCAGGATCTCCGCCCGATTGTTCGGCGTTTTCCCGTTCTCTCGTCACACAGCGCTCGAATTCCGGCACGCTGCGCAGAATTTCCGGGAAGAACGTGGACACCGTGATCGGCTCGGTCATGGGAACTCCTGGGAACTTCGGACGGTGCGGCATTGACCCCCTGTCGACGCCGCAGGGGGTCAATGCCGCACCATGTCTGTGTCTCATGCCATGGGCGCGGCTTCGGCGTAGCACTCGTTGAAGAAGACGCATCCGACGCCTTCGCCGTCCGGGACCATACCCAGCGGGTCGAGGAGGCTTTCCAACGTGCTTCTGGTTCCTTCCTTCCAGCCGTAGTTGTACACATCGGCCGGGTATTGCCCCAGGGCCGCCGCGGAGCCGACGATACCGAACCCCTTCATGAAGCCCTTCATGCGCAGGGGCTCACCACTTTGCCGGGGGCGGGGATTGGGTGACCGGTCCCGGGGATCCACCTCGAATTTCTGGCCGGTGATGTCGCTGACAGCCTGCTTGGAGACGATGTTCTTGCGTACGCCTTCGAGCCCCTTGCGCACCGATTCGTCACCGTTGACGTAGGTCGTCACATTGCCGGTGACATCGTTAGAGTTGAGGGCGGTCCAGAGTTCCTTCGCCTCGCCATGGGCGATCTTCAGATCGTCGTCGGAGAGGAGGCTGGTACCGCTCCTCATCTTCTGGACGCGGTTCTTTTCAAGCAATTCGGAAAGACGCTTCATAAGGTCGGCCGCCTTGGCGATGTGCCATTTGGCGCCCACTGGCTGCCCGGAGTTGAACTCCTCGATGAGGGCCGTGGCGACCTTTCCGTTGCCCGTTGCCGTGGTGGCCTGATCGCGGATGTAGATGGCGGCCAGGATGTTGTGCAGGTCGGAGTTGACCACGACCGGTGGCTTGGCACGCGGCTTGTGCAGGCCCGGGTTGTCATTCATAAGCCGCTTCTGTTCCCGCTCGTACGCCATGCGGTCCGGGTCGTAGAGACCGGTCGGGTCGCTGTGCGTCACGGGGTTGTTGTGGCTGTAGGCATAGCCGTTCGCCTGGAGCGGGTCGCTCATGTCGATGACCGGGTCGGCGGAGATGAAGCGGCCGGTGGACGGGTCGTACTCGCGGGCACCGAGGTGGGTGAGGGCGGTGGCCGTGTCATCGATTCCGGCGCCGAGGTAGGTGTGGCCGTTGGGCCAGGCGGACGGCTTGACGCCACGGGTCTCGCCGTAGGGCTTGAAGGAACGGCGTGTGTAGGGCTGGCCGGCCGTCTCGTCGACCGAGGTGACGGCGGTGCCGAGCGGGTCGTTCAGCAGGATGCTCAGTTTGTGGCCGGTGGTGCTGCCGTACCGGGTGGAGCGGACCGTGGTCGGGGCGCCGGACTGGCCGTACATGCGGGCTGACTGCATGACGTTGCCGTTGACGTCGACGGAGACCTCGGTGTCGCCGAGGTAGAGGACGCTGCCGGTGGCTGAATGCTGAAGGAGGCGGTTGCCGTCCGCGTCGTAGACATAGGTGGTGCGGTCGGCGGGGGTCCACTGCTGGGCGGCGGCGGCGTTGCAGGTGTAGAGCTGAAGGTCGGTGCTGTCGCTGTCATTGGCGCCCGGGACATCGACGCACTTGCCGGAGGCCGGGTTGTACAGGCTTTTGTCGGCGGAGCGGACGTTGAACTTCTGAGCGGCGCTGCCGTCGCAGGTGGCGAGGAGGATCTTGGTGCCGTTGGCGGTGCCGTTGGCGGCGGCGCACTTCCCCATGACCCGGAGGGTGTCGCCGGTGAGTTTCCACTGCTGGGCGACGCTGTTGTTGCAGCGGTAGAGCTGGATCGGGCTGCCGTCGGCGGTGGAGGCGCCGGCGTCGTCCAGGCACTTGCCGGACAGGCCGACGATCGGGCCGGAACCGTCGCCGAAGCCGCTGGTCTCGGTGACCTTGTTCTCGCTGTTCCACAGCAGGCTCTGGGAGCCGCCGCCCAGAGTGCGGGTCCTGGTGTTGCCCGTGGCGTCGTAGGAATAGGTGGGATCGGTACCGGTGGCCTGGTCGGTCTTGGTGAGGGTGTGCGGCTGGGTCAGGGTGGGGGCGCTGGTGCCGTTGCCTGTCACCAGGGTGCCGTAGGAGTACGTACTGGTCGCGTCCAGCGCGGAGTTGGCGGCGCTGTGCTCGGTGAGTGACGCGCGATTGCCGGCGATGTCGAAGGTGAACGACTGCCAGTATGCGGTGTCGCCGGTCGCGACGGTCCCGGAGGCGGGCGCGGCGGCGGTGAGCGAGGAGGTGAGAGCGCTGTCGGGGGTGGTGGTGTCGCCGGCGGAGTCGGCGGCCTCGGCGACCGGGCCGGCGGAGGTCTGGCCGTCCTCGCGGTAGCCCCAGACAGCGCCGTTCGCGGACTTGCAGCCGGTGCCGGCCGTGCCGACGGCGGTGCTGGAGGTCCAGGCGTGCACCAGTTCACCCAGGTTGTCGTAGGTAAAGCACTGGTTGTCCCAGGTAGAGGCTGCGGCGTCGGTGAGCTTGCGCGCCGAGGAGGTGATGTTCCCGGAACGGTCGTACGAGTAGTAGGTGTCCGCCAGCCGGTGGGAGTTCGTCGTCTCCCGATCCCAGACCGAGCGTTGGAGGCGGCCACTGGGCTCGTCGATGAAGTTGGTGGTCCACACTCGGTAGGGCTGGGGGCCGCTGGCCGTACGCAGGGGTTCGCCGTACGGGGAGTAGGTGACGTCGCTGGTGTACCAGGTCAGGCCGGAGGTGGACTCGGCGAGGCCGTCGCTGTCGTAGCGGGTGACGACCTTCTCCCTGGCGAGCCCTCCGATCGCGGGAAGCGTGACTGTCAGTGGCTTGCCGGTGGGGGTATAGGTGTACTGGTAGGCGTATGTGCCGGACACCCCCTTGGTGTCGGCATGGGCGGGGATGGTGATCTCGCGGCCGGTGGCCCGGTAGTCGGCGTCGTAACCGGTGATCTTGTTGACGTAGTCGCCGGTGGCGTCGTGGCGGGTGGAGGAGACCGGCTTACCCAGCGCGCCGGTCATGTCGTATGAGAACTCCTTGGTGGGCGTCGCGGTGGTCGAGCCCTCGCGGACCGCGGTGACACGGCCGATCTCGTCGTAACTGGTGTAGATGCTCTTCAGCAGCGAGTCCGTGACTCTGGTCTGACGATCCAGGTCGTCATAACCGAACGAGGAGGCGCCCGTGTCCGGGTCGGTGGAGTCGGTGAGGCGGCCGCGGGCGTCGTAGGTGTACGTCCAGATGTTGCCCGCGGGGTCGGTGACCTTCGTGCGGGCGCCACGGGCGTCGTACCCGTACTTGGTATTGCGCCAGTGGCTCAGGCCGACGTCGGTGTAGTGCTGGACAAGGTTGACCCGGCCGAGGGCGTCGGTCCAGGTCTTGACGGACGGGGAGGCGCCGCCCGGCGAGCGGGTGAGTGTCCAGTTGTCGCCGTAGCTGGTGGAGGCCGAGTACACGGCTTTGCCCCTGCGGACGGTGGTGGTCTTGACCGGCCGCTCCAGGCCGTCGTACGCGGTCCTGGTCAGGCTGGGGACGACGCTGTCGCTCTTGCGCTTGAACTGGGCGGTCTCGGGCTCGCCCTTGGCGAGGTAGGTGCCGGTCTGCTCACGGACCAGGCCGTGGTCGTCGTAGCGGGTGTCAGTGACGATCCGGCCAGGGCCGTGGGCCTCGCTCTGGATCTGGAACGGCCGCATCAGACCGTCGTAGATGGTGACCTGTTTCGCGTAGCTGCCGTTGTCGCGCAGGGTCTGGACAGTCACCGCGGTCGGCTTGGTGACGCTGGCGGTCGCCTTGGCCATCTGGTAGATGATCTTCACGTCCGGGTCCTGGGTCCCGGCGGAGCGGGACGCCGACCATCCCTTCACCAGGCGGCCCAGCGCGTCGTACTCGTTCCGGGTGACCCTGCCATTGGCGTCGGCGACCGTGAGGGGCAGTCCCCGTCCCGGGTCGAACGTGCTAGTGGTGGTGTGCCCCTTGGCGTTGATGGTCTTGACCGAGGTGAGCGGGCCACCGGCGTCGGCTGGGGTGTACTGGGTCTCCGTGATGCCCTTGAGAGGGTCGGTCAGCTTGCGGATCCGGCCCAGCGGGTCATAGGAGGTCTTGATGACCACCGGGTATCCGACGCCCGAGCCCCCCGGCGTGGCCGTGCTGGTGGGCAGGCCCCTGGAGGGGGTCGCACCATAGGCTCCGTCGTCGTAGCTGGTCTGGGTGGCGTTGATCAACTGGGTCGCGGGGTCCGCGGAGGCATAGCCGGCGCACGAGGTCGCAGTGGTACGGGCCTGCTTGGGCAGGCCGATCAGGTTGGCGCCCTCGTTGTTCGCGTACTCGGTTCTGGCGCAGGTGTAGTCGCTGAATTTCTCGCCTCCCGTGCCGTCCGGCTTGACCACGACTGTCTGGACCTGGACCGGAAGGCCGTGGTCGGGATCCACTTCGGTCTCGGTGCGCACTGTCTGACTGGAGGAGTCGACGGTCTGGATGGCGTCGGTCCGACGGACACCGGTACGGAAGGCGAGCAGTGGGGAGAGCTTGCCGTCTCGGGCGCGGGAGGCGGTCTGCTTCGACCAGGGGAAGTTGAGGGTGCGCTTGAGGAGGCGGCCGCCGGTGCCGTCGTAGGTAATGGTCTCGGCGGTCATCCCCGCGTACTGGGCGGCGTCGTCATCAAGGAGAGTGACGCTGCCGGTGGAGTCCTTGACCGCGCCGCCCGCACCTCGGAAGTAGCGGGTGACCGCGTACGACTGGGTCTGCGGGACGCCGACGGTGGCGCCGTTCTTGGCGCCCTTGGCGGTGGCGACTTCGCGGTAACCACGCCAGACGCTGTAGGTACGCAGGGACGGCTTGGAGAACTCGTCGTCGTCCATCGCCCAGGCCGCATCCTTGTAGGTGTAGTGGCTGGTGACGCGGTCCGAGACTCCGGAGATCCGGTCGGTCTCGGTGACCGAGGAGACGACGTACTTGTTGAACCAGGCGATGGCCGGCTTGTCCGCCTCGCCGTCCGGCGACCAGCGCACCGGAAAGCAGGTGCCGTGATTGGTCTCGGGCGACACATCGGGCTGGGACTTGCAGCCGCCGTCGTAGGTCACCTCGATGTCGGCACCGTACTCGGTGGTCACGGTGCCGATGCGCGGGCGGGTGAAGCCGGGACGTGGGTCGTTCTTGGAGCGGGGGACGAGATTCGGTAGCTGCTGGTCCTTGAGATAGCTGCCGAGCGGGTCGCCCTTGTCGGTGACGTACGGACCGAAGCTGACGCCGGTCTCGCTCTGCGGGGTGCCCGTGTCGTCGCCCGGGGCGTAGCCGGTGCGGGTGATGGAGTTCAGCCACAGGCCTGGTGAGGTGTTGTACCAGTCGCGGGGGAAGGACTGGTGGAGGGTGTAGGTGTCCACCTTGCCGAGACCAGTGACGCCGGGACGGGCGGCCTCCGTGGTCACCGACGCCAGACGCGTCCGCGTCCAGAAGGAGGGGAAGGCAGGGCAGAGTTTGGAGCCGGACTTGCAGTTGAGATTGCCGGGGGTGTCCCACCAGGGACGGTAGGAGGCGGGGTTCTTGGTGTCATCGAACTTGGCCGGGGCGCAGGATCCGTCGGTCTCCAGGCAGCGCTCCGCGGCGTTGAGCAGAACACGCGCGGAGGGTTTGGTGAGGTCGGCGCTGCGTAGGCCGTATTCGATGCTGGTGGGGTAGCCGCCACGGACGTACTTCACCGGGTTCTTGAACTTCTTGTTGGCGGCGTAGTAGTTGGTCTCCGGCTGCCAGTTGAGGATCATGGCGTTGCCGTGGACGTCGACGACCTTGTCCAGGCCCCATTGCCAAGCCTGGTCGCAGCGCGAGTCGGCGAAGGCGGCCGCGTGGCAGGGCTCGTCGGGGTGGTTGCCGAAGACAGGCACGGTGAAGACAGAGCTGGTGTCGGCGTGACCGCCGCCGACCTTGTTCAGACCGTAGAAGTACCGGGTGCCGTCGGTGGTGGTGACGATCCAATACTCACCGTTGTCATCGCCGTTGTCGCCACCGGTCTTGCGCTCGATCCGGGTGCCGTCGTCGTCCTGCGGCCGGTAGACGTCGGTGTCGCCGACCCGGACCAGCTCCACCGTCTTGCCGCGCAGGGACATGACGGCGTTGTACGAGACCCAGCACAGGTCCGAGGTCCGGTTCTTCTTGGCGGTGTTGTTCGGGGCGGCACCCCCGTCCGTGTCTTCACGGTCGTCCTTGCAGGTGCGGTAGCGGCGCTCGATGTGCCCCGGGTCGTACTCCCAGCCTTCGCCGACCCAGGAGGCCTGCGGGGAGGAGACGGCGGTCCGACCGTCGACGGACTGCGAGTTGTAGTTGAACGCGACCTCCGGGGCGGGCCCGGCAGGAGTGGGCGGCAACTCCAGCGGATACGACCAGGTGAAGCCGCCGGAGGCGTTGCCCGCCGCCCACTTGCCGTCGGTGACCAGCGGGGTCGCCTTGAAGGAACCGGCCGCGCCACCGCCGGAGTCCACCGCGCCGACCACTGCCTTGTCGCCGGTGGCTGCCGCCGGATGGACGTACGACGCCTGGAGAATCCCCGAAGACCCGGAAGCACTGCTCGTCGAGGCCGAGGTGACCGTGCCGTCAGCAGTGGTGTCGACGGTGGCGGTGACGGTCTTGGAGCCAGGGTCGTTGACCGTCTCCAGCTCTGTGTATGCCTGGCATTCCTCCAGGTCGGGGGTGGTGAGGTAGCACTCGGGGAACTGTACGAACTCCAGACGTGAGGCCCAGTCGGCGCCGTAGAGGTTCTCGTACGTCTTGTAGCTGAGCTGGACCGAGATCGGCACCGAGCCGGTGGAGGGCGCGGTCACGGTGACCACCGCGCCGTCGACGCCGTCGGAGACCGTCGCCGTGCGGGCGGCCACCGCGACCTGCCAAGTACCGGTCGGCGCGGGGGCGTCCGGGGCCTGGCCGAGCTTGACGGGGAGAGAGCCGGCGGGCGTGTAGTCCGCCGGGGTCACCGTGGCACTGCCGCCCAGGTCGGCCGTCTGAGTGGAGCCGCCGAAGGAGACCGCCGCGATGCCGGAGACGGCCGGGGTGGTGGTGCCGGCCGGGGCCTCGTCCTGGTTGTCAGGGGCGTCGACCGCGATGCTGTCGAGCTTGGCATCGCGGGTCGAGCCACTGACCAGTGGCTCGACGGGCAGCTGCTCCAACGCGACGTCCTCGCGCGGCACTTCGGCACTGCCCGGATCCGGGGGCGCGGCCATGGCGTCGACCGGCAGCAACGCCAGTGCCAGCGCCAGGCCCACGGCCGGGAGCAGAGCGGAGCGGCGACCGCGCCAGCGGCGCGCGGACGTGAAGACAGGCACAGAAACCCCCCGGACGGCATGAAGCGGCCGCCTGGGCAGCAGGGCTACGCACAGGTGAGGCCGCGTCAAGAACGGCCCGATTCTGTGGTGATGTTGTGGGTAAAACCAGAGTTCCCTGTGACTTAGTGGTGATCATCACGCCGCGTATCGGTTAAGTGCGCTCAAAGACGGACCCAAGGGCACCCCAACAGACCGCAATGGAACGGTCATTGAAAACCGACGCGTGACGGCAGCCGCGCCTTCGGACATGATCTGGTCCCGTTGTCCGAGGGGGAAAGGGAACGCGCGCATGACGAGCAGATGGCCGATCAGACGTCGCCGCATATCCGGTCGCCGGGTCACCGCGGCGGCCGTCGTAGCCGCCGTCGCGGCCGCCGGTCTGACGTACGCGGGACTGAACGGCAGCGGCGACGGGGACCGGCCGCACACCGGGGCACAAGCCCGGCACAGCGCACCGCTGAGCGAGGCCGGGGCGGCGGCGAAGGCCGCGCGGACCGGAAAGCCGGTCGAGGTCACCGGGCTGCGCACGGCCTACGAGACCACGTGGGCGCGGCCGGACGGACTGCTGCAGCGCCAGATCCACTCGACACCGATCCGGGCCAAGGTCGGCGGGACGTGGCGGGCGATCGACACGACCCTCACGCACACCGCGGACGGCTGGTCTCCCCGGGCGACGAACGTGCGGATGACCTTCTCGGCGGGTACCCGAGCCGGCACCCGGTCGAGCGACGAGCGGGCCGATCGCGGCGCGGGCGTTCGCAGGGTGCCGTTGCTCGCTCAGGCGGACGCCACGACGTCCAGCGCGCTGGTGACACTCAGCACGGGTGACCACGACATCGTCCTGACCTGGCCCGGCGCCATCCCGACGCCCGTCATCGACGGCTCCCGCGCGCTCTATCCCGAGATCCTGCCCGGCGCGGACCTGGTGTTGACGGCGGACGACGGCGGCTTCGCGCAGTTGCTGGTGGTCAAGACCCGTCAGGCCGCCGCCGATCCTCGCGTGACGCAACTCTCGTACGGTCTGTCCTCCCCCGATCTGAGCTTCTCCCTGGACCCGACGACCGGCATCGTCAGCGCCGACGACCCGGATGGCGAGGAGGTCGCGGTCTCCCCCACTCCGTTGATGTGGGACAACTCCGGCACCCCGGCGCTCACCGACGGCCAGGCAGGCAGCAACGCATCGCCCACCGCATCCGAGAGCCTGTCCTCGGACGTCACCGGCGCACCGGACGACTCGGAGTCACCCACGGACGCCTCGCCCGAACCCAGTGACAGCGTCAACGACGGTGACGACGCGGACACCGACAACGAGGCATTGCCCGACGCGACCGACGAGGCCCCCGACCCATCGGCCACCGAGAGCGAAGCGGCCCAGCCCTCCGTACCGGCCGAGGCGTCCCCGGACCCCACTCACAGCGGCGCGGCGGCAACACTCGACCTGGCGTCGCTGGCGGGCCCGCAGCCCGACTCGCGGGGCACGGTCGTCGAGACCGACCTGAACGGCTCGACCTGGACCCTGACGCCGGACCAGGACTTCCTCACCGACCCTGACACCGTCTACCCGGTCTTCATCGACCCGTCGGTGAGCAAACACACCAACGACTGGACGACGGCGTACAGCCGCTACCCGAGGGCGAACTTCTACAACGGGCGGAACTTCAACAAGGGGACGCATGAGGCGCGCGTCGGCTTCGAGTCCGACACCTGGGGCACCGGCCGCTCGTTCTTCAGCATCGACTGGAACCCGGACCTGAAGGGCGCTTCCGTCATCAGCGCCAAACTGCACGCCCTGGAGACCTACGCCTGGTCGTGCAGCGCCCGCACCATGAACGTGTATCTGACCGGACCGATCAGCAACAAGACGAACTGGAAGAACGCCCCGAAGATGACAGCCGGCAACAAGCTCGCGAGCAAGAGCTTCGCGCACGGCTACAAGTCCGGAACCTGCCCGGACGACTACGAGGCCTTCGACGTCAAGTCCGCCGCGCAGAAAGCCGTCGCGGGCGGCTGGGACACCCTGACCATCGGCTTGCGCGCCGGGGACGAGAACTCCGCGTACAGCTGGAAGAAGTTCCAGGCCGACGGCGGCAACGACCCGTACGTCGAACTGGTCTACAACCGCCCGCCCGCCGCGCCGTCACACCTGGACCTCGACCCCGACCTGTCCTGCGACACCAGCTCGCCCTACATCAATGTCGGCGCCTCCTCGATCACCTTCTGGGCGAACTCCAGCGACAAGGACTCCAACCTGGCCTCCGTGCGCTTCGAGTTGTGGCCGACCGGCGGCAGCGGCAATCTGCTCGGCGCCAAGGGCAAGGTTTCGGTGGGCAGTCAGACCGACTCCGCCCGGGTGCACACCGATCCCTTCTCCACCAGCGGGCTCAAGAACGGCGTCAAGTACTCGTGGCGGGCGAAATCCGTCGACAAGCGGGGCAGTTCCTCCGCGTACACGCCCAAGAAGACCCCGTGCCGCTTCGTCTTCGACAGCGCACGGCCCACTCCGCCCGTCGTCACTTCGACGCAGTTCCCCGACGCGGACGCGAAGGACAACGGCTTCGGGAACGACGACGAGGACTCCAAGTGGAGCACCGTCAAGTTCGGCACGGCGGGCTCCTTCACCTTCAAGGCCTCGCAGACCGATGTCGTGAAGTACGAGTACGGCTTCAACACGGCCAGTTACACCGGCTCCTCCGCCAGGACGAACGGCGCGGCCACCTCCACCCTGACCACCTGGTCCAGCGCCAAACCCCCGCTCGCGGGGCCCAATGTGCTGTACGTACGGGCCGTCGACGACGCGGGGAACGTGTCCGACCCGCGGAAGTACTTCTTCTACGTCACCCCGCGCGACGACGCCGACGCACCCGGCGACTTCACCGGCGACAAGCTCCCCGACCTGATGGTCGTGGACGCGAACGGCAACCTGCGGATGTACCCGGGGCGCGCCACGACCGATCTGTCCAAGGGCGCCGGCACTCTCGGGTACTCGATGTCCGGCGCCTACCGCGAGAACCCTGCGAAGGACCCCAACGGCGGGGACGACGACGTGCCCCTGTACGTGGCACCGCCCTCGGGCTACTGGAAGAACACCCTGATCGCACACCTCGGCGACGTCTACGGCGGCGACGGCCTGCAGGACCTGATCGCGGTGCGCGAGGGCAAGCTGTGGGTGTATCCGGGCGACGGCTACGGGGCGGTCGACATCGGCAGGCGCCACGAGATCCTGCTGCCGGCCGGTGCGCCGGATCCCTCCACGATCACCCAGATCGTCTCAGCCGGCGATGCCACGGGCGACGGCAAGCCCGACTTCTTCCTCACGGTCGGCGACGCGTTGTGGACGCTGATCGGGTACAACGGCGCCACCGTGGACGAGGCCAGGCAACTGTCCGCGTCGGCCTGGACGGAGCGTGACCTCGTCACCGTCCAGGATGTCTCCGGCGACGGCGTCACCGACGTCGTCTACCGCTCGGACGCCAGCGGACGGCTGCTGTTGCGCAAGGGCATCAAGGACACCACGGCCGGCGGGGTCGACACCGGCTCCCTTGCCTCGGCGGCCGCCTCCTCCGGAGGCACGGACACCGAGTACGGCGCCTCCGGCTGGGGCAGCTCCAGCATCAGGTTCCTCTTCGGCACCCCGGACGCCAACGGGGACGGCATCCCCGACATCTGGACCCTGAGGGTGGACGGCACGGTGCGCTTCTACGCCGGCAGCCGCACAGTCCTGAGCGGCTCGGGTACAGAGATCATCAGCAGCGGCTGGCAGAACAAGCTGGCCATCGGCTGAACAGGGTGGGGACTGTCACGGTGGCTGCCGCTCCGTTGCAGTCCCCACCGCTTCACGTGCGCATGCCTGGCGTGATGACCTCGCGTCACTGCGGTCCAAACTCGCCCATGGCAAATCCGCAACATCATCGAGTGCTGAGGGAGTCGGCCCCTCAAGGCCGATACACCATCCCCGCCTTGGCCCCCGCAGGCGCAAGCAGTTGGGACACCGTGACGATCGTGTAGCCGCGCTGCCTGAGCGCCTTGATGATGCCGGGGACCGCGGGCACAGTCCCCTTGTGCAGGTCGTGGAGCAGGATGATGCCGTCGCGGTGGGTCTGGTCGAGCACGCGCTTGGTGATCAGGGCCGAGTCGGTCGTCTCGTAGTCCTTGGCCGTGACGCTCCACAGGATCTGCGCCAGGCCCAACTCCCGGCAGATACCGGCCACTTGGCGGTTCGTACGGCCCTCCGGTGGGCGCATCAGGACGGGCTTCGTGCCGGTGATGCGCTCGATGGCGTCCTGGGTGCGGGTCAGCTCCAGGCGGGCGTCGGTCGCGTCGATGCGGGTCAACACCTTGTGGTTCCAGGTGTGGTTGCCGATCTCGTGGCCCTCGTTCGCGATGCGGCGGACGATCTCCGGGTACTTCGCGATGTGGCCCTTGCCCTGGAGGAAGAACGTCGCGTGCAGATGGTTCCGCTCAAGGATGGTCAGGAGACGGGGAGTTGTGGGGCTCGGACCGCCGTCGAAGGTGAGGGCCACGCACTTCGCCCTACGGCAGTCGACGGCGCCCGCGGCCACCGGTCCCGACGCCTTGTCGCGGGCCGCGCGGGGTGACGTGTGGTCGTACGTCGTGACCGTCAGGGCCAGTGTCACCGTCACGGCGAGGACGGTGGCCGTGACCGCCGCGAGGGCGATGAGCAGCCGGGACCGGCGTATTCGTCTGAGCCTGGAGAAGGGCATGGGAAACCTCGACTTGTGACGCGGGAAAGGGTGTTTGCGAGAGGAGAGATGGGTGTTGGGTGACAGGCGTTGCCTGACCGGTCAGGCCGACTTGTGGCGGATCCACCACACGCACAGCCCCGCGAGCCCCACCGCGAGCAGCAGGCACAGGCCCGTCTCCGCCCACTGCAACGGCCACAGGTGGGACGACGGATGGAACTCCGCCCAGCGGCCCGTTCTGCCGTGCCGGGCAAGGCAGTTGGCGTAGTCGTCGGTCGCGTAGCAGCTCGGCAGGTCCGGAACCCGGCGGCCGGTCGCGTCGACGGCGCCCTCGGAGAGGACCCACGCGTTCGACGGGGCCACCGCGCCGGTCGTGTGCTGGACCGTGGTCACGGTGGTGGGCAGCAGATACCCGCGGACCGATTCGAGTACGTACATCGCCGCCGCGCTCAGGACCACCGTCGCGCCCATCGCCAGGACCGTGCGGCGCAGGATCAGGCCCGCCGTCACGCCGATGAGCAGGGAGAGGACCGACAGGCCGACCACCACCGGGCCGATGCTGTCGTACGGATACCACTGCCACCAGGGGAACCAGGCCCCCAGCAGGGAGCCCGCCGGCCGCCACCACCAGGTCATCGCGGCGGCGATCGTCCCGCTGATCAGGATCGTGAGAACGACGGGGACCAGCAACTTGGCCGCGAACCAACGGAGGTGCGTGACCGACTGCGTGCACACGGTCCGGTAGGTGCCGGACTCCAGCTCCTGTGCCAGTTGGGGGCCGCCGAGGAAGATGCCGAAGACCAACGGCAGCGCGAGCATGGCCTGGAGGGGGCGGCGCATCGGGAACTGGTACGTCCGCGTAAAGGAGTTGAGCTTGTGGGAACAGTCCCCTGCCGGGACCGTGGTGCCCCGGCACGCGTTCAGATGACCCTGCGCGATGGCCGTCGTCATCTCCTGGTGGCGCACGATCGCGAACGCCGCCACGGCGACCGCGACACCGATGCCGATCCAGAACGCCAGCCGGTTCTGCCGCCAGACCAGCCAGGTCGGGCCCCGTAGTCGTAGCCGTGGCATCCGCCGCGAACTGGGCCTGGGTGAAAGGACGTTGGCGGTCATACCGTCACCCCGTGGTGGGTGCCGGGGTGGGCCGTAGGGGTGATCAGCGGGGGTGCGTCCTCCGTGCGGAGGTGGGCCAGCAGCAAGTCCTCCAGGGTCGGGAGGGCCGGGTCGTGGTCCGCCGGGAGGGGGCCTCGCGGGCGGATCAGTGCCGTCGTACGACCGTCCGCGCTGCGGGTCTCCACGGTGACCTGGCCGGGGAGTCTCGCCAGCCGGGCCGCGTGGGCGTCGGGGGCGGAGACGGTGCGGTGGGCCGCGATGAGTTCGGCCACGTCGCCGGCGAGTCTGACCGTGCCGTTGTCGATCAGGACCAGGAAGTCGCAGGCGCCCTCCAGCTCGGAGACCAGGTGGGAGGACATCACGATCGTCGAACTGTGCTGGGCGGCCTCGGACATGAGGAGGTCCATCATCCGGCGCCGGACCAGCGGGTCCAGGTCGGCCATCGGTTCGTCGAGGAGCAGCAGCCGGGGGCGTTTGCCCAGGGCCAGGGCGAAGGCCACCCGGGTGCGCTGGCCGCCGGACAGGGTGCCGACCCGGGCGTCCAGCGGGATGTCGCCCGCGGCGATGATGCGCTCGGCGGTCTCCGGGTGCCAGGTCGGGTTCAGCTCGCGGCCGATGCGCAGGGTGTCGGAGACCCGGAAGCGTGGGTAGAGCGCCTTCTCCTGGCCGAGGAACGCGGTGTGCCGGCGGGCCTCGGCGGACCGGGCCGCGTGTCCGCCCAGCCGGATGGTGCCGGTGCTCGGTTCCAGCAGACCGGCGGCCAGCGACAGCAGGGTCGTCTTGCCGGCGCCGTTCGGGCCGACCAGCGCGCAGACCCGGCCGACCGGCAGCCGGAACGAGCAGTCCCGCAGCGCCCAGCCCCGCCGGTAGCGCCGGCCGAGGCCCACCACTTCCAGTGCCGGATCAGTCATGGTGCGGCCGTACCCGTGCGGCGAGGACCAGCACCGCGGCACCGGCGAGCACCAGGGCGAGCCTGATCAGCGCCGGGCCGTAGCCGGGGATTCCGAACCCCCAGCTCGTGAGGTGGGCGTAGAGCCGCTGGGCGAGCGGTACTCCGCCGCAGAGTGCGAGCAGGGCTCCGGACAGCAGGAGGAGGTTCTTCTTCAAGACCGAGCCTTCCGTGAGGGATCCGATGTGACTCCCGGAACGCTAGGAGCGGCGGTCCCTGGGCGGCTTCGGCTCAAAGTCGGTGCTCTGACCTCGCCGTACGACCTAAGTCTCTAGACGAAAGTCTGTACGACACCCGGCGACGCCCCCTCTACATTTGTGGCTTGTGAGCGGTTACCGGCGTGAGAAGACGATCGACCTGGGCATGGTGGTGCTGGCCCTGGTGATGTCGGCTGCCCTCGCGCTGGTGCAGGTCAGGGGAGATCTGGCGCTGAGCCCGGGGCTGGGTTCCGGTACCTGGCCGTTCGACCGGCTGGTCTTCGCCTCGCCGCTGCTGATCGGGTTCACCTGGGCGGTGAACCCGATCTCCCTGGTCGCCATCGGGGCGCTGTGGTGGCGCAGGCGGTGGCCGACCGCCGTGGCCGTCGTGGCGATCGTCGCCGCGACCATCACCCCGGCCGTGGTGCCCCTGATCATCGCGCTGTTCACCGTCGCCGTCCTCAGGCCAGCGCGCACGATCCTTACCGTCGCCCTGCTGGCACTGCTCCCGATCCCCGCCCACTTCCTGAGCAGCCCCTACGTCTCCGGGGTGCCGATCGCCAACGCGGTGATCCTGGGTGTCCTGATCGCCGCCGCGGTCGGCTGGGGCCTCTTCGTCCGTTCCCTGAGCGAACGCACCGAACGGGCCGAGGCGGAGGCGGTGTTGCGTGCCCAGCGCGCTCAGCGCGAGGCGCGGGAGGACATCGCGCGGGAGATGCACGACGTGCTGGCCCACCGGCTGTCGCTGCTGAGCGTGCACGCGGGGGCGCTGGAGTTCAACGCGGGCGCCTCCGCGCAGGAGACCACGCGGGCCGCCGCCGTGATCCGGGAGAGCTCGCACCAGGCACTGGAGGATCTTCAGGTCGTGCTCCAGGTGCTGCGGTCACCGGACGGGAGCCCCGGCGCGGACGGCCCGGCCCCGCGCACCCGGACGGGTCTCGCCGAGGTGCCCGACCTGGTCCGGGAGTCGCGGGAGGCGGGCATGAAGATCGACCTCGACGCGGACGGCGTCGACATGGACAGCGTCGCAAGGGGCGCGGGTCCGACGGGTATCGCGGGGCTCGCCGCCTACCGGTTCGTGCAGGAAGGGCTGACGAACGCCAGGAAACATGCCCCGGGTGCGCCGGTCCGGGTCACGATCGCGGGCGGCCCCGGCGACGGGCTCACCCTGGAGCTGAGCAATCCGGCCGGACCGGGTGGCCCGCGCGACGGCGTACCGGGGTCCGGGCAGGGGTTGATCGGCCTCACGGAGCGGGTCGCGCTGGCGGGCGGCCGGTTCGGTCACGGCAAGGACGGAGCGGAATACGCGCTTCGGGCCTGGCTACCCTGGCCCGCATGATCCGTGTGCTGCTCGTCGACGACGACCCGCTGGTCCGCTCAGGACTCCGGCTGATGCTCAGCGGCGCCGACGACATCGATGTCGTGGCCGAGGCGGCGGACGGCGGCGAGGTGCTCGCCCTGGTCGACAAGCACGCCCCCGACCTGGTGCTGATGGACATCCGGATGCCCGGCGTGGACGGCCTGGAGGCGACCCGACTGCTGCGCGCCCGCGCCGCCGCACCGGCCGTCGTGATGCTGACGACCTTCAAGGACGACGAGCAGGTCCTCGGCGCACTGCGCGCGGGCGCGGCCGGTTTCCTGCTCAAGCACACCCCGCCCGCCGAGATCGTCGCGGCGGTACGCAGGGTGAAGGCGGGCGAGCCGGTGCTCTCCCCGGCGGTGACCGAGCAGCTCATCGCCCGGGTCACCCAGGGCGGCGACGGTACGGTCCCGCGCCGGCCGGACACCATCGAAGCCCGCATCCGCCTCGACCGCCTCGGCGACCGGGAACGCGAGGTCGCCGTGGCCGTCGGCCAGGGCAAGACCAACGCGGAGATCGCGGCCGAGCTGTACATGAGCGTGGCCACCGTCAAGGCCCATGTCTCCCACATCCTCACCAAGCTGGAACACACCAACCGGGTCCAGATCGCCCTGACCGTGCACTACGCCGGACTGGTCTGACCCCGCACGCGGAATGACCGCCAGCCAGATCGCGGCACCCTCCCATCTCGGCTTCCAGGGCGAGGAGTTGTGGGGATCGAACCCTGCCCGCAGGAAGAGGGACGCTCGGCCCTCGTACGCAAACAGCACCCGGACACCGAAGACGCCGTCCCCCGGCCGCTGACGCCGGTCTCCCCGGTCGGCGGCGGACTGCGCTGGGCGGAGCCGGAGGTGGACCTGGCGCGCGACACGGTCCGTTGCGACTGGAGGAGTTCACGGGTGCAGGGCCGAGCGATCTACGCCGGTTGATCGCCGAGGTCCCGCTGGACGGCAGCGCGGCCGAAGGCCGTTCCGCCGTACGGGAGTTGAGCGACGACCGGCACCGGTTCGTGTCCGGGGCCCGGGTCTCCCCGGATGGTTCACGGGCGGTGCGGCTCGCCTGGGACCACCCTCATATGCCGTGGACGCGGCCGAGTTGAGGATCGCCGAGGTCGGCGACGACGGACGGATCCCACGACTTCGAGTCGCACTACCTGGAGTCCCTGATCGGCCCCAACGCCGTTGATTCGGCGGCGCGTTACCGTGTTCGAAGGGGAGGGCCACGGGTTCCGCCGCCGGGACACGATGGCCGCCGCGCTGGAGGCCGAGCTCTTCTTCTACGGGCGGGTCTTCGGTTTCACAGCGCTCGAAGTGCCGGTGCTGGAACTGGACTTGAGGACGGGCGAGTCGCCTCTCTAGCGCGCGACTCGTCTCTCCGGTGCGCCAACTCGACGCCGTTCAGGCAGGGTTGACTGTTCAGGCCGGGGTTTCCGTTCAGACCGAGGTGTCCGTGACGGCCTTCGTCGTGGCGTGGAGTACCGCGTCGAGGACCTTCCTGGCCTGATCCCCGTCGGGCAGTGCGCGCGCGATGGTGACCGCGCCGACCATCGCCGCCACCGCGGCCCAGGCCCGCCGCTCCCGCTCCTCCGGCGGGCCCTGCATGGCGGGGGCGAGGAGCGCGACCAGGTCGAGCATGCGCCGCTGGTACACCTCGCGCACGGAGTCGCTCGCCCGGGACACGTCCGCGCTGAGCGCCGGCATGACACAGCCGTGGGCGACATCCTCGCGGTGGTCCTCACTGAGGTAGGTGCCGAGGAACTCCACGAGCCGGCGCCGCCGTTCGGCGGGGTCGGGGTCGTCGACGACGGCGAACTCGGCGCCGAGTTGCGCGTCGACCACCTGCTCCAGGAACGCCTCCTTGCTGCCGAAGTTCGAGTACAGGGCCCCCGAGGTGACCTGGGCCGAGGCGGCGAGGCCGTCGACCCCGATGCCCTGGAACCCCTTCTCCTTCAGCGTGCGCGCGGCCGCGGTCAGGATCGACGCCCTGGCCTGCTTCTTGTGGTCCTTCGGGTACCGCATCGCGAGCCCTCGCCGCCCTTCCCTGCGCTCCGGTCGTCGACCCGTCCTGCGTCGACCTGTCTTGTGTTCCGATCCAGGACATCGTAGCGTAGCGGTCGTTATATAACGATCGCTACGCCATAGCTTCGCCCCCTGCCACCAGCGCGAAGCCCCGCACAGGAAAGAGAGCACGATCATGACCGCGACCCACAGCGAAACCGTCACCCACGACGAAGCCGTCACCCGGACCGTCGACATCGACGGCACCCCCTTCGCCTACCGGGAGGTCGGCCCCACCACCGGCACCCCGCTGGTGCTCCTGCACCACTTCACCGCGGTGCTCGACGACTGGGACCCCGCCGTCGTCGACGGTCTGGCCGCCGCGCGCCGGGTCGTCCTGGTCGACCTCAGGGGGGTCGGCGCCTCGGGCGGCACCACGCCCGACAGCGTCGAGGCCATGGCGGCCGACGCGATCGCGTTCGTCACAGCCCTCGGGCTGACGACGGTCGACCTGCTGGGCTTCTCGCTGGGCGGCATGGTCGCGCAGGAGTTCGTGCGGCGGCGCCCCGACCTGGTCCGGCGGATCGTCCTGGCCGGCACGTCACCGGCGGGCGACGCGGGACCCGCCGACACCCTCGGCATCCTGCAGAACGCCATGGAGCTCGCGGGCGCCGAGGGCAAGCACCCCAAGCACTTCCTGTTCTTCTCCCCCACGGCGACCAGCCAGGCCGCGGCCGACGCCTTCCTCGGCCGCCTCGACCAGCGGACCCAGGACCGCGACACGGCCGTGACCGACGAGACCATCGGCGCGCAGATCGCCGCGCTGGCCAAGTGGGAGCGGAGCAGCACGAGTTCGGGCCTCGCGAACGTTCGCCAGCCCGTGCTGGTGGTCAACGGCGACGACGACACCATGATCCCGACGATCAGCTCGTTCAACCTCGCCGCCCAACTGCCCGACGCCGAGCTGAGCATCTACCCCGACTCCGGCCACGGCGCGCTCTTCCAGCACCACGAGCTGTTCGTACGACAGGTCCTGGACTTCCTGCGCGACTAGCCGTCGAGGCATCGAGGTGTCGAGGCGTTGCCTAGGGCCGCTGGGGGTGCCCTCGCCCAGGACACCCCCAGCGCGCCTTACGCGGGACCCGCGACCGGAGCGACCGGAGCGACCGGATAGCGGTGGACCGGTGGCAGGCCGGGCAGCAGCCCCGGCCAGACCGTGTCGATGACATGCGCGCTCGGTGTGAACAACGGCTGGGCCAGCGTGGGCAGATCGGCGACCTCGTGCCACTCCCAGCGGTGGATCAACTGCGGTTCGGTGACGGTTGGTTGACCGGTCCAGGCGGTGACGCGGACGGCTCCCGTCAGCCGGGGCATGCCGTGCGTGGAGTCCATCAGCAGGGCCAACAGCCGTGCGCCGCCCGGGTCCGGGTCCGCCTTCAGACCGGTCTCCTCCTCCAACTCCCTTACGCCCGCCTCCAGAAAGCCTTCGCCGGGGTCGTTCTTGCCGCCGGGCAACTCCCAGACCCCGCGCACCGACCAGCCCAGCAGGATCCGCCCCGCCGGGTCGGTCACGACGACACCGGCACCGGTGAGGGCATGCGGCGAGGGCCGCTTCTTGCCCGCGCAGGTGACGGCCGAGGGGGCGGGTTCCCGCAGGACGACGAACGCGAGCCCGTCCGCGTCGTACCGCTCGGCCGGCGCCCAACTCCCGCACAGCGCACGGATCTCCTCGTCGTCGAGGGCGATGGAGCGCCTGTCGTCCGCCGTCTCCTCCGCGACGGGCGTGATGACGCAGACGACGCCACCGGGTCGCAGCCGCTCGCGCAGCCGGTTCATCACCCGGGTGCGGTCGTGCACGAAGGCCCAACTGAGGCGGAGGGTGATCAGGTCGTAGGCGGGATGCGGCAGGGCGTCGAGGCTGTCGCGCTCGATGTCCAACAGGTGGTAGTTCACCGCCGAGTTGGCGGCGATGGGCTGGTCTTCGGCGCGGGCGAGGGCCGCGGGCGCGAAGTCAACGGCGTCGACCTCGTACCCCGACTCGGCCAGATGGCGGGCGAGTTCACCCAGCCCGCAGCCGAGGTCCAGGGCGAGTCCGCCGCCCTCGGGGGCCGGTGCGTGCTCGGCGAGCAGCGCGCGTTCGGAGTCACGGAGCGGGCTGAAGGTGTTGCCGTCGGCGTAGTGCGCGTCCCATGCGTCGGTCACGGGTTCTCCCTGCGAGGTGGTGATCGGTCATCGGTCGTTCGACAGGGCCAGGAGTTCCGCGAACAGGCCCCCGCCGTGGGCGAGTTCGTCGTACGTGCCCTGTTCGGCGATGCGGCCGTGCCGCATGACCACGACCCGGTCGGCGATCTTCGTGTTGACCAGTTGATGCGTGACCACGATCGTCATGCGGTGGGCCGCGATCGCCTTGATCTGTTCGAGGATGGCGTGTTCGCCGCGCGCGTCCATCTGACTGGTCGGCTCGTCCAGGATCAGCAGGTCCGGCTGCCGGTACAGGGCTCGCGCACACGCGAGGCGCTGCCACTGACCGCCGGAGAGTTCGGTGCCGCCCCACAGCTCGCGGGCGAGCAACGTGTCGAGTCCGTAAGGGAGTTCCTCCACCGCCTCCCGCAGGCCTACGGCGTCCAGGGCCTGCCAGACCAGCAGGTCGTCCTGCGTTCGGGGCTGGCCGAGGGTGACGTTGTCGCGGACGTTGAGGGGCCACTGAGCGAAGTTCTGCGGCACCAGTCCCGACAACTCCCAGAGTTTGTCCGGGGCGAGACCCGCGAGGTCGTGCCCGTTCCAGCTGACCGTGCCCTTGTCGGCGAGGAAGATGCCCGCGAGGAGCCGGGTCAGCGTGGACTTCCCGGAACCGTTCTCGCCGACCACCGCGAGGATCTCCCCGCGCCGCACGGTCAGCGAGACCCCGGCCACCGCCGGGATCTCCTTGCCCGGGTAGCGGTAGACGGCCTCGTCGAGCCGGATCTCCTCGACCGGCTGACCTGGTCCCAACTCCCCTCTCCTCGGGGCGCGTTCGGTGGCGAAGGCCAAGAAGCCCTCCAGGTCGGCGAGATACAGGGCGGTGTGGAACATCGCGGCGCCGTAGACGACGAGTTGGCCGAGCGCGGCGAGGGTCGTCTGGACAGCGACGACCGCCGTCGCGGCGATGGCGGGTACGACGCGTCCGGTGGCGGCCAGCCAGGCGAGCGCGGCCCAGGTCGCGATGAGGAAGACACCGCCGATCGCCGAGCCGGCCAGCACGATCCGCAGCATGCGCGGCGCCACGGCCAGGACCCGGCGGTCGATGCGCTCGGAGATCGTCCGGTGCCAGAACCCCAGGTAGGGGACCATGCCGTTGGCGCGGATCTCGTCGGAGAACTTCGGGCTGGTCACCCAACCCCGCATGTTCTGGCGGACGTTGCGGTCGCCGATGTTGGCGTAGTGCGTCTCGTACTGGACCTTCGCCTGCAGGATCGCGCCCACACCGGCGGGCACGACCGCGAGCAGCAACAGGGGCAGCATCAACGGGTGCAGCACGGACAGCACCCCGCTCGCGCTGACCATCCGGACCACGGCGGCGGTGAAGCGCGTGGCGTCCTGCACCATCACATGGCCTCGGATCACCCCCATCTCCGCGGCCTCCTGCCGGTCCGCGAACCCGTCCTCGGCCCGCGCGGCGGCCTCCACCCGGCACACCGCCTCGACGAGCGCGCTGTCCGACCCCGTGGTCAGCCGCGGCGTGATCCGCCCGTCCGCGTACGAGGACAACGCGCTCGCGACCCGGCCGACCGCCGCCGCCACCGTGATGACCAACAGCGCGGGCAGCGCCTGATGCAGCCGCTCGGCCACCGGCCCGGCGGCCAGCACCGAGCGCATCGCCCGCGCGGTGGACAGCAACAGCACTACGGCCGCTGCGCCTACGGCCAGTTGGCAGCCGGCCAGCAGCAGGACGGCGGACCGGTCGATGGCCCACGCCATCCGCGCGGTCTGCGCGAGGACCGAGGGCAGTCGCGCGCACAGTTTCCCGAACTCGGCCTCGGCCAGAGGGTTTTGGGCATGGCGGCCCTCGTAGCGGATCTCGGCGGGTTGCGGTGGCGGCACGCGCGAGGCGGTCCCGGGCAGCGGTGCCTGCCCTGTCGTCCCGGCGCTCATCGGGCCGTACTCCCGGCGCGACGGGGCGCCAACTGCCTTTCGGGCAGGCGAGGTTCGAGATGCGTCATACGGCAGCCTCCCCCAACGGCTCCTGCGCCAGGCGCCCGACCAGACCTTGCCGTTGACGACCCGAGCCCCCGTCCGCACGACCACCGACTCCGTACAGCGCGGTCAGACAGAGCAGGGCGCGCTTCTCCTCCGGGAGGAGGCGGCGGCCGTAGCCGGTGAAGAACGCGGTCCTCAGGCGGGGTTGTTCGGCCCAGGGTCCGCAGGCGAGGGGGACGAAGTCCTGGACGACGGGGGCGAACCGGGCCCGTTCGAAGCCGGTGAGGGCGAGGGGGTCCCGGGTTCCGGACCAGCGCAGGGTGTGTTCGTCGACGTGGCCGTGGATGTAGCCGAGCGGGACTCGCCCCACGGTGCGGAGTTCGGCGGCGCGGGCGAGCACGAACTCCCTTTCCTCGGGCGGGATTTGATCGCCCGCCGCGTGGACGCTCCGCTCGGCGCTGTCGGCGGTGCGGTGCAATGCCCGCGCCGCCTCCTCGCGGGCCGCGAGAGTCGGCTTTCCGGCCTGGTGCAGTTGGGCGACGAGGGCGCCGGCCTTGCGGTGGACCGTCTCCAGTGCGGCGCCGGTCGACCTGAGGGCGCTCAGGGGGACGCCGGGGAGGGCGGTCATGATCAGGGCGAGGTGCTGGGCCGAGGTCGCGGTGAGGCGGGGTGCGCGGCCGGGGCCGAGGTAGGACACGGCGTGCCGGTGGGCGAAGGTCTCGCGGGTGAAGGCGAGGGGGGAGGCGGCGAGTTTCACGCAGAAGCGTGGCCCGTTCTCCGGTCGTGTCGTCACCTCCCATACGCGCGAGGTGTGGGCGGCGGAGGTGTCGTGGAGGCAGGCGAGGGGGCCGATGACGGATTCGGCCCAGGCCCGGACGGGGTCCGGCAGGGTGGTCGCTCCGGTCATGCCCCCCACCTCGGTGCGCGTCGTGACGTATCCGCGTCGGCGGCGGCCGTGGCGTCAACCTCGTGCATCGCGGGCGGGAACGGGAGCGTGATCGCGGGGGTGCGATGTTCGAACGCGAGCGGGACGAGGGCGGGGACGGGCACGGGATTCATGGCAACCTCCTGCGGTCGGTGCGGTGACTCGGCGCCTGAAGAACGTGCCTGATCAAGAAGCCGTCACGGGTGCGGACGGGCGAACCGTAGGACGAAAGTTCGAGGACGCGGGTGCCGGCCTAGGGACTGCTGGGAGGTGCGGTCGCGATCCGGTGTTCGATCGGCCGTACAGAGGGCCGTCACCTGATCGAGGGATTGCCGGACAGCACTGAACCGTCCCGGTGCCGCGAGGGATCCGGCCACCGGGACGGTGAATCAGGAGGGCGTTTCAGCTGGGCGGGAGCGTCAGGCCGGGGCGCCGACCGGGAGGTCCGACGCGTCGTCGGGGCGTACCCGGCCGTCCTCGTCGGCGTCCGGGGGGATCGTCGAGAGGGCGCTGGCGTGCAGGTCCTTCGTGCGCAGCATCGTGAAGCCGATGACCGCGGCGACGAAGCCGAGGATCGCGCTGAGGGTCATGGCTCCGTGGAAGGCGTTCATGAACGCGTCCTGTCCGGCGGCCAGCACCTTCTCGCGCAGCGCGTCCGGTGCGGCCTTGACGACGGCATCGAGGCCGCCGGCGCTGATGCCGTGGGCGGCACTCTCCGCGGTGTCGGCGCCGAGCTGCTTGCCCACGGCCGAGGAGGTGAAGTCCTGGGACACGGTGTGCTGGAAGTAGGCGCCGATGCCGGCGATGCCGACCGCGATGCCCACCTGCTGGAAGGTCTCGTTGATCCCGGACGCGACACCGGACCTGGCCGGTTCGGCGACCCCGATGGCCAGCGCGGCGCGGGCCGGGTTGAAAGCGCCCATGCCGAAGCCGGAGACGACCAGCGCCGGGACGAGCACGGTCCAGGACGAGTCGGTCTCGGTGAGGTTCAGGCACAGGATGCCGATGGCCATGACCAGGGTCGAGCCGCCCAGCAGGATCCGGAAGGGGACCTTGCCGATGAGGCCGCCGCCGAGCGCACCGGCCACGAACATCGCGCCGGTGAGCGGCAGGAACCGTAGACCTGTGCCCCACGCGTCGACGTGCAGCATGTTCTCCAGGTAGCTGGTCTCGAAGAACACCGAGGGCAGGGCGCCCGCGTTGCCGATCATCGCGACGAGGGAGATGCCGACGAAGGTGGGGCTGCGGAAGAACGCCGGGTCGATCAGGGCCCGTTCACCGAGTCGGCGCTCGACGGCGACGAAGACGACCAGGAAGAGGACGCTCGCCGCGTAGAGGCCGAGGGTGTCGGCGCTGGTCCAACCCTCCACCGGGCCGCGGATGGTGGCGTGGACGAGGGCGCCGAGCGCGAGGCTGAAGGTGCCGAGGCCGGCCCAATCGGTGGGGTGGGCCCGGGTGTTGAGGGATTCGCGGACGCGCAGCGCGCCGATGAGGAGGGCGAGCACGCCGACCGGCACGTTGATGTAGAAGATCCAGCGCCAGGACAGCGCGTTGATCAGCGAGCCGCCGATGAGCGGGCCGGTGGCCACGGCGAGACCGACGGCGGCGCCGAACGCGGTGAACGCGGTGGCCCGTTCCTTGCCGTGGAACTCATGGCTGAGCATCGCGGGGCCGACCGCGAACATGATGGCCGCGCCGACCCCCTGGACGGCCCGGAACCAGCTCAACTCCCCTGCTCCGTCAGCGAGTCCGCAGGCGAGGGACGCGGCGGTGAAGACGGCGAAGCCGACCTGGAAGACCTTCTTGCGGCCGATCCGGTCGGCGAGCGAGCCCGCCGCGGCCAGGAAGATCGCCAGCGTGAGGGCGTAGGCGTCGAACACCCACTGGAGGTCGGCGAAGCTGCTGCCCAGGCTCTTGTGGATCTGCGGCAGCGCGATGGAGACCACGCTCAGATCGAGCATCAGCATGAACGAGCCCAACGCGACGATCCCGAGTGTCCACCACCTCGTGGGAGACGGTGCGCGTTCTGCGGACATGCGGGGACCTTCCAATCAACAGGAAATCTGGACCTTGGGATCTTTAGATGATGGAAATCTAGATGATTGGAAAGACATGGGTCAATGCCACCACGGTCGGCGCGGCGAGCGAAGTCACCCGGAGTGCCGACCGCCGGACACGACAAAGCCCGCGGCACCGGAAGGCACCGCGGGCTTGCGGGAGTTCGAGGATGTTCTACGTCAACTCGCCGATGCTCTGCGTGAGTTGGAGCGCGTACTGCGTCAACTCGCGGACGGCTTGCGTCAGTCCGAGCAGACGGACGCGGGCCAGCGCCCGGCCATCAGCGTGCCGAGCATCTTGCGCAGCAGCGCGCTCTCGTCCTCGGAGAGGGCGCCGAAGAACGCCGACTCGACCTCCGTGGCCACCCGGTCCGCCGTCGCGAGCGCCGCACGGCCGGACTCGGTGAGGATCAGGTTGTAGCGGCGCCGGTCGGCGGGGTTGCGGCGGCGCTCCACGTACCCGTCGCGCTCCATCTCGTCGATCACCGTCACGACCGTGGTCGGATCGAGGTTGAGCAGCCGGCTCAAGTCCTGCTGGGACAGCTCGGGTCCACCGGCCAGCGCGGCCAGCACGAAGAAGGAACGGATGCGCATACCGACCGCACCCAGCGCCTTCTCCACGTCCTCCACCAGCACCAGCCCCGCCTTGTGGAGCAGATAACCGGGACGCTCGGCGATGAGGAAGTCCTCCCGGGGAGACACCCCGTACTGCTCCGCGCCACCCGTGCGCACCATGAGCCGACTCCTTCGATCGTCGCAATCCCCACCATCGAAGATACAACGTTCTACGGCCACGACACCCCCGCCCGCCAGGGACCCCGCGACCCGAACCGTCACGCCCGTCGGCGTGCGCGCTCCGGCAGGCACCGGCCGGTGCGCCGAGCGCCCCCGCCGACGGAATCCGGCCCTTTCCGGACTGGAGTACGGTGGCAATTACCGAGCGCACCTCGCACGCCGTCAGCCGTTTCGGCGTCGCCCTCGGGGAACGGCAACGCCGGAGCGCTTCGTGTTCCGGCCGGAAATGAGCCGCCCCACATGAGCCTGATGAGTCTCGGAGTGCTGCACTCCTCCCGCAAGGAGAACGAGTTCCGGCTGCCGCTGCACCCCCGGCACCTCGACCGGATCGACCCGGACCTACGCGAGCGGATCTTCCTCGAAGAGGGTTACGGCGAACGGTTCGGCATCGCCGACGACGCCTTGCGACCCCTGGTCGGCGGCCTCCGTTCGCGGGATCGGCTGGTCGCGGAGTGCGACATCATGCTGCTGCCCAAGCCCATGCACGCCGACCTCGCGGAGCTGCGCGAGGGCCAGGTGCTGTGGGGCTGGCCGCACTGCGTGCAGGACGAGAAGACGACGCAGATCGGCATCGACCGACGGCTGACCCTGATCGCCTGGGAAGCCATGAACCACTGGACCTCCACGGGCGCCTTCAGCGTCCACGTGTTCCACAAGAACAACGAGCTGGCCGGCTACTGCTCGGTCCTGCACGCGCTCCAGCTCGGCGGCCTGACCGGCAGCTACGGCCGTCGGCTGCGCGCGGTGGTCATCAGCTTCGGCGCCACGGCACGCGGCGCGGTCACGGGCCTGGGCGCCATGGGGGTCTCCGACGTCACGGTGCTCACCCAGCGCGCGGCAGCGGCCGTAGCGTCGCCGATGCCGTCGGTCGTGATGGGGCACTTCGAGGAGCTGGAGGACGACCCGACGCGGCTCCAGGCGGTCACCGGGCTCGGGCCCGTGCCTCTCGCGCAGTACCTGGCCGGGTTCGACATCGTCGTCAACTGCGTGCTGCAGGACACCGACGCACCGCTCATGTTCGTCAACGACGAGGAACTCGCGCTGTTCCAGCCGGGGACCTTCTTCATCGACGTGGCCTGCGACGAGGGCATGGGCTTCGCCTGGGCCCGGCCGAGCGGGTTCGGCGACCCGATGTCGACCGTCGGGCAGGGCTGCCACTACTACGCCGTGGACCACAGCCCGTCCCACCTGTGGAACTCCGCCACCTGGGAGATCAGCGAGGCGCTCCTGCCGTATCTGCGTACGGTCATGAGCGGACCCGGCGCGTGGGACGACGACGTCACGGTGCGGAAGGCCATCGAGATCCGGGACGGTGTCGTCCAGAACCCGAAGATCCTCTCCTTCCAACACCGGTCGGCCGCCTACCCGCACGGCCCCCAGTTGGCAGGATCGTGAGGTAAGGCGGCCTGACGGCAGGGCAGTTGGTGGTCTAGCTCCGGTTGACACCGGTGGCCACCGCGTGGCCGATGAAGAGATAGACGAGGGCGGGCAGGCCGTAGTTGACGACAGTGCGCCAGTCCGCCGAGTGGATGGTGAACAGGTTGTGCGACCAGCCCGACAGCCAGTTGGCCGCGTCGTGGACCCAGTCGACCGAGTTGTTCCCCGTGTTGGCGTTGAACAGATAGAGGGCGATCCACAGGATCAGGATCAGTGCCGCGATGTCCGCGATGACGGAGATGACCGTCCCCGCGGGGCTTCCGCCGTAGCGTCTGGACATGTTCAACGGGTGGCCCGGAACGCCGAGTTGAAACCTCTCGGCGTCCGGTGCCGTCAACGGCGGGCCAGTCGGCGCTCACCGCCGGCACCCGGTTGGTACGGCAGGCCGTAGTGCTTGAAGATCGGTTCCTCCTGGTCGGCGGGCAGGACGTCGTCGGTGCCGATCGACGGGGCCTCCTTCACCAGCGCCTTGGCGTAGCCGACCTTGACGTAGTCCGGGCCGACGATCGCGTCGTCCAGCGGGACGAAGACCAGCCGGTGCCGCGTGGGCAGCCCGACCCGGACCGTGGCCATGGCCGGCTCATCGGTGGCGGTGTCCACGTACACGGCTTCCAGGACACCGATCTTGTGCGACTCCGGGTCCACGACGTCGCGTTCACGCCACTCCCGGACATCGGCTGAGTGAATCATGGCCTGCTCCTTCCGGCGGCTCGTCCACCGATGGCGAGCCGCACCCGCCCCAACCGGTCGATCCCACCGCACACCACCACGACTTCCCGTCCCGCCGGGTCCTACGCCACCAGGAGTGATCCGCCACGCCTGGGCCGGGCCGGGCCCCGACCACATGGGGGAACGCCTGCGCGGGAGTCACCCCGACAGGCCTACCGGCGTCCGCAGCTCGGAGTGGAGCGGGAGCCGGACTCTGAAGGTGGCCCCCCGCCCGGGCGTCGAATCGATCTCGACCCGCCCCGCGTGCGCGCTGACCAGGGAGTCGACGATGGCCAGGCCCAGGCCGGCGCCGCCCGTGGCACGGGTGCGGGACGTGTCGGCGCGGTAGAAGCGTTCGAAGATGTGGGCGGTCTGGGCCGGAGTGAGCCCCGGCCCCTCGTCCGCCACCTCCAGGACCGCGTCCTCACCGACCGTGCCCACCCCGATGCGGATCGCGGTGCCGGGCGGGGTGTGGGCGACCGCGTTGCCGACGAGGTTGGTCACGACCTGGCGCAGCCGGGCCTCGTCGGCCAGGGCGGGGGCCGAGGCGGGGGCGCCGGTGCCGTCCGGGCCGGTGAGAGTGACCGGGCGGCTCGCGTCCAGGGCCCGTACGTCGTGCAGGGCGTCGGCGGCGAGGGTGCGCAGGTCGGTGGGGGCCAGTTCGAGGGCCGGACCGGAGTCGCCGGTGGTGCCCAGGCTGTGCTCGTCGAAGCGGGCCAGCAGCAGCATGTCCTCGACCAGCCGGGCGAGGCGGTCCGACTCCCGGGCGATACGGGCCATCGTGGCGTCGATGTCCTCCGGGTCGGAGACCGCGCCCATGCGGTGCAGATCGGTGAGGCCCTTGATCCCGGCCAGCGGGGTGCGCAGCTCATGGCTGGCGTCGGCGACGAACCGGGTCATCCTCGCCTCGGACTCCGCACGCGCGGCGAACGCGGTCTCCACCCGGGCGAGCATCCCGTTCAGGGCGGTGGCGAGACGGCCCATCTCCGTGTGCGGGCCCGCGAGTTCGGGCACGCGGCGGGACAGGTCACCGGCCGCGATCTCGGCCGCCGTCTGCTCGATCCGGGTCAGCGGACGCAGCCCGGACCGCACCGCGAACCACCCGGCGAGCCCCAGCACCACCAGCAACCCGAGCCCGGAGGTCTCGTAGATGTGCCACATCCGGTCCACTGTGCCGTCGACCTGGCTCATCGACGCCGACACGATCACGCTGCCGGCAGCGTCGCCGGCCGCACCGCCCGACAGCGCGGCACGCGGGACCCGGGGCACGGCGATCGACCGCCACCGGGTCTCGCCCGAGGTACCGGAGACGGTGAACGGCTTGCCCGCGCGGGCCGCGACGGCGGACGCGTCCAGCCCCGGCAGATCCGGTCCCGGCGCGTCGCCGGTGCGTTTCGGCCCGGCGAGCGAATCGATGCTGCTCTCTACGACACCGTCCTTGTCCACGTACGTGATGACCGGGTTGCCCAGCACCTCCGTACTGAAGTCGCTGAGACCGGGCGGCGGTTTCCCGGCGGCCCCGGTCTTCGCCACGGTCGGCGGCAGCAGCGCGAACACCTGGGCGGAGGCCCGGAGTTGGGCGTCGACGCGGTCCACCATGTACGCGCGCAGAGCGTTCCCGGTGACCAGGCTGAACGCGGTGAACCCGGCCGTCAGCAGCACCACGGCCAGCAACAGCACCCGACTGCGCAGCGAGGCCCGCCCCCAAATGACGTACGGACGACGCCAGTTGGTGGTGATCATGCGCGCGGCCCGCGCAGCACGTACCCGACACCGTGCACCGTGTGGATCAGCTTCGGCCCGCCGTTGTCCAACTTCCGCCGCAGATAGCTGATGTACGTGTCGACGATGCCGGTGTCGCCGCCGAAGTCGTACTCCCACACCCGCCCGAGGATCTGCGCCTTGCCGACCGTGCGCCCCGCGTTGGTCATCAGGTAGTGCAGCAGCCGGAATTCGGTCGGCGAGAGCCGTATCGGCTCGCCCGCGCGGGTCGTCTGGACGCCCTCCGGGTCGAGTTCGAGATCGGCGACCCGCAGCAGCGCCGAGGGGTCGCCACTGGTACGGCGCAGCACCGCACCGATCCGGGCGATCAGCTCCTGGAGGTCGAAGGGCTTGGTGACGTAGTCGTCGCCGCCCAGGACCAGCCCCTCGATCTTGTCCTGGGTGGCGTCGCGGGCGGTGAGGAACACGACCGGAATGTGCCCCGCGCGCGAGGCCGCGCCGCGCTGCTCCCGCAGCCGCCGGATCACCTCGAAACCGTCCATGTCGGGCAGCATCACGTCCAGCAGGACCAGATCCGGCGACACATCACGCGCCCCGTCCAGCGCCTCCTGCCCGGTCGCGGCCGAGGCGACCGTGAACCCCGCGTGCCGCAGCGCCGCGCACAGCAGCTCCCGTACGGTCGGTTCGTCGTCGACGACCAGCAGGTTCACGTCCGTGGTGGTCGGCCGGGACAGCTGTGGTCCGGCCCGCTCAACGGTTGCCAAGGGGTGCCTCCAGGGTGCCGGGATCGGTGCCCGGCGCCGGGGCGTGCGAGGACGCGGCCGACGGGGACTTGCGCGCGAGGATACGGCGGGAGGATGTCATTCCTCCGTAAAGGTCCACTGTGCGCAGCAGGCTCCCCAGGAAACCGGCCACGCCCCCGACGAGCAGCCCGAACACCACCGTCCACAGCACGCTGCCGCTCAACTCGGCCCGCGTACCGCCCATTTCACTCCCGAACATGCTGACCCCGAAGTGCCCGGACGCCCCGGCCAGCCCGACCGCCGACCCCAGAACGACCGCGGTGACGACCCCGAACCGCTCGGCCACCCCGAGATGCCGGGCCACCGGCCCGTCGTAGCGATGCAGCGGACGCGCGTCCGCCGGCGCCGTGTTCCGGGCGGCCGCCCGAGCACAGACCAGCAGGACTACGACGGTCACGGCGAGCGCCCCGAGCCACAGCGGCCAGCCACCGGCCGACAGACTCCTGAGGTGCTCGGTACGGTCCGTCTGCTGCGCGGTGGCGGCCTGCTGGCCACCACCCAGTGCGCCCATGAGCGAGGCGAGCGGATTGCCGCCCTGGCTCTGCACGGGGTGCGTCGCGGCCGTCCACGGCGAGCCGACGCCCAGCGTGAGCAGGACGGCCAGCGCGTTCGGGGCGAGGAGCAGCACACCCCCGGCCGCCGTCCCGACCCGGCCGCCGACCACCGCCCCGACGAACGTCAACAGCGCCATCGGTACGGCGACCAGCACCAGCAGCGTGCGGACGACGGCCGCGAGACTCGGCGCCCACCCGGGCCGCACCCGGTCCACGGCACCGCCCAACGACACCCGCACCCGCCGACCGACCAGGCACCCCAGCGCGAGCACGACGGCCACCCACACCAGCGCGCCGAACGCGGTCGAGCCGACGTGGACGTCGTACGACATGGTCGTGTCCGCCGGGGTACCGCCACCGCTCCCGCTGCCGCCGAGCATCCCGCCCAGCGCACCCAGCGCACCGCTGCCGGCACCGCTCGCCCCGGCGCCCTGTCCTCCGCCGAGCCCGCGGCTCATCGCCGACGCGGGCATGCTGAACGTCCCGTGCGCGAGGGTGGCGACGAGCATGAAGGCGAGCAGCGCGGCCGCTCCGGCACCGGCGGCCCGGGCACCCAACTCCCGCGTGGTGACGGGCCGTTGACGCAATCGCCGCGAGAACGCCAGCCACAGGACCACGGACCCGACGAGCGTCACCCCGAGCGGCATGAGGTCGGCGGCGCCGCTCATCGACGGGCTCATCCCGCCCCCGCCGCCACCGAAGAGCCCGGACAGCATCGAGCCCATCGACCCCGAACCGCCGCCACCCGCACCGGAGTTGACCGACCCGGCGCTCACCGACCCGCCAACTGCCATGGCTGCCAGGGCCATTGCCCTGGTCCCCGGCGATCCGACCGACCCGGCGTGCAGCAACCACAGCGCGAGCCACGCCACGGCGGCCATCGCGACGAGCCCGCACAGCGCGGCGGCGGCTCCTTCGAGGGCGTGGGCTCCGGGACCGTCCGGCCTGGGGAGGGAGGACACGGGACGGGACCTTGTACGCGCCGCACTCGTCGTACTCGTCGCGGTCGTTGGCGTTGTCGTCGTAGGGGCAGGCATCGCGGTAACCCTCCGGGGCGCTTCGGGGACGTCGTCCGCACAAGGTGGCGTACGCGATTGCCGGGTTCCGGAGAGGTTCTGGGAGGTTTCTGAGAGTCGGCGGGGACGGGGCGCAGGTCACGGGGGCGGTACGGCCGATGCGTCCGGTCCCGTTCCCAGGAAGTTCCCAGAACCACCCTGCCCCACGACCCGCGGTCCGCTAGCCGAAAGCGGGCAACACCTCGCGCTCGAACAACCGCAGACTCGACCACGCCAGATCCATCGGCATGCCCCCGCACAGCGGATGGAACTGGGTGAACGGCCGTGCTGCGCCCTTGAGTTCGGTCACGAACCGCTCGGGCGTCAGGACCCGGTACTGCTTGCCGCGCCGCAGCTCCGCCAGACCGTCGGCCGTACGGAAGGGCGCGGCCACGTCGTCCTGCGCCTGCCAGACGCCGTAGGCATTGGTCTCGTGCAGGAAGAACGGCGCCATCCGCGCCCACCCCGCGTCCGGGTCCTCGGCGAGGGCGACCACCTGGTTCGGTCCGATCGGACTGGGACCGGGGTCGGGGCGGCCCAACTTCCGCACCTCGTCGCGGTAGTACTCCCACACCTCGGGGACCGAGGGCACGAACCCGTCGGCGATCCGGGCGGCCCGGCGCGCCGCCGGTTCGCTGCTGCCGCCGAGGAGAACGGCGGGGCCGCCCGGCCGGAACGGCGCCGGCGTGACGCGTACCGTACGCCCCCGATAGCTGAACTGCTCGCCTGTGAAAGCCGACTTGAGGGTGGTCACCACCTCGGTGACCCGCTTGGCCCGTTCCTTCATCGGCACGTCGAACATGGCGAACTCCTCGTGCACATAGCCACCCGCGACGATCAGGTCGACGCGCCCCCGGCTGATGTTGTCGAGGACCGCCAACTCCTCGGCGAGGCGCAGCGGATCGTGGAACGGGGCGATCAACGCGGCGACCAGGAACCGGACTTGCTTCGTGCGGGCGGCCATCGCCGCGAGCATCTGGACCGGGCTGGGCAGATAGCCGTCCGGTGAGCCGTGGTGCTCGGAGACGGTGATCCGCGTACAGCCGAGCCCGTCGGCCCACTCGGCCATGTCGAGGGCGGCCGCGTAACGGTCCGCCATGGACGTACCGGCCGACTCCGGGTTGCGGAAGTCGAATCGAAGAGCGAACCCCACACCAGGACCAGTAGTCATCGTTCGAGAATAGGATTCTCGATGAGGAGAACGCAATATCCACGACCAGGTACAACCTTTGCCAAGCCGGCGGAAGGTGATGTTCCCCCAGCCTCTACCGGGCAGTAACCCCTTCGCCCTACGCTGCTGCCGCCACCAAGGCTCCAACTAGGCGATGGCGAAGGGGACTTGAGACTCATGAAGGCGATAAGACGGCTGGCGGCACTGCTCGCCGGGACGGCCCTGCTGCTGACGGGGGCCGTCGGCAACGCCCATGCGGCGGCGCCGAAATTCTCGGAGACGACGACGATCGGCACGCACAACGCGTACGAGAAGGACAAGTACACGTACTGGGCGCAGGCGTTGGACTCCGGAGCCTCACTCCTCGAACTGGACGTCTACGTCGACAGTTTGAGCAAGCGGTGGCGGGTCAGCCACAGCGATCTGTTCGCCAACGACAACAACTGCGAGTACGCGAGCACCCCCGCCGACCTGTACAGCAAGGACCGCAACCAGGACCTCGGCAGCTGCCTGGACAACATGGCCGCCTGGAACACCCTGCACCCGGACCACGCGCCCATCATCATCAAGGTGGAGATGAAGGTGGGCTTCAACCAGACGATCGGGCTCGGCCCGACGGCGTTCGACACCCTGGTCTCGCAGAAGCTCGGCAACAGCGTCTACAAGCCGTCCGACCTGCTCGGCTCCTCGTACTCCACGCTCGACGCGGCGGCGAAGGCGAACGCGTGGCCGTCCCGCGACGATCTCAAGGGCAAGTTCATCTTCGAGCTGATCCCGGGCACGGTCGAGCAGGCCAACCCGTTCGACCACTACTGGACGGACCAGGAGTACGGCGACCATCTGCGGGACCTGTACGCGGCCGGCACGATCAGCCAGGCGCAGGCCTTCCCGGCGGTACTGGGCGCGGCCAACAGCGATCCCAGGGCGACCCGTTGGACGTCGGACACCTCGATCCGCCCGTGGTTCGTCTTCTTCGACGGTGACGCGGCGACGTACGTCAACAACGGCTACGACACGTCGTTCTACTCCGCGAACCACTACATCCTGATCATGACGGACGCGTACGCGGTGGCCCCGGCGATCTCCTCAACGACCCCCACGGACGACGAAGTTGCCGCGAAACTGGCACTACTGGCAGCGGATCACGCAAGCGTGATCACTTCTGACTGGTCGTCGAAGTCGGCGTCGGTGCTGTCGTCGGTGGCAACCAGAAGCTGAGGTTCCGCATCGCGAAGCGGGGGCAGAAGTCCCCCATGTTGCATGGCATCGACGTAAGCGCGTTCCAGTCCACCGCGTACGACACGGACGGCTCCTCCTTCGTCTTCATCAAGGCGACGGAGGGCCATTCGTACGTCAACCCCAGACTCACGGCCCAGACGAAGACGGGCCGTGACGCGGGACTGGTCGTCGGCTTTTACCACTTCCTCTGGCCGGGCGACATCACCGCCCAGGCGGAGTACTTCGTGAGCAAGGCCCCTGAAAAAGCAGGCGACTTGCTGGCGGTCGACTGGGAAACAACGGGCGACGGCACCCACGCCTCGAACGCGGAGAAGGACAGCTTCATTCGCAAGGTGAAGGCCCTCCGCCCGAACAACCGGGTCGTCCTCTACTGCAACCGCACGTTCTGGCTCACCATCGACAAGACGTCCTACGCGGGCGACGGCCTGTGGATCGCCGACTACACGACCGCCGGCAAGCCCCGCATCAAGGCGGACTGGAAGTTCCACCAGTACACCTCGGACCCCCACGACAAGGACGTCGCCGACTTCACGACCAAGGCGTCCTTGCAGACGTGGGCGAAGGACGCCTGAGGTCGTGTGAGCCGTCGCGCGAGCCGCCCCCTCAGCCCTTGAAGTCCCCCGTCCGCTCCGGCGAAGCCTCCGCCAACCCCTTCACGATCCCGTCCACACCTTCCCGCAGTCCGTACACCGGTGTCCCCGGCTGCTGGCGCCAGGACTCGTCGAGGGTGCCGGCGTCGACCGTGTCGAAGCCGAGGTCGTCGATGAGGGCGCGGACCACGCGCTTGGCGGCCTCGTCGTCGCCGGCGACCGGGAGGGCGAGGCGGTCGGGGGCGCCGGACGGGCGGGGGCGGTCCAGGATGTCCTGGGCGTAGGTGCCGTTGAAGGCCTTGATGACGGTGTGGCCGATCTGCTGGGAGACCCAGCGGCTCTCGGTGAGGCCGTCGTCGAGGATCGCGGCGATCCGGCCGTCGCGCCCGGGGTAGTAGTTGTTGGTGTCGATGACCGCGACGTTCTCCGCGGCGCCGTCGAGGAAGCCCTTCGGCAGGTTCGCCACCGCCTTCAACGGGATGGTGACCACGACGACTTCGGCCCCGTTCGCCGCCTCCTCGACAGGTACGGGGGTCGCGCCCGTCTCCTCGGCCAGCGCGGTGAGCGTCTCGGGGCCGCGCGAGTTGGCGACGGAGACGTCGTGGCCGAGGGCGGTGAGCCGCCGGGTGAGGTTGCCGCCGATGTTGCCCGCGCCGATGATGCCGATCTTCATGACAGACCCTTCGCCGATCCGGAATCCATGCATGCGCATGTTTCACGCTTCTGGAGGGCCCCAACCCCGGGCGGCCGTCGGCTATTCCGCCCCTCGGCCGATCAGGTGGCGCTCAGAGCCGTACGACGATCTTTCCCGTATGCGCGTTCGACTCCATCAGCCGGTGGGCGTCACGGATCGTGTCCAGGCCCTCGAAGACCTCCCCCACGACCGGCCTGAGGCCGCCGTCGGCGAGGCCCGCGTCGAGGAACGCGGCGGAGCGGCGACGGCCGCCGGGTGTGCTGGTCAGAGCCCCGTTGGCGTAGGTGTGGATCGTGAACGGCCAGTTCCGGGGGATCTCGGCGGGGCGGTCGTCCAGCCAGCCGTAGACGACCATCGTGCCGCCCGTCGCCAGCGCCTCGGCGAGCGGGCGGAAGCCGGGGCCGCCGATCGCGTCGAGGACGACCTCCGCCCCCTTGCCGCCGGTGAGCCGCCTGACCTCCTTCGCGACGCCCTCCGCGCCACCCGCCTCCGCCGGGACGATCACCTCGGCCGCGCCCAGCTCCAGGAGCCGTTGCCGCTTCGCCTCCGTGCGGGTCGTGGCGAGCGGGATCGCCCCGATCCGGCGGGCGACCTGGATCGCCGCGGTGCCGACTCCGCTGGAGGCGCCGGTGATCAGGACGTGGTCGCCGGGCCTGAGCCCCGCCGTCTCCAGCAGCGCTCCGTACGCCGTCGTGTACGTCAGCCAGGCCGCCGCCCCGGTGACCGCGTCGACGGCGGCGGGGCGCCGCAGGACGGAGGCCTCGGGCAGGACGACCCGGTCCGCGTACACACCCTGCGCGCTCATCTCGATGCCCGGCCCGGTCAACACCCTGTCGCCTACGGCGAGTTCGGTCACGCCCTCGCCGACCGCCGTGACGACGCCCGCGGCCTCGTAGCCGAGGCGGGAGGCGGGCAGGGACGGCTGGTAGTAGTAAGTGCCGGAGCGGAAGAGGGCTTCGGCCCGGTTGAGGCCCAACGCCTCGACCCGCAGGGCGACTTGGCCGGGCGCGGGGTCGGGAAGTGTCACGTCCTCGACCCGCAGGACCTCGGGTCCGCCGATGTCGTCGAAGAGCACGGTACGTGCGGTGGTTGGCATGGAGACGACGCTAGGCGGCGGGTGCGAGACGATCCATGTCCTCCGGTCTCCGATTCATGTCCGTACGTCTTCACCGTCAACTCGCGGGCTACGGTGCGGACATGGACGTACTCAGTGACGCCGTCGCGGCGATGCGCACCGGGCGGCCGCACTCCTCGCGCCGCGACAAGTACGCGCCGTGGGGGATGCGCTTCGAGGCCTCGGACGGGGCCGGGTTCCATGTGGTGCTGCGAGGCTCCGCCTGGCTCGTCCCGGCGGACGGCGAGCCGGTGGCGGTCGGCCCCGGGGACGTAGTGTTCCTGGCCCACGGACGCGGGCACGCGCTGGCCAGCGGAGTCGACGTACCGCTGGAGGAGGTGCGGCTGCGGGCGGACGGCACCTGGCCCCAACCGCCCTCCCCCGCACGGGAGTCGGCGGTCCCGGACACGGTCATGCTGTGCGGCGCCTATCTGCTGGACCGGGCCCGCGCCCACCCGCTGCTCACCGAGTTGCCCGAGGTGGTGCATCTGCCCGCCCGGGTCGGCGCCCACGGGTCGCTGCGGGCGGCGGTGGAGCTCCTCGGCGCGGAGCTGGAGGAGCCCCGGCCGGGCTCGGACACCATCGTGACCTCGCTCCTGGACACCCTGCTGCTGTACATCCTGCGCGCCTGGTGGCTGGAGGGCCGGCACGGTTCGGGACACCCGACGGGCTGGGCGGCGGCGCTCGCGGACCCGGCGGTCGCGGCGGCCCTGCGCGCCGTGCACGACGACCCGGCCCACCCCTGGACGGTCGAGGAGCTCGGCACCCGGGCCGGCCTGTCCCGCGCCGCCTTCGCCCGCCGGTTCGCGGTGCTGGTGGGCCGGCCGCCGCTGACGTATCTGACCTGGTGGCGCATGATCACGGCGGGGCGGCTGCTCCGCGAGGACGACACACCGTTGCGGCTGGTGGCCCAACGCACCGGCTACACCTCGGAGTTCGCGTTCGCCAAGGCGTTCAAGCGGGAGTACGGGGTGGCGCCGGGCCAGTACCGCAAGCGCGCATCCCAGCCCCCCGGACACGACGAGAAGGGGCACCCGTCCGCCGTAGGACAGGCGCCCCTTCCGACCCGTCGGGTCACTTGTTCAGGTGGGCCCAGAACTCGTCGAACGACAGGACCTTGTCCCCATTGAGGTCCCGGCTCTTGATGATGGCCTCGGCGACCGCCTCGGTCACGTTCCAGTCGCCACCCTGAGCCAGGGCGGTCTTGAACTCGGCCGCGGTGATGACACCGTCACCGTCCGTGTCGATCCGCTGGAAATGCTTGCGTGCTTCCTCGATGTCCGCCACCGGATCCGCCCCTTCGTAACGCTTTACCGCCTGTTGACGGGGCCAGACTAACCGGCCGCGCGAGCCCGCAGCGCGGCGACCACCCACGCGAACTCCTCCCGGTGCGCCGCCGCGGGCCCCCCGCCCTTCACCGTGGCCAGCAACTCCCGGTAACGGGCGAGCCGTTCGTTGGACGCCGACTCCATCCGTTCGAGGACGACGGCCGGGTCGCCGCCGTCGCCGAGCACCTCCCGCAGGATCGCGTCGGCCTCCGGCGACCCGGGGTCGATCCCCCGCTCCCTGGCCTCCGCGCCCAGCTGCACCAGCCGCATGGGAAACCAGGTGGACCGCCCGCGGACGGCGGCGCGCTCCTGGTCCGAGGCGTTGAACTCGACGGCCTTGCGCATCTGCGC
This sequence comes from Streptomyces sp. NPDC050528, assembly GCF_044457795.1. Lineage (NCBI taxonomy): Bacteria > Bacillati > Actinomycetota > Actinomycetes > Kitasatosporales > Streptomycetaceae > Streptomyces > Streptomyces sp. NPDC050528. The sequence goes on from NZ_JBITHH010000001.1 coordinate 504,564, forward strand.
CCGGAACTCCGGGTCCTGCACCATCTCCGCCAACTCCACCCAGGCGTCGACCTGTTCGGGGGTCGGGTCGTCCGGGAGGTCCGACGCGATGGAGCGCATCCGGTCCTCGATGGCCGGGTCGACGGTGTCGAGCCCGTGGAACAGCTCGTCCACGAACTCCTCCATGATCCGCCTGCGTTCGGCGGCCGACAGTCGTGCCAGCTTGTTCATGAACGTCATCTCCTCCGCGGTCGAACCGCGTCTCGCGACGGTCGACAGCACCGCCCGGGTCACCCTCAGTGAACGGATCTGCGCGTCCAGCGCCACCACATGCGCGGCGGCCACCTCCGCGACGGTCGACTCACCGGCCAGCACCTTGCGCACGTCGTCGAGACCGAGGCCCAACTCCCGCAAGGTACGGATCAGTTCGAGACGGGCGGCGGACTCGGCGTCGTAGAGCCGATAGCCGCCCGCGGAGCGGGTCACCGGGGTGAGGACGCCCTCGTCGGACCAGTAGCGGATGGTGCGCACGGTCAGCCCGGTGGACCTGGCCAGTTCCCCGATGGTGAGAAGTCCGGTGCCGTCGTCGATCATGTCGTGAGTGTGGGCCTTCCAGTGGGTGGAGACTCAAGCGGCGCAAGGAGCTTGGTGATGGAGACTCTTCGGGACATTCTCGACGCGGTGGCGCAGGGTGTCGTCCTGCCGCCGGACGGTCGCGTGACCGTCGTACCGCAGATGTCCGACCGGGACGCGGGAGTCCTCGCCTTCACCGCGCACGCCGTGGTCTTCATCGACGAGGACCCGCAGTGGGTCCGCGACACCCTGGCCGCCGTCTCGTGCGACGCGCTCGCCGCGCCGATGAACCCGTGGTTCCTGATGGCCCTGCTGAAGCGGACGGGCCGCAGGTCGGAGACGATCGACGCGATGCTCGTGGGCGCCCCGCTGCCGGGCGAACCCCCGCTCCCCCTCACGGAGATCACCGACGGCGACCACCCGCGCATCGTGTACGCCCGCGGCCGCCGCGACGACGTGCGCGCCTGGACGGCGGAGGGTGGGGTGCTCGTGCTCGGGCGCGGGGTCGGCGGCCGGCTCGAGGTCTCCGTCGAGATCGACGAGGACGTACGGCACCGGGGGCTGGGCCGCGCCCTGGCGGCCGCCGCCCGCCACCTCGCGACAGAGCCGCTGTGGGCGCAGGTCGCGCCGGGGAACGCCCGCAGCATGCGGGCGTTCCTGGCGGCGGGCTACCGCCCGGTGGGTTCGGAGGCGGTCCTGCTCAGCGCGCGATAGAACCTGCTGAACTTCAGTGCCACGGGCGGTAGTTCGGGTTGCTCTCGCAGTCGCTCATGATCTCGACCTTGGTCTTCTTGTCGACCGGGCAGACGCCGATGATGTACTGCCGCTGGATCCCGCCGGGGAAGGCGACCTCGACCTGGTCGGCCCACTTGTGGGTGTCGCCGATGGTCTTGTTGACGTCCACACCGCCCGGGGCGTCGATGTAGTAGTTGTAGCCCGACTTGTACCAGGTCTTGTACAGGTCGTGGTCGTACGTCGTCGAGACGTACGGCGAGGGCTGGTTGACCAGGACGTACTTCTCGATGTCGTACTGGCCGTTGACGACGTCCTTGGGGGCGAAGCCCTGGTCGAAGACGATCGCGGGGCCTCGGCTGTCGCTGCGGTAGAGGGTGCCGCAGCTGGTCCGCCAGACCGGGTCGGGGGTGATGCGGCTGATGTCCACGCGCTGGTCCACGGCGGCCATCGCGGGATCGGCGACGACGGGACAGGCGGGCGCGGCGGCGCGGGCCGGGGTGTGGGCGGGGACGGTGGCGGCCGTGGTGGCGAAGACGGCCGCGAGGGACAGGGCTGCGGCAACGGCTCGTCGCCGCAGGTGAATCGTGATCATGCGAGGCACGATCCCGGTTCTACGACGACGAGCCGCGGATCCTCACCCGTACGGGGGCGTGTCCAACTGACCGGATTTCAGCGGAATTTCAGCGGCCCCCGGTCGGCCTCAGCGGAAGATGCCCGTGTGGCCCAGCGAGTAGCGCCCCGGCTGCGGGTACACCGCGAGGCCGTGCGGACCGCCGCCGACCTTGATGCGGGCGAGCTGGGTGCCGGTGCGGGTGTCGATGGCGTAGACCTCGGAGTTGTAGCGGCCGGAGAGCCACAGGACCTTGCCGTCGGCCGAGACACCGCCCATGTCGGGGCTGCCGCCGTTCGGGAGGTGCCACTTCTTGGTGAGCTTGTTCTTCGTGAAGTCGAAGATGGAGATGGTGCCTTCGCCGCGGTTGGAGATGTACATCTCGCGCGAGTCCCGGCTGATGTACAGACCGTGGCAGCCCTTGCCGGTGGGCAGGAAGTCCGGCTTGGCGAAGGTGTCGCCGTTCAGGACCCACATGCCGTTGGCCATCATGTCGGCGATGTAGAACTTCTTGCCGTCCGGCGAGATCTTGACGTCCTGCGGCATCGAACCGTGGAACGGCAACTTCTGCTGCCCGACGACCTTCATCTTCTCGGTGTCGACCTTCAGCAGCTCGCCGCTGAACTCGCAGGAGACGATGAAGTACCGCCCGTCCGGCGAGAAGTCGGCGTGGTTGACGCCGTAGCAGCCGACGTGGACCGCCTTCACGGTCTTCATCGTGTGCGCGTCCCGGAACACCAACTGCCGGTCCAGCGAGGCCATCACGACCGCGTACTTGCCGTTGGGCGTGAAGTACAGGTTGTACGGGTCGTGCACGTCAACGGGCTTGCCGGCCTTGCCCGTTCGCGGGTCGATCGGGGTGAGGGTGTTGCCCCGGTCGTTGTTGACCCACAGCGTCTTCAAGTCCCAGGAGGGGACCACGTGTTGGGGCTGGACCCCGACCGGGATGGTCTCGACGACCTTGTACGTCGCCGGGTCGATCACCGAGACGGTGTTGGAGTTGGTGTTGGGAACGTAGACCCGCGAGGGGAAGTCCCGTACGACCGGGGAGAGTTGGTTGGGCCGGTCGGCCGCGTACACGTCGGCCGGGTCGAGCACCGGCGGCATACCGGGCAGCGCCCGCGCGACCTGCGCCTTCTTCTGCTGCTGCGGCTGGAGCGCGGCCTTGGTGCCGAGCGCCTCGTCGGCGTGGTCCTGCGAACCGCAGCCGGCGAGGGCGGCGAGAGCGATCCCGGCGACAAGGGCGCGGGTGAGGGGGATGTGTCGCATCAGCTCAGCAGCTCCGTGGTCGTCACCGCGCGCAGTCCGCGACGGTGGAGTTCATCCAGTACGGCGGGGAGCGCGGCGACCGTGTCGGCGTACCCGAAGTGCATGCTGACGACCGACCCGCCCCGGACCTCGGCGAGCACCTTGCGGGTGACGGCGGGGGCGCCGGGCGCGGTGAAGTCGAGGGAGTCGACGTCGTAGGACAGCACGTGCGGGTAGCCCACGCGGTGGGCCAGGCGCTGGACGAGCGGGGACGCGGCCGGGGCGCGCGAGGGCCTGAACCAGGTGCCGATCGAGCCGGTGAGCCGCTTGAGACGGTCGGCGCAGCCGGTGATCTCGGCCAGCGCGTCGGCCTCGGACAGGGTGTTGACGGCGATGTGCCGCTGGGTGTGGTTGCCCAGGTCGTGGCCGCCGTCGAGGATGCGGCGGGCCATCTCGGGGTGCGTGTCGAGCCAGGTCCCGACGGCGAGGACGGTGAGGTGGGCACCGTGTTTCTCCGCCTCGGTGAGCAGAGCGGTGGCGATCTTGGGGTCGCCCTGGCCGTGGAAGGTGAGCGCGATCCGGGGGCGGTCGCGGGGTCCGTGGGTGATCTGCGCGGGCTGCTGGGGGAAGGCGCGGGGGGCGGGTGCGGTGAGCGGCGTCGCCTTGGCGGCGGGCACCGGTCCGCTGGCGGAGGCGTGCGCGGGGGATGCGGTGGAGCCGGTCGTGGCACACCCGGCGGCAAGAGCGCCCCCGGCGACAAGCCCGGCACCCGCACGCAACGCCGTACGGCGGTCGGTCGTGGTCACCCGCCCCATTTAAGGGGCGCCAAGTAAGAAACCGGGGCATTAACCCGTTCGGGGGACAAACACGAGTCGCACCAGTCAACTCCGGTCCGACGATGCCTTAAAGGGGCGCGGGGCTGTATCAATTTGCGGCTCCGCCGCGTGGGCGCGACCAGCCACAACGAGCCCGCAGACAACCAACAACCTGCCCCGGCATCACAGCAGTTCCGCTCAACGATCAGAGACGCGCATCTCGAACCAGGTCGTCTTGCCGCGAGGCAGCAAATCCACACCCCACCGATCGGAAAGCTTGTCGACGAGAAACAACCCCCGCCCGCTCAAATCCATCTCCTGAACCGGCATCAAACACGGCAACCCACGAGACGGATCACGAACCTCAACCCGGATCCACCCCCGCCGCCGCTTCATCCGCAACCCGAACACCCGCGCACCGGTGTGCCGAACGGCATTTCCGACCAGCTCGGAGACAAGTAAGACGGCGTCTTCGGTCAGCTTCGGACTGAGCCCCCAGTGCCGCAGAACAACAATCTGGGTGAGCCGGCGAGCCGCCGCCGCGGACTCCGGCCGAGACGGGAGCGGAACTTCCGCCTCCGTAGGATTCCCGAACAACTCGATCGCCTTGAGCGCCCGCTCGTCCTCGACCGCAGGCGACCAGCGCGCCGCGGTCGCACGGCCTTGTCCCCGCGGCTGTCCGATACCTTCCAGCCCCGCCATGCGTCCATCATGGCCGCCCCGAACGGCCTCCGTGGCGGTTCCGGAGGAATACGCCCCCCGGAAGCCCCCATTCCGCGACATCCGATTGGCATGTGCCAGGGTCATTTCAGGGCTCGACACAGCCCCTCCGACCTGCGGTGAAGGCTCTGTTGGTGGCAATCGACAGGCTCCCTCGACAAGGCAGGCTTAAGGTCGAGTTAAGGTTCCCATAAACCGACCCGTCGAGGGACCCGGATGAGACATCGTGTCAATTGCAAGGGGTCCAGCGGGATTTGATGTTCCGCTTCAGAGGAACTTTGCCTTCCCGGGCCCCTCTTCGACGAAGCTCCGCATCCCACGCTCACGGTCCTCGGTCGCGAACAGCCCCGCGAACCACGTGCGTTCGACCGCGAGCCCGGTCTCGATGTCCGTCTCCAGCCCGGTGTCGATCGCTTCCTTCGCCGCACGCAACGCGATCGCCGGACCCTGCGCGAGCCTCGCCGCCCACGCATGCGCCTCACTGAACACCTCGGCGGCGGGGACGAGTCGGTCCACGAGCCCCAGCGCGAGCGCCTCGTCCGCCTTGACCATCCGACCCGTGAAGATCAGATCCTTCGCCTTCGACGGACCGATCAGCCGCGCCAGCCGCTGCGTGCCGCCCGCACCCGGAATCAACCCGAGCAGAATCTCCGGCTGCCCCAACTTCGCGTTGTCAGCGGCAATACGGAAGTCGGCGCACAACGCCAACTCACAACCCCCGCCCAGCGCATAGCCGGTGACGGCAGCAACGACCGGCTTCGGGATACGGGCCACCGCCGTGAACGACTCCTGCAACGCCCGCGACCGTACGACCATCGCCGCATGGTCCATCCGCTGCATCTCCTTGATGTCCGCCCCCGCCGCGAACACCTTCTCCCCGCCGTAGATCACCACGGCCCGCACGTCGTCGCGACGCGAGGCCTCCTCGGCGAGTTCCTTGAGGCGGTCCTGGGTGGCGACGTCCAGCGCGTTCATGGGCGGGCGGTCGAGGCGGATGGTGCCGACGCCCTCGGCGACTTCGAGATTCACGGTCATGCGGGAACACTACGGGGGTCTGGGGGTCGTCCCCCAGATGGGCACAGCACGCGCGCTAACGACAACGGGCCCGGTGCTGTGTGTCACAGCACCGGGCCCGCAGGTCGACCAGCAGATCAACTAGCCGCTTACGCCTTCCACTTCGCCCACGACATGTTCCAGCCGTTGAGCCCGTTGTCCGGCGCCACCGTCTCGTCGTTGGAGTGCTTGACGACGACCACGTCGCCGATCATCGAGTGGTTGTAGAACCACGCGGCCGGCACGCTGCTGCTGTAGCCGCCCTTGACGTCCTGGAGGCCGACACAGCCGTGGCTGGCGTTGTAGTTGCCGAAGGCGCCGCCGCCCCAGTAGTTGCCGTGGATGAAGGTGCCGGAGGTGGTGAGGCGGATGGCGTGCGGGACGTCCTTGATGTCGTACTCGCCGCCGTAGCCGACCGTTTCACCGTTCATACGGGTCACTTCGAGCTTCTGGCTCATGACCATCTGGCCGTTCCACGTGTCGTAGCCGGGCTTGCCGGTGGTGACCGGGATGGTCTTGATGGTCTTGCCGTCCTGGGTCACCTTCATGGTGTGCTTCTTGGCGTCGACCACGGAGACCTGGTTCCGGCCGATGGTGAAGGAGACCGTCTTGGCCTGCTTGCCGTAGACGCCCGGGCGGCCTTCGACGCCGTCGAGGTTGAGCTTGACGGTGACCTTGGTGCCGGACTTCCAGTAGTTCTCGGGGCGGAAGTCGAGGCGGTCGTTGCCGAACCAGTGGCCCTCGACGTCGACGGCCGGGACGGTCGTGATGGTGATGGCCTTCTTCACGTCCTCGGGGTGTGTGATGCCCCGGGTGAAGTTGATCGAGAACGGCATCCCGACGCCGACCGTGGAGCCGTCCTCCGGGGTGAAGTCGCCGATGAACGTGTTCTTCGGGGTCAGCGTGGTGAAGCTGGAGTCCTCGGCGGCGACCCGGCCGTCGGAGTCCTTGGCGATCGCGTGCACGGTGTACTTGGTGGACGCGGCGAGATGCGTGGCCGGCGTCCAGCTGGCGCCGCCGCCGGTGATCGCGCCGGAGACCTTGGTGCCGTCGGCGTCCTTGACCTCGACCTCGGTCAACTTGCCCTTCGCGGCGCTGATCTTGAGGGCGCCGCTGGTGTCGACGGACTTCGAGCCGTTCTTCGGGGCGATGGTGACGACCGCCTGCGACTGCTTGGTCTCGGCGGTGTCCGAGCCCTTGGCCTTGCTGTCGCCCGAGCCGGACCCGGAGGTGGAGCCACCGCCGCCTCCGCACGCGGTGACGGCGAGCAGCAGTACGCCGAGGATCAGCGCCAGCAGCCCCTTGTTTCTCCGGCCGCGCGCGTCAACCGACGCCCCCGATATCGGTCGCACGTTCAAGACTTTCTCCCCTCGCCGGGCCCGGTCCGGCCCGCACCCCTTCGCGCATCTGACGTGCACGTCCGCGCATATTAACCGTCCGCATTTGAGCTTCATGTCAGGCGAATGTCACCGTTCGGTCGCAACTTCAACTGCCGCCTGACACAGGCTCCCCGCCCCGTCTCCGATCACGTGAGGACAATGCTCTCCGGTCACATGAGGGCACCGCTCTCCCGTCACTTCAGGGCACTGCCCGCCTTCCACTCCTTCCAACCCATGTTCCACCCGCCGAGGCCATTGTCCGGAGCGACCTGTTTGTCCTCGCTGTGCACGACCTCGACCACGTCCCCGATGATGCTGCGGTCGAAGAACCACCCGGCCGGGGTGTCCGAGCTCCCGCCCTTGACGTCCCTCAACCCCACGCACCCGTGGCTGACGTTGACGTGTCCGGGCGCGGACGGCGCCCAGTAGTTGCCGTGCAGGAAGGTGCCGGAGTCGGTGAGCTTCATGGCGTGCGGGACGTCGGGGATGTCGTACTCACCGCCGAAGCCGACCGTGCGGCTGTTCATACGGGTCACCTCCAGCATCTCCATGACCACCATTTTCCCGTTGTACGTGGTCTTCCCGGGGGCGCCGGCCGTGATCGGGACGGTGGCCAACAGGTCGCCGTCGCGCCGCACTTCCATGGTGTGCTTGGCGGCGTCGACGAGGGAGACCTGGCTGCGGCCGACGGTGAAGGAGAACGTCTTGTACTGGAGGCCGTAGACGCCCTTCGCGCCTTCCACGTCCCGCAGGCGCAGCGAGACGGTGACCTGGGTGCCGGGTTTCCAGTAGGCCTCGGGGCGGAAGTCGAGGCGGGCCTTGCCGAACCAGTGCGGGCGGATCTCGACGGCCGGCTTCGCGGTGATGTGGATCGCGCGCTCGACGGCGGCCCGGTTCTCGATCTCCCGGTTGAAGCCGAGGGAGACGATCATCCCGGTGCCGACGGTGGCGCGGTTCTCCGGGGCGACGTAGGCGATGAACCGTTCGTCGGGCACGTAGGTCGTGAACGTGGTGTGCCGGGCGGAGCGGTGGCCGTCGCCGTCGAGGGCGACCGCGTCGACGGTGTACTCGGCGGCGAGCGCGAGCTTTCCGTCCTCGGGTTCCCAGCGCAGTCCGTCGTCGGAGATGCGGCCGGGGACCGGGCTGTCCTGGGCGTCCTGCTCCTTGACGACCTGCACGGACTCCAGCCGTCCGCTGGGTACCCGGACCACGAGTCGCCGGTCCGGTTTGACGCCTTTGCTGGCGTCCTCGGGCGAGATCCGGATCACATCCTCGGGCGACGGTGCCTTGCCGAAGATCTCGCCGATACCGCCCCCGCCCGAGCCGTCCGAAGTACAGCCGGTGGCTCCGGCCAGCAGTCCTGCCCATGTCAGTACGGCGGCCAGTGCGACCCCTGCGCGTCGCGCGCGCCCTTGTGCATGCCTCACGGGGTGCCCAACGAGCGGGCACGCCTCAGGGAAACGTGAGTGCGACCCAAGCTCTGGGCAGAACAGTGGGGAGAACGACATGACAGGCACACGCGACCGGGACGCCGCGCGCCCTTCACCTCGTCGTTCCATGAGCCGCAGGAGGCCGGACGGTGTCGAGCGCAGCCGAGCAGGAGGCCGTACAGGAGGAGGGCGTCGACGACGGCGTGCCGATGGAGCGAGCCGTCGTCGAGGCGGCCGTGCCGTCGCCACGTGCCGCCCCCGTGCTGAACGGCGCCCCGCACACCGGGCCGCCGGTGCCCGTGTGGCCGGGGACGCCGATGCCGCTGGGGGCCCGGTACCGGGTCGGCCCGGACGGGGTGGCGGGCACCAACTTCGCGCTGTGGGCCGGGGGTGCGGAGGCGGTCGAGCTGTGCCTCTTCGACGAGGACGGGGTGGAGACCCGGGCCCCGCTCACCGAGTTGACGCACGAGATCTGGCACGGCTTCCTGCCGGGTGTGCTGCCCGGGCAGCGCTACGGCTTCCGGGTGCACGGTCGCTGGGACCCGTGGACCGGCGCCCGCTGGAACCCGGCGAAGCTGCTCCTCGACCCCTACGCCCGCGCGGTGGACGGCGAGTTCGGGCTGCCGCCCGAGGTGTACGCGCACGTCCGTGACTGGCCGCAGCAGCAGGTCGCCGACACCGTGCGCGACGACCGCGACTCGGCACCCCACGTTCCCAAGGGTGTTGTGGTCCACGACGACACCACCGACGACGAGTGGATGGACGACCGCCGCCCGAAGACACCGTGGGCGGACTCGGTCATCTACGAACTCCACGTCGGCGGCTTCACCAAACTGCACCCCGGCATACCCGAGGAACTCCGGGGCACCTACGCCGGGTTGGCGCACCCGGCCGCGATCGAGCACCTGGTGAAGCTGGGCGTGACGGCCGTGGAGCTGCTGCCCGTCCACCAGTTCGCGCACGAGGACCATCTGCTGCGCAGGGGCCTGAAGAACTACTGGGGTTACAACTCGATCGGCTACTTCGCCCCGCACGCGGGCTACGCGGCGACCGGCACCGCGGGCCAACAGGTCGGCGAGTTCAAGCGGATGGTGCGTGCGCTGCACGAGGCCGGGATCGAGGTGATCCTCGACGTGGTCTACAACCACACCGCCGAAGCAGGTGAGTTGGGCCCGATGCTGTCGTTGAAGGGCATCGACAACCGCGGCTACTACCGCCTCCAGAGCGACGCCCGCCGCTACACGGACTACACCGGCTGCGGCAACACCCTGCACGTCGTCCAGCCGCACGTGCTCCGGCTCATCACCGACTCCCTGCGCTACTGGGTCACGGAGATGGGCGTCGACGGCTTCCGTTTCGACCTCGCGGCGGCGCTGGCCCGCTCGATGCACGACGTCGACATGCTGTCCCCGTTCCTCGCGGTGATCGCCCAGGACCCGGTCCTACGACGGGTGAAGCTGATCGCCGAGCCGTGGGACGTGGGCTCCGGCGGCTACCAGGTGGGCGCGTTCCCGCCCCTGTGGACGGAGTGGAACGACCGGTATCGCAACGCCGTCCGGGACTTCTGGCGGGGCGCGCTGCCGGACGTACGGGATCTCGGGTACCGGCTGTCGGGGTCGAGCGACCTGTACGCGTGGGGTGGCCGGCGCCCGTACGCCTCGGTCAACTTCATTACGGCGCACGACGGTTACACCCTGCGGGACCTGGTGTCGTACGAGCGCAAGCACAACGAGGCCAACGGCGAGGGCAATCGGGACGGGACCGACGACAACCGGTCCTGGAACTGCGGGGTCGAGGGCGAGACGGACGACGAGCGCGTAAAAGCGCTGCGGCGAAGGCAGTTGAGGAACCTCCTCACCACCCTCCTCCTCTCCACGGGGGTGCCGATGCTGGTCGCGGGTGACGAGCTGGGACGGACGCAGCGGGGCAGCAACAACGCCTACTGCCAGGACAACGAGATCAGTTGGGTGGACTGGGGTCTGCAAGAGGACCCCGGCTGGCGGGCGTTGACCGATCTCACCGCCCGGCTGATCGACCTGCGCCACCGCCATCCGGTGCTGCGCCGCCGGGCGTTCTTCTCCGGGCGGGCCCATTCGGCGGACGGCATAAGGGACTTGGCGTGGTTCACCGCGCGCGGCACGGAGATGACGGAACGGGACTGGTACGCGCCCGCCGCCACCCTCGGCATGTATCTCTCGGGCCGGGACATCCCGGGTCGTGACGAACGCGGCGCCCCGATCGTCGACGACAGCTTCCTCGCCGTCCTGCACGCGGGGCACCGGCCGGTGAGCTTCGTGCTGCCGGGGCCGCCGTGGGCGGAGCGGTACGAGGTGGTCGTCGACACATCACGGGAGGAGCAGGGGGAGGCGCCGGGGGTGGTGCATCGGGCGGGGGCGGCGATCACGGTGCCGGCTCGGGCTGTGCTGTTGCTGAAGGTGGTGAGCTGAGGGGCGGCAGAGGGACCGACCGGGGTTCCGGCCGGGGTGACGTTTCAGATCCGTGAACTCCCGGGCGGATGGCTGGGCTTGGGGCGAATCGGCTGATCACATGGGGGTGCCACCCCCCACGGCTTCCGCTGCCTTCCGTCGCCCTCCCCACAAGGACCTCTCATGCCCGAGATATCCCGCCGTGCCTTCGGCGGCCTCGTCGGCGGCGGTGCCGTCACCGCCGTCGCCGGTACGTCCGCCACCGCCGAGGCCGCCGAACCCGCCCCCGCCGAGCGGCCGTTCAAGGCCCGCCCCGGCGCCTCCGGTAAACGTCCCAACCTCCTCGTCATCCTCGGCGACGACCTCGGCTGGGCCGACCTCTCCTCCTACGGCGCCCCGCACATCAAGACGCCGAACCTGGACCGGCTGGCCCGGCAGGGGGTGCGTTTCACCGACGCGTACTCGGGCTCCGCGACCTGCTCGCCGACCCGGTTCAGCCTGTACACCGGGCGCTATCCGGGCCGTACGCCGGGCGGGTTGGCCGAGCCGATCGCGAGCAGAACGCAGGGGCTCGACCCCAGCCATCCCACTCTGGCGTCGCTGTTGAAGAAGGCGGGCTACGCCACCGCCCTGATCGGCAAGTGGCACTGCGGCTGGCTGCCCGACTACAGCCCCACGAAGTCGGGTTGGGACGAGTTCTTCGGCAACCACGGTGGCGTGCTGGAGTACTTCTCCAAGCTCGGCCAGCTCGGCGACTACGACCTGTACGAGGGCGACGCGACCTACCAGGATCTCCGTTACTACACAGAGGTGTTGACCGAGCGGGCGGTGGAGTACGTCGGCCGGAAGCACGACAAGCCGTGGCTGCTGAACCTCAACTTCACCACTCCGCACTGGCCTTGGCTCGCGGAGGGCGACGAGGAGACCGGTGCCGAGATCGCGGCGAAGATCCGGGCGGCGACAAGCCAGGTGGAGATCAGCGACGCCCTCAACCAGTACGACGGCGGCTCGGTCGCCAAGTACACGGAGATGGTGCAGAGCCTCGACGCGGCCGTCGGGGAGGTGCTCGCCGCGCTGCGCCGGTCCGGGCAGGAGGAGAACACGGTGGTGTACTTCGCCAGCGACAACGGCGGTGAACGCTGGTCGTACCTCTGGCCGTTGAGCGGCGAGAAGTACGTGCTCCAGGAGGGCGGCATCCGGGTGCCGACGATCGTGCGCTGGCCGCACCGCATCGACGGCAACCAGGTCAGCCACGAGCCGAACTTCTCCCCCGACTGGACCGCGACCTTCCTGGAGCTGGCCGGTGCCCGCCCCGACCCGGCGTACCCGCTGGACGGCACGAGTCTCGCGGGCTATCTGCTGGCGGGCGAGGAGCTGCCCGAGCGGGACCTGTTCTGGCGAGTGCGGGCCAACCGGGCGCTGCGGCGCGGCGATTGGAAGTACTACCAGGACGAGGACGGGGACGACCACCTCTTCGATCTGGGCGCCGACCTCCGCGAACAGGCCGATCTCGCCCCCGACAAGCCGGAGTTGCTCGCCGAGCTGAAGGCGGCCTGGGAGAAGACGGCGAGCGGCCTGCTGCCGTACCCGCCCGTCTAGGCCCTGCCTCGGTCAGCCGAGAATCCCCCGGTCGTAGGCGACCGCGACGGCCGCCGCGCGGTCCTTGACGCCCAACTTGCCGTACAGGTGGGTGAGATGGGTCTTCACGGTCGCCTCGCTGATGAAGAGTTCGCGGGCGATCTCGCGGTTGGAGGTGCCCTTGGCGACCAGGGCGAGGACCTCGCGTTCGCGGGCGGAGAGCGGTTCGTTGCCGGGAGTCTGGGGTGCGCGGACGGCGGAGACCAGACGGGAGGCGACGGCGGGCGAGAGGACCGTGCGGCCGTCCGCCGCCGCGCGGACGGCGGTGAAGAGCTCGTCGCGCGGGGCGTCCTTGAGGAGGTAGCCCGTCGCGCCCGCCTCGATCGCGGGCAACGTGTCGGAGTCCGTGTCGTACGTCGTCAGGACCAGCACCTTCGCGCGCGCCGAGCGGCGGGTGAGCTCGCGGATGGCGTCGACGCCCGCGCCGCCCGGCATCCGCAGGTCCATCAGGATCACGTCCGGGTCGAGGGCGGCGGCCCGCTCCACGGCCTCGACGCCGTTGGACGCCTCGCCCAGGACGCGGAATCCGGGCGCGGACTCGAACATGCCGCGCAGACCGTCCCGTACGACGGGATGGTCGTCGACGATCAACAGGGAGATCAGCAACTCGTCACTCATGGCGGACCAACGGTACGCGAGCCGACAGGGCCGTGCCGTGTCCCGGCTCGGACTCGATCGTGAGCGAGCCCGCGATGCGTTCGGCGCGGGCGCGCATGCCGTCGAGGCCGAAGCCGCCGGTGCGGGTGCGTTCGGGGAGGGCGAGCGGGTCGAAGCCCCGGCCGTCGTCGCGGATGTCGAGGATGACCTCGTCGCCGAGGAAGCTGAGGGTCACGCCGACACGGCCGGCGCGGGCGTGCCGGGCCGCGTTCGACAACGCCTCCTGGGCGATGCGCAGCAGGGTCGCCGAGATCTCGTCGTGGAGCTGCTCGGTGATGCCGGTGACGGTGAACTCGGCGCGGACACCGGTGCGTTCGCCCCATTCCGCGACCGTGTTCTTCAGGGCCTCGGGCAGTCCGTCGTTCTCCAGCGCGACGGGCGCGAGGTTCTGCACGGAGCGGCGAGCCTCGCCGAGGCTGTGCCGGGCGAGGGTGGAGGCGCGTTCGAGGTGGGTGCGGGCGGTGGTCAAGTCCGGTGCGTTCGCTACGACTTGGAGCTGGGCGATGATGCCGGTCAGGCCCTGGGCGATGGTGTCGTGGATCTCGGCGGCGAGCCTGCGGCGTTCGTCGGCGACCCCGGCTTCCCTTGCCTGGACGAGGAGTTGGGCGTGCAGGGCGGCGTTCTCGTCGAGGGCCTGCTGGAGCGCGGTGTTGGTGCGTTCGAGTTCGGTGATGGTCGCGTTGCGCTCGCGGGAGCGCTGCGTCTCCTGCTCCTGGAGATGGGCGATCGCCATCTGCAGGCCGGAGTTGGCGGCCACGAGCGCCGCGAAGAGGATCCACTGGACCCCGCTCCCCAGCGGCAGCCCGCCGGACTGGGCGCCGGCCACGGTGACCGCGCCGGCGAGCAGTCCGAGCCGCTGCCACTCCACGCCCGGGATCAGTTCGTCGGCGTCCATGTAGCCGGCGGCGGCGTAGAAGGCGAAGAACGGGTCGATCCAGGTGAGGGCGAAGGCGATGGCCCAGCGGACGACGTAGTACGCGGTTCCCGCCCGGGACGGGATCCGGCCGCGACCGGGCAGCCGCGAGCGGGTGGTGTGCCACAGCAGCTGGAGGACGAGCGCGGCACCGACCAGGGCCCAGCCGGTGTACCACTGGGCGGTGGCGTAGTCGGCCAGACCGGAGGAGGCGAGCGCCAGGACGACACCGATCCCGAGCAGCCCGTACGGCCCCCATGTGTGCAGCTGCTCCCAGCGCCGGTCGATCTCCTGGTCCCTGGTGGTCATCTCCCCAGTCTGCACGGCCGCCGCTCCCCTACTCCCAGCGGAACCAGCGCGAGGCGCCGGCCGTCAGCAGCACGGTCCAGGCGACCAGCACGCCCAGGTGCGTCCAGCCCGGCCAGTTCCCGGCCGCCGCCCGGTTCAGGGCCTCGGCGGCGGCGCCGAACGGGGTGTAGCCGACGATGCGGGCCATGACGTCCGGCATGGAGTTCACCGGGATCCACACGCCCGCGCAGAACATCATCGGGAAGAACACGGCCGACCCGATGGCACCCGCGATCTTCGTGGTCCGGGACAGCGACGAGACCACCGCGCCCAGCGCGAGCGCGGCGAGGACCGCGAGAAGCAGGGCGAGGAGATAGCCGCCGGGCTGCTTCGGCAGTCGTACGTCGAAGGCGAGGCGGCCGACGATCAGCGCGAGCAGGGCGGAGACGAGGGCCGCCGCGCCGTAGACCACCATCTGCGCGGAGAGCAGAGCCGTCGGCCGGACCGGGGTGGCGGACATGCGGCGGAGGATGCCGCGTTCGCGGTAGCCGGTGAGGTTCTGCGGCATCGACTGGAGCGCGCCGACGATCATGCCGAGGAGGACGGCGACCGGAACGTACACGTCGACCGTGCGCAGCCCCCCGAGGTCGGCCTGATGGTGCCGGAAGCCCGGGATGGACCCCAGGATCACCAGCAGCAGGGTGGGGAAGAGCAAGATCCAGAAGAGCGCGCCCGGTTCACGGCGGAAGAGCCGCAACTCGGTACGCAGGACTGCGGTGTTCATGCGGTGACCTCCGTCAGGTCCAGGAACGCGTCGTCCAACGTGGCGTCGGACACGCGGAGTTGGTGGGCGGTGATGTGGTTGCGCGCGAGCAGCGTGATGACCGCGTTGACGGTCTCGTCCGAGCCGGAGAGCGTGATCCGGCCGTCCTTGCGCGCCACGGACGTGAGCGCGGGAAGGGAGTTCAGATCACCGTCGTCCAGCGCCGCGGAGGGCGTGAAACTGATGACGGTCGACCCCGCCGAACGCCGGATCAACCCGTCCGGGGTGTCCAGGGCGGCCACCCGCCCCTTGTCGATCACGGCGATCCGGTCGCACAGCCGCTGCGCCTCCTCCATGAAGTGCGTGACGAGCAGCACGGTGACCCCGCTCGCCCGCACGTCCTCGATCAGCTGCCAGGTGTCACGGCGGGCGCGCGGGTCGAGGCCGGTGGTGAGTTCGTCGAGGACGACGACCTTGGGGTTGCCGATGAGCGCGAGCGCGATGAACAGCCGCTGCTTCTGCCCGCCGCTGAGCTTCGCGAACCGGGTGGTCAACTTGGCGGTCAGGCCCAGGCGTTCGGCCAGCGGCCGCCAGTCGGCGGGGTGCGGATAGAAGGACGCGTACAGCTCCAGCGCCTCGCGGACGGTGAGCTTGGCCTGGAGTTCGCTCTCCTGCAGCTGGGCGCCGAGAACGCGGGCGACTTCCTCGTGGTCGGCGACGGGATCGAGTCCGGTGACCCGGACCCGCCCCGCGTCGGGAACCCGCAGACCCTCGACACACTCGACGGTGGTGGTCTTGCCGGCGCCGTTCGGGCCGAGGATCCCGAAGATCTCGCCCTCCTCGACGGCGAAGGAGACCCCGTCCACGACGGCCCTGCCGCCGTAGGACTTCCGTAGTGCGGTGACTTCGATGACTGGTGTGGCTGGCATGCACCGAGGGTCCCGCCGGCGCCGGGTCCGCCACATCGCCCATCGCGCTCGAAGGGACATCAACCGATCGGTTGATGCGCTTCTACGACCCCCTACGACCCCCTGCGCCCCCTTGGATGCGCCGCTACGACCCCCCGAACACCCAGGTCGTAGGACCAACGGCCGATCCGGGTCCGGCCAAAACTCGGTGGGCGTTGTCAGTGGTGGTCCGTAGGCTCGCCCGTGATGTCCACGACGCGTGCAACCACCGAGAAGCGATCCGCCGTCCGTACCCTCGCACGGCTCTGGCCCTACGTCCGGCCGGTGCGGGTACGGCTGTTCGGCGCGGCCGTGGTCGCGGTCGTCGCGTCCTGTACGGGGCTGGTGTTCCCGCTCGTCCTGAAGTGGATGGTGGACGGCCCGGTCGCGGACCGGGACGCGGCCGGCGTATGGCTCGGGGCGCTGTATCTGTTCCTGCTCGGCATCGCGGAGGCGGGCCTGTTCGGGCTGCGGCGATGGCTGGTCGCAAGGCCGCTGTCGCACGTCGAGGCGGAAATGCGGGCGGACCTGTACCGGCACCTGCAACGCCTGCCGGTGTCCTTCCACGACAGATGGCCCTCGGGCCAGCTCCTCTCCCGGGGCACCACGGACCTCATGCTGCTCCGCATGTTCCTGGCCTTCCCCCTGACGTTCCTGCTGGTCAACGCGGTCACGATCCTGGTGGGCGTGATCATCATGCTGCTCCAGGACTGGACGCTGGGACTGGTGATCCTCGGCCCCGCGATACCGGTGATCATCACCTGCGTGATCTTCGAGCAGCGGTACGCGCACGTGGCCCGCCGCGCCCAGGACCAGGTCGGCGACCTGACGACGGTCGTCGAGGAGAGCGTCCTGGGCATCCGCATCATCAAGGGCTTCGGCCGCCACCGCACGCAGGCACGAGCCTTCCGCGACCTGTCCCGCACCCTGCGCGGCACGGAACTCCGCAAGGCCCAACTCCTCGCCACGATCTGGGGCGTCATCGTCACCCTGCCCGAACTGGCCCTCGGTTCGGCACTGGTGGTGGGGACGGTGCAGGTCGCGGACGGAGATCTGTCGGCGGGCACGTTGGTGGCGTTCCTGTCCACGGCACTGGCGCTGCGGTGGCCGGTGGAGTCGATCGGGTTCCTGCTGGCGATGAGCCAGGAGGCGGCGACGGCGACGGAGCGGTATTTCGAGGTCATGGATGAGCCACGGGAGGCGGAATCGCCCTTGAGGGCAGCGCCCCAAAGGGGCGCGGGGCTGTATCGATATGCGGCTCCGCCGCGGGGCGCGACCAGCCCCCACCGGCCCGCACCCAAAAACGACGGCATCCGCTTTTCCTCAGTCTCCTTCCGCTACCCGGACGCCCCGCCGGATTCCCCACCCACCCTCGACAACATCACCCTGCACATCAGACCCGGCGAATCCATGGCCCTGGTAGGAGCCACCGGCACGGGCAAGACCACACTGACGGCCCTCGTCCCACGGCTGCACGAGGTCACATCCGGCCGCATCACACTGGACGGCGAGGACATCACGGCGATGTCCAGGGATTCGCTGCGCGCCCTCGTCGCCGTGGCCTTCGAGGAACCCACGTTGTTCTCGGCCAGCGTCGGGGAGAACGTACTCATGGGATCAGAACAGGGCGCGGGACAACCGGAGTTGGAGCGAGCCCTGGCCGTCGCGCAGGCGGACTTCGTGCACAGCCTCCCCCAGGGCACGGACACCCAGGTGGGCGAACAGGGCCTCAGCCTCTCCGGCGGCCAACGCCAACGCCTGGCCCTGGCAAGGGCGGTGGTGGGCAAACCCCGCTTCCTGGTCCTGGACGACCCGCTGTCGGCGCTGGACGTCCACACCGAGGCCGCAGTTGAGGCCGCCCTCCGCCAAGTTCTGGCCGACACAACGGCGTTGATCGTGGCCCACCGCCCGTCGACGGTCCTGCTCGCCGACCGCGTGGCCCTGCTGTCGGACGGCCGCATCACGGCCGTAGGCACCCACCAGGAACTCCTGCGAACGAACACGGAGTACGCGCACCTCATGTCGGGCGCCGAGCACGAGAAAGACACCGACCGCCCAACACGCCCTATAGGGGCGCGGGGCGGTATCAACATGCGGCTCCGCCGCGGGGCGCGACCAGCCCCCACCGGCCCGCAGACACAGAACAACCCAGTCGGTGAACAGGAGGACGCCCGATGACCGCCCCTACCACCTCCGCGCCCCCCACCGACGACACCCCCGAACCCCCGCACCCGCCCGCCGCAGGCGACCCCTTCGACCACGACATCCTCCCCACTCCCCCAGGCGCGACCGCCACCCTCCTCCGCTCCCTGCTCGCCCCGATGAAGACACGGGTCACCATCACGACCCTCCTCCTGCTGCTCCAACAGGCAGCCGTGCAGGTGGGCCCCCTCCTCGTCGCGTACGCCATCGACCGCGCGGTCCCGGCGTTCCGGGACGACAACCACGGCCCGCTGATCGCAGTCGGCGCGGGCTACCTGCTCTGCGCGCTGCTCTCCGGCGGACTCCAGTACGCCTTCATCGCCGCCTCCGCCCGCGTCAACCAGGACGTACTGCTCGATCTGCGCGGCCGTATCTTCCGCCACGCGCAGGCGCTCAGCATCGACTTCCACGAGCGGTACACGTCCGGCCGGCTCATCTCCCGTTCCACCACGGACATCGAGGCCCTGCGCGAACTCCTCAGCGAGGGACTCCAGGAGCTGATCACGGTCATCCTGTCGTTCGTGTACATCTCGGCGATGCTGCTCTGGCTGGACCTGGGCCTCGGCGTCGTCGCGGTGGCGTCGTTCGTGCCGTTGTACCTGCTGGTACGGGTCTACCAACGGCGCGCGGTACAGGTGTACGCGGTCCGCTCCACGGCGATCGCGCGCGTGATCGTGAAGTTCGTCGAGACGATGAACGGCATCCGCCCGGTCCGCGCGTTCCGCCGCGAGGACGTGAACGACGCCGACTTCCGCGTCCTCAACCAACAGCACGAACGCTCCAACGGCGACGCCCTGTTGGAGATGGCCCGCTATGTCACCGGCTCCCGCCTGGTCGCCAACACGGCCGTCGCGGTGATCGTCCTGTGGGGTTCCTTCCGGGTGTCGGACGGCTCACTGGAGTTGGGCGTACTGGCCGCCGCGGTCCTGTACCTACGGCGGCTCTACGACCCGATCGACCGCCTCGGCATGTTCCTCAACTCGTACCAGTCGGCGGCGGCCTCGCTGGAGAAGATCGCGGGTCTGCTGGCCCAGACCCCGTCGGTCCCGGAACCCTCAACACCCGTACAGCTACCGGAACTTGACACAGACCAACCCGGCCGCGAGGTCGTCTTCGACGGCGTCCGCTTCACCTACCGCACCGGCGGCGAGGTCCTGCCCGTCTTCGACCTCACCCTCCCCGCCGGCCAGACCGTCGCCGTCGTCGGCTCCACCGGCGCGGGCAAGTCGACCCTGGCCAAGCTGCTGGCCCGTTTCTACGACCCCTCGGACGGGCGGGTGTTGCTCGACGGGGTCGATCTGCGCGAGCTGTCCGGGCCCGAACTGCGGCGCGGGGTGGTGATGGTGACGCAGGAGGCGTTCCTGTTCTCCGGCACGGTCGCCGAGAACATCGCGATCGGCCGCCCGGACGCGCCGCGTGAGGAGATCGAGCGGGCCGCGAAGGCGATCGGCGCGCACGACTTCATCAGCGCGCTGCCCGACGGTTACGACACGGACGTACGCAAGCGGGGTGGGCGTATCTCGGCGGGTCAGCGCCAACTCGTCGCGTTCGCACGGGCGTTGCTCGCCGACCCCGCCGTCCTCATCCTCGACGAGGCGACCAGCTCCCTCGACATCCCCGGCGAACAGGCCGTACAGCGCGCCATGTCGACGGTCCTGCGCGGCCGTACGGCGGTCGTGATCGCCCACCGGCTGTCCACGGTCGAGATCGCGGACCGGGTGCTGGTCATGGAACACGGGCGGGTCGTCGAGGACGGCACGCCGGCGGAGCTGATCTCGGGGACGGGGCGGTTCGCTGATCTGCACCGGGCTTGGCGGGACAGCTTGGCGTAAGCGGGTCCGCGAGTTAGGCAGTTTTTTGGCTACCGGCCGGTGGGGGCTGGTCGCGCAGTTCCCCGCGCCCCTAAAAACGCCGACCCGCCGTGTCTTTAAGGGGCGCGGGGCTGTATCAACATGCGGCTCCGCCGCTAGGCGCGACCAGCCACGACGCACCGCAAGCCATCAACGCACCTCAGCCCCCCACCCCCTCCCCACCCCTCCCCGCTTGCTAAGCGGAACCCCGTTCCGTATCGTTACCGGAACAAGGTTCCGCTTATCAGTGATCCCGGAGGACACAGCCATGCAGTACCGCACCCTGGGCCGCACCGGCGTACAAGTCAGCACGCTCGCGCTCGGCGCGATGAACTTCGGCAGGATCGGGCGCACGAGTCAGGAGGACGTCACGGCCATCGTCGACGCCGCTCTCGCCGACGGGGTCAACCTCATCGACACCGCGGACGCGTACAGCGGAGGCGAGTCCGAGGAACTGCTCGGCAAGGCGATCGCCGGTCGCCGGGACGACATCGTGCTGGCGACGAAGGCGAGCCTGCCGATGGGCGAGGAGCGCAACCACCAGGGCGGTTCGCGCCGCTGGCTGGTGACCGAGCTGGACAACAGCCTGCGCAGGCTCGGCGTGGACCATGTCGACCTGTACCAGATCCACCGCTGGGACCCCCGCACCAGCGACGAGGAGACCCTCTCCGCCCTGACCGACCTCCAACGCGCGGGAAAGATCCGCTACTTCGGCTCCTCCACCTTCCCCGCGTACCGCATCGTCCAGGCGCAGTGGGCCGCCCGCGAGAACCACCTGAGCCGTTACGTCACCGAGCAGCCGAGCTACTCGATCCTCCAGCGCGGTATCGAGACCCACGTCCTGCCGGTGACCGAGGAGTACGGCCTCGGCGTCCTGGCCTGGAGCCCGCTCGCCTCGGGCTGGCTGTCCGGCGCGATCCGCGAGGGCCGGGAGGTCACCACCAGCCGCTCCGCGTTCATGCCCCAGCGCTTCGACACCGCCGTCCCCGCCAACCGCGCCAAGCTCGACGCCGTCGAACAGCTGGCCAAGGTCGCCGACGAGGCAGGGCTCACCCTCATCCAGCTCGCGCTCGGCTTCGTCACCGCGCACCCCGCCGTGACCAGCGCGCTGATCGGCCCGCGCACCCTGGACCACCTGGACACACAGCTCGCCGCCGCGGACACGGTGCTCTCCGCCGACGTACTGGACGCGATCGACACGATCGTCGCCCCCGGCACGGACCTCGCCGCCCACGAGAAGAACGACACCCCGCCCGCCCTCCTCGACCCGACCCTGCGCCGCCGCTGAGCCCACCGGAAGGGAGCACCACCATGTCTGCCCCGCCCCCCACGATCGTGTCCGTGAAGCCGGTGATCCTCCCCGCCCCGGGCCGCGGCGAGGACCTCCAGGTCCGCGTCTCCGCACCCGTGACCGGCGACGGCCTACCGGTCATCGTCTTCTCGCACGGCTTCGGCTGGTCGATGAACGGCTACGCCCCGCTCGCCGACCACTGGGCCGCGCACGGCTTCATGGTCGTCCAGCCCACCCACCTCGACTCAAGAACGCTCGCCATCCCGCACGAGGACCCCCGCTTCCCCGGGATCTGGCGCACCCGAGTCGAGGACCTCAAGCGCACACTGGACGAACTCACCACCCTGGAAGCCTCCGTGCCGGGCCTCGCGGGACGCGTCGACCACGCCCGCATCGCCGTGGCCGGCCACTCCTGGGGAGCCCAAACGGCGAGCACGCTCCTGGGCGCCCGCGTCCTCGACCCCGACGGCGTCCCCGGCGAGGACCTGTCCGACCCCCGCGTCAAGGCAGGCGTCCTGCTCGCCCTGACCGGCCTGGGCGACGACCTCACCCCGTTCGCCGCCGAGCAACTCCCTTTCATGAGGCCGTCGTTCACCACGATGACCCCACCGGCCCTGATCGTCGCCGGAGACCACGACCAGTCCCACCTCTCCACCCGCGGCCCGGACTGGTTCACCGACCCGTACACCTACAGCCCCGGCGACAAGACCCTCCTCACCCTCTTCGGCGCGGAGCATTCCTTGGGCGGCATCCCCGGCTACGAGGCCGCCGAGACGACCGACGAGAGCCCGGCCCGCGTAGCCCTGCTCCAACACCTCACCACCGCCTACCTGCACAGCGCCCTCCACCCCGGGGACACCGCCTGGCAGAAGGCGTCCGCCCAACTGGCGGAAGATCCCGAGCCGTTGGGGGAACTACAGAGCAAGTAGGTGCGGGGGTTCATGGCCCGCGCCGACGAACTCGGCGCGGGCCGGGCCCTGCGGATCCTCCGCGAGGTCGACGCGATCAGCAACCGGCGCCGCGAGCGCGTGATCGACCTCGCCCGCGAACAGGTCGGCGGCACTTTCACCGACCGGCGCATCACCGTCTGGGGCGCCGCCTTCAAGCCCGGGACGGACGACATCCGCGACTCCCCCGCCCTGACCGTCGCCCAGAAACTCCATGACCTCGGCGCCGCGGTCACCGTCACCGACCCTCAAGCCCTCGACAAGGCGCGCAAGCTCCACCCCCAACTCGACTACGTCGACGACCCGACCGCCGCCGTGCAGGACGCCGATCTGCTGCTGCACCTGACCGAATGGCCGGAGTTCTCCGGCATCGACCCGCACGCCCTCGCGTCCCGCGTCGCCTCGCCGACGGTCATCGACGGCCGCGGCACCCTCGACGCCGACACCTGGCGCGAGGCGGGCTGGTCCTACTGCGCGCTCGGCCGCCCCTGAGCCCTAGGGAAACCACACCTCACGCACGCTCTCCTCCCCCTCCTCGCCACGTTCGACCACGAACGCCGACTCCAGTCGCTCCTCGTCCGCATAAACGGACAGCGCGCCACCGGTCAGCACGTGCAGCAGCCCGTCGTAGTCGACGAAGTCCTCGTCCTCGTCGACCAGTTGACCGGGGTCGATGCCCACGGCCGCCAGCGTGGCCCGAAGGTCCCCGGTGACATCCAGTTCGTCGAAGCCCTCGACCGTCAGATCGGGAGCCCCGGGCACCGCGACCAGAATCTTCAAGTAGGCGGCCCCGAAGTCCCGTTCGCAGACGGCGACGATCCGGGCGTCCGGGTGCAGCTTCTTCTGGGCGCGGAACTCGTCCTCCAGCACGCTGGACAACACCCCGTCCTCGACGAGCGCCGGGTCCGTCACCTTCACCGTGGTCCCCCAGGCGGCGGCGCGTACGACGTCCAACTCCCGTCGGTCAGAAGGGCTTTCGGGGTGTCCCAGTCGCGACGGTGCCTCCTCGCCGCGGATCCCCGCGACCGACGACAGCGACAACACGGCAGCCCTCGCCGTCTCCGGGGCGTGCGCCACGACCGGCGGGCGCTCGTCGGGGCGTAGCGGAGTTGCGAAGGGGGGCTGGACCACGACCAGTTGGGCGTGTCCGCTGTGACGAGGGTCCACCCGGGTTTCGGGGGATACGGGGCTCATGGTGCCGAGCGTATGACGCCGTCCCGCGCCCAGCTGTGAACAGCCTGTGGAGAAGGGGAGTCGACACGGTCACCGAACCACGGATCGGCTTCGGCATGTACATGGGCGTGTCTAGCGTGTGGTCCGTTCGGTGGCGCCACATCGACCACGGGGGCCCCTGGCGCCGCGCGGACACCCCATGCCTACGGGGCCCTCACGGGGACATCACGTGCAAACACCCATACGCGCCCGGCGGTTGCGCGCGCTGCGGCGGTCGGTCGTCGCGCTCGCGTGCGCCTCGGTCATGGCGCTCACCGGGCTTCCGGGCCTTACGGCAGCGGAGGCCGCGCCGAGACCACTGGACCCGGGCAAGCGCTGTGACGAGTTGTACGGCCTGCCCAGCAACACCCGACCGACCGTGGGGCTGCCGCAGTTCGACGCGTCCCGGGCGACCTCGCAGTGGGACGACTACGCGTACGTCAATCCGGCGAAGGAGTGGGACGGGCTCGGGGCGCCGTCCGCCGACAAGCAGGCCGCGCTGTCCGAGTTGACCAAGGCGCCCGCCACACAGCCCGACCGGGTCTGGTGGCGATGGCTCCAGCAGAAGGACAAGTACCCGAATTTCACCGACTATCGGGACGCCGTCTTCATTCCGAACTCCGGCAACGATCCCCGCGGCAAGGCCTTCGAGCAGAAGGTGATCAAGGATCACGGGCTGGTCGGGCCGGAGTGGATCTGCCAGAAGGAGGTCGAGTTCAAGGACCCCGACACCGGCAAGACGTACCGGCGCAAGCTCGACGCGTACAACACGCGGACGAAGCAGATCCTGGAGATCAAGTCCAACGGCAGCCCGGACCGCACGCAGGTGCCCAAGGACCTGGCGTGGGCCAAGGACCCGGCGTGGAAGGACAGCAAGGTCAAGTACGTCTTCGCCGAGCCGCAGAAGGCCGACGCGAAGAAGTTCCTCGGGGACATGCGGCAAGTGGCCGGCAACCGGGTCACCGAGTACAACTACCGTACGGATCGCGTGGAGTTGGCGCCCAAGGGTGTCGGTGAGCGCGCGAGCAGTGGGCTCATGCAGCCGCCCGGGCAGGCCGGTTCCACGCGGGGCGGGCTCACCGATCTGATCCGTGAGTCGCGGCCCACCCCGAAGACCATGGCGGACTTCCTGAACGCCAAGAACGCCGCCAACCCGGGTGGTCTGCCGCGCGGTCCGGGCGGTGTCGACTTCTCGACGCTCGACCTGAAGTACGTCGGCAAGCCGGTCCGGGGCAAGGGTGTCGACTTCGCGTTCGACGCCAAGGAGGATCCGACCGAGCAGTCCGGCTGGGGCGGCAAGGCCAACTCGCAGCTGATCTCGGACGCGTTCTTCACCTGGCTCGCGCTGACCCCGGACAAGTTCTGGGTCAACCTCAACCCGGACGAGCCGGACCGCATCATGGACGCCAAGTTCGGCAAGACGGACGCCGGTCGGGTGCTCCTGGAGGCCGACCTCCAGATGAAGCACGACTTCTACAAGGCGATGGACCCCGCCACCGACCTCGGCAAGCGCTACTGGGCCGCGCTGCCGAAGGTGAACGGCAAGCCCTGCATGCCCGGGCTGCGCAACTGGATCGAGCCGAAGACCGCGCAGGTCCGTGAGCAGGACGGCGGCATCTACATCCTCGACACCCCGCTGCGTCTGAAGTCGACCGCACAGACGACGGTCACGCCCGGTCCCGGCGAGCCGATCTGCACCCCGGACGCGGCCCAGACCGCGGCGGCCCAGCGGGTCATCGACGCGATGATCGTGCCCGCGGTGGAGAAGACCATCAACACCGCACCCCAGTACGCCGATCTGCGCCGCGTCTACACCGCGCGCGTCGCCGCCGAGTACATCCGCCAGCAGGACGCCAAGGCGCCCACCGACTACCACGCGATCATCAACAGCGGCGACGCCACACGCTGGCCGCTGCGCGCGCCCAACCAGAACTGGACCCGCGAGGCCCTGTTCCAGAAGTACCGGAACATCTACACGCACGGCGAGTTCACCTACGACGTCCCCGACGCGAACGGCACCGTGCAGGTCTACATCGTGGGCGGCGTCGACCTCTCCAAGCAGCCCAAGCGGAACGTCGGCAAGGTCCAATTCACCGCCCAGCACCGGTACTTGCCCCGGCAGACGCAGACCAGCGTGAAGACCCTCACCGACAACACCGACACGACGGGGCAGGTGCTCCTCGGCGCGAACACGGCCGCCGACGACACCGGCACGACCACCCCCACGCCGACCCCGACCCCCACCCCGACCCACACCGGGAAGCCGACACCCACCCCGACCCACAGCGGCGGTGGCGGCGGCGGCGGGAGCACCCCGGCACCGGCACCCACGACGCCCGCACCCGCGCCCGACGACCCCAGTGGCGACCTCGCCCACACCGGCAACGACACCCCGGTCGGCCTGATCGCGGGCACCGCCGGCGGCCTCGCCGGCGCGGGCGGAGTGCTCGTGTGGTGGATGCGCCGCCGTAGGACGGCCCAGGGGTGACCCCGGACTGACGAACACCTGTTGGGGCCGGTACGCGCAGCCGGCGTACCGGTCCCTCGGCGTGCGGGCGTCCGATATTCGATGGGCAACCGCGCTCACGCTCGGTAATCTTCATTGCCTCCAACCACCCCCGGACCGCTTTCGGCTGCGCGCGCCCGGCAGCCTGAGCAAGGAGGCCCATGATCGACGCGTACGAGGATCCCGGGACACCCGACTGTCGGGGCGGCTGGCGGTTCCTGTGGTGGCTGGTGTGGCGGCAGCGGGCGCGGGCGCTGTCCGGGGCGCTGCTGTCGAGCGTGTGGATGGTGCTGATGGCGGCGGCGCCGTATCTGATGTCCCGGGCCGTTGATGACGGGTTGGTGCCGGGGAACATGGGCGCGCTGGCCTGGTGGACCGGGGTGCTGTTCGTGGTCGGCGCGGTCAATTCGTGGCTGAGCATCATGCGCCACCGCACGATGACCCGGGTCCGGATCGACGCCAACTTCCGCACGGTCAAGCTGATCGTCGGCCAGACGGTCCGCCTGGGCGCCGTGCTCTCCCGCCGCGCGCAGGCCGGCGAGGTGATCACCACCGGTGTCGGCGACGTGTGGACGATCGCCCAGTCCCTGACGGTCGTCGGCCCCGGCTTCGGCGCCCTCGTCGTCTACGGCGTGGTCGCGGGCGTGCTGCTGTCGATCTCGGCGCCGCTGGCCGCCGTGGTCCTCCTTGGTGTGCCGGTGATCGCGTTGCTCGCGGGGCCGTTGACGCTGCGGCTGCAGAGCGTGGAGACGGAGTACCGGGAGCGGCAGAGCGTGCTCACCGCGCGCATCGGCGATCTCGCGGGCGGCCTGCGCGTCCTCAACGGCCTTGGCGGCAAAGGGCTGTTCGCGGACGCGTTCCGCCGTGACTCGCAGCGACTGCGGGCGCAGGGGTACCGGGTGGGCGCGGTGGCCAGCTGGGTGCAGGCGATCGGGGTCGGGCTGCCGACGCTGTTCCTCGCCGTGGTGACCTGGCTCGCGGCCCGGCTGGCGGCCCAAGGGCAGCTGAGCATCGGCGAGTTGGTCGCCGTGTACGGCTATGTCGCGGTCCTGATCGGCCCGGTGGCCTTCTTCGTGCAGATGGTCTACGAGTTGAGCCGGGGCGTGGTGGCCGCGCGGCGGGTCGTAGAACTGCTGCGGCTCGAACCGGCGCCGGACAACGGGGAGTTGGACGCTCCCGCCGAACCGGCCGTCCTGCACGATCCCGACTCCGGGGTGCGGGTGCTGCCGGGGCGGATGACCGCGTTGGTCGGGGCGCGGCCGGCCGATGCGCTGGCCGTGGTCGACCGGCTCGGGCGGTATGTGCCGTCCGTGGCGACCTGGGGTGAGGTGCGGCTGGACGCGATTCCGCTGGAGCAGGTGCGGGCGCGGATCCTGGTCGCCGACAACGAGGCCGATCTGTTCGCCGGGCCGTTGACGGAGGTCGTGTCCGGGCGGCGGGAGCGGTCGGCGGAGGCGGTGGCGAAGGCCGTGCGCGCGTCCGCCGCCGACGACATCGTGCAGGGGCTGCCGGAGGGTCTTGACTCGGCGGTGGCCGCGCAGGGGCGCAGCCTCTCCGGGGGACAGCGTCAACGGGTGCGCCTGGTACGGGCGTTGCTCGCCGAGCCCGAGGTACTGCTCGCGGTGGAGCCGACCTCGGCGCTCGACGCGCACACGGAGGCGGCCGTCGCGCGACGGCTGCACGCGGAGCGCACGGGCCGTACGACAGTGGTGACCACGACGTCCCCGCTGGTCCTGGACCACGCGGACACCGTGCACTACCTGGTCGACGGCAAGGTCGCGGCCAGCGGCGGCCACCGCCGGCTGCTGGCGGAGGAACCCGGCTACCGCGCGCTGGTCGCCCGGGACGCGGAAGAGGAAGAGGTCGTACGGTGACGCAGTCCTCGTTGGCCAAGGGTCAACTGCCCGTCGCGGAACGGGCGGACGTGCGGCGGGCCGCGCTGCGGCTCGTACGGGTGGACCGGCGGGCGTTCGTCGTCGTGCTCGTCGTGAACGCGCTGGCCGCCGGGGCCGGGCTCGCCGGGCCGTGGCTGCTGGGGCGGATCGTGGACGACGTGCGGGCCGGGGCCGGGGTGAGCACGGTGGACCGGCTGGCGCTGGTCATCGTGGCGTGTGCGCTGGGCCAGTTGCTGCTGGCGCGGTGGGCGCGGTACGTGGGGCACCGGTTCGGAGAGCGCACGCTGGCGCGGGTGCGGGAGGACTTCGTGGACCGGGCGCTGGCGCTGCCCGCGTCGGTCGTGGAGCGGGCCGGGACGGGGGACTTGACCGCGCGCGGCACGGCGGACGTGGCGATCGTCGGGACGACCCTGCGCGATGTCGGGCCGGATCTGCTGGTCAACTCGGTGCAGGCGCTGTTCGTGATGGGCGCGGTGTTCGCCCTCGACCCGCTGCTCGGGCTGTTCGGAGTGCTGGGGCTCACGCCCGTGTGGTTCGCGCTGCGCTGGTATCTACGGCGGGCCCGGGACGGCTATCTCGCGGAGGGCGCGGCCAACTCGGAGGTCGCCGAGATCCTCACGGCGACCGTGGCCGGGGCGCGCACGGTGGAGGCGTTCCGGCTCCAGAAGCGGCGGGTCACCGCGAGCCGGGACACGCTGCGGACGGCGCTGCGAAGCAGGCTCTACACCCTGTTCCTGCGGACGGTGTTCTTCCCGGCGGTCGAGGTGTCGTACACGATCCCGGTGGCGGGCGTGCTGTTCGTCGGCGGGTGGCTGCACGGGCGCGGGGAGGTGGGCCTGGGTGCGGTGGTCGCGGCGGCGCTGTATCTGCGGCAGTTCACCGAACCGCTGGACCAGATCCTGATGCGGATCGAGCAACTCCAGAGCAGCGGCGCGTCGTTCGCCCGCGTGGAGGGGCTGGCCCGGGCGCCCCGCGCGGAGGGCGACGGCGATGCCCCGGTTCCGGCGGACGACCGGATCGACGTGACCGGTGTGCGGTACGCCTACGAGCGCGGCGGCGAGGTGCTGCACGGCGTCGATCTGACCGTACGGCCGGGTGAACGGCTCGCGGTGGTAGGCCCGTCGGGCGCCGGGAAGACCACGCTGAGCCGGCTGCTGGCGGGCGTGGACGCGCCGACCGAGGGCACGGTGACGGTCGGCGGGGTGCCGGTGCACGGCCTCTCGCCGGAGACGCTGCGCCGCCAGGTGGTGCTGGTCACCCAGGAGCACCATGTGTTCCTGGGCTCGGTCCGCGACAACCTCCTGATCGCCGAACCGGGCGCCACGGACGAGGAGTTGTGGGCAGCGCTGAACGCGGTGGGTGCCGAGGAGTGGGTCCGGGATCTGCCGGACGGGCTCAACACCCGCCTTGGTCCCCGGGGTTCGGCGACGGACGGCTCGCAGGCCCAGCAACTCGCCCTGGCCCGCGTGGTGTTGGCCGACCCGCACACGCTCATCCTGGACGAGGCGACGGCTCTGCTGGATCCGGCCACCGCCCGGCACACCGAGCGCGCCTTGGCCGCCGTACTGGAGGGCCGCACCGTGATTGCCATTGCCCACCGTCTCCACACCGCGCATGACGCGGACCGGGTGGCAGTGATGGAGAACGGGTTGCTGACCGAACTCGGGGCGCACGAGGAGCTGGTGTCGGCCGGCGGGGCGTACGCGGCGCTGTGGCACTCGTGGCACGGGGACGGGCGCGGGTCGAGTGGCTGACGCCGGGCGGTTTTCGCCCCCTCCGCCCCTTCCTGTCCCGTCCCTGGGGGCTCCGCCCCCAGACCCCCATCGGCCCTGAAGGGGCCTCGTCCTCAAACGCCGGGCGGGCTGAAAGAGCAGGCCCCGCCCGGCAGTTGACGGCTCACACCGGGGCCTCGTCCTCAAACGCCGGACGGGCTGAAAAATCAGACCCCGCCCGGCACTTGACGCCACACACCGGGGCCCCGTCCTCGAACGCCGGACGAACTGAAAGGTCAGACCCCGTCGGGCAGTTGAGGGCTCACACCGCGTCCGGCCCCCGCTCCCGCGTCCGGATCCGCACCACCTCCTCCACCGGAGTCACCCACACCGTGCCGCCGCCCGTGCCGCGTCCTCCCGCGGCGCGGATGACACGGACGAGGTCGGTCGCGTCGAAGTCGAGGGTGAGGATGTCGAGCCGGAGCCGCGGGGCCAGGTTCACCCGGTACTCGCTGCCCCGGTAGACCTCCACTCTGACCTGCCGGGGCTCGTAGGCCCGTACCTCGGTCACGGTCACTCCGCGCACCCCGAACGACTGGAGGGCTTTCATGACGTCCGGGACGCGGTGCGGAGGGAGGACCGCGGTGACGAGTTTCACGGGTCTTCCTCAACTCCGGCCATTTCAGCTGGAGTCCGGTTCCTTGGCCTGCTCCGCGATCGGCGCCGGTGCCGCCACCGCCGCGACCGGTTCGGACACCGACGCGGACGCCACCGCCGACTCCGCCGGATACGCCTCCTCGTCGTGGACCGCGATGTCTCCGGCCTCCAACACCTCGTCCGGCGCCCGGAGTTTCACGAACAGGCCGATCGCCTTGAGGATGAGGAAGGTCATCACGGCGTCGTAGACGATGACCGTGCCGGCCGAACCCGCCTGTTTCCAGAGCTGGTCGAGGTTGCCGTAGAGCCAGCCGCTGGTGGAGAACGCCGTGGTGCCGTCCTTGTTGAGGTACACGGCGACCGCCGGGTCGGCGAAGATGCCGACGAGCATGCCGCCGGCGAGGCCCGCGATGCCGTGGGTGTAGACGACGCCGAGCGCGTCGTCGACCTTGTTGAACGGCGGGATCTTGGACAGGTAGTTCCAGGCCAGCCAGACGATCGACGACGCGATGATGCCGATGTAGATCGCGCCGATCCCGGTGACGAAGCCGGCCGCCGGGGTGATCGCCACCAGGCCGACGATCATGCCGTTGATGCCGCCGAGGAAGGTCGGCTTGCGCTGCGGGCCGACGAACATGTCCCAGAAGACCCACACCAGCAGGGCAACTGCCGTACAGAGATTGGTGTTGAGGACGGCGAGGGCCGCGTTGTGGCCGCCGAAGTACATGTCGCCGCCGTTGAAGCCGTTCCAGCCGAGCCAGAGGATGCCCGCGCCGACGGCGACCATGGGGAGGTTGTTGGGCACGCCGTGGGCGCGGTCGCGGGCCAGCCGTGGTCCGATCACCGCCGCCGCGACGAAGCCCGAGGTGCCGGCGGCGAGGTGGATGACGTAGCCGCCGGAGTAGTCGAGCGCGCCTTTGGCCGCCCACCAGCCGCCGCCCCAGAGCAGGAAGGCGTTGACCGTGTAGACCAGGGTCGACCAGATCGGGACGAAGAGCAGCCACGCACGGATGTTCATGCGGCCGATCACGCTGCCCATGAAGAGGAGCGGGGTGATCGCCGCGAACGCGAAGTGGAAGTAGGCGAGCGTGGCCTGCGGGAAGTGGAAGCTCGGCATCAGGCCGTTGCCGTTGACGAGTGGTATCCACGCCTGCTGCTGTTCGCTCGCCGAACCGACGATGGTGCCGGGCCGGCCGACGAACGCGCCGAGGATGCCGGGCCAGTGGGAGTCCAGGGGTTCGCCGAACCCCATCTTGAACTCCCAGAGGACCCAGCCGACCAGGACCAGCGAGAAGCCGGTGAAGGCCATGAACATGGTGTTCACGACCCATTTGCGCTGGACCAGGCCGCCGTAGAGGATCGCGATGCCGGGGATGCTCATCAGGCCGACGAGTGTCGCCGCGACGAGCTGCCAGGCGTTGTCGCCCGCGTCCAGCCAGTTGGGATAAGGAATCACTGCAGCCGTCAACTCCCTTCGTGGGAGCGGCGGTCCGGCAGGACCGCCGGTTCGAACGGCAGGATCGTGCCGGATCTTTTACGGGTTGGTTCCGGGGGCATGTCCGCCCGGAAAATTTCTGTTCACGGTCAAAGAATCGTCAAGCAGTACTTCGCGTGCGTCAAGTGACGGTCCGCATAACGGACTTGAACATCCGGACAACGAACGAATTCCGGCCAACCTCCTGACGCGCTCCTGACAGAAAGCGCGAGCTGCTGCCACTCTTCCCTCTGGCGCTTCACAGCAACCCCACAGCTTCACACCAGTGATCACTGTGATCCCTGTGATCTCCCCAGGTCGCGCGATCCGCGGCCGTCCCGAAGGAGTCAGTGTTGAGAAGCAATTCCTCGCGCAGACGTACCTCCCACATAGTCGCCGTAGCCGGCGTCACCGCTCTGCTCGCCGCAGCCGTCCAGGCCGGCGCGACCTCCTCCGCCGCTCCGGCCAAACCCCTTGCCGGCAAGGGGAATCCGGCGCACATGGCCCTCTCGCTCTCCCCCTCGCAGCGCGCCGAGCTGCTCCGCGACGCCACGTCGGCGCGGACCTCGACGGCCAAGGACATCGGCCTCGGCACCAAGGAAGCACTCGTCGTCCGTGACGTCGTCAAGGACGCCGACGGCACGGTCCACACCCGCTACGAGCGCACCTACGGCGGACTCCCCGTCCTGGGCGGCGACTTGGTGGTCGACACCGCCAAGTCCGGTGCCACCGAGCGTGTCATCAAGGCGACGAACGCCACCATCGCGGTCGCCGACCTCACCCCGGACGTGACGACGGCGGCGGCCGAAAAGCAGGCGGTCTCCCGCGCCAAGGCCCTCGGCTCCACCAAGTCGGCCGCGGACTCGGCCCGCAAGGTGATCTGGGCGGCGAGCGGCAAGCCCGTCCTCGCCTATGAGACGGTCGTCGGCGGTCTCCAGGACGACGGCACCCCGAACGAACTCCACGTCATCACCGACGCGGCCACCGGCAAGAAGCTCTACGAGTACCAGGGCATCGAGAACGCCACCGGCACCGGCAACACCCAGTACAGCGGCTCGGTCCCGCTGACGACGACGCAGTCGGGCTCCAACTACACGCTGACCGACGGCGACCGCGGCGGCCACAAGACGTACAACCTGAACCACGGGACGTCCGGCACCGGCACGCTGTTCTCGCAGACCACCAACACCTGGGGCAACGGCACCACGTCGAACGCGGCGACGGCCGGCGCCGACGCGCACTACGGCGCTGCGGAGACCTGGGACTTCTACAAGAACACCTTCGGCCGCAGCGGTATCAAGAACAACGGCGTCGGCGCCTACTCCCGTGTCCACTACGGGAATTCGTACGTCAACGCGTTCTGGGACGACAGCTGCTTCTGCATGACCTACGGCGACGGCTCCGGCAACGCGGACCCGCTGACGGCCCTCGACGTGGCCGGCCACGAGATGAGCCACGGTGTCACATCGAACACCGCAGGCCTCAACTACAGCGGCGAATCAGGCGGGTTGAACGAGGCGACCTCCGACATCTTCGGCACCGGCGTGGAGTTCTACGCCAACAACTCGACCGACGTGGGCGACTACCTCATCGGCGAGAAGATCGACATCAACGGCGACGGCACGCCGCTGCGTTACATGGACAAGCCGAGCAAGGACGGCGGCTCGGCGGACAGTTGGTACTCGGGTGTCGGCAACCTCGACGTGCACTACTCGTCGGGCATCGCCAACCACTTCTTCTACCTGCTGAGCGAGGGCAGCGGCGCCAAGGTCATCAACGGCGTCAGCTACAACTCGCCCACCTCGGACGGACTTCCGGTCACCGGCATCGGCCGGGACAAGGCGCTGCAGATCTGGTACCGCGCGCTCACCACGAAGTTCACGTCCACCACCAACTACGCGGCGGCCCGCACCGGGACGCTCGCGGCGGCCGGTGAGCTGTACGGCACGACGGGCGCCGAGTACAAGGCGGTGCAGGACGCGTGGGCGGCCGTGGCGGTCGGCGCGCGCTCCGGTGGCGGCGGCGGTGGCGGCACGTCGTTCGAGAACACGGCCGACGTGTCGATTCCGGACAACGGAGCGGCGGTTACCTCGTCGGTCACGGTGTCCGGGCGGACGGGCAACGCGCCCACGAACCTCGCGGTCACGGTCGACATCGTGCACACCTGGCGCGGCGACCTGGTGATCGACCTGGTGGCCCCGGACGGGTCGACGTACCGCCTGAAGAACTCCAGCTCGTCGGACTCGGCGGACAACGTGCAGGCGACCTACACGGTCAACGCGTCCTCCGAAGTCGCCAACGGGGTATGGAAGTTGAAGGTCCAGGACGTGGCGGCACAGGACACCGGCTACATCAACAGCTGGAAGCTTACGTTCCCGTAAAACCCAGGAGTCCACTTCACGCCGCGCGAACAAGACGCCGCCCCGGGGTTTCAACTCCGGGGCGGCGCCCTGTTGTGGGCGTTTACATTGCGGCAACGTTCACCGGACAGTCGATTTTCAGCCAACATCACTTGAGGGTCCTGACATGTACGCGCCCCTGATGCCACTCTTCCCTCACGCCGCTTCAGCACAGCCAATTCACAACCCGCTCCGGTCAGTAACCCCACGCTGCCGGACTCCCCCACAGAGGAGCTTGCGTGACCCCCCTCTACGCGCGTCACAAGCGCACCACCCTGGCCATCGCCACCGCGGTCGCCGCCGGCGCCCTGCTCGCCACCGGAGTGACCACCGGTGCCTCCGCCCAGCCCGCCACGGGCAAGGCGGCTCCTCTCGCCGCCGCCCCGCAGCTGCTCTCCAACTCCGCGCGCACCGCGCTGGTCAAGGAGAAGCAGGCCGACGCGGCCGAGACGGCCACGCAGATAGGCCTCGGCACCAAGGAGAAGCTGGTCGTCAAGGACGTCGTCAAGGACGTCGACGGCACGGTGCACACCCGCTACGAGCGCACCTACGCGGGCCTCCCGGTCCTCGGCGGCGACCTCGTCGTGCACACCTCGCCGGCCGGCAAGACGGAGGGTGTCACCAAGGCGCACTCGGCCACCATCAAGGTCGCCACCGTGACGCCGAAGATCACCGTCGCCAAGGCCGAGAAGCAGGCGCTGACCGCGGCCAAGGCCGCAGGCTCCGACAAGACCGCCGCCGACGGTGCCCGCAAGGTCATCTGGGCCGGCGGCGCCACCCCCGTCCTCGCCTACGAGACGGTCGTCGGCGGCCTCCAGGACGACGGCACCCCCAACCAGCTGCACGTCATCACCGACGCGGCCACCGGCAAGAAGCTCTTCGAGTACCAGGGCATCGAGAACGCCACCGGCACCGGCAAGACCCTGTACTCGGGCACCGTCAGCCTCGACACGACCCTGTCGGGCACGACGTACAGCCTGACCGACGCCACGCGCGGCAGCCACAAGACGTACAACCTGAAGCACGGGACGTCGGGCACCGGCACCCTCTTCACCAACACCACCAACACCTGGGGCACCGGCACCGCGTCCAGCTCCACCACGGACGTGACCGCCGCCGCGGACGCCGCCTACGGCGCCCAGGAGACGTGGGACTTCTACAAGAACACGTTCGGCCGCAGCGGCATCAAGAACAACGGCGTCGGCGCCTACTCCCGTGTGCACTACGGCAGTTCGTACGTGAACGCGTTCTGGGACGACAGCTGCTTCTGCATGACCTACGGCGACGGGTCGGGCAACACCCACCCGCTGACCTCGCTCGACGTGGCCGGCCACGAGATGAGCCACGGCGTCACCGCCAACACCGCGGGCCTGAACTACTCGGGCGAGTCCGGTGGCCTGAACGAGGCGACCTCGGACATCTTCGGCACCGGCGTGGAGTTCTACGCCAACAACTCGTCCGACGTGGGTGACTACCTCATCGGCGAGAAGATCAACATCAACGGCGACGGCACCCCGCTGCGCTACATGGACCAGCCCAGCAAGGACGGCGGCTCCGCCAACTACTGGTCCTCCTCGGTCGGCAACCTCGACGTGCACTACTCGTCGGGCGTCGCCAACCACTTCTTCTACCTGCTGTCCGAGGGCAGCGGCGCGAAGACCATCAACGGCGTGAGCTACAACTCGCCGACGTCCAACGGCTCCACGGTCACCGGCATCGGCCGCGCCAAGGCGCTGCAGATCTGGTACAAGGCGCTGACGACGTACTTCACGTCCACCACCAAGTACGCGGGCGCCCGCACCGGCACCCTGTCCGCGGCGGCGGCCCTCTACGGCTCCGGCTCCACCGAGTACAACGCGGTGGCGGCGGCCTGGTCGGCGGTCAACGTCAGCTGACGCAGGCCGAGTTGACAGTCAAGTGACCAGGGCGGTACCCGGAGCGAAGGCATATCCGGGTACCGCCCTACTCTTGGGTTCCATGTCCTTCACGTACGACGACGTCGGCGCGACCCGCGAACGCGGCTTCTGCCCCCCGGGCTTCCACCCCATGTATGTGCGCACCCGGATCGGCGAGGGCGAGAAGGTCTTCCGCCGGGCCGCCGAAGCGGTCCTGACGTGGGAGTTGCACCGCGAGATGGGCGTAGGCATCGAGGCGAGCGCCGACAAGGCGGCCCCCGGCGTGGACGTAACGGTCACCCTCGCCGGCCTCATCAAGGCCCCCTGCCGCATCGTCTGGACGGCAGAGGAACACCGCCGAGCGGGCTGGGCCTACGGCACCCTCCCCGGCCACCCCGAATGCGGCGAGGAAGCGTTCGTGGTCGACCGCACAGGCGACGGCACAGTCTGGCTGACGGTCTCAGCCTTCAGCCGCGCCGCCAAGTGGTACGCCCGCCTCGGCGGCCCGGCAACGAGGGGCTTGCAACACGCGTACGCACGCCGGATCGGCACGACGCTGCGCCAGATGTGCGCGCCGTATTCGGAGGTGTAAGGGGCCGAGCTGAAGTCCGGTGCTCGCCGTCAGCGCCCTGCTTTTAGGGGCGCGGGGCTGTGTACATTTGCGGCTCCGCCGCGGGGCGCGACCAGCCCCCACCGAACCCGCAGACAAAGCACCGGACTTCAGCAGGGCACTACCGCATCAACACCCCCGCACCCTCAACCCCGTCCTCCACCGGCACCGCCACCAACCCCAACTCCGCACTGGACGCCAGCAGTCGATGCGCAGGCAGAATCCGGACGGTGTATCCATAGGGCCCAGTGCGATCAAGGGCGAGGGGACCTTCGTAGAGCCAGTGACCCTCCTGGTCGGGACCCCCCGCCGGCTTCAAGGGAACCGTAGTCGCGTCCCCGATCCGATCCTCCGGGTCAACGCGCCCCGAAACCACCTGCACTTCAACATCATCCGGAGCAAGCCCCGCCAACCCCACCCGCACCCGGAGATTCAGCGTCGCACCGAGCTCCGCCGTGGCCGTAGCCGCAGAAGTCTCCACGTGATCGACAGTCACCCCGTGCCAAGCGGAGCGCACCCGCCCCTTCCACGCGGCGAGTTCACGCGCCGCGTCCGGGGTCATCGCACGATGGGCATGCGCGGCGGGACCGTAGAGCCGCTCCACGTACTCCCGGACCATGCGCCCCGCCAGCACCTTCGGCCCGAGCAACGTCAGTGTCTGGCGCACCATTTCGATCCACCGGTCCGGCAACCCGTCCTGCCCACGCTCATAGAAACGCGGGGTGACGCGCTGCTCCAGAAGATCGTAGAGGGCCGCGGCCTCCACGTCGTCCCGGTGATCAGGATCCGTACCCGTACCGTCCGCCGTGGGAATCGCCCACCCGAAGTCCGGCTGGAACCACTCGTCCCACCAGCCGTCCAGGACAGAGAGGTTGAGGCAACCGTTCAGCGCCGCCTTCATTCCGCTCGTCCCGCACGCCTCCAACGGACGGAGGGGATTGTTGAGCCAGATGTCGCACCCGGGGTACAGCTTCTGCGCCATCGCCATGCCGTAGTCGGGCAGGAAGACGATGCGATGCCGGACGCGCGGATCGTCCGCGAACTTCACCAGCTCCTGGACCAGCCGCTTGCCCCCGTCGTCCGCCGGGTGCGCCTTGCCCGCCACCACGATCTGGATGGGCCGTTCCGGGTGCAGGAGGAGATCCATCAGCCGGTCACGGTCGCGCAGCATGAGCGTCAGGCGCTTGTACGACGGAACGCGCCGCGCGAATCCGATGGTGAGGACGTCGGGGTCGAGGACCCCGTCGATCCACCCCAACTCGGCTGACCCCGCGCCGCGTTGACGCCAGGACGCCCGGAGCCGTTCCCGTACCTCCACCACCAACTGCTCACGCAGATCACGGCGCAGCTCCCAGATGTCCTGGTCCGGGATCTCCGCGACCGCGTCCCAGCGGTCCGAACCGCCCACCGTCAGCGCGTCCTCGGTCCGCGTCGCGCCGATCTGCCGCGCGCCCAGCCGGAACACCTCGGGCGCGACCCAGGTCGGCGCGTGCACCCCGTTGGTCACGGATGTGATCGGCACCTCCTCGGCGTCGAACCCCGGCCAGAGCCCGGAGAACATCTCGCGGCTCACCTGACCGTGCAACAGCGAGACCCCGTTGGCCCGTTGACCCAGGCGCAGGCCCATCACGGCCATGTTGAAGAGGTTGGGTTCGCCGCCCGGGTAGGTCTCCATGCCCAGCCGCAGGATGTGTTCGACGTCCATGCGCGGGAGTTCGGCCTCGGGACCGAAGTGCCGGGCCACCAACTCCCGGTCGAAACGGTCGATTCCGGCCGGTACGGGGGTGTGCGTGGTGAAGACCGTGCCGGCCCGCACCGCCTCCAGGCCGGCGTCGAAGTCCAGCCCCGCGTCGCAGAGTTCGGCGATCCGCTCCAGGCCGAGGAAGCCCGCGTGTCCCTCGTTCGTGTGGAACACCTCGGGCTCGGGGTGACCGGTGAGGCGACAGTACGTCCGGACCGCCCGCACACCCCCTATACCGAGCAACATCTCCTGGAGCAGCCGGTGTTCGCTGCCGCCGCCGTAGAGCACGTCGGTCACACCGCGCTCACCGAGGTCGTTCTCCTCGACGTCCGAGTCGAGCATCAGCAGCGGTACCCGGCCGACCTGCGCGAGCCAGATCCGGGCGTGCAGCGAACGCCCGCCGGGCAGCGCGAGGGAGACCTGGGCCGGGGAGCCGTCCTCCTCGCGCAGCAGCGCGACCGGGAGTTCGTTCGGGTCGAGCACCGGATAGTGCTCCTGCTGCCAGCCGTCCCGGGACAGCGACTGACGGAAGTAGCCGTGCCGGTACAGGAGTCCGACGCCGATCAGCGGTACGCCGAGATCGCTGGCCGATTTGAGATGGTCGCCGGCGAGGATGCCGAGGCCGCCGGAGTACTGCGGCAGGGCGGCCGTGACACCGAACTCCGGTGAGAAATAGGCGACGGCGGCGGGGAGTTCACGTTCGGCGGCCTGGGTCTGGTACCAGCGGTCACCGCCCACATAGTCGGCGAGGTCTCCGGCGACCTCGGTGAGCCGGCGCAGGAAACGACTGTCCTCGGCCAGCTCCGTGAGCCGCTCGGCGGAGACGCTGCCGAGGAGTCGTACGGGGTCGTGTTCCGAGGCGGTCCAGCGCTCGGGGTCGACGGACTGGAAGAGGTCACGGGTGTCGGCGTGCCAGGACCAGCGCAGATTGCGCGCCAGATCACTGAGAGGTCGGAGGGGTTCGGGGAGAACGGGACGGACGGTGAATCGACGGATCGCCTTCACAGCTCCACCTCGGCGCTTCGCTGGATGACACACGGCGGTGTGTGTCGTCGTCACTGATGAAGGTACCGGTGATGGTGTGGGCGTTGCTGGGGGCTTCGCCCCCAGACCCCCGTCGGCCTGAACGGCCTCGTCCTCAAACGCCGGACGGGCTGGATGTACGGGCCTGTGTCGAAGAGGCGACGCACCACGGGCTGATTATTACCACCCTGAACCAATACGGGACCCTCGTGCGCCCTTGTGGTGCTTCGCGCCTCACGAGAGGCTGCCCCGTGGAGAGTTGAAGGAGGGGAACTCGACATGGCACGGACGCGTACGCGGCGTCTGCGCCGGGCGGGGGGCCTGACCGCGGTCACCACAGTCGTGGTGCTTTCGGCCATCACCCTGCCCGCGCACGCCGCACCGGAGGGGACCATACTCGGCGCCGGTGAACCCGGTTCCGTCAGCGGCAGTTACCTGGTGACGTTGAAAGAGGGGACGAAGGCTCCGTCGGCCACCGGCAAAGGCCTCGCCACGAAGTACGGGGCGAAAATAAGCCACACCTACGGCGCGGCCCTCAACGGCTACGCCGTCGAGGCGAACGAGAGACAGGCGAGACTTCTCGCGGCGGACGCGCGGGTCGCCTCCGTCGCCCAGGACACCCGCGTCACGCTGGACAGCGGCAGCCGTAGCACCGCCCGGGTCCAGCGCAACCCGCCGTCCTGGGGGCTGGACCGGCTCGACCAGCCGAGCCTGCCGCTGAGCAAGAGCTACACCTCGCCGACGTCCGGGGGCAGCGGGGTGACGGTGTACGTGATCGACACCGGCATCCGGATCACCCACAAGGACTTCGGCGGCCGGGCGAGCTACGGCTGGGACTTCGTCGACAACGACGCCACCGCCCAGGACGGCAACGGCCACGGCACCCATGTCGCCGGCACGATCGCCGGCACCACGTACGGCGTCGCCAAGAAGGCCAAGGTCGTCGCCGTCCGGGTCCTGGACAACGCCGGAGCCGGTACGACCTCGCAGGTCATCGCCGGTATCGACTGGGTCACCCAGCACGCGCACAAACCCGCGGTCGCCAATCTCAGCCTGGGCGGCTACCACAACGCCCAGCTCGACACGGCCGTACGCAACTCGATCGCCTCCGGTGTCACGTACACGGTCGCGGCGGGCAACGACGGGCTGTCGGCCGGCCTGTACTCCCCCGCGGACGTGAAGGAGGCCATCACCGTCGGCGCCACCGACAAGAACGACGCCCGGGCGGCCTTCTCGAACTACGGCCCGGCCGTCGACCTGTTCGCCCCGGGCGTCTCGATCACCTCCGCGTCGTACGCGAGCGACACGGCGAAGGCGACCTTCTCCGGAACGTCGATGGCGTCACCGCACGCGGCCGGCGCGGCGGCCGTCTATCTCGCCGTTCACCCGCGCGCCACCCCCGCACAGGTCTCCGCGGCTCTCGTCGCAGGGGCGGTTTCCGGCAAGGTGTCCGGTGAAGGGGCCGGTTCGCCGGACAAACTCCTCCAGGTACCCCGGTCGTAGTGCGAGAGTGCCGGGACCGGCCCCGTTCGCCGTGGACGGGGCCGGATCTTTCTGTGGAGATCTGCGCGTAAGTAGTTAGCAACCTGCCGGATTGCTAACCCGAATAGGGTGGGAAGGCTCCACCGGTACGCCCCCAGACGCAGCACGGGATCTTCTTCGCAGGACCCACCTCCCCACATCCATCCGCCCACACCCACGTTGACGCGGACAGGAGCGGTCATGCCCGCCACGCACCACTCGTCAGCACCCCCGACATCCGGCAAGGCCACGCCCCCCGTGCGCCCCGCCGGCACGGCACCACCCGCCCCGGAGCCACCCTCCGCGGACGGCACATCGCCCGGCATCGGACGCATCCCCGTCCTCGATGTCCGGCCGGTCGTCCAGCACGGCCACCGGTCCGCCAAGGCGGTCACCGGTGAGACGTTCGAGGTATCGGCCATCGTCTTCCGCGAGGGCCACGACGCGGTCGCCGCGAACGCCGTCCTCTACGACCCGGACGGCCGCCCCGGCCCCTGGACCCCGATGCGGGAGCTCGCCCCGGGCACCGACCGCTGGGGCGCCACCGTGACCCCCGGCGAACCCGGCCGGTGGACCTACACCGTGGAGGCCTGGAGCGACCCCGTCTCCACCTGGCGTCACCACGCCCGGATCAAGATCCCGGCCGGCATGGACACGGACCTCGTCCTGGAGGAGGGCGCGCGCCTGTACGAACGCGCCATCTCCGGCGTCCCGAAGGGCAAGGGCCTCCGCCCCGTCCTCCGCGCCGCCGTGTCCGCCCTCCGCGACGAGACCCGCCCGCCGGCCGCCCGCCTCGCCGCCGCGCTGACGCCGGAGGTGGACAAGGTCCTGGAGCGCTACCCGTTGCGGGAACTGGTCACGGCCGCCGAGCCCCGCCCACTGCTCGTCGAGCGGGAGCGGGCCCTCTACGGCGCCTGGTACGAGTTCTTCCCGCGCTCCGAAGGCACTCCGGCCCAGCCCCACGGCACGTTCCGCACGGCCGCGAAACGCCTGGACGGCATCGCGGCGATGGGCTTCGACGTGGTGTACCTGCCGCCGATCCATCCGATCGGGAGCACCTTCCGCAAGGGCCCGAACAACACCCTCTCCGCAGGGCGGGACGACGTCGGTGTCCCCTGGGCGATCGGCTCGCCCGAGGGCGGTCACGACGCGATCCACCCGCAGCTCGGAACGTTGGAGGACTTCGACGCGTTCGTCGCGCGGGCCGCCGAGCTGGGGATGGAGATCGCGCTGGACTTCGCGCTCCAGTGTTCGCCGGACCACCCGTGGGTGGAGAAGCACCCGGAGTGGTTCCATCACCGCCCGGACGGGACGATCGCGTACGCGGAGAACCCGCCGAAGAAGTACCAGGACATCTACCCGATCGCCTTCGACCGGGACATGGACGGCCTGATCACGGAGACCGTCCGCGTGCTGCGGCACTGGATGGACCACGGGGTGCGGATCTTCCGCGTGGACAACCCGCACACCAAGCCGGTCGTGTTCTGGGAGCGGGTGATCGCCGACATCAACGGCACCGACCCGGACGTGATCTTCCTGGCCGAGGCGTTCACACGTCCGGCGATGATGCACACGCTCGCCCAGATCGGCTTCCAGCAGTCGTACACCTACTTCACCTGGCGCAACACCAAGCAGGAACTCACCGAATATCTGGGCGAGTTGGCGGGTGAGGCGGCGACGTACATGCGGCCGAACTTCTTCGTGAACACCCCCGACATCCTGCACGAGTTCCTCCAGCAGGGCGGCCGACCGGCCTTCGAATTGCGGGCGGTACTCGCCGCCACCCTCGCCCCCACCTGGGGGGTGTACAGCGGGTATGAGTTGTGCGAGAACACCCCATTGCGGCCGGGCAGCGAGGAGTATCTCGACTCGGAGAAGTACCAACTCCGGCCCCGTGACTGGGCGTCGGCCGAGCGGGAAGGACGGAGCATCGCGCCTCTGCTGGGCAGGCTCAACGACATCCGGCGCCACAGCCCGGCGTTGCGGCAGCTGCGCGATCTTCACTTCCACGAGGTGGATCAGGAGGCGGTGATCGCGTACTCGAAGCGGAGTGGTTCGAACACGGTTCTGGTGGTCGTGAACCTCGATCCGCACCACACCCAGGAGGCCACGGTCTCGTTGGACATGCCGCAACTCGGCCTGGAATGGCACGAGTCGGTGCCGGTGCGCGACGAGCTCACCGGTGAGACCTATCACTGGGGCAG
The DNA here is from genome assembly GCF_044457795.1 of Streptomyces sp. NPDC050528. Lineage (NCBI taxonomy): Bacteria > Bacillati > Actinomycetota > Actinomycetes > Kitasatosporales > Streptomycetaceae > Streptomyces > Streptomyces sp. NPDC050528. Next base: position 547,877 of record NZ_JBITHH010000001.1, read on the forward strand.
GGCCAACTATGTGCGCCTGGAACCGGGTAACCGGCCCGCACACATCCTCACCGTCCTGCGACCGTCCCCGCAGATCGGAGGGTCACCCACAATATGATCGTCAACGAGCCCGTCCCGGACACCTTCGAGGACACTCCCGCCAAGGACCGGGACCCCGAGTGGTTCAAACGCGCCGTCTTCTACGAGGTCCTGGTCCGCTCCTTCCAGGACAGCAACGGCGACGGCATCGGTGACCTCAAGGGCATCACCGCCAAACTCGACTACCTCCAGTGGCTCGGCGTCGACTGCCTCTGGCTCCCACCGTTCTTCAAGTCGCCCTTGCGGGACGGCGGTTACGACGTCTCGGACTACACCGCCGTACTCCCCGAGTTCGGCGATCTGGCGGACTTCGTGGAGTTCGTCGACTCCGCCCACCAACGGGGCATGCGCGTCATCATCGACTTCGTCATGAACCACACCAGCGATCAGCACCCGTGGTTCCAGGAGTCGCGCAAGGACCCCGACGGCCCCTACGGCGACTACTACATGTGGGCCGACGACGACAAGCAGTACCCCGACGCCCGCATCATCTTCGTCGACACCGAGGCGTCGAACTGGACCTTCGACCCGGTCCGCAAGCAGTACTTCTGGCACCGCTTCTTCTCCCACCAGCCGGACCTCAACTACGAGAACCCGGCCGTACAGGAAGAGATCATCTCGGCGCTGAAGTTCTGGCTGGACCTGGGCATCGACGGCTTCCGGCTGGACGCGGTCCCGTACCTGTTCGCGGCCGAGGGCACCAACTGCGAAAACCTTCCGGCAACCCATGAGTTCCTGCGCCGGGTGCGGAAGGAGATCGACGCGCAGTACCCCGACACGGTGGTGCTGGCGGAGGCGAACCAGTGGCCCGAGGACGTCGTCGACTACTTCGGCGACTACCAGAGCGGCGGGGACGAGTGCCACATGGCATTCCACTTCCCCGTGATGCCCCGCATCTTCATGGCGGTCCGCAGGGAGTCCCGCTATCCCGTCTCGGAGATCCTGGCCAAGACCCCGGCGATCCCGTCCGGCTGCCAGTGGGGCATCTTCCTGCGCAACCACGACGAGTTGACGCTGGAGATGGTCACCGACGAGGAACGCGACTACATGTGGGCGGAGTACGCGAAGGACCCGCGTATGCGCGCCAACATCGGCATCAGGCGCAGGCTGGCCCCCCTCCTGGACAACGACCGCAACCAGATCGAACTGTTCACGGCCCTGCTCCTGTCCCTCCCCGGCTCGCCGATCCTCTACTACGGCGACGAGATCGGCATGGGCGACAACATCTGGCTCGGCGACCGCGACGCCGTGCGCACGCCGATGCAGTGGACACCGGATCGCAACGCAGGTTTTTCGTCCTGTGACCCCGGCCGGCTCTCGCTGCCGACCATCATGGACCCCGTCTACGGCTACCAGGTCACCAACGTCGAGGCGTCGATGTCGTCGCCCTCCTCGCTGCTGCACTGGACCCGCCGCATGATCGAGATCCGCAAGCAGAACCTGGCGTTCGGGCTGGGTTCGTACCGGGAGCTGCCGTCGTCCAATCCGGCGGTGATCGCGTTCCTGCGCGAGTACGAGGACGACCTCGTGCTGTGCGTGAACAACTTCTCCCGGTTCGCGCAGCCGACGGAACTGGACCTGCGGGCGTTCAATGGGAGGCATCCGGTCGAACTGTTCGGCGGGGTGCGCTTTCCGGCCGTAGGAGAGCTGCCGTACTTGCTGACGCTGGCGGGGCACGGCTTCTACTGGTTCCGGCTCCGCAAGGAAGCCGCGTAGGTCCTTGCGGATCCCGGTGGGGTGGGGCGGTTTCGGTTTCTCCCGCCCCGCCCGGGGCACGCAACAGTGACACCCCGACCACCCCCGGGGAAAGGAACGTGACTCCATGGCGGAAACTGTCACCATCTCCGGCCGGACCAGTCCGGGTCCCGGCCCGGGCCTCCTCGCGTCATTGGACCCTCTCCTGCGGGAGTGGCTGCCGAGGCAGCGGTGGTTCGCGGGGAAGGGTCGTCCCGTCAGCGGTTTCTCGCTGGTGGCGGCGACGGAGCTGCTTCCCGCGGACGGCGGGCTGGGCCTCTACCACCTCCTGGTCCGAGCCCACCAATCCCCGGCCCCCGGCGACTGCTACCAACTCCTCATAGGTGTGCGCGAGGCGCTGCCACCCCGGCTCGCGCCCGCGCTGATCGGACATGTGGAGGAGGGCCCGCTCGCCGGTCACACGGTGTACGAGGCCCTGTACGACCCCCGGCCCGCCGAGGTGCTCCTGGAGGCGTTGCGCACCCAGGCCCGCATCGGCGGGCTGCGCTTCGAACGGGCCCCGGACGCGCCGGAGATCGCCCCCGGCCTGACCCCGCGCCTGATGACGGCCGAACAGTCCAATTCATCGGTGGTCTACGGCGATACGTACATCCTGAAACTGCTGCGCAGGATCGTCCCCGGCACCAACCCGGACCTGGAACTCCCCCTGGCCCTCGCCCTGGAGGGCTGCCCGCGGGTACCGGCCCCGACGGCATGGCTACGGGCGGAGTTCGCCGACGAGCCGTACGTCCTGGGAGTCCTCCAGCCCTTCGTGCAGGGCGCGGCGGACGGCTGGGAGCTGGCGCTGAGCGAGTTGTCCAAGGGCGAGGACTTCGGCGCGGAGGCGAGGTCGCTGGGCAGGGCGACGGCGGAGGTCCACGTGGCCCTGGCACGAGCGCTGCCGACCATGACCTTGGGCAGTGCCCAACTGGAACTGCTGGTGAACGGCATGACCGAGCGCCTGGACGCGGCGGCGCAGGCGGTACCGGCGCTCCGCCCGTACGCGCCCGGCCTGCACTCGGCGTTCTCGGCGCTGGCGGACTTGGCGGCGGAGGGCGTGACCTGGACCGCCCAACGCATCCACGGCGACTTGCACCTGGGCCAGTGCCTGCACTCGCCGTCCGGCGAATGGTCGTTGATCGACTTCGAGGGCGAACCGTCCCGCCCCCTCGCCGAACGCCGCATGCCCCAGCCTCCGGTACGGGACATCGCGGGGATGCTCCGTTCCTTCGACTACGCGGCCCACTCGACGACACCGGCTGCGCCGGGCTGGGCGGATGTGTGCCGGGCGGCGTACTGCTCGGGGTACGCGGAGGTGACGGGGGTGGATCCGCGGACGGACCCGGTCCTGCTCCGCGCGTACGAGACGGACAAGGCGATCTACGAAGTCCTCTACGAGGCCCGCCATCGCCCTGACTGGCTTCCGGTGCCGATGTCGGCAGTACGGCGACTGGCCAACCCGACGACTTGACCCCGCCCCACTTCCGCTTCCCCCACCTCGACTTCACCCCCACCCGCCTCGAACCCACCCCACTCAGGAGGCCCTACCCGTGACCCCGCGTCCCCCGTCCAACGGTTCGGATCCAAAGCCGAGGAAGAAAACGGCCGAGGAGAAGAGCGGTGCGGAAGTGCAGCCGGCGGTTCCTGGGGGGACGGGGGGTGGTGCCGGGGGCGGTACGAAGGAGGTCGGTGGGGGTGTGGGGAAGGCCGGTGGGGGTGCGGGGAAGACCGGTGGGGGTGCGGGGAAGGCTGCGGGTGAGGGGGCGGGGGGCAAGGGGACGAGGGACAGGGCTGCGGGTAAGAAGGGCGCGGGCAAGACGGCCACGGGCAAGGGGGGCGGTGGCGAGACGGCCGCAGGCAAAGGGGGCGGTGGCGAGACGGCCGCGGGCAAAGGGGCGGTTGTGGAGAAGGCGGCGAAGAAGCGGGGCGGGGTGGGGAGCGCTGCCGGGAAGAAGGCTGGTCTGAAGAAGGCCGGTGCGAAGAAGGCTGGTGCGAAGAGGGCCGGTTCGAAGAGGGCGGCGGTTGAGACAGCTGAGGCCGGGGAGGTCGGAGGCGAGAGGGCGGGGGCGAAGAACGCGTCGGCTGAGACGGCTGGGCTCGGAGAGGCCGGAGCCGAGGGGACGACGACGGTGAACACGCCGGCTGAGACGGCTGGACCCGGGAAGGTCGATGCCAAGGGGGCGGCGGCGAAGAACACGCCAGTTGAGACGGCCGAGCCTGGAAAGGCCGCGGCCAAGAGGAAGACGACGAAGAACGCCGGCACGAAGAAGGCAGCGGCGACGAAGGCTGCGGCGAGGAACGCCGTGACCAAGAAGGCCGAAGCCAAGAAGGCGACGAACAAGAAGAACGCCGTGGCGAAGACTGGTTCGGCGGAAGAGACCTCGGCGACAAATGCTGCGACGGAGAAGGCCATGACGAAGACGGGCGCCGCGAAGACCGGTACGGCGAAGAGGACGAACGTGACGGCGAAGGTCCCGGCGGAATCGGGCTCGGCAGACGAACTCGTGGCGGAGACGGGCAGCGCGGAGACGGGCAGCGCGAGGAAGGCCGTGACGAAGAGGGCCGCCGCGAAGAAGGCCACGGTAAAAAAGGCCACCGCCAAGAAGGGTGCCGGGAAGAAGAACTCGGCGAAGAAGGGCCTGGCCAGGAAGACGATCGCGGCTGACGAGAAGCCCACGCGGAGGATGGTTACCGCCGACACCGGGATGGATTCGGAGGCGGATTCTTCCGCGCCGGACGGGACGGCTTCCGTACCGGAGAGGGTGGTTGCTGGAGCGGAGGGGGCGGTTTCCGTACCGGAGGAGACAGCTTCCGCACCGGAGCGGACAGATTCTGCGCCGGAGAGGGAAGCTTCCACACCGGAGAGGGCGAGTGCCGGACCGGAAGAGGCAGATGCCGGACCGGAGAGGGCGACCTCCGTATCGGAGGGAGCAGCCTCCGTATCGGCGCAGGATGCCTCTGCACCGGAACAGGCGGATGCCATAGAAGAGAGGGCGACTTCTACACCGGAGCAGGCCGCTACCGCACCCGGCAGCGAGTCCACCCCGGGAGCGGACCATGCACCGGAAGCGGGCTCTGTCCCAGAAGCGGTCCTCGCCTCAGAGTCGGGCCCTACTCCGGACTCGGGCTCCACCTCAGAAGCGGGCTCCACCTCGGCCCCGGCCACGCTGCCGGCGCCTGCCGAGGCAGCAGAGCCGATCGCGTCCTCACCCCCGCCCGTCGAACCGAGTCCGGCCGAGCTGTCGAACCCGGCCGACGCCCCGGAACCGACCTCAACGCCGAGCCCGGCAACCATCCCGGCTCCGGCTCCGTTGTCGGCATCGACCGGGGCCCCGGAATTGAGCAGGCCTCCGGCCTCACTCGCCGAACCGAACCGGTCCACACCCCCGGCCACCACCAACGCCCCGACTCCACCCACGGCATCAACCTCGCCCACCGCTCCGGCTCCGGCCCCCGCCACGCTGTCGGCATCGGCCAACGCCCCGGAGTCGGCGATGCCGTCGAGCCCGCCCGCTGAAGCGAACCTGCCCACATCACCGGCCTCCACCGACGCTTCGAGGCCCACCACCCCGACACCCTCGGCAGAGGCCCCGAAGCCGACCACACCACCCACCACACCGGCCCCGTTCATACCCCCGGCCTCCACCAACACCCCGAAGCCGACCACGTCTACAGCCCCGCCCACCGAACCAGCCCCCACACCGACCCCTCTGACCGCCTCGCCTGACACCCCCGCCTCAGCCGACGCCCCGCCCCCGCCGACCACCCCGGCAACCACCCCCGTCCCCCCGAACATCACCCCCACCATCTCCCCCGCCCTGGACGCCACAGACCGCGGCCGTCTCCTCCACGGAACCCACCACGCCCCCCACTCCGTACTCGGCGCCCACCCCGTCCCCGGCGGTGTCGCCTTCCGGGTGTTCCGCCCCTTCGCGCTCGGAGTGACCGTCGTAGCAGGCCGGTTGAAGGCTGAGCTGCATGACGACGGGGACGGGTTCTTCTCAGGGTTGGTGCCTCTGCAGGACGTGCCGGAGTATCGGCTCGCCGTGGCCTACGACGGGGCCGTGCAGGAGGTCGAGGACGCGTACCGGTTCCTCCCCGCGCTCGGGGATCTGGATCTGCATCTGATCGGTGAGGGTCGGCACGAGGAGTTGTGGCAGGCGCTCGGGGCGCGGACGATGACGCATCAAGGAGTCGCCGGCACCCGGTTCACCGTGTGGGCGCCGGACGCGCAAGGTGTACGCCTCGCCGGTACCTTCAATTTCTGGGACGGGACAGGGGCCCCGCTGCGGTCGCTCGGCGGTACCGGTGTCTGGGAGTTGTTCATGCCGGGCATCGGTGAGGGCGAGCTGTACAAGTTCGAGATCACCCGGCCCGACGGGTCGAAGACGATGCGCGCCGACCCCATGGCCCGCCGCACCGAGGTCCCGCCCGCCACGTCCTCGATCGTCCACGCCTCGCACTACGAGTGGAACGACGAAGCGTGGCTCGCCCAGCGCGCCGAACTCCCCGCCCACAAAGCACCCCTCTCCGTCTACGAGCTCCATCTCGCCTCCTGGCGCCCGGGTTTGACATACCGCCAGCTCGCCGAGCAACTCCCCGCCTACGTCAAGGACTTGGGCTTCACCCACGTCGAGATGATGCCGGTCGCCGAGCATCCGTACGGCGGTTCCTGGGGCTACCAGGTCACCGGCTTCTACGCCCCGACCGCCCGCCTCGGCACCCCCGACGACTTCAAGTTCCTGGTCGACGCCCTGCACCAGGCCGGTATCGGCGTCCTGATGGACTGGGTCCCGGCCCACTTCCCGCGCGACGACTGGGCGTTGGCCGAGTTCGACGGCCGCCCCCTGTACGAGCACGAGGACCCGCTCCGTGCCGCGCACCCCGACTGGGGCACCCTGGAGTTCGACTTCGGCCGCCGCGAGGTACGCAACTTCCTTGTGGCGAACGCCGTTTACTGGTGCGAGGAGTTCCACATCGACGGCCTGCGCGTGGACGCGGTCGCCTCGATGCTCTACCTCGACTACTCACGCGAACCGGGCCAGTGGACCCCGAACGAGCACGGTGGCCGGGAGAACCTCGACGCCGTGGCCTTCCTCCAGGAGATGAACGCGACCGTGTACCGCAGGGTGCCCGGTGTCGTGACGATCGCCGAGGAATCCACCGCCTGGGACGGCGTCACCCGCGCCACGCACCACATCGGACCCGGCGGATTCGGCGGCCTGGGCTTCGGGTTGAAGTGGAACATGGGCTGGATGCACGACTCGCTCGACTACATGTCGCACGAGCCCGTCCACCGCAAACACCACCACGGCGAGATGACGTTCTCCATGGTCTACGCCTACAGCGAGAACTACGTCCTCCCCATCTCCCACGACGAAGTAGTCCACGGCAAGCGCTCGTTGGTCTCCAAGATGCCCGGCGACTGGTGGCAGCAACGCGCCAACCTCCGCGCCTACCTCGCCTTCATGTGGGCCCACCCTGGCAAGCAACTCCTCTTCATGGGCCAGGAGTTCGCCCAGGGCGCGGAATGGTCGGAAACCCACGGCCCGGACTGGTGGCTCCTGGACCCGGCCTACGGCGCCGAAGCCGACCACCGAGGCGTACGCGACCTGGTCCGCGATCTCAACACGGTCTACCGCCACACCCCCGCCCTCTGGCAACTGGACACCGACCCGTCCGGCTTCCAGTGGATCACCGGCGACGCCTCCGAGGACAACGTCTTCGCCTTCCTCCGCTACGACACCGACGGCTCCCCCCTCCTCGCCGTCAGCAACTTCTCCCCGGTAGTCCGCCACGAATACCGCCTCGGCACCCCCGACGACATCCCCGCCTGGCACGAAACCCTCAACACGGACACCGCCCTCTACGGCGGCAGCGACGTCACCAACCCGGACCCCATCAAGCCAGAACCCCAACCGTGGCACGGCCGGCCCGCCAGCATCCGAGTGACCTTGCCACCCCTGGCCACGATCTGGTTGCGCCCGGCGTAGCAACCTGACGGTGTAGGCACCGGCCGGCGAAATCCAGCCTGTTCAGCACTTGTTGACGCCGGCCGTATTACTCAGCCCGTCCGGCGTTTGAGGACGAGGCCCCTTCAGGGCCGACGGGGGTCTGGGGGCGCAGCCCCCAGGTACGCCCACCCTCACTACACCCCCGCCTCCGCCAAGCTCAGCGGCAGCGAACCCGTATGCAAAACCCCCAACCTCTGCGTAGCCCGAGTCAACGCCACATACAAATCACTCGTCCCGTACCGCCCCGGCTCCACAACCAGCACCGAGTCGAACTCCAACCCCTTCGCCTGCCGAGGATCGAGCAGAACGACACTCCGCGTCAGATCCGGCTCGGCGCCAGCCGTAACCCCGTCCAGCCGTGCAGCCAACCGCCGATGCAGATCCCGCGGCGCGATCACCGCCAACCGCCCCTCCGCATGGGCAAGTTCACCCACGGCCTTGGCAACAGCCCCCGGCAGATCGTCAGTCGCCCGCACCCAGGGCCGCACGCCAGTGGCCCGCACGGAACTCGGCGGTTCGAAGGACGGGTTCTCCGCGCGGACGACCGCCGCCGCGAGGTCCATGATCTCGGCCGGGGTCCGGTAGTTGACGCCGAGGCGGGTGTGGTCGAAGCGGTCCTCGACGTACGGGGCGAGGATCTCCGCCCAGGAGCCGACCCCCGCCGCCTCCGCCGTCTGCGCCGGGTCACCGACCAGCGTCATCGACCGCGTAGGACTCCGCCGCATCAGCAACCGCCAGGCCATCGGGGAGAGTTCCTGCGCCTCGTCGACGATGATGTGGCCGAACGCCCAGGTCCGGTCCGCCGCCGCGCGCTCCGCCGCGCTGCGGTGGTCCTCCTCTTCCTGACGCTCCGCGAAGCGCTCCGCGTCGATGATGTCGTGCGCCGACAGCACCTCGGACCCCTCGGGATCGCCCTCCTCCTTGTCCTCGAACTCGAAGGTCCGGGAAGCGAAGGACACGTCCAACACCCCCTGCGCGAACGACACTTGCTCCTCCCGCTCACGCTGCGCCCGCGCCAGCCGCACCCGGTCGTCCCGCCCGAGAAGCTCCGCCGCCTCGTCCAGCAGCGGTACGTCCGCCACGGTCCACTCACGCGTCACCGGCCGCCGGATGGCCTCGGCGTCGTCGTCGGAGACGTAGCCCACGGGGTCCGCGAGGAAGTCCGCGACGAGGTACTGCGGGGTCAGCCGGGGCCACAACTGGTCGATGGCGGCCCAGACTTCGGGGTTCTCGGCGAGTTCGTCGCGGATCTGGGTGATGTCACTGGGGTCGAGGAGGTTGCTGCCGTCGAAGGGGTCGGTGCCGATGCGTTCGGCGAACAGTTCGGTGAGCGTGTTGAGGATGTGGCCCTCGAAGTGCTCGCGGGCCGCGTTGTGCGGGAGCCGGGCCTCGCGGGTGCGGTCGCGGGCCACGCGGACGAGGCCGTCGTCGAGCATCAGGATCTCGCGGTCGTGCTCGATCGCGATCACCGGGTCGGGCAGCGACTGCCAGTCGCGTACGACGGCGGCGAGCACGTCGGCCATGTCGGCGCGGCCCTTCACCGCGGCCGCCGCACGACTGCCGGTCGCCGTAGCCTTCACTCCCGGGAACAGCTCGCCGACGGTCGCCAGCAGCACGCCCGTCTCGCCGAGGGACGGCAGCACCTCGCCGATGTAGCCGAGGAACGCCGGGTTCGGGCCGACGATCAGGACGGCACGCCTGGCGAGCAACTCCCGGTGTTCGTACAGGAGATACGCGGCCCGGTGCAGCGCGACCGCGGTCTTGCCGGTGCCGGGTCCGCCCTCGACGACGAGCACCCCGCGATAGGGCGCGCGGATGATCTCGTCCTGTTCGGCCTGGATGGTCTGCACGATGTCGCTCATCCGCCCGGTGCGCGCGGAGTTGAGCGCGGCGAGCAGCACGGCGTCACCGGTCGGGTCCTCGTGGCCGGTGCGGGTGGCGTCGCCGAGGTCGAGGATCTCGTCGTGCAGGGCGGTGACGCGGCGCCCGTCGGTGGTGAGGTGCCGGCGGCGGCGCAGGTCCATCGGGGTGTGGCCGGTGGCCAGGTAGAAGGGGCGGGCGACGCCGGCCCGCCAGTCGATCAGGATCGGGGTGAGGTCGGCGTCGTCGGAGCGGATGCCGATGCGGCCGATGTGGTGGCTGACGCCGGAGGTCAGGTCGATCCGGCCGAAGCAGAGCGAGCCGTCCACGGCGTTCAGCGCGGCGAGCAGCGCCGAGCGCTCGGCGACCAGGATGTCCCGCTCCAGCCGGGCCTGCCTGGGCGTGTTGCTCTGCCCGAGCGCGTCCGTGACGGAGTCCTCGGTGGCGTCGCGCAACGCGTCCACGCGCGCGTACAGGCCGTCGATGAATTCCTGCTCACCGTGAATTTCATCGCTGTTTGACAATTCCACTCCCGGACATATATACTGTGCTCACTAAGCCTCTTTGCGACCCAATTCCCGTGAAGTCGCGAACCATTGAATATACGCAAAGAAATCCCCCGAGCGCAATTGCTCGGGGGATTTCTTTGCGTATCGGGTGGGATCAGAGCACGTCGGAGAGCTCGTCCAGCAGCCGTCGCTTGGGCCGGGCTCCCACCATGGCCTTCACCGGCTCACCGCCCCGGAAGACCATGAAGGTGGGCATCGAGAGCACCTTGTAGGCGTTCGTGGTCTCCGGATTCTGATCGACGTTCAACTGCACCACTTTCAGCCGATCGCCCTCCTCGGCGGCGAGGGCGCGCAGCACCGGCCCCATCTGCCGGCACGGAGGACACCAGTCCGCCGTGAACTCCACCAGCACCGGCAACTCGGCCCCGATCACCTCCGCCGCGAAATTCTCGTCCGTCACGTCCATGACGTGGGTCATGTCGATCACAGTTCCTGCCCTCCCAGTTCGCACAACGGCACCGGTTCCTCGACCGTCGCCAGTCGCACCCCGATCTCCGCGCGCACGGCCTGCAACTCCCCGATCAGGGAATCCAGTTCGGCCAGCTTCCGCCGGTAGACGGCGAGCGACGCCGGGCACGAGTCCCCCTCCGGGTGTCCCGCCCGCAGACACTCCACGAAGGGCCGCGTCTCCTCCAGATCGAACCCGAAGTCCTGGAGGGTCCTGATCTGCCGGAGCAGCTTCAGATCGTCCTCGTCGTACGTCCGGTACCCGTTGCCGCCCCGCCGCGCGGGCAGCAGCCCCCGCGACTCGTAGTACCGCAACGCCCGCGTGGTGGTCCCGGCCCGCGCGGCCAGCTCGCCGATTCGCATGTCTACGACGGTAATCCTTGACGTCGGCGTCAGGGCAAGAGCGGTTTGCGCTCCACCGGGGAGGTCAGCACGATCGACGTCGTGGTGCGCCCGAGCGCGGAGACCGCTTCGAGGACCTCCTCCAGGTGGACGGTGTCCCGGACGGCGACCTTGAGGATCCAGCAGTCCTCGCCGACGACATGGTGGACCTCGGTGATCTCGGGGCGCTCGATCAGCTCCAGGGTCCTGGGGTGCTTCAGCGTGTATCCACCGTGCGGGTTGACCCGGATGAACGCCTGGATGCCGTAGCCGAGCCGGCCCGGGACGACCTGGGCGCCGTAGCCGCTGATCACGGCCGCGGCCTCCAGTCGGCGGACGCGTTCGGTGACCGCGGCCGGGCTCAGCCGGACCCGGCGCCCCAGTTCGCTGAGTTTGATCCGGCCGTCGGTCTGGAGGAGGTGGAGGATCTGCCGGTCCAGCTCGTCGAAGGCCACCGTCGTTTCCCTGGCGGTGGCTCGCGGATGCCGTGGTTCTTTCGGTGCGGCGACCGGAACTCGCATGTCTTCCCCTTCAGATCCCGCGGGTACGCCCGAAGAATTATGGTCATGGAAAAGGCACGGAACGTCCTGGTCATCGGCGGCAACCGCTACTTCGGCAAGCGGCTGATCGCCCGGCCGCCGGCCGCCGGGGACCGGGTCACGGTCCTCAACCGGGGTTCGTCGGCGCCGCCCGCCGGAGCGGTGCACCTGATCGCCGACCGCGACGACGAGGACGCGCTGCGCGCCGCGCTCGGCCCGCGCACCTTCGACGTCGTCGTCGACCAGGTCTGCTACACCCCGCGCCAGGCGGCCATCGCCCGCCGCGTCTTCACCGGCCGCACCGGCCGCTATGTGATGACGTCGACGGTCGAGGTGTACGAGCACGAGGACTCGCCCGCGCTCGTGGGCGAAGCGGCCGTCGATCCGCTCGGCGTGACCGTCGACCTCGAACTCCCCTGGGACCGGCCCGAGTTCCTCGACGCCCACTACGGCGAGGGCAAGCGGCAGGCGGAGGCGGTGTTCGCGGCGGCCGGACCGGAGTTCCCGTACACGGCGGTCCGCGTGGCCCATGTCCTGGGCGGCGCAGACGACTTCACCGGCCGCCTGGACCACTACGCCGACCGCATCCGCACCGGCGAGCCGATCACCGTCCCCGCCACGAACCACCCGGCGACCTACATCCACGTCGACGAGATCGCCGACTTCCTCTTCTGGACGGCAGGGCAGGACTTCACCGGCCCGGTCAACGCGGCCTCCCACGGCACGCTGACCACGGCGGACCTGTGCGAGGCGCTCGCCGCCCAACTCCCGTCCGGCAAGGTGGTGTTCCGGACGGCGGAGGAGGGCGAGGCCACATCCCCGTTCTCCTTCGCCCGCTCCTACGGCATGGACAACTCCCGTGCCACGCGCCTCGGTTACCGGTTCACGCACGCCCGGGAGTGGCTGCCGGAGGCGGTGCGGTAGGCGAGGACGACGGTGTCACTCCCGCTCGTCCTCGTCACCGGCCCCACGCACCCCGAGCAACCGCCGCGTCAACTGGTCCCGGTCGGAGAGGAGTTCGTCGAGGGCCGCGCGGAGGTCGGCCGGTTCCGTGCGGCGCGACTCGCGTTCGGCGGCGATGAGGACGGAGCGGCGTACCAACTCCTTGGTGAAGGACGCCGTCGTGCCCTCCGTGCGGGACACCGCCTCGGCGGTGACCTCCTCGTCGAGGTCCAGGCAGGCGCCGTAGAGGTCGAGGAGGCGGGCGCGGCCCGGGGCGTCCGGGAGGGGGATTTCTACGGCGAGGTCGACTCGGCCGGGGCGTTGGATCAGGGCCGGTTCGAGGAGGTCGGCGCGGTTGGTGGTGAGGAGGAAGGCGACGTCGGCGTCGTCGCCCAGGCCGTCCATCTCGTTCAGGACCTGGAAGAGCAGGGGCTGTTCGCCGCTGCCGTAGTCGCGGGCCTCGGCGATCAGGTCGCAGTCCTCCAGGACGACGAGCGCGGGCTGGAGCATACGGGCCAGGGCGCAGGCGGGGCCGATCGCCTCGATGCTCGTGCCGGACAGGACGACGACCGTGAACTGCGGGAGGTGGGACAGGAGATAGCGGATCGTGTGGGTCTTGCCGGTGCCGGGCGGGCCGTAGAGGAGGAGGCCGCGGCGCAAGTGCTGGCCGGCGGCGCGGAGTTGGTCGCGGCGGCGGGCCACGCCGACGACCTGGCGCTCGACGCGCTCCAGGAGCCCCTCGGGGAGCACGATGTCGTCGCGGGTGAGAGTCGGGCGGCGGTGGAAGCGGAACGGGCCCAGGCCGTGGCCGAATTCGGAGCCCTCGAAGGAGAGGACCTGGCCGCGGAAGATGTTGTGCTCGCGGACGAGGACGTCGATCTCGGCGAGCAGTCGGTCCGCGAACTCCTTGTCCTGCGCGAGGACTTCGATCTCCACCGTGTTCCGCCCGTACTCGTCCCCCGGCCCGCGCAGCAGCACCGCGAACCGGTCCTCGCCCTCCGCGCCGAGGTAGAACCCGCAGGAGACACAGGCGAGTTCGGCGTCGGGCGAGACGGGGAGGTGGGCGTAGTCGACCGCCCCGATGGTGAACCGGTCGTGGCGGTCGGCGGCTTCGAGGATGTCGCCGAGGGTGAGGTCGCCGCGGTTCGACGCGCCGCGCATGCCGACGAGTTCGTAGGAGCGGCCCTCCGCCGCGAACCAGTGCTCCAGCGCGAGATGCACGTTCGGGAGGTCGTACGGCGGATACGCGGCCTTGACGACGGGCCGGTCGCCGGGGGCGGTGCCGAGGTGGGCGCGGAGGCGTTCGGTGAGGTTGCGGGCGGGGTCGTAGTCCTTGGACTTGGGGCGGGCGACCGCGGCGAGGAACTGGTAGAAGAGTTCGCTGATCTGCTGCAACGAGAGGGGCGAGGAGTCGCGTTCGGCGCCGTACCGGCGCTCGTACTCGCCCTCGCTCATGAACTCCACTCCGCCCGGTTCGCCCATGTCTGCCTCCGTAGTACCCAGGTTCCGATGTTTCGGACCAGAGTGTCAGACCATGGGCACCGCGGACGTCAGACCATCACCCCGGCCGAGGTCTCCACCTCCAGCAGGGACGCGCTCTCCCGCTCCTCGTCGAAGGCCTTCCGGCCGCCGCGCAGCCCGAACAGCCGCTTGGCCAGGGCGATGTAGACGACGGCGAGGATGTTGAGGACGAGGGTGGCGATCTTCAACCAGCTGATGTGTTCGGTGAGTTCGTAGATCTCCAGCGGCAGGAACGCGGCGGTCGCGACCACCGTCAGATACTCCGCCCACCGCTTGGCGTACCAGAGTCCGCCGGCCTCGACGAGTTCGATCAGCGCGTACGCCAGCAGGAGTACGGCGACCAGGAGCAGCGTGGAGTGCTTGTAGCCGAAGGTCTTCTGTATGGAACCGACGATCGGCGAGTGGTCGAGGTCGTAGTGGAAGTGCTTGAAGACGGGCCGGAGGACGTCGAGGTACTCGTCGAAGAGCTTGCGCACCGAGTCCTGGCTGTTGCTGAACTTCCAGACGGCGGCGGCGACCAGCACGATGAACACCCCGCGCACGGCCCGCTCGATGGCGAGGAACCGCAGGATGAACAGGTCCCGCAGCACCTTCCCGCGCGGTACGAGCGGCGCGTGGTCGGCGGGTCCGGAGCCGTGCGGCTCACCCAGGACGAAGTCGCCGCAGCGCAGACAGCGCCAGGCCTCCCCGAACCCGGTCTCGGCGCGCAGCCGTTCGCGCAGCGCCGGTTCGTCGGGCGCGTACGTCGCGTGCCCGTGCCGTGCGCAGTGCCGCCGGTCCCAGTCGATCTTCATGCCCATGGCCCCCGTGACTCCCGCCGAACGCGAACGTGCCGTGCGCACCGGAGGTTTCCGGCACGGCACGGCACGCTAGTGCATCCGCGTGAGAGTCGGCCGTAAAGGGCCGGACCATCGGGTGGAGCGAGGGTGACCGGGCGGCTGAGCGACGGGGGGACACCCAGCCGCCCGGCGTCGTCGGGGCGTCCGGACCGTGTTCAGGTCGGCCCGGGCGCCCCGCTTCGGGGAGCGGCGGCTCAGGCCTTGGTGAGTTCCTTCTCGCCGCCCTGCTCGGGTACGCCGTCGAGGTGGTCGTCGCCGTCCTTCTCGTCGAGCAACGTCTTCTCGTCGAAGGGGAGTTCACCCGCGAGGACCCGGTTGACGCGCTCCTTGTCGACCTCGCCGGTCCAGGTGCCGATGAGCAGCGTGGCGACGGCGTTGCCGGCGAAGTTGGTGACCGCGCGGGCCTCGCTCATGAAGCGGTCGATGCCGATGATCAGGCCGACGCCGTCGACCAGCGCGGGCTTGTGCGACTGCAGACCACTGGCCAGTACGGCGATACCGGAGCCGGAGACACCGGCCGCGCCCTTGGAGGCGACCATCATGAAGAGCAGCAGGCCGATCTGCTGGCCGATGCTCATCGGCTGGTCCATCGCGTCGGCGATGAACAGCGAGGCCATCGTCAGGTAGATCATCGTGCCGTCGAGGTTGAAGGAGTAGCCGGTCGGCACGGTGATGCCGACGACCGGGCGGCTGACGCCCAGGTGCTCCATCTTCGCGATGAGCCGCGGCAGCGCGGACTCGGAGGACGAGGTGGAGACGATCAGCAGGAACTCGCGGCCGAGGTACTTCAGCAGCTGGAAGAGGTTGACCTTGGCGACCAGCTTGGTCAGCGTGCCGAGCACGACCACGATGAACAGGAAACAGGTGACGTAGAAGCCGGCCATGATCGTGCCCAGTGCCTTGAGCGCGTCCATGCCGGTCTCGCCGATGACGGCGGCCATCGCGCCGAAGGCACCGACGGGCGCGGCCCACATGATCATGCCGAGGATGCGGAAGACCAGCTTCTGGATGTACTCGACCCCGCGCAGTACCGGCTCGCCGGTGCGGCCCATGGCCTGCAGCGCGAAGCCCGCGAGGAGCGCGATCAGCAGCGTCTGGAGGACCTGGCCCTCGGTGAACGCCGACACGAAGGTGGTCGGGATGATCCCGAGCAGGAAGTCGACCGGGCCCTCGGCGGCGGCCTGGGCCTGCGTGTGCCCGACGCCCTTGACGGCCTCGGTCAGGTGCATGCCGCTGCCCGGGTGGATGATGTTGCCGACGACCAGGCCGATGGCCAGGGCCACGAACGACATCGCGATGAAGTAGCCGAGCGCGAGTCCGCCGACCTTGCCGACCTGGGCGGCCTTCCGTACGGAGCCGACGCCGAGCACGATCGTGCAGAAGATGATCGGCGAGATCATCATCTTGATCAGCGCGACGAAGCCCGTGCCGAGCGGCTTCAACTCCTCGGCGAAGCCCGGCGCGGCGAACCCGACGGCGATGCCGAGGGCGACCGCGATGATCACCGCGATGTAGAGGTAGTGGGTGCGGTCCCGCTTCGCGGGCGGTGCGGCAGGTGCGGGAGCGGGGGTGCTGGCCACGGCTGCCCTCCTTGACGACGTCGTCGGCATCATCCGGCGTGCGGCTCACGACCGGCGGAACCCGGGTGGCGAGTGCGGCTCACGTCCGGGGTTTGGGGATTTCAAGCGGACCGCGCTGATCACGGTGCGGACCGGTCCGGGAGGCGGCTGCTTCCGGGGGTTGCGGTGACTATCTCCCGGCTTGTGAGAGCGGTCACCCTTCCGTTCATTTAGTACATGGCCTAAATGCGGCCCAGTAGTGACCGAGCAGGTGAAGCAAGCCTTCGGGTGCCGCTTCTACTCGAGCGACGCGCAGGCGGCTGAGCTGATGCGCACGTTCGGCGGTGTCCCTACCTGGCCGAAGTCCCATCGCTCCCCCTGCAGCAGGCGCTGCGCCACCTGCAGGGAGTGTTCACGAACTTCTCCGAGAAGCGCTCCGCCCATCCGCGACCCTGGCGAAGATGCGGGAGCCGTTGGACAGCGCGGGACGCTGGTTCGTCTCCATGCTCTGCGAAGACGCTTCGGTGAAGGCGCTCCCGACGAGCCGCGCGGCAGTGGGCGTCGACGCAGGCATCACCTCGCTGGTGACTCTGTCGACCGGCGAGAAGGTCGTCAATCCGAAGTTCGAGAAGAAGGACCGGGCGAAACTGGCCCGCGCGCAGCGGCAGCTGTCCCGTAAGGAGAAGGGTTCCAGGAATCACGACAAGGCCCGCACTCGGGTCGCACGGATCCACGCCCGGATCGCCGACCGGCGCCGGGACTTCCTGCACAAGCTGTCCACGCGTCTCGTTCGTGAGAACCAAACGATCGTGATCGAGGATCTCGCCGTCCGGAACATGCTGAAGAACCGCGCGCTCGCCCGTGCGATCTCCGACGCCTCATGGGCCGAACTGCGTTTCATGTTGGAGTACAAGGCCCGGTGGTACGGCCGCGAACTGATCGCGGTGGACCGCTGGTACCCGTCGAGCAGGACCTGCTCGGCCTGCGGCCATCTGGTCGCGAGAATGCCGCTGAACATCCGGGAATGGACCTGCACCGCATGCGGGGCACACCACGACCGGGATGAGAACGCGGCGAAGAACGTCCTGGCCGCCGGGCTGGCGGTGTCGGCCTGTGGAGCCGGTGTAAGACCCCAACGGAGAATCTCCGGGCGGGCGGCCGGTGGTGAAGCAGGAAGTCTTCGAAGGAGCGCCGGACAGCGGCGCGAAGTCGGAGAGTCCCCCTCTGCGGAGTCGGGAGAGGCCAATTGGTTCGCGCTTGACCCACCGGGCGTAGATACGGGCATCAGAGGGGTGAGCTGCGGAGAGACGGGGAGGCACACTGATCCCATGCGCATTCCCCGCGTCCCCCGCCCCCGCAGCCTCGCCGGCCAGCTCTTCGGCATGCAGGCCGTGCTGATAGCGGTCGTCGTCGCCGGGTACGCGCTGTTCACCTACGTCAGCGACCGCAGCCAGGCGGAGGACGCGGCCGGGCGGCAGGCGATGGCGGTGGCGCGGTCGGTCGCGGACTCGCCGTCGGTGATCGAGGCGATCGGTACGTCGAACCCGACCGCGCGCCTGGAGTCGTACTCCCTCCGTGTGCAGCGGCACACCCAGGTCGACTTCGTCACGATCATGAATCCGCAGGGCATCCGCTGGACGCACCCGGACCGGAAGCAGATCGGGAAGAAGTTCCTGGGCCACATCAAGCCCGCGCTGAACGGCGACTCCTTCACGGAGACCTACACCGGCACCCTCGGCGCGTCCGTCCGCGCGGTCACCCCCATCGAGAGCGACGGCAAGGTCATCGGTCTGGTCAGCGCCGGCATCCGGGTCGAGGCGATCACCCAGCGGGTGCAGGACCAGGTCACGGCGCTGATCGGGGTGGCGGCGGGCGCCCTGGCACTGGGTGCCGTAGGGACGTACGTCGTCAACGCCCGCCTGCGCCGCCACACCCATGGCATGAACGCGACCGAGCTGAGCCACATGCACGACTACCACCAGGCCGCGCTGCACGCGGTGCGCGAAGGGCTGCTGATGCTCGACGGTCAGTACCGGGTGGCGCTGATGAACGACGGCGGGCGGGAACTGCTCGGGGTGACCGGGGACGTGGTGGGCCGCTCGGTGGCGGACCTGGGTCTGCCCGCGCAGCTGACGGGAGCGCTCCTGTCGTCGGAGGAACGGGTGGACGAGGTGCATCTGACGGCGTCACGCGTGCTGGTCGTGAATACGTCACCGGTGTCGGGAGGCGAGCGCAGGGGAACGGTGGTGACCCTGCGCGATGTGACCGAACTCCAGGCGCTGATGGGCGAGTTGGACTCCGAGCGCGGCTTCACACAGGCGCTGCGCTCGCAGGCGCACGAGGCGGCCAACCGCCTGCACACGGTCGTCTCGCTGATCGAGCTGGGGCGCGCGGAGGAGGCGGTGGACTTCGCGACGGCCGAACTGGAGCTGGCCCAGACGCTGACCGACCAGGTCGTCTCGGCGGTCAACGAGCCTGTACTGGCTGCCCTGTTGCTGGGCAAGACGGCTCAATCGAACGAGCGGGGCGTGGAGTTGGTGGTGTCGGAGGACAGCGGCATGGACGACGGCCTGCTGCCCGACTCGCTGTCCGCGCGGGACCTGGTGACCATCCTCGGCAACCTCATCGACAACGCGGTGGACGCGGCCCAGGGCAGCCTGCGGGCGCGGGTCACGGTCACGGCGTACACGGAGACGGGCCCGGACGGCTCCGCGCTGCTGCTGCGGGTCGCGGACACAGGCACGGGGGTGGATCCGGCGCACACGGAGACGGTCTTCCAACGTGGCTTCTCGACGAAGCCGGCGGGGCCGGGCGGTCGCGGGCTGGGGCTGGCGTTGGTACGGCAGGCGGTGAACCGGCATGAGGGGACGTTGACGGTGGCTGAGGCGGAGGGGGGCGGGGCGGTGTTCGAGGTGCGGTTGCCTTTGTGGGGGACGGGGGTGGGGGCGGATTCGGGATCGGGTGAGGGTGCGGGTTCAGATTCGGGTGCGGGTTCGGATTCGAGTGGGGGTGGCGGTGGGGATGCGGGTCCGGGTTCGGATTCGGGTCGTGCCCGGGCGTCCTCCCGGGGTTCTGTTTCCAAAGGTGGCGCTTCATGACTACGGCCGAGCCGATCCGCGTCCTCATCGTCGAGGACGACCCCGTCGCCGCCGACGCGCACGTCATGTACGTGGGCCGGGTACCGGGGTTCGTGGCGGTGGGCAAGGCGCACACGGGCGCGGAGGCGCGGCGGGCGCTGGAGCGTACGCAGGTGGACCTGTTGCTGCTGGACCTGCATCTGCCGGACGCGCACGGGCTGCAACTCGCGCGGTCGTTGCGGGCGGCCGGGTACCACGCCGACGTCATCGCGGTGACGTCGGCGCGGGACCTGGCGGTGGTCCGGGAGGGGGTGTCGCTGGGGGTCGTGCAGTACGTACTGAAGCCGTTCACGTTCGCCACGCTCCGGGATCGGCTGGTGCGGTACGCCGAGTTCCATGCGGCTGCGGGTGAGGCGAGCGGTCAGGACGAGGTCGACCGGGCCTTGGCTGCCTTGCGGGCGCCGTCGCCTGCGGCGCTGCCCAAAGGACTGAGTGCGCCGACGTTGGAGAAGGTGACTGTCGCTCTGCGGGACTGCGGGGAGGGGCTTACGGCTGCGGGGGTCGCGGAGGCGGTGGGGATTTCCCGGATCACGGCTCGGCGGTACCTGGAACATCTGGTGGAGGCGGGGCGGGCGGCGCGAAGTCCGCAGTACGGGACTGTGGGGCGGCCGGAGTTGCAGTACCGGTGGGTCAAGGGGTAGGCGGGCGGGGCGAGTTGAAGGGCCGCGCGTAACTGAGGACCTGGTGGCCGAGGCCTACGACGATGAGCGCCTCGGCCACGGAGAGCATGAGCAGGCCCGAGGACGTCTGACCCGCGAACCAGTAGACGACCAGACCGGCGAGCGGGACGACACAGAACGCCAGCAGGTCGATCACACACTGGATGACCTTGCGGGAACGGCGCCGGGTGTCGGAGCGGTGGGCGATCTCCCAGGCGAACACCGCCTGGGCGTCGGTGAGTTCGGCGAGCCGGGGTCCGAGGTCGTCCCGTACGTACGTCCCGATCGCGGAGATCTTCTCGTCGTTCACGAGGTAGGTCCAGCCGAGCACGACACACACCGGCGGCAGCGCGAGCAGCATCTCGGACTGCTTGGCCTGGGCCGCGGCGGCGATGACGGCGGCGACGACGGTGAGGGTGACGTAGAGGAGGTTGTCGCGGAATCCGATACGGGTCTTCTGTTCGTCCTTGACGGTCTGGTACTCGGCGAGGAGTAGTTGGCCGACGGTGACGTCTCGCTCGGACACGCTGTTCCCCCTCGGTCTGGTGTCAACACGCCCACTGCGCAGGCATCTTGGCAGTACTTTATGAGGGTGCCGGAGACAAATCCCACCGTGGTGGTACTGACTGCCCTGTCCCTTGAGTACGAGGCCGTGCTCGATCATCTCGACGACGACGTACGCCAGCGTGTGCACGAGCCGCACGGCACCCGGGCCGAGGTGGCCCGGCTGCCCGGCACCCCCTGGGACGTCGCCGTGGTGGAGATGGGTGAGGGGGTCCGCACGGCTGCCGTGCTCACCGAACGGGTCGTCACCTGGCTCAAGCCGCAGGCGGTCATCTTCGTCGGAGTGGCCGGGAGCCTCAAGAAGGACATCCCGGTCGGTGACGTCGTGATCGCGACGAAGGTGTACGGCATCCACGGCGGCAAGGAGACCCCCCAGGGCTTCCTCGTCCGACCCGAGGCCTGGCACGCCTCTCATCGCCTCGAACAGGCCGCGCGCCACGCCCTGCGCCGCGACCGGCACGTGCACTTCAAGCCGATCGCAACGGGCGACGTGGTGCTCGCCTCGGCCAAGTCCGCGCTGATGGAACACCTCAGAGCCCACTACAACGACGCCGCCGCCATCGAGATGGAGGGGGCCGGTGTCGTCGACGCGGTGCAACTGGCGGGCGGGGACGCGCTGGTGATCCGGGGCATCAGCGATCGGGCCAACGCGGCCAAGTCCCGTACGGACGAGGAGGGTTGGCAGCCACGGGCCGCAGAGAACGCGGCTGCGGCGGCCGTTGCGGTACTGCGGGAGTTGATGCCGTTCCGCGGGCGGGTGGGGAGTTCCGACAGGGAGGGCGAGGACTCCGAGGAGGGGCCCCATCAAGGGGCGTCGTACGGAGGGGATCACCTCGACTTTCGGGGGAGCACCTTCAACGGGCCCTTCATTGCGAAACGGGTGGACCGGGAGCGGTAGCGACTCCGGACGCGGGTCCGTTCACGGGCCGGTGCCGGTTGCCACGGCCGCGTTGCCTGCGGTGCCGGCGGGGTTCACCGGGCGGGACGAGGACTTGGCACGGCTGTTTCCCGTACTGGATCCGGGCGCGGAGTCCGATCTGCCGGTGGTGATCTGCGCGGTGTCCGGGCTGGGCGGGATCGGGAAGACGTCGTTGGCGTTGTGTGCCGCGCATCGTGCGGTGCGGGACGGGTGGTTCCCGGGCGGGACGTTGTTCGTCGACTTTCGGGGGTACGACGAGGATCCGGTTACGGCGGATCAGGCGGTGGTTGCGCTGCTGGACGGGATGGGGGTGCGGGGGGCGGATCTTCCGCAGACGGTGGCGGGGCAGTACGGGCTGTATCGGCGGCTGTTGGCGGAGGAGCGGCGGCCGATGTTGTTGGTCCTCGACAATGCGTCAGATGCCGGGCAGGTGATGCCGCTTGTGCCGGGGACGGATCATCATCGGGTGCTGGTCACTTCTCGGGATCGGCTCATCGAACTGGACGCTCAGCTGATCGACCTCGACGTCCTCAACGCGGAGGATGCCGCCGATCTCATCAGCAGGTCCTTACGACTCAGCGACCGCAGTGACGAACGGGCGACGCGCGAACCTGAGGCTGTGTCGGAACTCGCCACGCTCTGCGGCCACCATCCGCTCGCGCTGAGGATTACCGCCGGCATGCTGCGCAAGCGCCGCCACCGCTCCGTCGCATCCCTCGTGGACGAATTGCGGGGTGCCGAGGACGTGACGGCGGCTGTCGGACTCCGCCCGCTCTTCGAGATGGCGTACCGGCAACTGCCGTCCGAACAGGCCAGGTTGCTGCGTCTGCTCGCGCTGGCTCCGGCGGCCGAGGTCGGCAGCGAAACGGCCTCTGCACTTGCAAATCTCGGCATCGACCGGACGTTCGACCTACTCGAAGAGCTCGCGGCAGCCCACCTTGTTACGCCTGTTCCGGCAGGGGCGGACGTGCGGTGGCGGTTGCATGACTTGGTGAGGATGTTCGGGGTGAGTGTGGCTGAGGGAGATGTGGAGTTGCAGGAGGAGGGGGAGGCGGCGCGGGAGCGGGTGTTGGAGTTCTATCTGCGGTGGGCGCATGCGGCGGATGACCGGTTGCGGTGGCTGCCAGGGAGGCCGGAGCCGAAACGGTTCGCGGACCGGGCTGGCGCGTTGGCGTGGCTGGACTCCGAGCGGGCGGGGCTGGTGGCAGCGGTGCAGTGGGCGCGGGAAGAGCGGTACGCGGACAGGGCGGTAGGGCTGTCCCAGTGTCTGACGGAGTATCTGGACTGGCGGCGCCTCTTCGACGACAAGATCACGGTGTGCGGTGCCGCGCGGGAGGCCACCCACCGCGCTGGCAACCGGGTAGGGGAGGCCAGCGCATGGACCAGCCTCGGCATCGCCCTGCGGCAGACAGGCCGGACGGAGGAAGCAGTCGACGCCCACACACGCGCCCGCGACCTGTTCCAGGCCGTCGGGGGTCGCGTCGGCGAGGCCATCGCGTGGGACAACCTCGGCATCGCCCTGCAAGAGACGGGCCAGGTGGAGGAGGCGATCGACGCCCACACCCGCGCACGCGACCTCCACGAGGCCGAAGGGGATCGCCACCGCGAGGCCAACGCATGGAACAACCTGGGCGGCACCCTACGGAAGGCGGGCCGGGCGGAGGAAGCCATCGACGCCCACACCCGGGCCCACAACCTGTACCAGGCCGCCGGGGATCGCCAGGGTGAGGCCACCGCGTGGAACAACCTCGGTGGCGTCCTGCGGGTGACGGGCTGGACGGAGGAGGCGGTTGAGGCGTACGGGAAGGCACTGGAGCGCTACCAGGAGTTCGATGATTGGTACGGGACGGGCCAGACCCTCTACAACCTGGCCCTCGTCCACCAGTACGCCGCCCGCACCGCCGAGGCCCGCACCCACTATCTCCAGTCCGCCGAAGCCTTCACTCGCGCCAACGCCCCCACCGAAGCCGCCGAAGCCCAATCCCGCGCAGACGCATTGACCTGACTAGACCACTCCACTTACCTTCACCGGGCAGCCATCCGCCCAGGCCACAACGCAGTGAGCCCGTAGGAGGTCATGCCCGTGCGCCCCACCGCCGCCAGCCCCCGCCGAACTGCCGTACTCACACCCCTAGTTGCTCTCGCCGCCCTCTCCCTCGCCGCGACCACCCTCACCGCCTGCGGCAGCGGATCCGGCAGCAGCCCCGACACAGTCAAGATCTCCTTCAAGCAGTCGACGGACAACTCCATCAAGGTGATGGACACCTACCTCGCCGACATGAAGAAGCAGTTCGAGAAGCAGTACCCCGGCAAGAAGGTCGAGCTCGTCCCGATCAAGGCCCCGGACTCGGAGTACTACACCAAGCTCCAGCAGATGCTCCGCTCGCCGAAGACCGCCCCGGACCTGGTCTACGAGGACACGTTCCTCATCAACAGCGACATCACCTCCGGGTACTTGAAGCCCCTCGACGCCTACCTCAACAAGTGGCCGGACTGGAACCAGTTCATCGACACGGCGAAATCCGCAGCCAAGGCCGAGGACGGGAAGACGTACGGCGTCCCGGACGGCACGGACACCCGCGGCCTCTGGTTCGACAAGGGGATCTTCAAGAAGGCGGGTCTGCCCGCGAATTGGCAGCCGAAGACGTGGGACGACGTGCTCGCCGCGGCCCGCACGATCAAGCAGAAGGTCCCGAACGTCACCCCGCTCAACGTCTACACGGGGAAGCCTGCCGGCGAAGCGGCCACCATGCAGGGCTTCGAGATGCTGCTCTACGGCACCAACGACGGCTCCACGGACCCCCTTTACGACAAGTCGTCGAAGAAGTGGATCGCCGGGAGCCAGGGTTTCAAGGACGCGCTCTCCTTCGTCCACACGGTCTACAAGGAGAAGCTCGGCCCGGACGTGTCCGACGCCCTCGACCCCAACATCCAGACCTACGTGGCCGGTGAACTGCTCCCCAAGGGCAAACTCGGCATCGCGCTCGACGGATCGTGGCTGCCCCAGGCCTGGTTGAAGGGCAGCGGGCACGAATGGCCGGACTGGTCAAAGGAGTTGGGGCTCGCGTACATGCCCACGCAGAACGGTCAGGCACCCGGCAAGGTGAGCATGTCCGGCGGCTGGACGTGGGCGATCCCCTCGAAGGCCGGCAACCCGGACCTCGCCTTCGACTTCATCAAGACGATGCAGACGAAGGCGAACGCGGAGAAGTGGTACATCGCCAACTCTGGTATCTCCGTACGGAAGGACGTCGCCGCCGACCCCGCCTACGCAACCGCCCAGCCCGGCATCAAGTTCTTCACGGACCTGGTCGCGAGCACGCACTACCGCCCGGCGTACCCGGCGTACCCGAAGGTCTCCACCGCCATCCAGGAGGCGATGGAGGGCGTGACGACGGGCGACATGTCGGTGGACAAGGCGGCGAGTTCGTACGACGACGAGCTCAAGTCGGCCACGGACAACCAGGTCATCGAGAAATGAACGGCGGCGACCGCCGATGACCACAGCACCGCAGCACACGGGCCCGGGCGTGCGGGAAGTCCCCCCGGGCCCGCCGGCCCCGACCCCCCAACTCCCCACCCCCAAACGCCCGTTCACCCAAACCCTGACCCGCCTCCTCCCCCTCTCCCCCGCCCTGATCCTCCTGCTCCTCTTCCTGGCCGGCCCGATCGCGTACTGCGCGTACATCGCCTTCACCGACCTCCAACTCACCGGCCAGGCCCACTCGTCCTTCGTAGGCTTCGCGAATTTCCGCACGGCCTTCAAGGACTCGGAATTCCTGAACGCCGTATGGCTGACGCTGGTGTTCACGGTCCTGTCGTCCCTGATCGGCCAGAACACGATCGGTCTGGCCCTGGCCGCACTGATGCAGCGCGCGTCGAAACCGGTGCGCACGCTCACGGGCGCGATCGTGATCACGGCATGGGTACTCCCGGAGGTCGTCGCCGGCTTCCTCCTCTACGCCTTCTTCCGCCGCGAGGGCACCCTGGACGCGATCCTGGTCTGGCTCCATCTCCCGTCCCAGAACTGGCTGTTCACCCTCCCCATCCTGGCGGTGTCGTTCGCGAACGTGTGGCGGGGAACGGCGTTCTCGATGCTGGTGTACTCAGCCGCCCTGAACGAGATCCCCAAGGAGATCACGGAGGCGGCGGAGGTCGACGGCGCGAGCGGCTGGCGCCGGATGTGGCACATCACGCTGCCGATGATCCGCCGTTCGATCGGCACGAACCTGATGCTGAACACGCTGCAGACCCTGTCCGTCTTCGGCCTGATCTGGGTGATGACGCGAGGCGGCCCGGGAAACAAGAGCCAGACCCTCCCCCTCTACATGTACGAACAGGCCTTCCAGAACAGCATGATCGGCTACGCCACGGCGGTCGCGCTGCTCCTGCTCCTGGTCGGCTCGCTCTTCTCGGTGATCTACATGCGCCTGCTGCGAACGGAGGTCTGACCCATGGCACTCACCCTCTCCTCCCGCCGCACGACCCGACGCCTGGCGGCGGACGCGGGGCTGTTGGTGGTCGCGGCGGCGTTCGCGCTGCCGCTGCTCTGGGTGGTCCTGTCGTCCCTCGACGCCCACGCCGACCTCAAGGTGAAGGCCCCCGACGGCCTGACCCTGGACAACTTCCACGCGATCCTGAACTCGGACATCACGTTCACGCCCCTGCTCAACAGCCTGATCCTGTGCGGGTTCGGAACGCTGCTGACGGTGGTGTGCGCGGCGCTGGCGGCGTACCCGCTGTCGCGGTTCCGGTCGCGGCTGAATCGTCCGTTCCTGTTGACGATTCTCTTCGCTACCAGCCTTCCGGTCACCGCGATCATGGTGCCGGTGTACGCGTTGTTCGTGCAGGTGAATCTCATCGACACCATGCAGGGCACGATCTTCTTCTTCGCCGCGTCCCAACTCCCGTTCGCCATCTGGCTGATGAAGAACTTCATGGACGGCGTACCGAAGGAGTTGGAGGAGGCGGCATGGACCGACGGCGCGTCGTCGTTTCAGTCCCTCGTGCGGATCGTTCTTCCGCTGATGGGGCCGGGGGTCGCGGTGGTGACCGTCTTCTCGTTCGTGATGATGTGGGGGAACTTCTTCGTCCCGTTCATGCTGCTCCTTACGCCGGATCAGATGCCGGCGAGTGTGAGCATCAACGAGTTCTTCGGGAATCGGGGGATGGTGGCGTATGGGCAGTTGGCCGCGTTCTCGGTTGTTTATTCGACGCCGGTGATTTTGTTGTACGTGCTGGTGGCGCGGCGGTTGGGTGGGGGGTTTGCTTTGGGTGGGGCTGTTAAGGGGTGAGTTCTTCGGCCCAGGCGCGGGATCGGGCGGCTTCGGTGGGGGCGTTGGCGCGGGTGTAAGCGTCGGCGGACTGGAGGTAACGGGCGCGGGCCTCGGCGGGCCGGTCGGCGTCTTCGTGGGTGGCAGCCAGGTACATGAGGGCCGTGCCTGCCTGGTGCCAGTCCTCGAATTCCTCGTGGATCGCCTGAGCCTTACTGAACGCTTCGGCCGCCTCCCCGCCCCGCCCGACTTCCCACAAGGCGCGGCCTAGTCCGTTCCACGCCATACCCTCGTTGCGGCGGTCCTTAACAGCCTGGCATAGGTCGCGGGCACGGCAGTGAGCATCGATGGCTTCCTCTACCCGGCCCACCCTGCGTAGTTCGCAGCCGAGGTTGTGCAACGCCATGGCCTCACGGTGGCGGGCCCCGACCTCCTGGAACAGGTCGCAGGCGCGGGTGAGGGCATCGATGGCCTCCCCCGCCCGACCAGCCTTCCCTAGGGCGCTGCCGAGGTTGCCCCAAGCACCTGCCTCTCGAAAGCGGTCCCCGGCCTCCTGGTACAGGTCACAAGCATGGGTGAGGGCATCGATGGCCTCCCCCGCCCGACCAGCCTCCCGCAAGGCACCGCCGAGGTGATCCGAGGCAATGGCCTCACCGAAACGGTCCCCGGCTCGGCAGGCGGCCTCCCGCGCGGTATCGGCGACAGTGATCTTGTCGTCGAAGAGCCGCCGCCAGCCCAGATACAGCGCCAGACACTGCGACAGCTGTACCGCGGTGGCCACGAACCGCTCCTCCCGCGCCCACTGCACCGCCGCCACCAGCGCTGCCCGCTCGGAGTCAAACCACGCCAACGCCCCCGCCCGATCCGTAAACCGCTCCGGCACCGGCATCCCCGGCAACCACCGCAACCGGTCATCCGCCGCATCCGCCCACCGACGATAGAACGCCAGCACCCGCTCCCGAGCAGCCTCCCCCTCCTCTTGCAACCCCGCATCTTCCTTGACCACACCCACCCCGAACACCCGCACCAAGTCATGCAACCGCCACCGCCCACGCCCACTCCCCCGCTCAACAAGATGAGCGCGAGACAACGCATCGAGCACACGCACCGGCGCAGTGTCCGCCCCATCCAGCACGGCCACGACCTCGGCCGTCACCTCCGGCCCCGGAGCCAGAGCCAACAGCCGTAGCAACCGGGCCTGTTCAGCCGGCAGTCGCCGGTACGACAGATCAAAGGCAGCCCGCACGCTGCGCTCACCGTCATCGAGGTGCAGGAGACGGTCTCCGGACTCGGCGAGTTCCAGCACAAGTTCGGCCACGGGCTTGTCCCGGTCGAGGACGAGCAAGGCCGCGGCGATCTGAAGGGCCAGCGGCAAGTGCCCACAGAGCAAGGCAAGTTCGGCAGCCGCCTCACCTTCATTCGCCACCCGCGCATCATCCCGAGCGGCGATCCGCAACGCCCGGTCCAGAAGGTCGTACGCCTCCTCCGGACTCAGTTCCCCCAACGACAGTAGCCGCGCCCCCAGTTGAGGCAACTTGCTCCGCGAGGTGGCGAGCAGCCGGTGCCGCGCACCCCCGGGATGCAGCGGACGCACCTGCTCCGCCGAGGACACATTGTCGGCCAGAACCAACACCGCCCCCAACTCCCGCGCCCGCGCCGCAAGCACCGATCGATACAAGGCAGCCCGCGTATCAACCCCGTTGGGAATGTGCTCCGGAGGCGTCCCCAGCGCCCTCAGCAGAGTCGCCAGCGCCTGCTCCGCTGTAAGGCGATCATCGTCGTACCCATGCAAGTTGACGAAGAGGACCCCACCCGGGAACCACTTATTCTCACGGGCCGCGTGCGCCGCCTCCACCGCAAGCGCGGTCTTACCGATACCACCGAGCCCGGACACCGCGGCAACCAGCACGGTTCCCGGCGCTTCGCCCCCAGCCGGGTCGAACGCGCGCAGCAACTCCCCGAGTTGGTCACCGCGACCGGTGAACCCGGCCGCCTTCGGAGGCAGGGCATCGAGCGCGGTGGGCGCAGGGTCGTGCTGGTGGTACTCCACCTTCTTCACGGTGAAGTCCCCGTTGAACGTCCCGCCCCGAAAATCCTTGTGATCCCCGCCGTACTGGTCGCCCATCGCGCCGTCCCCGTGCCGCTGCCCCCGAATCGCGTGCCAACACGGTACGCCCCCGGGCCCCGCCCAACCCCCGCTCTGGCCAGCCCACTTGGCAGTACCGTGAAGACGTGCCCGACACACCGCCCATCATCGCTGTCCTGACCGCACTGCCGATCGAATACAGGGCGATACGCACCCATCTCACGGACATCGAGATGGAGATACACCCCACCTACGGCACAAGGGCGGAAGTGGGCCGTCTCCCTGACTCCCCTTGGCGCGTCGCCTTGTTGGAGACAGGCGGAGGAACACACGGCGCCGCCACACTCACCGAGCGGGCGATGTCCTGGTTCTCCCCTGAAGCGGTGCTCTTCGTCGGCGTGGCGGGCGCGCTGAAGCACGACATCGAGATCGGCGATGTCGTGGTCGCGACCAAGGTGTACGCCGCGCACGGCGGCAAGGAGACCCCGGAGGGCTTCATGAGCCGCCCGGAGACATGGCACGCCCCGCACCACCTGGAACAGGCAGCCCGCCACGTCCTCCGGAACGAACGGCACGTCCACTTCAGGCCGATTGCAGCCGTTGACGTGATCCTCACCGACTCGTCCTCCACGCTCGCCGAGCTCATCCGCCGGCACTACAACGACGCTGCGGCCGTCGAGACGGAGGGTTCGGGCGTCGCCACTGCGGCCCATTTCTCCGGCACGGCAGGCGCGTTGATCATTCGAGGGATCAGCGACAAAGCGGATGCGAACAAGACAGCGGCCAACGCGACGGGGGCCCAGCAGATGGCTGCCGCGAACGCGGCCGAGGCGACCGTCGCCGTAATCCGCCAGTTGAAGCCAAAGGGCGCGAGGCCGAACGGCTTCGACACCGTCCCCGCTCCCGAGCTCGCCTTGAACGGCACCGACAACCCGGTCCCGATCGCAGCCACCACCCTCCCGCACCGCAACGGCGGGTTCACGGGCCGATCGGCGGAATTGAGCTGCCTGCTGCCACAGTTGGCGCCCGCTCCTGCCGGATCCACCGCCGCCCCTCTCCTCGCCTCCGCCGTGACCGGAATGGGCGGAATCGGCAAGACCGCACTTGCCATCGAGGCCGCTCACCAGGCATGTTCCCTGAGTTGGTTCCCTGGCGGCACGCTCTTCATCGACCTACGCGGCTACGCCGACGACCCCGTCGCTGCCGATCAGGCCGTTCTCGCCCTGCTCGACGCACTCGGGGTGCGTGGCCCAGATCTTCCACAGCAGAAGGCACGCCAGTACGACGCATACCACCGACTTCTCTCCGAACGGAGGGACCGGATGCTGCTGATCCTGGACAACGCCTCGGATCCCGCTCAGTTCCTGCGGTTGCTGCCAGGCTCGGACCTTCACCGGGTACTGATCACGTCACGGGACCGCCCCGACTCCCTTCCGGTACGCCTGACCTGCCTCGGAGAACTCGTCTCGGACGAGTCAACCGCGCTCGTCACCCGAGCCTTGCACGATGCCGACGAGCACGACGACCGCGCGGAACGCGAGCCGGATGCCCTGCGCGAACTGGCAGCGCTCTGCGGTCACTTGCCGCTCGCCCTCCAGACAACCGCCGCACTGCTGCGCAGACGCCGGCACCGTGACATTGCCTCACTGGTGACCCGGATCCGGGACGCCGCCGACCCGACTCTCGTACTGGACAACGACAGTCGCGGCACCGACCTGTACGGCCGCCCGCTCGCTGTCCGCCCGGTCCTCGACGACTCCTACCGCCGCCTCCACCCCGACCAGGCCCGCCTCCTGCGCCTCCTGGCCCTGGCTCCCGGCCCGGAGACGGGCCCGGAAGCCGTGGCCGCACTGGCCGACCTGGACATGGAAACCAGCCTGTGCCTCTTGGAGGACCTGGCTGCCACACACCTGGTCACGCCCGTCCAAGGCGGCCAAGGCCACACTGCCGCAGTGAGGTGGCGACCGCACCACCTGTTGCGGAGATTCACGGCGGCCATCGTGGCGGCGGACGCGGACTTCCAGAAGGAGGGGGAAGCCGCGCGGGAGCGACTGCTGGCGTTCTACTGCCGGTGGGCCACCGCAGCCGATGATCGTCTGCGGTGGCTGCCGGGGAGACCTGCACCGGAGCGGTTCGCGAGCCGCGCGCAGGCGCTGGTGTGGCTGGACACAGAGCGAGTTGGGCTTCTCGCAGCCGTGCAATGGGCGCAGGAGGAAAAGTACACACGGGCGGCGGTCCGGCTGGCCGCATTTCTGGCGGAGTACCTGTCTCAGCGGCGGTACTTCGACGACCTGATCACCGTCACCCGGACCAGCCGGAAGGCCGCGCGTCGCATCGGCGACCGACAGGGCGAGGCCGTCGCGTGCAACAACCTGGGCATCGCGCTGCGGGAGGTGGGCCGGACGGAAGAGGCGGTCGACGTTCTCACGCACGCACGCGACCTGTTCCAGGCCGCCAAGGACCGCCACAGCGAGGCCGGCACATGGAACAACCTCGGCAATGCCCTTCAGGCGGTAGGCCGGGTGGGGAAGGCAATCGAAGCCTTCACCCACGCACGCGACCTGCATCGGGCCGCAGGAGATCGACTTCGCGAGGCCGCGGCATGGGGCAACCTCGGCAGCGCCCTCCGGGAGACGGGCCAGGCGAAGGAAGCGCTCGCCGTCCTCACCCGAGCCCGGGATCTGCATCGCTCAACCGGAGACCACCCCGCAGGGGCTACGGCGTGGAACAACCTGGGGAATGCCCTGGGTGACGTCGACCGCGTGGAGGAGGCAATCGAGGCATACAGCAAAGCGTTGGAGAACTGCCACAACTTCGAGGACTGGTACGGGGCGGGGTTGGCCTTCAGGAACCTGGCAGTTGTCCACGAAATGGCCCGCCATCCCGCCGAGGCACACGCCTCCTGGCTGAAGGCCGCCGACGCCTATGCCCAAGCCAACGCCCCCACCGAAGCCGCCCAAGCCCACACCTGGGCAAAAGACCTGAAATAAGACCCTGCTCAGGCAGCTTGTCGACAGACACTAGACCTCCGCCCGTACCAACAACGTCCCGATGTGGCCCGGCTCAGGCGCATCAAGAACAGCTGCCACAGCCGACGAGAACCCGGCCCGAGTCAGCAACCGTTCCCAAACAGCAGGCCGATAGCTGTACCGGTACGTGAACATGGCCTTGCCCGCGAAGCCCCCCTTGTACATGCCCTGCGGGCCGTACGCCCCCGGGATGGCCGGCGGCTGGGAAAACACGAAGACCCCGCCCGGATTCAGTCGCGCCCGTACGAGCGGAAACAACCGGCTCGGGTCGGTGAACCAGGCCGCCCCAAAGATCGAGTAGACGGCGTCGTACGTGTCGTCGCACGAGGCGAGGTACTCCAGAACCTCACCGCACACGAACTCGGCGTCGGTGTCACCCCACCGCTCACGAGTCTTCTCGACCATGACCGGCGAGAGGTCAACACCCCTCGCGCTGGCCCCGCGTCGCGCGAGGTAAGCAAGCGCCCGGCCGGTACCGCACCCGATCTCCAGCACACTGCGTGGCTCTCCGAGCAGCTCGGATCCGGGCCCGTGACCGCCGTACTGCGTCCAGCAGAACGTGGGCTCGGCATCCCCCTTGAAGGCGAACTCGGCGTAGGAATCCCACAGTTCGGTCTCGGCCGGGATGTCGTGGGGTACGGGCACAGCGTCGTTCCTTTGCGTCATGTCGGGATGCTGGAGCCCCCGCCCTCCTGGGGAACAGGAGGGCGGGGCCGACTGTAGCGGGCGGTCAGTGGCTGTCTGGGACCTTGTCGTCGCACGGCGAACAGTCGGCGCCATCGATGGCCCACAACTCCTCGTCCACGGGCCAGCCTTGGCTCTTCAGGAAGTCGCCGGTGCGCAGGCACAGGCCGTCGTTGCGGCGCTGGATGAACGGGGCGTGGTGCTTGTACCGGCCGTCGTTGTACAGGCGGCAGATACCGAACCAGACGGGCGTGTCGAGGATGAGTTGGTGCACGCCGATGTCGACCAACTTGCCGACGCCGAGGTGTACGTCCGGGTTCTCGATGGAGCCCATGACGTACATGACGGCGTTGCCCAGAATGCGTTCGGCCATGTCGCGGACCATCGTGTGATCCCGTAGCAGCAGGGCTGTCTCGCGGTCCCAGATACTCATGCCCGAGTCGAAGATGTTCATGGTCAGTTCGGTGATGTGCGGGGCGACGGCGTTGTGGAGTCGCTGCGGGTCCCGGGTACGAGTGCCTGCGGGGTGGTCGAGGGTGACGGTCATGAACTTCTCCTTCTTGCGAGCGAGGCTTGGGTGTGGCGCGGCCCTGACCCGAAGCGGCCGTCGTGGGGCCCGTGCAGGGCAGATTCGGGATCAGGCCCCAGGTTTGTCGGAGGTGTGGCAGGGACAGCCGCAGCGCGACTGGAGGAGGATTCCGGTGGTCCCCGGTAGTGGAATGTCCTTCGTCTGACGGCACTCGCCGTGGAGCCCCACGTAGTGGGGGCGTTGGGCGACCGTGCATTCCGCCGACAGTTCCTCGGCCTCGGCGGCGGACGTACTCAAGACTCGTCCTCGCCTGCCAGACCGTGGCCCACCTTCACCAGAGCCAGCACATCGGCGGCCGTGCACAGACCGTTCGGCCGAGACATCGGCACCGACCAGTACGAGCTCCTTGTCCCGCCGTTCGACTCGACCCGGTCTGCTCGCGGTACGCCCAGGTAGGTGCCCGCGGTAATGCACTCCGCGACCGGGGTGTGCCAGGCCTCGGCGGTGCCAGGTGGTACGAGGGCGTAGTAGCGGTGGAATCCGGGGTCGTGGATGACCGGGCCGCCGTTGAAGCTCTCGGCGAGACGTGCGCTCACCGTGGTCGGGTCGTCGCTTCCCACAAAGCCGTGCACGATGTCTTCGGGAATGCGGACGGCCTCGAAGCCGCGTCCGAGTGGGATCAGTGCGAGCTGCGCGATGCTGTCCCATTCTTCGCACGCGGTACTCGGCGACGGGTGGGCCGAGGCAAGCCACTCTTCGGCAGTTCCGCAGGCCGGTCGGATTCTCGATGAGGTTCGCGTTGTTTGAAATTTCCTGATCCCGGCCATGCCAGTTCCCATCTGCTCATTTCTGCGCGTGCGACAGATGGTGAGGGTGCGAGAAGGCCACAAGTACCCCAGGGAGGGGTAGTTGGGGTGGTTCGCTCAGGTGGCGGCGCACCATTCGGCGAAATTGGTGAGCTCCTCGGAGTCGGCCCGCTTCAACCGGCGTAGCGTCGCGGCGTCTTCACGGACCCACGGGTGCTCGCGGGTGTGCTGTGGGGCGATCCGTCGGGCGGCCTTCAACGACTCGAAGGCCGCATCGGCGAGGCCGGACCAGAGTTGGGCGCGGGCGAGTTCGATGTAGAACCCGGAACGTCGCTCGGCCGACATGTCGAGGGGCGGTTTCCACTCGTTCGCGATGTTGAGTGCGCGGCCGACATGCCCGTCAGCGAGGCTGACCGCGACGGACACCTCGTGGATGCGAACGGAGTCAGGGCCGAACGCGGTGCCGTAGTACACGCCCTCGGCGACCTGGTCCGCGAAAGTGCGGGCTTCTGCCAGATGAGTGGCCGCCGCCGCGGCATCGCGCGCTCGGCCGGCGATTACCGCGGCCCTCATGTGGAGGGCGCCCCGAGTCGCGATCTGGCACTGCTCGTTGGGGGACGGCGCCGAGTCGAGGGCATGCTCCAGGGCGCGCAGCCCAGGGGCGTGGGCACGGGCTGCGAAGAACGTCTCGGTGCGGACATAGGCGACGGACGCCGCCAGCAACGGATCTCCGCTCTCCGGAGCGGCCCACCTCATCAGTTCGACGAGGCGCGCGGACAGGTCGCGAGCGCCGGACTTGTAGGCAACGGCATCGGCGGAACGGTAGGAACTGGCCAGGAGGCCGGCCAACTCGGACCGCTCCTGAGCGGAGGCCTGGTGGTAGGCGCGGGCAAGTTCGGTGATCAGATCGGGAAGCGTGCGGACGATACGCGTGTACTGGGCCCCCAGTCGCCAAGTGACGGCTTCGTCGACGGCCGTACGGAGGCTGATCAGAGAACGCGTCGGACCGTCGTCGGGCACGTCGTAGGTGGCGATCGCGGCGGAGAGCGCGGGCAGCGCATCGTGGACGGCTCGGAGTGCGGGCCCCCTGTCGGCCCGCAGCCGGGTCGGATCGACACCTAACGCATGTGCGATGGCTTCGAGCGTGGCGTCCGTAACGCCGCGCTCACCGCTCTCGATCTTGCGAATGGTTCCGAGGGCGCCGCATGCCGCATCGGCGAGCTGTCGCTGCGTCATCTTCGGACGGACGACACTGCGGTAGTAGGCGACCCGCTTGCCTACTCCGTCCCTCGTAAATGCGGCCATTCAGGCTCCAGTTGAGGACGTCCGCTCCGAACCGTACCCGCGTTGATACGCCGCGTTTTCGCGAACGGCCTGATCAGCCAGAGCTGGTGGGGCCACGACGCTACGGTCAGTCCGCCACGATCGACACGAGCCGGCCAAGACTGTCGATGCGCCAGTCCGCCGCCGCCACGACCTCGGGGTCGTCCGCCCACAGGTGCCCCCACGGACCACGGCGGATATGTGCGACGCCCAGCCCCGCCCGCTTGGCAGGGAAGATGTCGTTGACCGGATGGTCGCCGACGTAGACCGTCCGTTCCGGCGCCGCCTGGGCCACCTCAAGTACCCGCTCGAAGAACTCCGGTTGCGGCTTCGCCACACCCCACTCCCCCGACGTGACGACGAGGTCCACAGGCAGGTCGAGGGCGCGCAGCAACTCTCCGGCGCGGGACGTCTGGTCCCCGGCGACGACGACACGCACCCCGAGTGCGCGAAGCGCGGACAGAGCCGGGCGGACGTCGTCGTAGAGGTCGCTCTCGTCGAGGTACTCGCCTCGGCCGGCCGTTTCGCGAGCGCGGTACTCGGCGGCTACGTCGATGCCCGGCTGGACGAGGCGGAGCGCCTCCGCGTTGTCCTGGCCCCTTGCCACCACAGCCCCGACGAGCGCGGAGACGGTATGGCGGGGAACGTCCAGCCAGTCGGCCCACGACGCCCAGTACCGGTCGTCGCGGGTGATCGTCTCGCCGACGTCGAACACGATGGTCTCAATCACCCCTCGAAGCCTAGGCCGTCGCGACACATCAAGGCCGGTTGCCCCGTGATCGGATGACCGGCATGACGACGACCTCCCATGTCCTCTACCTCTTCGCCTCCGCCGCACCCCCCACCCTCGACATCGCCAAGGTCATCAAGGACGCCCAGTCCCACGACTTCGACGTCTGTCTCGGTCTCACCCCCACCGCCGCCCGCTGGCTCGAACCCCAACTCGGCGAACTGGCACGGCTGACAGGCCACCCCGTGCGCAGCGAGTACAAGATGCCGGGCGAGCCGGACGTCTGGCCGAAGGCGGACGTCATCGCGTTCGCGCCGGTGACCTTCAACACGATCAACTCATGGGCGCTGGGCCTGACCCACGACTTCGCGGTCGGTGTCGTCGCCGAAGGCATAGGCAAGGGCATCCCCATCGTCGCGATGCCCTGCGTGAACTCGGCCTACGTACAGCACCGCCAATTCGAGCGCAGCGTCGCCGAGTTGCGTGCCATGGGCGTACGACTCCTGTACGGCGAAGGCGGGTTCGTGCCGAACCAACCCGGGCAGGGCAGGCCGAAGGAGTTCCCCTGGGGGCTGGTGCTCGACGCGGCCGTGGACGCGATGCGTACTTGAACAACCCGGCCGTCACCGCCCACCGGACTCCCATCGCACGCCCACCGACGACTTTCCGCCACCCCCCACTTCCCCCCACACCCGATCACCACCCCCACCACAAACGCACTCCCCTTCGACCCCCGCCCACACACCCGACGCCGATCGAAGAGCCCCCGGATCCCGCCACTCCGGCGAATGGCAAGGTAGAGCGGCATATTCACCACTCGGCAGTCGCCACCCGGCACCCCCAGCCGCCACTCACCGTCACCGACCACCCCCACCCCGGCCGCAGTGGATCTCCACCGCCCGACCGAATCCGTACGTTCCTACAATCCGTAATCCTGGCCGAACAGACCGTAGTCACCGCACTCCGGCGCCCTTAGCTTGTGGCGCGTGCGCCGACCCCCTGCTCAACCCAGCCCGTCCACGCCACCCACACCACCACCCACGCCGCCGTTCAACGCGCCCGCCGCCCACCGGCTCCGCACCGCGCTCAACATGGGCCCGGAGCATGTCGCTTACGGCATGCGTGCCTCGTACGGGCTGCCGTACGTGACGCCTGACCTGGTCATCGCCTGGGAGCGGGGGCTCACCGCGCCCTCCGGGCCCGAACTCACCGCGCTCTCCGGTGTGTTGTGGTGTTCTCCGGCCGAACTCATCGGCAAGCCACGCACGCTGCGTGAGCATCGCCTCGCGCGCGGCCTCGCGCCGGAGGACGTCGCCCGGGCCGTCGGGCTCGAACTCCTCGCGTATCTGCGGATGGAGGAGCACGACCAGTGGCGCGGCACCGAGCGCCAGTCCTCCGCGCTCGCCGATCTGCTCGACCTCTCGCTGCCCGACTTCATCAGCGTCACCGGGCGCGACAGCCGGCTCGCGGAGTTGCTGCGCAGCGCGATGACCACGCGGTGGCAGGCGTACGTACGCCCGATCGGCAAGATCGTGCCCCTGGACCGGCGGCTCCTGGAGGACTCCCTCCAGGAGTTGCACGACGACTACCAGGCGCAGATGGTCGCCACCCTCAACTGGGGCGGCGGCAACTCCGCCGTCGACGCCAACGAGGCCGGCCGGGACTTCCTCGACCAGATCATCAGCCGGTTCTGGTCGATGGTCGAGAAGAGCACCTATTGAGCACAGGGCGCGTACCGAACCCGGCGCGTACCGCGCACTCGGCTCCCCCTGCCGAAAACTGCTAGAAAACCGACTCCGCCTCGTCCATCCGATCCTTCGGCACCGTCTTCAGCTCGGTGACCGCCTCCGCCAACGGCACCATCACCACATCCGTCCCGCGCAGCGCCGTCATCCGTCCGAACTGCCCCTGGTGCGCGGCCTCCACCGCGTGCCAGCCGAAACGCGTCGCCAACACCCGGTCGTACGCGGTCGGTACGCCGCCGCGCTGGATGTGGCCGAGGATGACCGGCTTGGCCTCCTTGCCGAGGCGGCGCTCCAACTCGTAGGCCAGCGCCGTGCCGATGCCCTGGAAGCGCTCGTGGCCGAACTGGTCGATCTCGCCCTTGTTGTAGTCCATGGAGCCCTCGGCGGGGTGTGCGCCCTCGGCCACGCACACGACCGCGAACTTCTTGCCGCGGGCGAAGCGCTCCTCGACCATCTTGACCAGGTCGGCCGGGTCGAAGGGCCGCTCGGGCAGGCAGATGCCGTGGGCGCCCGCCGCCATCCCGGACTCCAGCGCGATCCAGCCCGCGTGCCGACCCATGACCTCGACGACCATCACCCGCTGGTGCGACTCCGCCGTCGTCTTCAGGCGGTCCATCGCCTCCGTCGCGACCCCGACCGCCGTGTCGAAGCCGAACGTGCGGTCCGTCGACGAGATGTCGTTGTCGATCGTCTTGGGGACTCCTACGACCGGCAGGCCCGCGTCGCTCAGCATGCGCGCCGCCGTCAGCGTGCCCTCGCCGCCGATCGGGATCAGCGCGTCGATCCCGAAGTCCCGCGCGATGTCCAGCGCGTTCTCGCAGGCCTCGCGGAGGCGGTCCCGTTCCAGCCGGGAGGAGCCGAGGATCGTGCCGCCGCGGGCGAGGATGCCGCTGACCGCGTCGAGGTCGAGGGTGCGGTAGCGGCCGTCGAGCAGTCCGGCGTAGCCGTCCTCGAAGCCGATGACCTCGTCGCCGTAGTTGTCGACCGCTCGGTGCACGACCGACCGGATCACGGCGTTCAGGCCGGGGCAGTCGCCGCCTGCGGTGAGAACTCCGATACGCATCGTGCTGTGTCTCCTGCTCGCTGTTGACACCGGTGAGCCGGACCCGATTGTTTCACGTCCCTCAGGACGACGCCGCTCCCGTCGGACCGGCGGGCGCCTTAACCATCCCCGGAGGTACTGTCAAGAGGGTTCTGCTCACCCAGGTGGGCGATTTTTATGACCGTCGAAACGGGCAGCCAGAAGCCGTCAGGATCCGCCGGAAGAGGAGACCACGCGTGACCCGCAGCGTGTACGTGACCGGGATCGACCGCGGCGACGGCCGTCAGGTCGTCGAGCTGGGGGTCATGGAACTCCTGACCCGGCAGGTCGACCGGGTGGGAGTGTTCCGCCCCCTCGTCCACGACGGACCCGACCGCCTGTTCGAACTGCTGCGTGCGCGCTACCGGCTCTCCCAGGACCCGGCGACCGTCTACGGCATGGACTACCACGAGGCCTCCGCCCTCCAGGCCGAGCAGGGGACGGACGAGCTGGTGTCGACGCTCGTCGACCGGTTCCATCTCGTCGCGCGCGACTACGACGTCGTCCTCGTCCTCGGGACCGACTTCGCGGACACCCAGTTCCCGGACGAGCTGGCCCTCAACGCGCGCCTCGCGAACGAGTTCGGCGCCTCCGTGATCCCGGTGGTCGGCGGCCGCAAGCAGACCGCCGAGTCCGTGCTCGCGGAGACGCGGAACGCCTATCGGGCCTACGACGGCCTCGGCTGCGACGTCCTCGCGATGGTCACCAACCGGGTCGCCCGCGAGGATCGGGACGAGATCGCCCAGCGCCTCACCGCCCGGCTGCCGGTGCCCTGTTACGTCGTACCGGACGAGCCCGCGCTCTCCGCGCCGACCGTCGCCCAGATCACCCACGCCCTCGGCGGCAGGGTGCTCCTCGGCGACGACTCCGGGCTCGCCCGGGACGCGCTGGACTTCGTCTTCGGCGGGGCGATGCTGCCCAACTTCCTGAACGCGCTGACCCCGGGCTGCCTCGTCGTCACCCCGGGCGACCGCGCCGACCTCGTCATCGGCGCGCTCGCCGCGCACAGCGCCGGCACCCCGCCGATAGCCGGCGTGCTGCTCACCCTGAACGAGGTACCGAGCGACGGGATCCTCACCCTGGCCGCACGGCTCGCGCCGGGCACCCCGGTGGTCTCGGTGGCCGGGAACTCCTTCCCCACCGCGGGCGAACTCTTCGCCCTGGAGGGGAAGTTGAACGCGGCCACCCCGCGCAAGGCGGAGACCGCGCTCGGCCTCTTCGAGCGGTACGTCGACACGGGCGACCTGCTCAAGCGCGTCTCGGCGCCGAGCAGCGACCGCCTCACCCCGATGATGTTCGAGCACACGCTCCTGGAACGGGCCCGCTCCGACAAGCGCCGGATCGTCCTCCCCGAGGGCACCGAGGCCCGCGTCCTGCACGCCGCCGAGGTGCTTCTGCGGCGCGGTGTCTGCGAGTTGACGCTCCTCGGCCCCGAGGACCAGATCCGCAAGAAGGCCGCCGACCTCGGCATCGACCTCACCGCCGCCCAGTTGATCGACCCCACCACCTCCGAACTCCGCGACCGCTTCGCCGAGAAGTACGCCAAGCTCCGCGCCCACAAGGGCGTGACCGTCGAACTGGCCTACGACGTCGTCGCCGACGTGAACTACTTCGGGACCTTGATGGTGCAGGAGGGCCTCGCCGACGGCATGGTCTCCGGCGCCGTGCACTCCACGGCGGCCACCATCCGGCCCGCCTTCGAGATCATCAAGACCAAGCCGGACGCCGACATCGTCTCGTCCGTCTTCTTCATGTGCCTCGCCGACAAGGTCCTCGTCTACGGCGACTGCGCCGTCAACCCCGACCCGAACGCCGAGCAGTTGGCCGACATCGCCGTCCAATCGGCCGCCACCGCAGAGCAGTTCGGCGTGGCCGCGCGGATCGCGATGCTGTCGTACTCCACCGGTACGTCCGGCTCGGGCATCGACGTCGACAAGGTCCGCGAGGCGACCGAACTGGTCCGGCTGCGGCGGCCCGACCTGCGGATCGAGGGGCCCATCCAGTACGACGCCGCCGTCGAGCCGAGTGTCGCCGCCACCAAGCTGCCGGAGTCCGAAGTCGCCGGCCAGGCAAGCGTGTTGATCTTCCCCGACCTGAACACCGGCAACAACACCTACAAGGCCGTGCAGCGTTCGGCCGGCGCGATCGCGGTCGGGCCGGTGCTGCAGGGGCTGCGCAAGCCGGTCAACGACCTGTCCCGGGGCGCCCTCGTCTCGGACATCGTCAACACCGTCGCCATCACGGCGATCCAGGCGCAGAGCCCCAAGACCCCGGCACAGCACCCGAACGAGAAGGCAACCGCCCAGTGAGCCCCGCCCCCGCCCCCGCCCCGACCCGCGTCCTCGTCCTCAACTCCGGCTCCTCGTCGGTGAAGTACCAGCTGCTCGACATGGCGGACGGCAGCAGCCGCCTCGCCGTCGGACTCGTCGAGCGGATCGGCGAGGTGACCTCCCGGCTCAAGCACACCTGCGTCACGACCGGTGCCGTACGGGAGTTCACCGGGCCGATCCCCGATCACGCGGCCGCCCTGAAGGCCGTGGCCGAGGAGCTGTCCAAGGACGGAGTCGGGCTGGATTCACCGGAGTTGGCGGCGATCGGGCATCGGGTGGTGCACGGGGGGCTGGTCTTCACCGAACCGACCGTCATCGACGACGCCGTGCTCGCGGAGATCGAACGGCTCGTCCCCGTCGCGCCGTTGCACAATCCGGCGAACCTCGTCGGGATCCGGACCGCGATGGCGTTGCGGCCCGATCTGCCGCAGGTGGCGGTGTTCGACACGGCGTTCCACACGACGATGCCGGAGTCGGCCGCGCGGTACGCGATCGACGTGGCGACCGCGGACGCGTACCGGATCCGGCGGTACGGCTTCCACGGGACCTCGCACGCGTATGTGTCGCGGGCGACGGCGAAGCTGCTGGGGAAGGCGCTCGAGGACGTCAATGTGATCGTGCTGCATCTGGGGAACGGGGCGTCCGCCTCGGCGGTGCGCGGTGGGCGGTGTGTGGACACGTCCATGGGGCTGACGCCGTTGGAGGGGCTGGTGATGGGGACCCGGTCGGGAGACCTGGATCCGGCCGTCATCTTCCATTTGATGCGTGTTGGCGAAATGTCCACCGATGAGATCGACACTCTTCTCAACAAGAAGAGCGGTCTGATCGGGCTGTGCGGGGACAACGACATGCGGGAGATCCGGCGCCGGATCGACGAGGGCGACGAACAGGCGGAACTCGCCTTCGACATCTACATTCACCGATTGAAGAAGTACATCGGTGCCTACTGCGCGGTACTCGGCCGGGTGGACGCGATCGCCTTCACAGCGGGAGTCGGGGAGAACGCGAGTGCCGTGCGGGAGGCTGCCGTCGCGGGCCTGGAGCTGCTGGGGCTTGAGGTCGACGGCGCGCTGAACGCCGTACGGAGTGAGGAGCCGCGGTTGATCTCGCCCGCGTCGGGGCGGGTCGCGGTCGCGGTGGTGCCGACGGACGAGGAATGGGAGATCGCCGCACAGACCTATGC
The DNA here is from genome assembly GCF_044457795.1 of Streptomyces sp. NPDC050528. NCBI lineage: Bacteria > Bacillati > Actinomycetota > Actinomycetes > Kitasatosporales > Streptomycetaceae > Streptomyces > Streptomyces sp. NPDC050528. The sequence continues at coordinate 590,438 of NZ_JBITHH010000001.1, forward strand.
ACTGGTCGGAAATTCCAACGCCTGAGCGCCTGCCCGCCCATTTGTATCTTCCGCCAGACGGAATATTCCGTAGCGAAACAAACCGATAGGATCGTCCCATGCGCCGTTCGAAAATCGTCTGTACTCTCGGCCCCGCGGTCGACTCCCACGAACAACTGGTCTCGCTGATCGAGGCCGGCATGAATGTGGCCCGTTTCAATTTCAGCCACGGCACCCACGCCGAGCACCAGGGGCGGTACGACCGCGTCCGTGCCGCGGCCAAGGAGACCGGTCGTGCCATCGGCGTCCTCGCCGATCTGCAGGGCCCGAAGATCCGCCTGGAGACCTTCGCGGAGGGTCCCGTCGAGCTGGTGCGCGGTGACGAGTTCACCATCACCACCGAGGACGTCCAGGGCGACAAGACCATCTGCGGGACGACGTACAAGGGCCTGCCCGGTGACGTCTCCCGCGGCGACCAGATCCTCATCAACGACGGCAACGTCGAGCTGAAGGTCCTCAGCGTCGAAGGCCCCCGCGTGAAGACGATCGTCATCGAGGGCGGCGTCATCTCCGACCACAAGGGCATCAACCTGCCCGGCGCGGCCGTGAACGTGCCCGCGCTGTCCGAGAAGGACGTCGAGGACCTGCGCTTCGCGCTGCGGATGGGCTGCGACATGGTCGCCCTGTCCTTCGTGCGCGACGCGAGCGACGTGTACGACGTCCACAAGGTGATGGACGAGGAGGGCCGCCGGGTCCCCGTCATCGCCAAGGTGGAGAAGCCGCAGGCGGTCGCCAACATGGAGGCCGTGGTCGCGGCCTTCGACGCGGTGATGGTGGCCCGCGGCGACCTCGCCGTCGAGTACCCGCTGGAGAAGGTCCCGATGGTGCAGAAGCGCCTGGTGGAGCTGTGCCGTCGTAACGCCAAGCCGGTGATCGTGGCGACCCAGATGATGGAGTCGATGATCACCAACTCCCGCCCCACGCGCGCCGAGGCCTCCGACGTGGCCAACGCGATCCTGGACGGCGCGGACGCGGTCATGCTGTCCGCCGAGTCCTCGGTCGGTGCCTACCCGATCGAGACCGTGCAGACGATGTCGAAGATCGTCCAGGCGGCCGAGGAGGAGCTGCTCAGCAAGGGCCTGCAGCCGCTCGTGCCGGGCAAGAAGCCGCGGACGCAGGGCGGTTCGATCGCGCGTGCCGCGTGCGAGATCGCCGACTTCCTCGGCGGCCGTGCCCTGGTGGCCTTCACGCAGTCCGGTGACACCGCCCGCCGGTTGTCCCGCTACCGCGCCTCGCAGCCGATCGTCGCCTTCACGATGGACGAGGGCACCCGCAACCAGCTGACGCTCAGCTGGGGCGTGGAGTCGCACGTGGTGCCGTTCGTGAACAGCACGGACGAGATGGTCGACATGGTCGACGCGGAGATCGCCAAGATCAACCGCTTCAACCCGGGCGACACCCTCATCATCACCGCCGGCTCGCCCCCCGGCGTCCCCGGCACCACGAACATGCTCCGCGTCCACCACCTCGGCGGCGGCGAGCGCAACTGACGCCCCGCTGAAGGCTCTTGTACGGCGCTGAGGGCGCCCCCTGCGACAGGGGGCGCCCTCAGTCTTCTCTTGACGGTCGGCTCAGGCTTCTCTTGACCGTCGGCTCACGCGGCCGAGGGTGTTCCTACCGTTTCCCTGAGCCAGGTGTTGGCGCGCAGGTCGGGGTGGGCGGTGGTGATCAGCCGTACGGCCTCCGCCTTCGCCCGCTCCACGAGCCCTCGCAGTTCCTCCCAGGTCAGTTCGACCTTGGCCGGAGGCCACTCGGTCGTGAGAGTGACCGTGTCCGCCTCTCGGTGGAAGGAGTAGACGTGCTGGGTGACGGAGGCCTCGACCGCGATGTCAGCGCTGGTCTCCAGCTCCCGCACCGCGTAGTCCAGCAGCAGGGCGATGTCGACCACGGGTTCTCCCAGCAGCCGCACGCCGAGTTGCACGCCGTGGACGACCAGCCGCAGGTCGGCCTTGAAGTACAGCAGACAGAAGTCCGAGGCGTTCAGGTCCGCGGACGGTGGCCGCCAGTCAGGTGACCAGGAGTCGTCGTCGGCACGCGGCTCGAAGGCGAAGTCGATCATCTGTCCTCCCTTCCCTCACCAGACGTTCTTGGGCATCGCGGTGATCAGGTTCCCGAATTCATCGACGACGAGCCGGATGCCGTTCTGGCCGTTCGCCCCGGTCGCCACGCTGTCGAAGGCGTAGTCGATGTAGTTGCCTCCTCGAGTATCGGCCTTCGCCCGGGGTACCTCGTGCCCGAACATCGCCGCCTCATCGATCAACTTCTTGAGCTTGCCTGCGTCGAGCCCCTGGGCGAACACGTTCCCCATGTCGCCCGCAAGGTGGTAACTGCCACCCCACAAGTGCTCGTCGCCGATGTGCTTCAGCGCTCCGGCGGTGATCGTGCGGCAGCTGATGTTGTGCACCAGCACCGGGCTGTCCCCGGCCATCACGAAGTAGGCGTGGACGCCCTCCACCGTGAGGTCGTACGTAACCTGCGGTTTCGTGTACGAGGCTACGTCGGTCACCGTGACGGTGCCGTGGTCCAGGGTCTGCAGCCGGTGGCCCGCCGTGAGGCGCCCGGCGTCCGTCCACGAGCCGGTGGTGAGGTCGTAGAACGGGTGGTCGGACGTGCCGGTGACGGTGCGCCGGCCGTTCGGCGTGGTGACGGTCAGGTCGGTGAACCGGGTGTCCGTGGTGGTGCGGTGTGTCAGCACGACGTCGTGCCGTTCGGCGACCGTGCTGCCCGGCCGCGTGTTGAGGACCTGGTCCCCCGCGGTGACCTTCTCGATGGCGCGGACACTGCCGTCGGCCATCTTGACCAGGGTGCCGGCCACGAAGCTGTGCTTCACGCAGTAGGACACGCCCTTGGCGAGGCGCGCGTCGATGATGACCTTCAGCGCCTTCATCGTCGTGCGTGCCTTGGTCGCGCCCTCGAAGAACTTCGCGATCCCGGTGCTGATCCGCACGATGGCCGCGGCCACGGCGGGCGCCTTGCCGATCAGGGTAACCACGCTGATGGCGTTGACGAGCGTCCAGAGGCAGCTCTCCACATCCGGGTCGGAGAAGCACTTCTTGGCGTCCGTGACCCCGAGCAGGTCGAGCAGGATCGCGCCGCCGTTCGCCTTCACCCAGTCGAGGACGTCCTGGTTCCCCGCCGCCATGGCCTCGCGGTACTGGTCGACACAGGTCTGGCCACACTCCGCGAGAAGGGCGGCCTCCTCGTCCTTGGTCAGGACGTACTCGGCGGTCGAACCGCCGGAGTCGACGACCTGCGCCCGCTCCTGTCTGGCTCGCTCCCGTTCTTCGGCCTCCGCCCGCGTGGCCGCCTTGTCCGCCTGTTCGGCGTACCCGTCGGCCCGGCCCGCCGCGCCCTCCGCGAGGGTGGCATCGCCCTCCGCCTTGGTGGCGGTCCGGTCGGCCGCCGACGCGTCCTGTTCGGCGCTGCTCGCGGCGGAACGGGCGCTGGTGGCGTCCTTCTCCGCCTCCGTGGCGTCACGGTCGGCCTGGGCGGCCGCCGATTCGGCCTCGTTGGCGGCGAAGTTGGCGTAGAAGGCGTCGGTGCCGGCCTGCTGGTCGTACTTCTGCGCGTTCTCGTCCGCCTTCTTCGCGGCCGCCGCGTCGGCTGCCGCAGCGGTCGCCGAAGCGTTGGCCGCCGCCGCGGAGTTCACCGCCTGCACCGCGTAGTCCGCGGCGTCGGCAGCAGCCTGGAGAGCGATCTTCGCGTCGCCCGCAGCTTTGTCGGCGAGCGCCTTGGCCTGTGCCGCCGCCTTCTTCGCCTCGTCCGACTTGGCCTTCGCCGCGGTCGCCTGCTGCTCGGCGAGCGTCTTCGCGCTCTGCCCGACCAGCACCGCGTACGCCGCCGAGGCGTCGCTCTCCTGGTAGGGGGTGCCCAGGCTGATCGCTTCGTCGGCCGCCTTGGTCGTCGCGGTCGCCGAGTCCCGGGCGGCCTGCGCGTACTGCGCGGTGGCGGTGGCGTACCCGGCGGTCTTCGCCGACCACGCGGCCGTCTTCGCGGCTTCGGCCACCGCGGCGGTGGCCTCCTTGCGTGCGGTGGCCGCCGCGGTCTGGGCCTTCTTCGCCTCGACGTCGGCCAGCTTGGCCTTCTCCTTCGCCGCTGCCGCCGCGTCGATCGCCTCGGCCGCCGCCGCGTGTGCGGTGGCCGCTGCGGCCTGTGTCTTCGCGTAGGCCGACTGAGCCCCGTCGGCGGCGGACCGGGACCGTTTGGCCGCGCCCTCCGCTCGGGTCGCCGCCGCGCGTGCGTTCACCGCGGCCGTGGTCGCGTCGTCGGCGGCCGCCCGGGCCCGGGTCGCCGCACCCGCCGCCTCACCGGCCGCACTGCGTGCCTGCGTGGCCGCCTGCCGCGTCTCGGCCGCGGCCGCGGTGCCGTCGGCCGCCGCTGCCGCCGACTCCAGCGCGGCCGCCCGGGAGGCGGTGGCGTCCTTGTCGTGCTCGGCCTTGACCGCCGTGTTGCGGGCCTGGAAGGCGCGCAGTTCGGCATCCTCGGCCACGGCGAGCTTGTCCGCCGCCGTGGCACCCGCCGACTCCGCAGCCGTACGAGCCTGGCGGGCCGTGGCCTGCTCGCCCTGTGCCCGCTGCTCGGCCGCACCCGCCTTCGCCCGCTCGCTCGCCGCGTTGTCGCGCTCCCGCTCGGCGGTGGCCTTCTCCGCCTCCGCGACACCGCGCAGCCGCTTCGCCTCGGCGGCCTGGTCCCGGGCGGTCTGCTCCGCCTTCTCGGCCGTGGCGCGTGCGTTCTTCGCGGTGGTGGCGTCGGCCGCGGCCCCGGCCGCCAGCTTGGCGGCGGAATCGGCGGCGGCCTTCGCCTGGGCCTTGGCCTCCAGCGCCGCCGTCTTGCGGAACTCCGTGTTCAGCGCGTGCGTCTGGGTCTTGGCCAGCGCCAGCAGCGTCTGGGAGTCGGCCACGGTGGCCTTCGCCGCGTTCGAGGCGGTCAGCGTGGCCTTCGCGGCGGCCTGGGCCGCGGCGTACGAGGCCTTGGTGACCTGCACCGACTGCTGGGCGTACAACAGGCCCCGGCCGCGCGGCTGTTGCGCCGCGTCGGCGATCTGCCAGGCCTTCTGCTGCTGCGCGGTCACGGTGTCGGCAGCCGTCTTGGCCCGTCCTACGGCCGCGTCCGCCAGGGTCACCTGCTTGGCCGCCGCGGCCCTCGCCGCGCTCAGGTCGGCCGTCGCCTTCGTGAAGACAGCGGCCTTCGGGTAGTCGAGGGCGTCCTTGTGAGCGGCCCAGTACTTCTGCCAGTACAGGATCTGGTCCGCCAGCCATGCCTGTCGGACGGCCTCGGTCATGGCCTCCGTGGCGGCCCGCGTCTCCTTCGCCGTGGCGGACTCGGCGGTGACGATCTGCTTGCGCTGATCGGCCTGTCCGGCGTACTCCGACTCCCACTCCGCGTAGGCCGTGGTGACGGCTCCGGTCAGCACCCGGTAGTGGTCGATGGGGTTGTCGCTGTCGCAGGCCGCCCAGGCCTGCTTCAGCGCCTCGACCTCGGTGCGGAACTCCAGCGAGTCCGGCTCGGGGGCCTTGGTGGCGAAGCCGCCGAAACGCAGGAAGGTGGCGACGTCGTTGGCCGAGGAGTGGCCCAGGTTGGTCGTGTCGAGCAGTTCCCTGCCCGCGACGTCCTTGTAGGCGGCGGCCCAGGCGTCACCGCCGGTGCCGAACGCGTCGAGCACCTTCCTGGCCTGGTCCAGCGCGGCCTGGCCGGGGAGCGGGGTCGGGTCCTCGGACGCCTTGTCGAACAGCTTCTGCTGCGCGCCGAGGGTGAAGGTGACGATGTCCGCGCCGAACTCGGGGGCCCAGAAGTCCCGGCCGTTCGAGGAGTTCACCGCGCGGTACGGCTTGTTGGTCTCGTCCAGTTTCGTCTGGCGGTCCCGGAATGCGGTCCCGGCGGCGATGCCGGTGTCCCGGTCGCGGATCCTGGCCTGGCCCCACTCGCCGCCCACCGCGTCCGGGGTCACGAAGGCGCGCAGGGCGGCGTCCGTGCCGGTGAGCTTCGCCGCAGCGGCCGCCTTGAGGTCGGGGCCGCCGAAGTGCACGGCCCGTCCCGCCTGACAGCGGTCCGCGCGGGCCTGGGCACCCAGGCTGATGCGCAGGGTGCGCTGGTAGGGGTCGGTCGGATTGTCACCCGGCTCGTCCGCGGCGGCGGGGACCGCGTACACGAGTCCGCCGAGCACCGCCGCGGCGGTGGCGAGCGCCGTGCCGGCGATGCCCCGCTGGAGCCGTCTTCCCCCGAGATGTCTGAAGGTGTTTCTTCGTGCCGTCGGCACACGCATGCTTTCCCCTGGATGGTCAGTCCGTCAGTGGGTCCGCACGGGAAGCGGGCAGGGCAGAGCAAAGGCCGGAAGCGAACGCAGATCCCCCCTGGGCGTGCGGTCCACACGCCACCCCCACCCCCGGGGGACGCGATCACGCTGTCAGACCAGGCGTTTTTAAGCAAGCAATATCGACGCTTTATCTTCCCTTTTGAATAAACTCTTTCGAATCGACCGCGCCCCGGGACCCCGAACAGAACAGTGCCCCGCCGAGTGGTTACTCGGCGGGGCACTGTCCCTTCGCGGCTCCCGAACGGGCTTGTGGGCGGGCTCAGTTCTGGTAGCTGTGCAGACCGGGGACGGTCAGCGTGCCGCCGAACTGGCCGGCCTGGACCACCTTCACGTTGGTGAAGTAGATCAGCGGGATGTTCAGCGGCGGCGGGTTGTCCGGGTCGAACGTGATCGGGATCAGACCGAACAGGTTGCCCGAGATGGACTCCGTGTACATCACCGTGTCGCCGTCGCGGATGGTCGACGTGGAACCGGCGGCCGCCTGCACGTGGTACGTCTTGCCGGACTGCTTGTCGTTCACCGTCTGGTGCAGGTCGCCGATGTCGGTCCCGCTGGAGATGACGTACTTCAGGACCTTCTTGACCGTGCCGTTGGCCGTCTTCACCTCGACGACGCCCTGGTAGTCGGCGCCCTTGAGGAGCAGTGAGCTGGCGTTCAGGTACCACGGGTCGTCCGGCAGCAGCACCTTGTTGTCGACGCCGCTGGTGTCGTCCGTGGCGACCGGGCAGTCCGAGGTGTCGGTGCTCGCGCTCGCGGACGAGCTCGGGGTGGCCGTGGCCGACGCCGCGTCCTCGACCGCCTTGGTGGTGTCCTCGGCCGCCTTGGACGCCGTGTCGGTCGTGTCCTTCACGGTGTCGTTCACCGTGTCGGTGACCTTCTTGGTCGTGTCCTTGACGGTGTCGGACACGCTGGAGGAGCCGTCCGAGGACGCGTCCTTCGTGGCGCTCGCCGAGGCGGACGCGGTCGGCGTCGGGGTGGCGCTCGCCGTGGAGTCGGAGCTCGACGAACCGCCGGTGAGGATGCCGGTGATGGCGTCGCCGATGCTGTCCAGCAGGCCGCCGCCGCTGCTCGCGGACGCCGAGGGCGTCGCCGTAGCGGTGCTGCCCGACGAACCGCTCGAATCCGCCGACTTGCTCGCGGAGGCGGACGGCGTGGGCGTGGCGGCCTTGTCGTCGGAACCTGAATCCGACGAAGAGGACTTGCCCGAGTCCTTGGTGTCGGAGCCCGCGTCGTCCGTGGCCGTGGCCGAGGGCGTCGCGGTGTCCTTGGACGAGTCGGCGGACTCGCTCGCGCTCGTGGACGGCGTCGCCGAGGGGCTGGCCGTCGACTTGGCGAGAGCGGCGACACAGTCCTTGTACTCGTCGGCCGTCAGGCTCTTCGACGTCGGCGAGGTCGTCGATCCGTTGTCGGCGAGGGCGAGGGAGGACGTGAAGCCCATCCCCACGATCACGGCGGTCGGCATCGCCACCGTGGCTATCGCCTTACCGGCGGGCATGTGGAGCCTGGTGAACAGCGGCTTCTTGGGTGCCGCATGCCGCGGCCCGGTTCTCACACGGGACTCGTCCACATCAGTCCCGTGGGTCACCTCGTCAGCCGGCACTGTGCCTCCCGTTCGCCCCGTGGTTCACCGGGCTCGTTCCTGACAGATCGTTCGGCTCGCCCGTACCGTCGGCGGACTCGTAGGGCGTGGACTCGTGAGGCGCCGGCTCGTAGTACGAGGCGGACTCATGAGGCGCCGCCTCGTACGGCGCCGCCGCCGGCGCGCCACCCTCGCCCTGCGTGTCCTCCTGTACCGCCTGCGGCTCCGGCGGTGCGCCCGGCGCCCAGGACACGGCCAGCGCCCCGCCGACCATGGCGAGGAGGAAGCCGATCAGGAAGCCGCCGAGGTTGGACACGGGGATGGACACCAGCGCCAGCAGGATCGCCGCGACACCCGCGAAGGTGCGGACGTGCTTCTGGAACCAGAGGCTGAAGCCCAGGACGACCAGCAGTACGCCGATGATCAGGGACCCGGCGCCCGCGGTGGTGGCCATCGCCAGCGTCAGATGGCCCACCTGGAGATGTGCGTACGGGAAGTAGGCGATCGGGAGTCCGCCGAGCATGACGAACAGACCGGCCCAGAACGGCCTCGTGCCACGCCAGGCACGAAACTGCAGCCTCCGGCGGGCGAACTGGCCGGGTGCGGCAGGAGTCTCGGCGCTCATGGAAAACAGCTCCCTGGTACGGCGTTGCTGTGGTGGAGAGTCGCACCTTGTGTGAAGGCGCTGGTGGAAGTGGGACGGGCGGGGGCGCCACCGGCTCCCCCGCCCGCCGTCAAGTGCCTAGTAGCACTCGTGGGTGCCGGCCGAAACCGACATCTTCAGCCCGCTGAGCTTGAAGGTTCCGGCAGTGGTGGCCCACGCCGTCTGCTTCACGTTGGTCAGCGTGGCCGACTCGGCCTGCTGGGCGAATCCGTACGGGTTCGCCGCTTCCTTGCCGCCCTTCATGCCCGGGCCCTTGCCGTTCTTGTCCGGGCCCGTGTCACCGGCGGCCACGCCGATGTCGATGTTGTGGAACACCGCATCGGCGCTGAGGTCATCGACGTCGATGTACAGGTTGTCGGCCTCGACCGGCGTACCGCCGCCGCCCGCCCGCAGCACGAGGCTGACCGATCCGAGGACCGGGATGTTCGGGGTGACCACCGACTGGCACATGTTGGTGATCTTGGCGGTCTTGAACGACGAGACGGCCACGGGGTGAGCCGTGGTCCCGCCGCTGAGCGTGTAGCCCGAGTCAAGCGCTCCGTACTGCGCGAAGCCCGTGCCGTCGAGCTGGTCGGCCGTCACCTTGAACGACTGGCCGGAAACACTGAACGACGCGGCGAGGGCACCCTGCGCGAGGGCGACACCTATACACGCCGTAGCGGCGACGCTGGGCACCATGACCACAGCGAAGCGCTTCCATCTCGTCCCGCCACGCACCTGGGACTCCATATTTCCTCCTTCTCGGACGTACATCTCCTGGCCCTGACTGCCCCCAGATGGCGGCTCAGCCGGGCAGGGATGGGAGAAGTGCTACGTCCTCGGGAAGGGGAGCGCCCGTCCTCGGAGGCGCGAACCGCGCACCGATCACCGGCGATCACCCCCGAGCGACAACCACTGGTCGCGCCTGACGCACATCACGCACAACCTTGCTGGACAGGCTCCGCCGTACGGCGAAGACCCCCCTGCCCAAGAGCCGACTCCATTGTTTCCGGCTCTACTCGGTGGGGACCCAGGAAACCCCGTCCGCCCGACCGGCTGTCGGGGTACGGAAATGGACCGAGCGTCGCCGATCGTGGTGCATTCTCGCCGCCCGCACAAGGGGCTTCGTTACTGGGTAGTAACGGCCGGATAACCGAACAACGACCCGCCGGTATCGGTCGACGACGCTGGGTGTCATCGTGGGCCAGGACAAATCAGTTGACATTCGGACGGAATCCGACAGATCAACGCGCTCGACTTACTCCAAGTAACAGCGGCCGCGATTACCAAGATTTGGTAAAGCGCGGCCGCAGTGACACTCCGTCGGCAAATCTTTCACTCCGGCATCACAGGTCACAAGGTTTACCGACTGGTCAGAACCGGCCCCGCGCCCCGCTCAGAACAGCGCCCGCGCCAGCGCCCGCCGGGCCGCCGTCACCCTGGGGTCATCGGCCCCGACGACCTCGAACAGCTCCAGCAGCCGCAGCCGTACGGCATCCCGGTCGTCACCCACCGTGCGCCGCACGGTGTCGATCAGCCGGCTGAACGCGTCCTCGACATGACCGCCGACCAGATCCAGGTCGGCGGCGGCGATCTGCGCCGGCACGTCACCCGGCTTCTCGGCGGCCTCGGTGCGCACCCGCTGCGGGTCGAGGGCCGACACCCGGTGCAGCAACTCGGCCTGGGCGAGCCCCAGTTTGGCCTCGGAGTTGCCCGGGTCGTCGCTCAGCACATTCTTGTACGCCTGCACGGCCCCGCCGAAGTCCCCCGCGTCCAGGGCCTGTACGGCGGCTTCGAGCAGCGCGTCGTACGGTCCCGCCGGCACCTCGGCGACGGCCTCGGGACGGTCGCCCGGCGCGGCGTCGGGGTCGACCTGCAACCCGGTGAGACCGAAGCGCTGCTCGGCGACCTGGATCAACTGGTCGAGCGTCTCCCGGATCTGCGCCTCGGGGGCGGCACCCTGGAAGAGCGGCAGCGCCTGGCCCGCGACCACCGCGAAGACGGCCGGGATGCCCTGCACCCCGAACTGCTGCATCAGCATCTGATTGGCGTCGACATCGATCTTGGCAAGGACGAAGCGTCCGTTGTAATCGAGCGCGAGCCGCTCCAGGAGCGGGCTCAGCTGCTTGCACGGCTCGCACCACTCGGCCCAGAAGTCGATGACGACCGGGACCTCGGTGGACCGCTGCAGGACCTCGCTCTCGAACCCCGCCTCATCTACGTCGATCACCAGATCGGCCGGCGAGACGGCCCCGCCGCCCCCCTGCCGGGCGGTCTCGGCGCGCGCCTGCTCCGCCTTGACCTTGGCCTCCTGGGCCGCCTTCACCGCGGCGAGGTCGACGACTCCGCTCATGGACATGTTCCGTGGCTGCATGCGTCTATCCTCCCCCGTCCGCGCGTGTGAATGAAAAGCGTTGTGAAAGCCGGTCTGCAGCAAGTCTGTTGTGAGTCTGCCGCGAGCTGTTCGGCGCCGGGTCCCCACCCCGCGCCCGTGGTTTCGCTACGGGTCGTAGCGTAATGGTGTCGGGCCCTTCCCGGAAAGTGATACCCGGTGATCTCCCTCACTGCACCACAGGAACCGCCCGTTATGGTCAAGGGATGCAGAGCAGCACTCCCGCCCCACGCGCCGCGGGACGCCCCCGCAGCACCACCGCGGACACCGCGATCCTGGCGGCGACCCGGGAGGCGCTGGTCGAACTCGGCTGGTCCAAGCTCACGTTGGGAGACGTGGCGACGCGCGCGGGGGTTGCAAAGACGACCCTCTACCGCCGCTGGGCCGGCAAGAACGAACTCGTCGTCGACGCGGTGGCGGAACTCTTCGACGAACTCCGCCTCCCCGACCGCGGCACACTGGCCGCCGACATCGAGGGCGTGGTCCTCCAGTTCGCGGCGATCCTGGACCGCCCGGAGGCCCGGAGCGGCCTGATGGCGGTGGTGGCGGAATCGACCCGCGACGACGCCCTGCGGGAGCGCATCCGCGAGTCGATCGTCGAACGGCAGAAGTGCCTGGTCGTGGAGGGCAGGGCGCGGGCCCAGGCGCGCGGCGAACTCCCCCCGGAGACCGACCCGGAGGAAGCCGCGCGCACGGCCGACCTGATCTTCGACGTGGTGGCGGGTGCGGTGGTCCACCGCACCCTGGTGAGCGCGGAACCGGCCGACGAACGCTGGGTCCGCAGCTTCACCCAGGTCCTGCTGCTGGGCCTGACGTCACTCAGCAGCACGTAGAAGCAGAAGCGGGACCTAGAACCCTGCGGGCTCCGTGTAAACCCCCCACTCGTCCCGCAACACCCCGCAGATCTCCCCCAGCGTCGCCTCCGCCCTCGCGGCGTCCAGCATCGGCCCGATCATGTTCGCCCCGTCCCGAGCCGCCGCGAGCATCGCGTCCAGAGCGGCCCCTACGGCCGCCTCGTCCCGCCCGCCCTTGCGCGCGCCCAACTCCCGGACCTGCTCCCGCTCCACCTCGTGGCTGACCCGCAGGATCTCCAGGTCACCCGTGACGGACCCATGGTGGACGTTGACGCCGACGACCCGCTTGTCGCCCTTCTCGACGGACCGCTGGTACTGGAACGCGGCCTCGGCGATCTCGCCGGTGAACCAGCCGTCCTCGATGCCGCGCAGGATGCCGGAGGTGATCGGACCGATCGGGTGCTGTCCGTCCGGGTGGGCCCGCAGGCCCCGCTCCCTGATCTGCTCGAAGATCTTCTCGGCGTCCGCCTCGATCCGGTCGGTGAGCTGCTCGACGTACCACGAACCACCCAGCGGATCCGCGACGTTGGCGACCCCGGTCTCCTCCATCAGCACCTGCTGCGTGCGCAGCGCGATCTCCGCGGCCTGCTCGCTGGGCAGGGCGAGGGTCTCGTCCAGGGCGTTGGTGTGCAGCGAGTTGGTCCCGCCGAGGACAGCGGCGAGTGCCTCAACTGCCGTACGGACCACGTTGTTGTACGGCTGCTGCGCGGTCAGGGAGACGCCGGCGGTCTGGGTGTGGAAGCGCAGCCACTGGGCCTTCTCGGACTTCGCGCCGTAGACGTCCCGCATCCAGCGGGCCCAGATCCTGCGTGCCGCGCGGAACTTGGCGATCTCCTCGAAGAAGTCGACGTGCGCGTCGAAGAAGAAGGACAGGCCGGGGGCGAAGACGTCCACGTCCAGGCCCCGGGACAGGCCGAGTTCGACGTACCCGAAGCCGTCGGCCAGCGTGTACGCCAGCTCCTGCGCGGCCGTGGAGCCGGCCTCGCGGATGTGGTAGCCGGAGACGGACAGCGGCTTGTAGTCGCGGATGCCGGTCGCGCAGTACTCCATGAGGTCGCCGATGAGGCGCAGGTGCGGCTCGGGCTGGAAGAGCCACTCCTTCTGGGCGATGTACTCCTTGAAGATGTCCGTCTGGAGCGTGCCGTTGAGGACGGCGGAGTCCACGCCCTGGCGCTCGGCCGCCACCAGGTACATGCAGAAGACCGGGACGGCCGGTCCGCTGATCGTCATCGACGTCGTCACATCGCCGAGCGGGATGTCCTTGAAGAGGACCTCCATGTCGGCGGCGGAGTCGATGGCGACCCCGCAGTGCCCGACCTCGCCGAGCGAGCGCGGGTCGTCGGAGTCGCGGCCCATGAGGGTCGGCATGTCGAAGGCCACGGACAGCCCGCCACCACCATTCGCCAGGATCTTCTTGTACCGCTCGTTGGTCTGCTCGGCGTTCCCGAACCCGGCGAACTGCCGGATCGTCCACGTCCGCCCCCGGTACCCCGTCGCGTACAGCCCGCGCGTGTAGGGGTACTCCCCGGGCCACCCGATCCGCTCGAAGCCGTCGTACGTGTCCCCGGGGCGAGGCCCGTACACCGGCTCTACGGCATCCCCGGAGAGCGTGGTGAAATCGGCCTCACGCGTGCGTGCGGCGTCGAACCGGGCCTGCCAGCGTCGGCGGCCCTCTGCGATGGCGTCAGCGTCCATACCATCGAATTTACTAGGACGTCCTAGTAAATGTCGAGGATCGACGTGGGAGCGGGACTGGCAGGGTCGCTTCGGGGAGAAGGGCTCCCTCGGCGGGGCCGGTCACTACGCGCAGACGTACTGTCCGAAGTATTCGAAGCAACCGAACGAAGTAAGGGAGGTCAGGCGCGGTGCCACGCTTTACGGAGTTCGACTTCGGTGTGTCGTGGGTGATGGGGTTCTTCCACCAGGACGGGACCCACTACGGGGACACGGCCGCCGAGATCGTCGCGAACCACCTCGCGGGGTGGAGCGGCGAGGCGGCCCTGGCGGTGCGCCGTGACGCGCTGGCCCTCGACGGCCTCCCGTCACAGACGCTGGAGGTGCTCTGGAACGCCGGGGCGGAGTACCTGCCGAGTTTCGGGACGCGGCTCGGGAGCGGGGCGGAATGGACGCGGTCGGTCGTCGGCCTCTGTGACGCGCGGCTGTCCGCGGAAACCGGCGTACGCCCGCTCTCGGGAGCGGACACGGAGGACGGCATCGCGTGCCTCGACGCGGTCGTCGCCGAGATCGAGGAGTCCCGGTTCCTGACGGCCGAGGTGCGGGCGGCGCTGGTGGACTGCGCCCGCCGCGGCACTCCGGACCTCGCGTTCCGGGTGCTGTTGAGAGCGATGGTCCGCGCCGCGCCGAAGGCCTCGCTGTCCCCGGACCGGTACGGGCGACTGGAGGCCGTCGGATCGGCTCTCCAGTACGGCGAGTTCGTGGTCGACAACGTCAGGTTCCTGGTCGAGGAACCCTGACAGCGGCCCGGGCCGGCGGCTACGCCTTCGCGGCGACCGGAGTCGGCTCGACGATCTTCGACTCCAGCTCGTGGCTGATCTTCCGCTCGACGAAGAACGCGGCCGTCGGGATGGTCCCCGCGAGCAGCACCCACAGCTGCTTTCCGACCGGCCACTTGGCCTTGGAGCCCAGGTCGAACGCGAAGAGCAGGTAGACGACGTACAGCCAGCCGTGCGCGATGGCGACGACCTCGGTGAAGCTGCCGGCGCCGTCGATCTTGAGCAGGTACTTGGCGATCATGCTGAGGCACAGCAGGACCAGCAGGACACCCGTGACGTAGGCCATGACGCGGTAGCGGGTCAGCACGCTCTTTTTCATGAGGACGAGCGTAACGACCGGTTCAGGGCGATCTTTCCCCGGGTCGGCCCCCGACCGGGCCCCCGACCCGACCCCCGGCTCACTCCTCGTCGAAGTCCTCGGCGGCGACCCTCAGCGGCCGCAGCATCGCGAAGATCTCCCCGCACTCCTCCGCGTCGTAGGCACTCAGCCCGAAGTCCATCTCCATCAGGTCGCGCGTGGCCGCGTCGCAGACCTCGCGGCCCTTGTCGGTGATGGAGGCGAGGGTGCCGCGGCCGTCGTTGGGGTTGGGGCGCTTGGCGACGAGACCGGACCTGACCAGGCGGTCCACCGTGTTCGTCACGGACGTGGGGTGCACCATGAGCCGCTCCCCGATCTTGGACATCGGCAGCTCACCGGCCTTGGAGAAGGTGAGCAGCACGAGGGCCTCGTAGCGCGCGAACGTCAGTCCGTACGGCTTGACGACCGCGTCGACCTCGGCGAGCAGGATCTGCTGCGCCCGCATGATCGAGGTGATGGCGGCCATCGACGGCACGTTTCCCCAGCGCTGTTTCCAGTGTTCGTCGGCGCGGGCGATGGGGTCGAAAGGAAGACTGAGCGGCTTTGACACGGCACCAGACCTTACCGGCCGGTCACATCGTGGTCAGCCCCGTCTCGCCCATCGGTCCTGCGAGGCCGTACCCATGTGCCCGGTGTCGTATCGGAGCACACCATGCGCCTTGTGCCAGCATTACTTACTGATTGTCACTGAATGTCCCCTCGCGTAAGGGAGCGGCATGTCCCGGCTGATCCGCACGTTCGTGGTGCTCTCGGTGTTCGGGCTGGCGGTGGGCTGTTCGTCCGCGTCCGATGTCGACGAGGCCTCCGTCGCCGGTGCCCGGTCCAAGGGGCCGGCCGGTGACATGACCTTCTGGGTCGATCCGGCGAGTCCGGCGGCCGAGCAGATCCAGATGTGGGAGCGGGAGGGGCGTAAGCAGGACGCCGCCCTGCTCAAGCGGATCGCCGACGAGCCGACGGCCCTGTGGCCGGCCGGGGAGATCGATCCCGCTCCGGTGATCAAGGCGGCGACCGCGGCCGCGCGGCAGGAAGGGCGTACGGCGCTCTTCGTGGCGTACGACATCCCGCACCGCGACTGCGGTCAGCACTCGGCCGGTGGGGCGGCGGACGCCGATGCCTACCGGGCGTGGATCGGGAAGTTCGCCGAGGCGCTGGGGGACGCGAAGGCGGTCGTCGTACTCGAACCCGATGCCGTCGCGCACATGGTGGACGGCTGCACGCCCGGCGAATACCAGGGCGAGCGGGAGCAGTTGCTGAGCGAGGCGGTCGTCCGGCTGAAGCAGCAGTCGGGGACGAAGGTGTATCTCGACGCGGGCAACCCGTCCTGGATTCAGGATCCTTGGAAGCTCGTGGAGCCGCTGAAGCGCGCCGGGGTCGAGGAGGCCGACGGGTTCTCGCTCAACGTGTCCAACTTCCAGACGGACGCGGTGACCAAGAAATACGGCGTCCAGCTGTCGCGGGACCTCGGCGGCAAGCACTTCGTCGTCGACACCAGCCGCAACGGCAACGGCCCGCTGGACGGCGCCTGGTGCAACCCGCCGGGCCGGGGCCTCGGCACCCGCCCGACCACCGACACCGGCGAACAGGCCCTGGACGCCTATCTCTGGATCAAGCGGCCCGGCGCCTCGGACGGCACCTGCGAGGGCGGTCCCGACGCCGGGCAGTGGTGGCCGGAGTACGCCCTGGAGCTGGCTCGCAACTCCAAGGCGTAGCAAGGCAGTTCAGCTCGCCCCGGTCAACTTCACTGGACCTGGATCCACTTCGCCTCCGACGGCGTGCCCTGCGCGTCCGTCACGAAGAGCATGTACCAGCCGGGCGGCACCAGCGCCTGGTCCTTGGGGACGTCCACCGTCACCGACTTGCCGTCCTTGACGAGGCCGAGTTCGATGGAGCGCTGCTCGACGTCCGTCGTGTGCGTGACCGAACTCGGCCGCATCAGACGGGCCTTGACGACCCGTTCGGGGTGGTCGGTGCGGAAGGTCGCGCGGTGGTGCCGGTCCAGGGTCTCCGGACCGTCCTGCAGGACCGGCCTGTTGGTGCCGTTCTTGTGCAGCGCGGGCGGGGTGAAGATCTCCATGCGCTGCTCGAAGTGGCCCAGTTTGGTGTTGGCCTGGTCATCGAAGAGCGGGTCGGAGCCGAACGTGACGACCCTGCCGTCGGGCAACAGCAGTGCCTCGGAATGGTAGTTGCGGCCGACCATCGGAGCGGCGGCCTCGTGGAAGGCGTTGCCCTTCGGGTCGTAGAACTGCGCCTTGAAGATGTTGCTGGCGCTGCGGCCGCGGTAGTCCGAGGAGCCGTTGGTGGTGAAGACCGAGTCGTCCGGCATGATCACGCTGTTCAAGTACCGGGTGCCCTGGGGGAGGTTGGGGCCGTCCTTGAAGACCGGGCTGTCCTGCTTGAGGTCGACGACCGCCGTGCGCGGGGTCGACTTCTTGGACTCGCCGACGCCTCCGCCGCCGAGGATCATCACCTTCTGGTCCTGCGCGGGCGGCAGCAGGAGCGAGGACGAGGTCTCGGTCTCGTCGGGGTCGTTGAGGCCCGCAACCTTGGTGAACTTGTTGGTCTTCAGGTCCCAAATGCCGGGCTCACGGCCCTTGTTGGCGGGTCCGTAGCCGGCGTTCGAGGCCGGGTAGAAGAGCTTGCCGCCCTTGGTGAGGAAGAGGGCCGGGTAGGTCGGGAAGTAGCGCTTGGGGCCCGGGGTCCACTTCTTGGTCTTCGGGTCGTAGATCTCGTTGTCGCCCTGGTCGATCACCCCGACGTCGTCGAGGCCGGAGACGGCGAGGACGCGGCCGTCGTCGAGGCCGACGAGGGTCGGGTACCAACGGGCCTTCTCCATCGGGTCGACGGGGATGTACCGCTCGGCCTTCGGGTCGAACTCGTAGGCGGCGCGGATGCCTTGGTAGTCCTGCTTCTCCAGGGTGATCTTCTCGGAGAGGCCGTACGTGTTGTTCGCGTCCTTGCCCTTGAGGCCGACGATGTCGTACTGGGCCTGGTTCTCGGTGACCGACATCGGGCCCGCCTCGGCGGCCTCGACGAAGACGCGGACCTCGCTCGCGGTGACCTTGGTCTGCCAGGGCTGCATCACACCGCGGGCGTTGTACGTCACCTTGAACTCGCGCTTGGCCTTGGGGACGGTCACGTCGAACTTGCTGACGTAGTCGACACCGGCCGGGGAGCGGAAGACGGTGCCCTTCTTCAGGAACATCGCCTTGTTCGGGCTCTCGTTCTTGACGCGCATACCGCCGCCGGCCCGCTTGACCTCGCCGTCGAGGAGTTCGTAGCGGGCGGTGCCACCGGCCACCAGCAGGTTGCCGCTGGGGAGTTGGCTGTGTCCGCCGCAGAAGAAGTCGACCGGGGTCGGGATCTTCTTGAAGGTGTTGGCCTTCGGATCCCACAGCACGGTGTCGAACGAACCCGCGTTGAATTTCTTCTGCTCGTTCCCCGACCCGGCCACGATCAGCACCTTGCCGGTGTGCAGGAGCGAGGCATGGATGGCGTTGGTCCGGTACTTCTTCGGGATGTCGATCTGGTCCCAGGAGCCGTACTTGGCCATGTAGTCGGGCCGCGTGATCTTGTACTCGTGGTACTGCTCACCGGCGAAGTCCAGGGCGGCCGGGGCGTTGAGACCGGCCAGGACGGCGATGCCGCCGATGCCGAGGACGGTCTTCCTGGTTTTCTGGGACGGCTGGAAAGCCATGGTCTAGTTGCCCCCTGTCGTGGTGCTGGAGACGGACGGACCCGCCCCGGTGGTGGCGAGCGCGGGCTCGGCGGTGTCGAGAGTGCGCGCGCCGCCGAGCAGCGACCGCCGCTCCCGGCGCTCCTTGAGCAGCGACCCGGCCCAAACCCCCAGCGGCGCAAGGGAGATGACCATCCCGAGGACGGCCCAGGTGCGCATGGCGGCATGGGTGTGGTCGAGCACGACCGAGGCGGCCAGCGAGGTCGCCAGGAGGATCGCCCAGAAGAGATGGATCCGGAAGGTCATCACCCGGTCCGGGCTGGCATCGCCGCCCTTGGGCGTGACGACGAACCGGCTGGGACGGCGAATGAGCGCCTCGCCGAAGGACTTGAGGTAGATGGGCGCGGAGAGCGCCGACATCGCCATCCCCGCCAGCCCGCCCGACCCTTCCGGCTCGTGCGGGGAGACGTTGTGCCGCCGGTTCCAGAGATAGAGCCCGATCTGAAGCGCCGCCGCATCGCTGTAGAGCATCAGCCACACAGAGGCCGCGACCTGCGTACCGGACGCCCCGAACCACAGGAACAGGAAGCAACTCATGATGCCCAGCAGCCAGTTGACGGCCGTCATCGGGTAGTAGACGAGCATCAGCGTGTACGAGAACAGCCGCCCCGGAGGCATCGTGAACGGCGCCTTCCAGTACTGCTTGATGAGCGTCTCGTACGTCCCGCGCGACCACCGCATCTGCTGCGTGAAGAAGTCGGTCCAGGAGGCCGGCCCCTCCCCCACGGCGAGCACGTCGGGCGTGTAGACGGACCGCCAGTGCGTACGGGTCAGGGGATTGCGGTGCCGGTGCAGCTCGAACCCGGTGGCCATGTCCTCGGTGATGGAGTCGTACAGCCCGCCGATCTGCTTGACGGCGGCCATCCGTACGACGTTGTTGGTGCCGACGAACATGGGGGCGCGGTAGCGGTTTCCGGCGCGCTGGATCAGCGCGTGGAAGAGGAACTGCTGCGACTCGGCGGCCTTGGTGACGGGGTTGTGGTAGTTCCCGTACACCTGCGGTCCTACGACGAAGGCGACGTCCGGGTCGCGGAAGTAACCCATCATCCGCTCAAGGAAGTTGGGGAGCGGCACGTGGTCGGTGTCGACGGAGGCGAAGAACTCGTAGTCACCGCCGTGCATCGCGATCCAGGCGTTGTAATTCCCGTGCTTCGTACGGGCCTTGTGGACACCCTTGGGGCGGTTCCACTCGGGAACTCCGTGCCGCGTGAAGTGCCGTACGCCCAACTCGGCGCACAGGGCCTTGGCTTGCTCGTCGTCACCCTCGTCGAGGAGCCAGACGTCGACCGGCCCGGTATGCGTGACCCTGACCGCGCCTTCGAGAGTCGCGCGGACCATGGAGAGGGGTTCCTTGCCCGGGACGTACGTCGTGAGGAAGGCGACGCGGGTGCCGGGGGCGGGGACGACCGGGATCGGGTCGCGGGCGACCAGCGTGGCGTGGGCGACGGAGGCGACGTTGACGACCATGAACAGCTCGATGAGGCCGATGGCTATCAGCATCGTGACGTCGAGCCCGACCATCCACTCCTGACCGCCCTCGCGCTCGACCCAGTGGGAGGGCCAGACGAGATAGACGAGCAGGGCGGCGGTGAGCACCGGGGCGAGGCTCATCAGGAGGACAGCGCGTATTCGGTGGGGCTCGCGTGAGAGGAGCGAGGTGTACTGCACCTGGTACGACCCACCGGACGGCTCGGTGAGCGGCCCGGCCAGTCGGCTGTAGGTGTCGTAGTCGTAGCCCTCCGGCCGCACAGCGCCCTCCAATGATTGAGGAGTGATCGACGCCCGGGGAGCGCGGATCCGTGGAGTCCGAGTGGAGACCGTGGAACCGAAGATCGACCGGGCCGATACCAACACACAAGTGGAGATATGGGGGCGTGTCGAACTGGGTGCGTCCAGGTGGGTGGGGAGTTGACCCCGGCGGCCGAACCCCGACGGAAGAGCGGCTCGGAGAGAATGCCGCCGTTGGTGATCTCCGGCCCTCCGAAAGGCATCCGCATGCACGACACCGCCGATCTCATCGCCGAGACCTACGCGCTCGGCGCCGGACCGTGGACGTTGGCGCCCGTCACCCGGGGCGCGCTGGGCCAGATCTGGAAGCTGTCCGGCGGCGGCTCGTCATGGGCGGTGAAAGAGCTGCTCTTCGGCTGCGACGAGGAACAGGTCGGACGGGAGGCCGCGTTACGGGAGGCGTCGGAGGGGCTGGGGATCGCGTCACCGCGGCTGATGCGGAACCGGGAGGGGGCGTACGTCTCACACCTGGACGCCGACTCCGGCTCCGGCCCGTCCGCCGGCTCCCACATCAAGCTGTACGACTGGATCGACGGCACCCGCGCGGACGCGTCCGATCCGGACGTCCTGGACTGGTTCGGACGGACCATGGCGCTGCTGCACCGGGCGGGCGAGGGCGAGAGCGGGCTGCCGAGTTCCTGGTACGAGGAGTGCCCGCGGGACGACGAATGGAAGGAACTGCACGGGAAGGTACGGCTGGCCGGTCTGCCGTGGGCGGACGCGCTGGGCCGCTTCATCGCCACCTCCGCAAGGGAGTTGGCGCACTGGGTGACCCCGTCCGACCCCGACGACCTGGTGACGTCCCACCTCGACCTGCAACCCCAGAACGTCCTGGTCGGCCCGGCCGGCCCCGTCCTCCTCGACTGGGACAACGCCGGATCCGCTTCCGCGGAACGGGAGTTGGCCCGCGCCCTGTTCATGTGGTCGGGCGGGAACGAGGGGAATGTGGAGGCCGGGGTGCGGGTGGCGCGGGCTTACCGGAGTGCCGGGGGGCGTGCGGTCGTACAGGGTCCGCAGTCGTTCTCGATGCTGTTCGCCACCGCGCTGAACTACGTGCGGGTACAGGCCGAGTGCGCGATCGATCCGACGGTGACGGCTGCGCAGCGGGAGTTCGGGAGCGGGCAGGTGGTCGCCGCGCTGGGGTCGGTGCCGGAGTTGGGGGTGGTGTCGCGGTTGAGTGCGGCGGTGGGGCGGGTGGGGTGAGCGACTGCGGGGCTGTGGTGGGGAGTTGGCGGTGACGGTTCTGGTGTCGGTGTGGGGAGCCGCTCCCGGCGTGGGCAAGTCGACGCTGTGTGCCGGACTGTCCCGGTCGCTCGCCGGTGCGGGCCTGCGTGTGGATCACTTCCGCGAGGAGGAGATTCTGAGCCGGCCTCAATTCGGCGCGGTGGCCGAGGAGTTCGGGGCGACGGGAGCGGTCGGGCCGGAGACGCTGGTCGCGGCGACGCAGCGGTTCGTCGAGTCGGTACCGGCCCGCGGCGACGACGTGGTGGTCGCGGACGCGCTGGTGCCGTTCGTGCCGACGCTGCTGGCGATGGGCCACGACGACGAGGCGATCGACGCGTTCATGGCCGACCTCACGCGCGTGCTGGCGCCGGTCCGCCCGGTCGTGGTCTTCCTCGACGGGGATGCCGGGACCGCGCTGTCCCGCGCCGGGGAACGGGAGGGGGCGCGGTGGCTCGACCGGTACATCGGCAAACTCGCCGCGTACGAGGTGAGCCCGCCGGTGTCGGACCTCGCGTCGGCCGTGGCCTACCTGGGGCGGGAGCGCGCGGTGACGCTTGGCGCGGTGCGGCGGCACGGGTGGGGGCTCGTCGTGGTGGAAGGAGCCGATGAGCTGACGCCGGGTGAGGTGGTGGGGGCGGTGGGGCGGGGCCTCAAACCCTGGCTTCCCTGACTCCTCCGGCTTCCCCGCCCGGGACAAGGCCCCCGCTACTCCGCCAGATGCCTCTCGACCGTCTCCACCTTGGACGTGAGGCCGTCCGTCACGCCGGGGCGGATGTCCGCCTTGAGGACGACGGAGACGCGTGGGGCGCGGGCCTCGACGGCGGCTACCGCGCGCTTGACCACGTCCATCACCTCGTCCCACTCCCCCTCGATGGACGTGAACATCGCGTCGGTGCGGTTGGGCAGGCCGGATTCGCGGACCACGCGGACGGCGTCGGCGACGTACTCCCCCACGTCCTCGCCGACGCCGAGGGGCGTCACGGAGAAGGCGACGATCATGCGTTCACGACCCCTTCCTGGCGGGCGCGGGAGGCGATGACCGCGTTCTCGGCCTCGCGCTTGAGCTTGCGCTCGGCGAAGAAGCCGCCGGTGGGGAGGACGGAGAGGACGAAGTAGAAGGCGGCGGTCTTGGCGCCCCACTTCGTGCGGTTCCAGGCGTCGGCCCAGAAGAGGACGTAGAGGATGAAGAGGACGCCGTGGACCATGCCCATGACGGGCACCGCGTTGAAGTCCGTGGTCCGCTTCAGCACCGAGCAGACGAGCAGCAGGAGGAAGGACACGGCCTCGGGGGCCGACACCAGGCGGAGGCGGCGGAGGGCGGTGGCGGTCTTGATGTCCACGGGTCACCTTCGGTGAGGGAGACGTCCACAGTTTGTGAACGCGAGCACAAACGTTCACCCATTGTGGCAAACGGCTGAGCGAGCCGAGACTGGGGGTCCGCAGCCGCCGTCTCGGGAGTGCTCGTGCAGTTCGTCTTCTTCATGACCCTGCCCGGGTTGGTCGTCCTGCTGACCGCGCTCGCCTTCCTCGACCAGCTGCTCCTGAAGGCCGGTCGTGCCGGAATGCTTCCCTGGCGGAACTCCGGCCGGCAGGGCCAGATATCCGCGACCGGCTTCGAGCAGCTCCATGCGAGCCTCTCGCCGGGCAAGCAGACCGAGCTGAAGGAACGGCAGAGCGCGCTGGTGATGCGGGACGACGAGGAGGACGGGGACCCGCCCTGGTCGACCGTCGACCTGCGCGCGGGGACCGCCGTCATCCGGCTGAACGCGAGCGCACCGCCCCGCAGGACGCCGTAGGCCCGCCCTTAGGGGGCAGGTCAGGGTCGTTCTCCACCCACGGGCCCTGTCCTCAACCGCATCCGTCCGGCTACCTTCGCTGCGTGGCGATGTTTCGACTCCAGGGCAGCAAGGTGCTCGCCGTCGACATGACCGGGGACGCCGTGAAAGCGAAGAACGGCTCGATGGTCGCGTACGACGGGCAGATGGCCTTCAAGAAGATGAGCGGCGGCGGTGAGGGCATCCGGGGGATGGTGACCCGGCGGCTCACCGGTGAGCAGATGACGGTGATGGAGGTGAGGGGGCAGGGGACCTGCTGGTTCGCGGACCGGGCCTCCGAGATCAACCTCGTGAATCTCCAGGGGGACAAGCTGTACGTCGAGTCGAGCAACCTGCTCGCGACCGACGCGGGGCTGCGGACGGGGACCACGTTCACCGGGCTGCGCGGCGCCTCGCAGGGCAACGGACTGTTCACGACGACCGTCGAGGGGCACGGCCAGGCGGCGATCATGTCGGACGGCCCGGCCGTGGTGCTGCGGGTCAGCCGGCAGTACCCGCTGACCGTCGATCCCGGCGCGTACATCGCGCACCAGGGAAATCTGCAGCAGTCCTTCCAGTCCGGTGTGACCTTCCGCACGCTCTTCGGGGAGGGCGGCGGCGAGGCCTTCCAGATCCGCTTCGAGGGCGACGGACTCGTCTACGTCCAGCCCAGCGAGCGGAACACGATCGCGGGGGACGTGTGACATGCCGTTCACCGAGATCAACTCGAAGATGATCCAGGCCACGGTCGTGCCGGGCCAGCGGCTGTACAGCCAGCGCGGCGCGATGCTCGCCTACAAGGGCGACGTCTCCTTCACCCCGAACATCCAGGGCGGCCAGGGCGGCGTCATGTCGATGCTCGGACGCCGGGTGGCGAACGAGGCGACTCCCCTGATGACCGTCGAGGGCAGCGGCACCGTGATGTTCGGTCACGGCGGCCACCACATCCAGATCATCAACCTCAGCGGCGACACCCTCTACGTGGAGGCCGACCGCCTCCTCGCCTTCGAGGGCACCCTCCAGCAGGGCACGATGTTCATGGGCTCGCAGGGCGGGGTGATGGGCATGGTCCGCGGCCAGGTCACCGGCCAGGGCCTGTTCACGACCACCCTCCAGGGGCGGGGCTCGGTCGCCGTGATGGCCCACGGCGGCGTCTTCGAGGTCCCGATCACCCCGGGGCGTCCGGTCCACGTCGACCCGCAGGCCTACGTCGCCCACCACGGCGACGTACGCAACAAGCTGTCCACGGCGCTCGGTTGGCGCGACATGGTGGGCCGGGGTTCCGGCGAGGCGTTCCAGCTGGAGCTGAGCGGCAACGGCGCGGTGTACGTCCAGGCCTCGGAGGAGAAGCTGTGACCACCTATCCGGGTGCCGGCGGCCCCACGATCTTCGACCCGATGACCCTCCCGGTCGACGACAACGTCAACAAGTACACCTTCTGCGTGGAGCTCAAGGGGAGCCAGTGGTTCCTGCAGAAGGGGAAGATGATCGCCTACTACGGCTCGATGGAGTTCAACGGCATCGGGCACGGGCGACTCGACCGACTTGTCCGTACGTCCTTCCATTCGCCTCTGCACGCGAGCGACTGGGTCGTGGCGGACGGCTCGGGCAAGATGCTGCTCGCCGACCGGGCCTTCGACGTCAACGCGTACGACCTCGAAGACGCCAACATGACCATTCGCTCGGGCAACCTGCTCGCTTTTCAGCCAAGTCTCGCTCTCAAGCAGTCGATTGTTCCCGGGTTTCTGACACTCATCGGAACGGGCAAGATCGTGGCCGCGTCGAGCGGTCCGGTGGTGTTCATGGAACCCCCGATCCGGGTGGATCCGCAGGCCCTCGTCGGCTGGGCCGACTGCCCCTCACCGTGCCATCACTACGACCACGCGTACATGACCGGCCTGATGGGCGGTCTACGTGCGATGACGGGCATCGGCGGGGCCTCTGGGGAGGAGCACCAGTTCGAGTTCGTCGGGGCGGGCACGGTGCTGCTCCAGTCCTCGGAGAATCTGATGCCCGAGCAGGCCACAGGGGTTGTGCCGCACGAGCCGGGGGTACCGGGTGGGGGCGGGGTTCCCACAGGCCCTTCACAGCAAGCGGGGGCACCGCGCCTTCCCGGACAGCTGGGGGACCTCCAGCGTCGCTTCGGGCTGTGAGCGGTAGTCTGCGGAGTGTGACGTCGAACGTGTGCGCGCCGTCACGCCACCCTCACTAGTTCGCCTTTCAACATTTTAGGTAGACTTCATTCATGGAGACCGAGACGGCCACGCGCTGGCTGACCGATGAGGAGCAGTGCGCCTGGCGCACCCATCTGGAGGTCAACAGGCTGCTGACGTACCAACTCGAAAAGGACCTGCAGCCGTTCGGCCTGACGATGAACGACTACGAGATCCTGGTGAATCTCTCCGAGGCGGAGGGCGTACGACTGCGGATGAGCGACCTCGCGGCCGCGACCATGCAGTCCAAGAGCCGCCTCTCGCATCAGATCACCCGGATGGAGAACGCGGACCTGGTCCGCCGGGAGAACTGCGAGTCGGACCGCCGGGGTCTGTACGCCGTGCTCACGGATCACGGCCTGGAGACGATGAAGAAGGTCGCGCCCCACCATGTCGCGTCCGTACGGCGCCACTTCATCGACCTCGTGACGCCCGAGGGCCTGTCGGACCTCAGCAGCACGTTGAAGCCGATCGCGGAACACCTGAGGGGCCAACGGGGACGCCCCTGACCCCCCTACCGTCCGTCGCGGCGGGGCTGTTCTGGGGGCTCCGCCCCCAGACCCCCATCGGCCCTGAAGGGGCCTCGTCCTCAAACGCCGGACGGGCTGAATATTGGCGGCCTGTGTTGGACAGGCTCCGGACGGACCGGATTGCACCGGCCTGCGCTGGAGAGGCACCGCACGGGCTGAGTATTGGCGGCCTGCGCTGGGGAGGCACCGGGCGGGCTGAGTAGTGCCGACCCGCGTGGAGAGGCACCGGACAGACCGAGTGTTGGCGGCCTGCGCTGGGGAGGCACCGGGCAGGCTGGGTGGTGTCGGCCTGCGTTGGGGAGGCGCCGGACGGGCTGAGTGTTGTCGCCCTGCGCTTCAGAAGTACCGGCCGGACTGAGCATTGCCGACCCGCGCTGGAGAAGTACCGGACGGATCGGGTTGCGCCAACCTGTGTTGGACAGGCACCGGGCGAGCTGAGTATCTGCCACCTGCGTTGGAGAGGTCCCGGGCGAGCTGAATGTTGGCCACCCACTTTGGAGAGGTCCCGGACGGGCTGAGTGACACCGCCCGGGACCTGCAAAGTCGGGGTACGACAACGCCCCTTGTCTTTAGGGGCGCGGGGCTGTATCAATTTGCGGCTCCGCCGCGTGGGCGCGACCAGCCACGACGAGCCGGCAGCCAAGACACAATCCCCGCGCCCCCGGCCACCACCCCGGCAACCACAAAACAAACCCCCAACGGCACCCGCCCCACAAGCAGCCCCGTCACCACCGACCCACCCGAACTCCCCGCATTCACCGCCGTGTTGACCCACGCCCCCGCCTGCGTCCGAGCCCCCGGCGAAGCCACCTCGTCGGCCAACAGATACGCGGTAGTCAACGCCGGCGCCACAAAGAACCCCGCACACCCCACAGCCACGGTGAGTGACCACACCCCCGAGGCAAACCCGGCCGCAGCCAACGCCAGCCCAAGCCCCAACGCCGCCCCGGACAACCGAACCCGCGCAGCGACACGCCAGTTCACCGCCCCGTTCACCAGCCCACCCACCGCACTGCCCGCCGACAACGCCGCCAGCACCCAGGGCACCACGTCGTCGCCGTACCCCCACTGCTCCACGAACGCCATCACCAACAGATAGACCGCACTCAACGCGAGCCCCATCCCCCCGGCCACGACCACCGGACCGAGCAGCCCACGAACCCGCGCCGGCCTCAACCCCCGCCTCGCGCCTGCCGATACACGGACACCCGACATCACCGGTGACATGACGAACGCGAACGTCCCGGTCACGATGAGGGCCGCGCTGAGCAGCACCCCCGCAGCCGGCGGAGCGAAGCCGAGCACCCCGCCGACCGCCAACGGGCCAACGACGTACAGGAGTTCCTCCGCAACACCGTCGAGGCTGTACGCGCGCTGCAACAACCCACGGTCACCCACGAGTTCGGCCCACACGGAGCGCATCGTGGGTCCAAGTGGGGGCGCGCACACACCCGTCAGCGCGGCCACCACACCCAGCACCACCTCCGGCGTCCCGGGGCTCCAGGTCACCGCCGCGAGGACGCACAGGAGACCGCCGTAGAGCATCGCCATGGGGAGGAGGGCCCGGCGGGGGCCGTGGCGGTCGACCAGGGCCGCGCGCAGGGGCATCAGGAGGACGGCCGTGGCTCCGAAGACGGCC
Organism: Streptomyces sp. NPDC050528; assembly: GCF_044457795.1. NCBI lineage: Bacteria > Bacillati > Actinomycetota > Actinomycetes > Kitasatosporales > Streptomycetaceae > Streptomyces > Streptomyces sp. NPDC050528. The sequence goes on from NZ_JBITHH010000001.1 coordinate 618,070, forward strand.
ATGATCGTGCCGGCGGCGGCGTAGGAGCCGGTGGCGCGGACCACCGCGAGCAGGACTGCCGGGGAGACCGTGCCGTACGAGAGGCGGCCCACGAGCGCCGCGGCGAACGTGCGGCGGGCGTACGGGACTTGGAGCACGGCGGCATACGAAGGGCACGCCGAAGCCGGCGTGGAAGAAGACGCGGACATGCGAGATGTTCCTCAACTGGAGGCATGGGAAAGGGACGCCGGTGTGTTCGGCGCGCCCTATGCCATGAGGAGGAACATGCGGTCAACGTACCAATGGGGCAGGGCTGTTGACCATCGAGTTAGCTCCCGGTGATCCCCGCGATCACCCCTCCGTGATGCCCGCGATCAGTTCGTCCGCCGCTCGGTACGGGTCCAACTCCCCCGCCACGATCCGCTCCGCGAGCGCACTCAACCGGCGGTCCCCATGCAGGTCGCCGATGCGGGCCCGCAGGGCCGTGACCGCGATCGTCTCCACCTCACGAGCCGCCCGGGCCGCGCGGCGCTCCGCCAGGACGCCGTGCTCCTCCATCCACGCCCGGTGCTTCTCCAGGGCCTCCACGACCTCGTCGATGCCCTCCGCGCGGGAGGCGACCGTCTTGACGATCGGGGGGCGCCAGTCGCCGGGGCCGCGGGATTCGCCGAGGCCGAGCATGTGGTTCAGCTCGCGAGCCGTCGCGTCGGCGCCGTCGCGGTCGGCCTTGTTGACGACGTAGATGTCGCCGATCTCCAGGATTCCGGCCTTCGCCGCCTGGATGCCGTCGCCCATCCCGGGGGCCAGCAACACCACGCTCGTGTCCGCCTGGGACGCGATCTCGACCTCCGACTGGCCGACGCCCACCGTCTCGACCAGGATCACGTCGCAGCCCGCCGCGTCCAGGACGCGGATCGCCTGCGGTGCCGACCAGGCGAGGCCGCCGAGGTGGCCCCGGGTGGCCATCGAGCGGATGTAGACGCCGGGGTCGGAGGAGTGGTCCGACATACGGACGCGGTCGCCGAGCAGGGCGCCGCCCGAGAACGGCGAGGACGGGTCGACGGCCAGGACGCCGACCCGCCTGCCCTGCTTGCGGTACGCCGTGACCAGCGCGGACGTGGACGTGGACTTGCCCACGCCCGGCGATCCCGTGAGACCCACGACGTACGCCCCGCCGGTCAGCGGTGCGAGGGTCGCCATGACCTCCCGGAGTTGGGGGGACGCCCCCTCCACCAGGGAGATCAGCCGGGCCACGGCACGCGGCCGGCCTTCCCTGGCCTGGGCCACCAGCGAGGCGACGTCCTGCATCACGGCTCCGATCCCTTGCGGATGTGCGAGAAGGTACTGCTGCTCAGGCCTTGGGTACCCGCACGATCAGCGCGTCACCCTGACCGCCGCCGCCGCACAGCGCCGCCGCGCCGACCCCGCCGCCGCGCCGCTTGAGCTCCAGGGCCAGGTGCAGGACCAGGCGGGCGCCGGACATGCCGATGGGGTGGCCCAGGGCGATCGCGCCGCCGTTGACATTCACCTTTTCCGTGGACACCCCGAGGTCCTTCATTGACTGCACCGCCACGGCGGCGAAGGCCTCGTTGATCTCGATCAGGTCGAGGCTCTCGACCTCCAGGCCCTCCTTCTTCAGGGCGTGCAGGATCGCGTTGGACGGCTGCGACTGGAGGGAGTTGTCGGGTCCCGCCACATTTCCGTGGGCGCCGATCTCGGCGATCCACTCCAGGCCCAGTTCCTGCGCCTTGGTCTTGCTCATCACGACCACGGCCGCCGCACCGTCCGAGATCTGCGAGGCGGAACCGGCGGTGATCGTGCCGTCCTTCGTGAACGCCGGACGCAGCTTGCCCAGCGACTCGACCGTGGTCTCCGCGCGGATGCCCTCGTCCTTGCTGAAGACGACCGGCTCGCCCTTGCGCTGCGGGATCTCGACCGGGGTGATCTCGGCCTCGAAGATCCCGTTCTGCTGCGCGGCCGCCGCCCGCTGGTGGGACAGGGCGGCGATCTCGTCCTGCTCGGGGCGCTTGATGCCGAGCCGCGTGTTGTGCTTCTCCGTGGACTCGCCCATCGCGATGTTCTCGAAGGCGTCGGTCAGGCCGTCGTAGGCCATCGCGTCGAGCATCTCGATCGCGCCGTACTTGTAGCCCTCGCGGGACTTGGGGAGCAGGTGGGGGGCGTTGGTCATGGACTCCTGGCCGCCCGCGACGATCACGTCGAACTCACCTGCACGGATGAGCTGGTCGGCGAGCGCGATGGCGTCGAGGCCCGAGAGGCACACCTTGTTGATGGTGAGCGCGGGGACGCTCATGGGGATGCCCGCCTTGACGGCGGCCTGGCGTGCCGGGATCTGCCCTGCCCCGGCCTGGAGCACCTGGCCCATGATCACGTACTGCACCTGGTCGCCACCGATACCCGCACGGTCGAGGGCGGCCTTGATCGCGAAGCCGCCGAGATCGGCTCCGGAGAAGGACTTCAGGGAGCCCAGCAGGCGTCCCATGGGCGTCCGGGCGCCCGAGACGATCACCGAGGTCGTGCTGTTCGTTCCAGACATGAGGTGCGATCCCCTTCCAGCGTGTTTCAGCTGAGGAGTGAACGAGGGTTTACTTGAAATGTACTGAGCGGTAGTCCACCCCGTCATCGGGCCGTCGGTGTGATCGCGCGCACGTTGCGTAACCATCGCGCGAGCGCTGCACTACATACATGCTGACGCGAATCGACCACATCGGGATCGCCTGCTTCGACCTCGACAAGACCGTCGAGTTCTACCGGGCCACGTACGGCTTCGAGGTGTTCCACTCCGAGGTCAACGAGGAGCAGGGCGTGCGCGAGGCCATGTTGAAGATCAACAACACGGACGACGGCGGCGCCTCCTACCTCCAGCTCCTGGAGCCGACCCGCGAGGACTCCGCCGTGGGCAAGTGGCTGGCGAAGAACGGGGAGGGGGTCCACCACATCGCCTTCGGTACGGCGGATGTGGACACGGACTCCGAGGACATCCGCGGGAAGGGCGTACGCGTTCTGTACGAGGAGCCCCGGCGCGGTTCCATGGGGTCACGGATCACGTTCCTGCACCCAAAGGATTGCCATGGCGTACTGACAGAACTGGTCACTTCGGCGCCTGTTGAGTCACCTGAGCACTGACCCTCGTACATATGGGCCGGTAGGGTTGGGGTCGGTCGTCGCTCGCAACCAGGGCAACGGCATGCCGGGGTCCGGGTTTCGGGGGGCGAGCGTCGGGCAGCAGCCCATGCTCCGTCGTTGATCTGACACCATTCCCCGGGAGCACCGTTCGGTGGATGAACGGGGCTCGTTGGAGTAAACCGCGACCAGGGGACGGATGGGACCGCGCAGTGCGGGGCTACGAACGCCAGGAGCGAGAGCCGGCGGCTGACGTCGACCACCTCTCTCGGTTCGAGGCCGAGATGGAGCGGCTGAAGACCGAGCGGGAAAAGGCGATCCAGCATGCCGAGGACCTCGGCTACCAGGTCGAGGTGCTGCGCGCCAAGCTGCACGAGGCGCGCCGCACCCTCATGTCCCGACCGGCTTACGACGGCGGTGACATCGGCTATCAGGCCGAGCAGATGCTTCGTAATGCCCAGGTCCAGGCCGACCAGTTGCGGCAGGACGCCGAGCGGGAGCTGAGCCAGGCCCGCGCGCAGACCCAGCGCATCCTCCAGGAGCACGCCGAGCAGGCCGCGCGCCTCCAGGCGGAGCTGCACACGGAGGCCGTGACCCGGCGCCAGCAGCTCGACCAGGAGCTCGCCGAGCGCCGGCAGACCGTCGAGTCGCACGTCAACGAGAACGTGGCGTGGGCCGAGCAGCTCCGCGCCCGCTCCGAGTCGCAGGCCCGCCGGCTCGTGGACGAGTCGCGCGCCGAGGCCGAGCAGGCGCTGGCCGCCGCCCGCGCCGAGGCCGAGCGTGTCGCCACCGAGGCCCGTCAGCGCCTGGAGATGGACGCCGAGGCGGCCCGCGCGGAGGCCGAGCAACTCCTGCGCCGTGCCCGCACGGACGCCGAGCGGCTGCTGAACGCGGCGTCGTCGCAGGCCCAGGAGGCCACCGACCACGCCGAGCAGCTGCGCAGCTCCACGGTCAACGAGTCGGACAGCGCCCGCCGGCAGGCCACCGAGCTGAGCCGGGCCGCCGAGACCCGCATGGCCGAGGCCGAAACCTCACTGCGCGAGGCGCGTCTTGAGGCGGAGAAGGTCCTCGCCGAGGCCAAGGAGGCCGCCGCCAAGGCCCTCTCCAGCGCCGAGTCGGCCAACGAGCAGCGCACGCGTACGGCGAAGGAGCAGGTCGCCCGGCTGGTCACGGAGGCCACCAAGGAGGCCGAGGCCACCAAGTCCGACGCCGAGCAGGTCGTCGCCGAGGCCCAGGCCAAGGCCGACAAGATCGTCGCGGAGGCCGAGGAGAACGCGCGGAGCCTCACCGCCGAGGAGACCGCCTCCCAGCTCGCGAAGGCCGCCCGTACCGCCGAGGACGTGCTCGACAAGGCGGCCGAGGAGGCCAAGAACACCACGAAGGCCGCCACCGAGGAGGCCGAGCGGATCCGCTCCGAGGCGGAGGCCGAGGCCGACCGGCTGCGCGCCCAGGCGCACGACATCGCCGAGGGCCTCAAGGGCGCGGCGAAGGACGACACCAAGGAGTACCGGGCCAAGACGGTCGAGCTGCAGGAGGAGGCGCGCCGGCTGCGCGGCGAGGCCGAGCAGCTGCGGGCCGACGCGGTCGGCGAGGGCGAGCGCATCCGCGCCGAGGCCCGCCGTGAGGCCGTCCAGCAGATCGAGGAGGCGGCCAAGACCGCCGAGGAACTGCTGTCGAAGGCCCGCGCGGACGCCGACGAGCTGCGCCAGACCGCCACCACGGACAGCGAGAAGGTCCGCACCGAGGCCATCGAGCGCGCCACCACCCTGCGCCGGCAGGCCGAGGAGACCCTCGACCGCACCCGCAAGGAGGCCGAGCGGCACCGCGCGGAGGTCGTCGAGCAGTCCGAGGGCATCAAGGCGGATGCCGAACAGGCCGCGCGCGACCTGCGCGACGAGACCGAGCGGGCCATAGAGGCGCGCCGCGAGGAGGCCGCCGAGGGCCTGACGCGGCTGCACACGGAGACCGAGGAGCGGCTCGCCGCTGCCGAGCAGGCGCTCACCGACGCCCGTGAGGAGGCCGAGCGGATCCGCCGCGAGGCCGCCGAGGAGACCGAGCGCCTGCGCGGCGAGGCCGCCGACCGCATCCGTTCCCTCCAGGCACAGGCCGAGGCGGAGGCCGACCGGCTGCGCAACGAGGCCGCCGCCGACGCGTCCGCCTCCCGTGCCGAGGGCGAGGCCATCGCCGTACGCCTGCGGTCGGAGGCGTCCGCGGAAGCGGAGCGGCTCAAGACCGAGGCGCAGGACACCGCCGACCGGGTCCGCGCGGAGGCCCAGGCCGCCGCCGAGCGGCTCGCCACGGAGGCGTCGGAGACGCTGGCCGCCGCCCAGGAGGAGGCCGTACGGCGTCGTCGTGAGGCCGAGGAGCTGCTCGGGTCGGCCCGTGAGGAGGCCGGGCAGGAGCGCGAGCGGGCCCGCGAGCAGAGCGAGGAGCTGCTGGCCTCGGCGCGCAACCGCGTCGAGGAGGCACAGTCCGAGGCCGTCCGGCTGGTCGAGGAGGCCGACCGGCGTGCCACCGAGATGGTGTCGGGCGCCGAGCAACACGCCCAGCAGGTACGGGAGTCGGTCGCCGGGCTGCACGAGCAGGCCCAGGAGGAGATCGCCGGGATCAGGTCGGCCGCCGAGCATGTGGCGGACCGCACCCGGCGCGAGGCGCAGGAAGAGGCGGACCGGGTCCGCGCCGACGCCTACAGCGAGCGGGAGCGGGCCACCGAGGACGCCAATCGCGTCCGGCGCCGGGCGGCCGAGGAGACGGACGCGGCCAAGGCGCTTGCGGAGCGCACCGTTTCGGACGCGATCGCGGAGGCGGAGCGGCTGCGGGCCGAGGCCGCCGACCATGCCCAGCAGGCGCGCACCCAGGCCTCGGACACCATCGCGCAGGCCGACCAGGACGCGGCGCGGGCCCGGGCGGACGCCCGCGAGGACGCCAACCGGATCCGTTCGGACGCGGCGACGCAGGCCGACACCCTCATCACCGAGGTGACGGCGGAGGCGGAGCGGCTCCAGACGGAGACGATCAACGAGGCCGAGCGGGTGCGGTCCGAGGCCGTGGCCAAGGCCGAGAAGCTCATCTCGGACGCGACCGGGGACGCGGAGCGGCTGCGCGCCGAGGCCGCCGAGACGGTGGGGTCCGCCCAGCAGCACTCCGAGCGGATCCGCAGCGAGGCCGCCCGTCTCAAGGCGGACGCGGAGGCGGAGGCCGAGCGGGTCACCTCGGCGGCGCGCGAGGAGTCCGAGCGGACGCTGGACGAGGCCCGCAAGGAGGCCAACAAACGGCGTTCCGAGGCGGCCGAGCAGGTCGACACCCTCATCACGGAGACGGCGGCCGAGGCCGACAAACTCCTCAGCGAGGCCCAGCAGCAGGCGCAGAAGACCACGGCGGACGCCGAGGCGCAGGCCGACTCCATGGTCGGCGCGGCCCGCGCCGAGGCGGACCGGCTGGTGTCCGAGGGCACGGTCGAGGGCAACTCCCGCGTGGAGCAGGCCCGTACGGACGCGGACGAGCTGCTCGTCGGCGCGCGCCGGGACGCCACCGCCATAAGGGAGCGCTCCGAGGAGCTGCGCGACCGCATCACCGCGGAGATCGAGAACCTGCACGAGCGGGCCCGCCGTGAGTCCGCCGAGACGATGAAGTCGGCCGGCGACCGCTGCGACGCGCTCATCAAGGCTGCGGAGGAGCAGCTCGGCAAGGCGCAGGCGAAGGCCAAGGAACTGGTCTCGGAGGCCAACTCCGAGGCGGGCAAGGTCCGTATCGCCGCCGTGAAGAAGGCCGAGGGTCTCCTCAAGGAGGCCGAGCAGAAGAAGGCCACGCTCATCCGCGAGGCCGAGGAGCTGAAGGCGGAGGCGATCCGCGAGGCCCGCCTCACGGTCGAGGAGGGCAAGCGCGATCTCGAAGTGCTGGTCCGCCGCCGCGAGGACATCAACGCCGAAATCTCCCGTGTCCAGGACGTCCTGGAAGCGTTGGAGTCTTTCGAGGCCCCGACAGCGGCCAAGGACGGCGGGGTCAAGGCTGGAGCCACCGCGGGCGCAACTCGTTCGGGTGGCAAGTCTGTTGAAGGTTAAGAAACCCCTGTGAGGTTAGGGGTGATCTGGGGCCTTTGACCGAGTCTTTGGCAAGCGGTCCGACGGTTAGCCACTCAAAAGGGGTGTCATTCTCCAGATCAAACACGCATCCGCTCGATGACACACCGCTTCGGCCCCTAGGATTCCACCTATCACCTCACCGGTCTCATTCGACAGGAACCCCATGAGCGACACTTCCCCCTACGGCTTCGAGCTTGTGCGGCGTGGGTACGACCGCGCTCAGGTGGACGAACGCATCTCGAAGCTCGTCTCCGACCGTGACAGCGCTCTGGCCCGTATCACTGCTCTTGAAAAGCGCATCGAGGAGCTCCACCTCGAAACGCAGAACGCCGCGGCCCAGGTAAGCGACGCCGAGCCGTCGTACGCCGGTCTCGGCGCGCGTGTCGAGAAGATCCTCCGCCTCGCCGAGGAAGAGGCCAAGGACCTGCGCGAGGAGGCCCGGCGCGCTGCCGAGCAGCACCGCGAACTCGCGGAGTCCGCTGCCCAGCAGGTCCGCAACGACGCAGAATCGTTCGCTGCGGAGCGCAAGGCCAAGGCGGAGGACGAGGGCGTCCGGATCGTCGAGAAGGCCAAGAGCGACTCCGCCCAGCTGCGTGGCGAGGCCCAGAAGGACGCCCAGCAGAAGCGCGAGGAGGCCGACGCCCTCTTCGAGGAGACCCGCGCCAAGGCCGCGCAGGCCGCCGCCGACTTCGAGACGAACCTCGCCAAGCGCCGCGAGCAGTCCGAGCGCGACCTGGCGTCCCGTCAGCAGAAGGCCGAGAAGCGCCTCGCGGAGATCGAGCACCGCGCGGAGCAGCTCCGCCTGGAGGCCGAGAAGCTGCGCACGGACGCGGAGCGTCGCGCCCGTCAGACGGTGGAGACGGCTCAGCGCCAGGCCGAGGACATCGTCGCCGACGCCAACGCCAAGGCCGACCGCATCCGTTCGGAATCCGAGCGCGAGCTGGCCGCCCTGACGAACCGTCGCGACAGCATCAACGCCCAGCTGACGAACGTGCGCGAGATGCTCGCCACGCTCACCGGTGCCGCGGTGGCCGCCGCGAGCTCGCCGGTCGAGGACGAGCCGATCTCCCGTGGAGTTCCGGCTCAGCAGTCCCGCTGAGCAAGCGTTTGCCAGTGAGTACGTGAACGCCGACTGAGGCCCGCATTCCCTCCGGGGGTGCGGGCCTCAGCCATGTCCGCCCTGTCCCGCCAGCAGCGGCAGATACACGTCGTCCACGATCTCGACGAGGGCGGACTCGGCGACCGGCTCGCGGCTCAGGATCATCTCGTAACGCAGCAGCTGTGCGGGGAGGGTGACGACCCGTCGGGACAGGTCGGCGGTGGGGATCTCGCCCCGCTCCACGGCCCGTTGGAGCATGGGCACCAGGATGTCGTACACGATCCCGAAGACCTTCGGGTCCAGGTCGGGCGCGTCCGCGAGCAGGCCCCGGATGACGTCGGACCCGATCTCCCGCTGCCGCAGCACCATCAGCCGCAGCAGGGCCAGCACGTCCTCGCGCAACTCCCCCGTGTCGGGCAGCCGTTCGGCGATGATGCCGTTGCGGCGGGACATGGCGGCCTTGACGAGTTCGGCGCGGTTGGCCCAGCGCCGGTAGAGGACCTGCTTGCCGGTACGGGCCCGGGCCGCGACGCCCTCCATGGTGAGCCGGGCGTAGCCGACGTCGGCCAACTCCTCCCACACAGCGTCCAGGATGTCGGCCTCCAGCGCGGCCCCGCGCCGCCGCGTCTGCTCTCCGGTCATGACCGGCACCTCCCGCTGACCGCTAGGAGACCTTGCGTCTCTTATCGAGCCCAGCCTATCGTGGCCTTTAGAGACGCAACGTCTCTAAAGGGGGAACCGCCATGCCCGAAACCACCGTCCGCCCCGCCGAACGCCTCGACCCGGCCGTCCGCAAACTCGCCGGCATCCTCGTCCTCGGCGCCCTCGCCCCACTCCTCGACAGCACGATCGTCTCCATAGCCCTGCACACCCTGGGCCACGACCTGGGCGCCTCCACGACGAGCCTGCAATGGGTGAGCACCGCCTACCTCCTGGCCCTCGCGACGGTCGTCCCGGTCTCCGGCTGGGCCGTAGAACGCTTCGACTCCCGCAACGTCTGGCTCGGCGCGCTGACCCTCTTCCTCGCCGGCTCGCTCCTCTGCGGCCTCGCCTGGAACATCGGCTCGCTGATCGCCTTCCGGGTCGTCCAGGGCATCGGCGGCGGGCTGCTGCTGCCGGTGCTCCAGACCCTGGTCATGCGCGCGGCGGGCGGCCGCGGCCTCGGCCGGCTGATGGCGGCGATCACCCTGCCCGTCATGGTCGTACCGATCCTCGGCCCGGTCGTCGGCGGCCTGATCGTCGGCCACCTCAGCTGGCGCTGGATCTTCTACGTCAACCTGCCCGTCTGCCTGCTGGCCCTCGCCCTGGCCTGGCGCGGCGTCCCGAAGGACACCCCGCGCCCCGGCCACCACCTGGACCTGACCGGCCTCCTGCTCCTCTCCCCCGGCCTCGCCACCCTCGTCTACGGCCTCTCCGAGACCGGCGCCGCCCGCGCGACCGCGATCCCGGTGGGCGCCGTACTGATCGCCCTGTTCGCCCGGCACGCGCTGCGCGTCCGCGAACCCCTCGTGGATCTGCGCCTGTTCAAGGACCGCGCGTTCGCCGTCTCCTCGATCCTGACGTTCCTGAACGGGCTCGCCCTGTTCGGCGGGATGTTCCTGCTCCCCCTCTATTACCAACAGGTGCGCGGCGAGGGCGTGATCGCGGCCGGGCTGCTGCTGGCACCGCAGGGTCTGGGCAGCCTGCTGGCCCGGGTCACCGGACCGCTGACCGACCGGCTCGGGCCGCGCCCGGTCACCGTGGCGGGCATGCTGCTGTGCGCGCTGGGCACCCTCCCCTTCCTTCTCCCGCATCCCGGTGCGGCCCTGCTCCTCATCGCCCTGGTCGTGCGCGGGCTCGGGGTGAGCGCGGCCAACCTGGCGGTCATGGTGGGCGCCTATCAGGGGCTCGACCGGGCCCGGATCCCACACGCGAGCACCACCGTCCGGATCGTCCAGCAGCTCGGCGGCGGTGTCGGCACGGCCGTACTGGCGACGGTCCTGGCGCACGGGCACGGCAGCTCGGCCTTCCCGCACGCGTTCGCCTGGGCGACAGCGTTCACCTTTGTTGCCTGCCTCGTCGGACTCTGTTTGCCCGTTCGGGTGGCATCCGCCGAACGCCCGTCTTAGCGTGGCCGCATGATCGAGCTCTCGGGGCTGACCAAGCGGTACGGCGAGAAGGTGGCGGTCAACAACCTCACCTTCGCCGTCAGACCCGGCATCGTCACGGGCTTCCTCGGCCCGAACGGCGCCGGCAAGTCGACGACCATGCGCATGATGCTCGGTCTCGACCGGCCGACCGCCGGTGACGTGCGGATCGACGGCCAGCACTACGACCAGCTCAAGGACCCGCTGAAGTACATCGGCGCCCTCCTCGACGCCAAGGCCATGCACGGCGGCCGCAGCGCCTTCAACCACCTGCTGTGCCTGGCGCAGAGCAACGGCATCTCGAAGGCCCGGGTGCACGAGGTGCTCGACACCGTCGGGCTCACCGCGGTGGCGAAGAAGAAGGCCAAGGGGTTCTCGCTCGGCATGGGGCAGCGGCTCGGCATCGCGGGCGCGCTGCTCGGCGATCCGGAGATCCTGATGTTCGACGAGCCGGTCAACGGGCTCGACCCCGAGGGCATCCACTGGATCCGCAACCTGATGAAGTCCCTTGCCGCGCAAGGCCGTACGGTCTTCGTCTCCTCGCACCTGATGAGCGAGATGGCGCTGACCGCCGACCACCTCGTCGTCATCGGCCAGGGCCGCCTCCTCGCGGACACCTCCATGGCCGACTTCATCCAGCAGAACTCGCGGTCCTACGTCCGCATCCGCACCCCGCAGCGCGAGCGGCTGCTCGACGTGCTGCACCAGGCCGGGATCACGGTGGTCGAGTCCGGCAGCGGGGTCCTCGAAGTGGACGGCGGCAAGTCGGAGCAGATCGGTGAGCTGGCCGCGTCGCACCAGCTCGTGCTGCACGAGCTGAGTCCCCAACAGGCCTCCCTGGAGGAGGCGTTCATGCAGTTGACCGCGGAGTCGGTGGAGTACCACGCGCATTCCGACGCACCATCACCCTCCCCCGGGGCGCCTGCTCAGCAGCAGGGCTGGGGCGACGGCTGGAAGAAGGGCTGACATGGCGGCGACCCAGGTCATCCGCTCGGAGTGGACCAAGATCCGTTCCGTCGCGTCGACGGTGTGGACGCTCTCGCTGGCCCTGGTGGTGACGATCGGGCTCGGCATGCTGATCTCGGCGCTGTCGAAGAGCCAGTTCGACGACATGAGCGCCAAGGACAAGCTGTCCTTCGACCCGACGTTCATCAGCTTCGCCGGGATGAGTCTCGGTCAGCTCGCGATGATCGTGTTCGGGGTGCTGGTCGTGTCGAACGAGTACAGCACCGGCATGATCCGCACCTCGCTCGCGGCCGTCCCGCAGCGCGGCACCTTCCTGTTCAGCAAGATCGCGGTGGCCGCAGGGCTGTGTCTCGTGGTCGGGCTGGTGACGAGCTTCCTCACGTTCTTCCTCGGGCAGGCGATGCTCGGCTCCCACAAGGCGGAGATCAGCGACCCGGGCGTGCTGCGCGCGGTGATCGGCGGCGGGCTCTACATGACGCTGATCGCGCTGTTCTCCATGGGCGTCGCCTCGATGCTGCGCTCGCCGATGCTGTCGCTGGGCATCCTGATGCCGTTCTTCTTCCTGATCTCCAACATCCTCGGCAACGTCTCCGCGACGAAGAAGATCGGCCAGTACCTGCCCGACCAGGCCGGCAGCAAGATCATGCAGGTGGTCACGCCGGTCGACGACTCGGCGCCGTACGGGCCGTGGGGCGGGTTCGGGATCATGGCCCTGTGGGTGCTCGCCTCGCTCGTCGGTGCCTACGTCCTTCTGAAGCGCCGGGACGCGTAGCTCAGGGCATTGCTTTACTTTCCCTTGGGCGGAACCGTCAGCGCCCCGATATCCTCCTAACCCTTACGGGGGCGTGTGCCCTGCTGTCCTGATCCTTTCGATGGGTGCGGAGCATGATCGAGGCTGTCGGCCTGACCAAGCGCTACGGCGACAAGACCGCCGTGTACAACCTTTCCTTCCAGGTGCGGCCCGGTGCCGTCACCGGCTTCCTCGGGCCCAACGGCTCGGGCAAGTCGACGACGATGCGCATGATCCTCGGCCTGGACAACCCCACGTCAGGACAGGTGACGATCGGCGGCTTCCCCTACCGCAAGCTGCCGAACGCCCCCAGACAGGTCGGTGCCCTGCTCGACGCCAAGGCCGTGCACGGCGGCCGCAGCGCCCGCAGCCACCTGCTGAGCCTGGCCCAGCTCTCGGGCATCCCGGCCCGGCGCGTGGACGAGGTGCTCGGGGTCGTGGGCCTCCAGGACGTGGCGAGAAAGCGCTCCAAGGGCTTCTCCCTCGGCATGGGCCAGCGGCTCGGCATCGCCGCCGCGCTCCTCGGCGACCCGCAGGTCCTGCTCTTCGACGAGCCGGTCAACGGCCTCGACCCCGAGGGCATCCTCTGGGTGCGGAACCTGATGAAGGCGCTCGCGGCGGAGGGCCGTACCGTGTTCGTCTCCTCGCACCTGATGAGCGAGATGGCGCTGACCGCCGACCAGCTCATCGTGATCGGGCGCGGGCAGCTCCTGTCCGACATGAGCGTGCGGGACTTCATCTCGGCGAACTCCGCCGACTTCGCGCGCGTGCGCACCCCGGACACCGAGCCCCAGCTCCGCGAGAAGCTCACCTCAGCCCTGACCGAGGCGGGCGGCCATGTGCTGCCCGAGCAGGACGGCGGGCTGCGCGTCACGGGACTGCCGCTGCCGCGCATCAGCGACATCGCGCACGACACGGACGTACGCCTGTGGGAGCTGTCCCCGCATCAGGCCTCGCTGGAGGAGGCGTACATGCGGATGACGCAGGGCGCCGTCGACTACCGCTCGACGACCGACCAGAAGGCCGGTCTGATGCAGCAGCTGCCGCCGGGCGCGCAGCCGCCGATGCCGGTGCCGGGCCAGGGCCAGCCGGGCTGGTACGCGCCGCCGTCACCGCAGCAGGGCGGCCAGCCGTTCGCCATGGGCCAGCCCCCGGCGAATCCTTACGGCGCCCCGAATCCGTACGGCGCTCCTGCGGCGCCCGTGGCGCCCGCGCCGGGCCCGTACGGACCTCCGGCGCCCGTGACCCCGCAGACGGCGGCACAGCCGCCCCAGGCCCCGGCTCAGGGTGCCCCGGCGGTTCAGGCCCCGGCTCCGGTCGCTGACGCGAACCCGGCCCCCGCCGCTCCCGCCCCCTCCGCCGCCGACCTGACCAAGCCCGAGGACGCCCGATGAGTACGCCCCAGCCCCCGATGCCGCAGGCAGCCGCGCCCAACTGGCAGGCGGCGAACGGTCCTTCGTACGGCGGGTACACCTCGCCGATCCCGGTGGTGCGCACGCATCTCGGGCATGCGCTCGCCTCCGAGTGGACGAAGATCAAGTCGGTGCGCTCGACGATCTGGACGCTCGGGGTGTTCGTGGTCCTCGTCGTCGGCATCGGCCTGCTCGCCGCCCTCGTGGTCAGCAGCTCCTCGTCCGAGATGAACGGCGAGAATCCGCTCTCCCTCGGCTTCTTCGGGCTGCTCCTCGGCTCCATGTGCATCATCACGCTCGGCGTGCTCACCACGGCCTCCGAGTACGGCACGGGCATGATCCGCACGACGATGACCGCCTGCCCCAGCCGCGGCCGGGTCCTCGCGGCGAAGTCGATCGTGTTCTTCGCCGTCGCCTTCGTGGTGACCCTGGTGTCCTCGGGGTTCATCGCCTTCGTGGACGCCTCGCTGCTGGAGAACAACGGCGCCAAGGACCCGTCCGCCGGCGAGTGGTTCAAGGGGACCGTCGGCGTCTCGCTCTACATCGCGCTGCTCGGGCTGCTCTCGCTGATCGTCGGCTCGATCATCCGGCACTCGGCGGGCGCGATCACCGTCATGATCGGCGCGGTGCTCGCCCCGCTGGTCATCGCGCTGTTCATGTTCTCGCAGTCCCTGGAGGACGTACGCCAGGCGCTGTTCGAGTACTCCATCCCGAACCAGCTGAGCGTCTTCTACTCCAACTCCCTGACGGAGTCCGGCCCTTCGGGCTGGGACCCGCTGTGGATCATCCTCGGCGTGACGGCCGTCGCGTTCGCCGGCGCCGTCGCACTGCTGGAGCAGCGGGACGTGTAGGTCGTACGACCCTCAGAACCTCGGCGCGTTCCTGGACCGCTGCACCCGTGTGGTGCGGCGGTCCTTCGCGTTCCAGCAGGCCTTGTGCCAGTGGCGGCGGTCGTCGACGCCCGCGTGCTCCGGCCAGGCCACGACGTGCGGGACGGCGGAGGGGATCTGCTGGTCGCAGCCCGGGCAGCGGTACGTCTTGCCCTCCGCGCTCGCCCCGGCGACATGGCGCACGCTCCACTCCTCGCCCTGCCAGTGCTCCGTGGACTGCCAGCCGCCGTAGCGGCCCGAGCGATCGTCGTCGGCACTGCGGCCGGCGGAACCGGACTCCTTGGGTCGGTTGCGACGCGGGGACACGGAACACCTCACGGGGCTATACAGGAGGCAAGGGCTGCGTCCAGCGTACGTGGCGCGCGCAGGGGTACGCGAAGGGCATCAACCCACACAAGTCCCCCTCGGGACCGCGCATTCTGCAGACAATCCGCAAATCTCTCCGCCAGGCCGTGTCCTCGGCACGTGTCGGGCGGTTATGCCCGGTGGGGGAGCTCCGTGTCGGAGCCAAGGAAGCAGGAAGTGCCATGCGCGTCGGAAGTTTTGTGTTGGCGGCCCAGTTCCCGGGGCAGGGCCAGGGGGAGGCACTGCACCGCGCGGTGCGCTCGGTGGAGATCGCGGAGGAAGCCGGTCTCGACACGGCCTGGCTGGCCGAGCACCACTTCGTGCCCTACGGCACCTGCCCGTCCGCGGTCACCCTGGCCGCGTTACTGCTGGGCCGCACCCAGCGCATCCGCGTCGGCACCGCGGTCAGCGTACTGCCCACCGTCCACCCGGTCGCCCTCGGCGAGCAGGCCGCGCTGCTGCACGTGACGAGCGGCGGGCGCTTCTCGCTGGGCGTGGGGCGCGGCGGGCCGTGGGTCGACCTGGAGGTGTTCGGCTCGGGCCTCGCCGCATACGAACAGGGGTTCCCGGAATCACTCGATCTGCTGATGCGCTGGCTGCGCGAGCCGTCGGTCGCGGGCACCGGGGACCGCTTCGCGTTCCGTGAAGTGCCCGTCGTACCACGGCCGTCGGAGGCGCTGTCGGACGCGCCGGGCCCCGAGGTCGTCGTCGCCTGCACCTCGCCCGCGAGTGTGCGGCTGGCGGCCGAGCGGGGCCTGCCGATGCTGCTCGGCATGCATGTCGGGGACGAGGAGAAAGCCGAAATGGTCGCCCTGTGGCGGCAGTTGGCGCGGGCGGCGGGCCGTCCTGTGGAGGAGATCCGCGCTGCCGCCCATGTGTCGGCCGGTGTCTGCCAGATCGCGGACCGGCGCGCCGACGCCGTGGAGGCGCTGGTGAAGGCGATGCCGGGCTGGCTGCGGCAGGGGCTCGGCGCCCATGTGACGGTGGACGACCGCGAGCGCCGGATGCGCGACCCGCTCGCGTACACCGAACTCCTCTGCGGGCTGCACCCGGTGGGCACCCCGCGTCTGTGCGTCGACCGGCTCGCGGCGACCTCCGAGCGGACCGGCATCTCCCGCTTCGCGCTGCTCGTCGAGGGGTCCGGGGACCTCGCGGCGACCGAGGAGAACGTACGGCGGCTCGGTGCCGAGGTGCTCCCTCACCTCGGCTGAGCGAACCGCGCTGGACGATCCGCGGGGAGCTTGCCGCCCCGTACAGTGCACCTCCCGCGTACGGAGCGGCAAGCAAGTGCGCCGTCCGCCGCGTCAGCAGTCCCGGAATTCCGGGGACTGGTTCAGCAGTTGGCTGCGCACCGAGGTGAAGCGGGCCAGCGTCTCGTCCACCGAGCCGTCCAACGGGAACACCGCCACCCGATGGCAGTTCTGGAAGGCCAGGCGTACACCGAAGTGCCGCTGCAGCGCGCCGCGTATCGCGTCACTCGCGAGCGCACGCAGCAACTGACCGCGTGCCTGCTCGTCCGGCGGCGGCGTCTGGTTGTCGGCGAACGCACCGCCGTCGACCTTCAGCTGAGCCACCAGGGAGCTGATCATCTCCCATGCGTAAGGCAGGGAGGTCCGGACGCAGTCGACGAATTCAGCTTCGTCGACCTCGCCTCGCTCGGCCTTTTCGAGTAGGGCCGGTGAGACGTCGAGCGACATGGGTTCTCCTCTCGCACCCCCAACGCGCGGGGGTTGCCGGACAGATGAGGGAGTCCGCGATTGCGAACACGCTGCGTACACGTCTCGCGACCTCCCGTTTATACGGTAGGCAACGGAGGGGGGCGGCACCAGGAGAATGCGTACATAGGGAACTCTCAATAGGCCCACAATCGGCCACGAATGAACAACGGGCGTCACGGGTCTTCCAGGACAACAGGGGCGACCCGCAGGGTCTCGTTTGAGGGTGGTGGTGGGAGACGGGTGGGCGAATCGCGTTCGCCGGCGCCCGTCGAGTAGCGTTGCCGACCATGCGTCTCGTCATTGCCCGGTGTTCCGTGGACTACGCGGGCCGGCTCACCGCCCACCTCGCCTCCGCCCCCCGTCTGATCCTGGTGAAGGCGGACGGCAGCGTCTCGATCCACGCGGACGACCGGGCCTACAAGCCCCTCAACTGGATGTCTCCGCCCTGCACGCTGAAGGAGGGTTCCGGCGACGACGAAGGCGTCTGGACCGTCATCAACAAGGCGGGCGAGAAGCTCATCATCACGATGGAGGAGATCCTCCACGACTCCTCGCACGAACTCGGCGTGGACCCCGGCCTGATCAAGGACGGCGTGGAAGCGCACCTCCAGGAGCTGCTCGCCGACCGCATCGACACCCTCGGCGAGGGCTACACGCTGATCCGCCGCGAGTACATGACGGCCATCGGCCCGGTCGACATCCTGTGCCGGGACGGCGAGGGCCAGACCGTCGCGATCGAGATCAAGCGGCGCGGCGAGATCGACGGCGTGGAGCAACTCACGCGCTACCTGGAGCTGTTGAACCGCGATCCCCATCTCGCCCCGGTCCGCGGCATCTTCGCCGCCCAGGAGATCAAGCCCCAGGCCCGCGTCCTCGCCACCGACCGCGGCATCGGCTGCACGGTCCTCGACTACAACGCCCTGCGCGGCATCGAGGACGACAAACTCCGCCTGTTCTGAACAGCCGCCGCCAGACACCGACTTCGCACTGACTCCACTACGACGAAAAGGGCCGGTTCCGATCATCGGAGCCGGCCCTTTCATGTCCTACGGGGCTGTCGCGCGCGCGTCAGATCACGGCACCCGCACTACTCGACGTGTCCGAGCTGCTGCCGACCGGCGCGGCCGAACTGGTCGTGTCCACGGGGGCACTTGAGGTTGCGCCGCTCGCCGAGGTCTCGGTGGACGGGGTGATCGTCGGCGTGGGCGTGTCGCTCGGCGTGGGCGTGTCGCTCGGAGTCGGAGACGACGGGGAGCTCGGGTCCGTCGGCTTCGTCGTGGTCGGGCTCGACGTAGGCGGCTTGGTCGTGGACTTGCTCGGCGACGGGCTCGTGTGCCCGCCCCCCGAACTGCTCGTCCCGCTCGGGGTGTCCGAGGGCTGGCCGCTGCTGCCCGAGGGCGGCGTCGGATCGTCCGACGTCCCGTACGTCCCGTCAGGCCCCGGATCCGTCGGCCGGCTGGTCGCCGTACCCGTGTCGTTGTTGTCGCCGTTCTTCGCCTTGTCCGCGCCGAGGCTGTCGTCATCGGTGCCCTGGCTGGCGGACGGGTTGACGCCGACCTTGTCGGAGGGGTTGTCGGCGTTGTTGTTGGACGTGGCGCCGAGGGTGACGACCGTGCCGAGGACGGCGGCGAGCAGAACGCCCGCGCCGGCCGCGACGAGGTTGCGCCGGGCGTAGCCGCGCAGGCCGCCCCGGGCCTTGTTGTGCGGCTTCGGGGACGAGGGCTGGTGCGCGACGAGGGTGTAGGTGTCGCCGGGCGGCTGGAGCGGCGGGAAGGGCGCCGGTATGCCGCCGGGCGGTGACGCCGACTCCTCGTAGCGCGCGTCGGGTACTTCCTCACCGGCCGTGGCGCCGAGGCCGAGCGCGATGCCGCTGCGGTCGGCGACCAGGGCGAGGGCGCGGCGGCCCGCGACGGCACCGCGCTTGTCGGCGGCCTCGCCGCGCAGGCCGATGGACGACTCCAGTTCGGCCCGGGCCCGGTCGAGGTCACCCTGGCAGAGCGCGAGGACGCCCAACTCGTGCTGGAAATAGGCCTGTTCGCTCACGTCGGCGGCGAGCTGGGCGGCCTCGAAGCCGGAGCGCAGCACGCGCTCCCAGGCGCTCCAGTGCAGCCCGGCGGCGAACGCGGGCGCCGCCGTGCGGGCGAGGTGGACGGTGGTGCTCTCCTCGCCGTCGCCCGGCGGGGTCGTCGCCGGTACGAGCGCGACGAGGGCGGCGAGCAGGGCGTCCGCCTCGGCGCACACGCGCGCGGGCGTGACCGAGGGGTGCCCGGCCCACCAGGAGTAGTGCAGGGCGGCGATGAGGGCGCCGGACGCGACGTCGTCGCCGTAGCCGGCGGCCTCCAGCTGGGTCTGGACGCCGGCGGCGAGCCGGTAGCGGGAGCCGACCGGGGAGACCAGTCCGCAGCCCGCGAGTTCGCCGAGGGCGGCGTCCGCGTGGGTGTCTCCGACGAGCGCGGGCAGATGCGCCTGGTGCGGCACCTCACCGCCGAGCGCGACGGCGAAGCGCAGGGTGGCCCGCGCCGAGGCGCTGAGCCGCGAGGCGAGCAGCGGCGCGGGCGCGGCGGCCTCCCCGAGGGACGGCAGCGGTACGGCGTCGCCCGCGTCCGGGTCGAGCGGCGGGGCGTCGAAGGGCACGTCGGCCGGGGGCGCGTCCTGGAAGACGCCGAACTCCTCGACGGCGCTGGTGCCGACGCGCAGTTCGTCGCGCTGCCGGAGCAGGGCACCGGCCTGGACGAAGCGCAGGGGCAGGCCCTCGGACTCGAAGTACAGGTCGCCCGCCCAGTTGGCCTCCTCCTCGGTGAGGACGCGGCCCACGGCACGCTCCAGCACCTCGACGGCGCCGGGCCGGCCCAGGCCGCCGAGGAAGACCTCCTCGATCGCGGAGTCCGCGGACGGTGCCGGGACCTCCGGGGTCGCGGCGATCAGGAAGGCGCACTCGGGCGTCGCGTCGAGGAGTCCGTCGAGCGCGGCGGCCCCGAACTCGATGTCGTCCAGGACGACGACCGCGCCGATCTCCCGCGTCAGCGCGAGCAGTTCCTCCCGGCCGGGCCGGTGCAGGGGTGCGTCGTAGACGGCGTAGAAGAGGTCGTGGAGGAGGTCGTCGGCGGTGCGGTGGAAGCCGCTGAGGCGGATCACGCCGTCGGGGGCGAGGTCCAGGCAGTCCTCGGCGACGAGGTCGAGCAGGCTGGTGCGGCCCGAGCCCGAGGGACCGGTGAGGCGTACGGAACGGCCGCGGGCGAGCAGCCGTACGAGACGCTCGCGCTCCTCCTGGCGCTCCAGGAGCGGCAGTTCGGGGCGGTTGAGGCCCGGCGGGACCGGTGGTCTGGCGGCGCGGGCGGCCTCGGCGCGCTCGGCGGCGGCGAACTTGGCGGGCCGGCCGGGCCGTTGTCCGGGCGAGCAGACTTCGATCTCGCTGCCGTCGACGGGGTTGACGGTGAGCAGGAAGTCGCCGGTGACCAGCTGCACGGTGCGCGCGAGTGCGGGTGTGTGCTGGCCGAAGTCGGGTGTGAGGGGTTCCCGCGGCGGGCGCTGACGCGACGACGTGTCGTCGCCGTCATGGCCGTACTCCTCGGGTCCCCGGTCGATCGGGTCCATAGGTCCAAGCCCCCCAAAAGCGTCGTGTGCGGGTCGACAGGACCCAGGCCCCTCCCGGCCTTGTGCACACCGCGCTGTCGCTTCTGGTCCGGGCCCGCTCGAAGGGTGGTGAGGCAGCGGGCAACCGAACCGTAAACCTTCGCACAGTATCTACGACAGGCCGGGGTACCGCGCGGTGCGAGACGTCACAGTCTCATGAGGATTCCGCGCGGCCGACGTCAGACCCCGGGATCAGACCCTGGGAAGCGACTCCACTCCGATACCGCCCTCGATGGCGAGGATGCGGTGCAGCCGGGTGGCCACGAGCAGGCGCTGCATCTGCGGCGGTACGCGGCGCAGCACCAGGCGGCGGCCGCAGCGGCCGGCCCGTCGGTGGGCTCCCATGATGACGCCGAGGCCGGTGGCGTCCCAGGAGTCGAGCTCGGACAGGTCCAGCACCAGATCGCCGACTCCGTCGTCGACGGCCGAGTGCAGGACCGTACGGGCGTCCGCCGCGCTGCGGACGTCGAGGCGGCCCCCGACGACCAGCTCGACGTGGTCGCCCCTGATGTACATATGCGCTCCCCGTGAGTGCGGTGGCGTACTCGGTGATATCGGCGAAGTCGGTGATGCAACCTCTGACTGCCTGAAGCGCCACGAAGTTGCCGTCTGTGAGCGAACCGATACCGAATTCACCCCTGCGTGTGATGGGTCAGGGGCGTGTGCGGATTCAGTGCTTGTAGAAGCCCTGCCCGCTCTTGCGTCCGATGTCACCGGCGTCCACCATTCGGCGCATCAGCTCCGGCGGGGCGAACTTCTCGTCCTGTGACTCGGTGTAGATGTTGCTGGTCGCGTGCAGCAGGATGTCGACGCCGGTGAGGTCCGCGGTGGCCAGCGGGCCCATCGCGTGACCGAAGCCCAGCTTGCAGGCGAGGTCGATGTCCTCGGCGGTGGCGACGCCCGACTCGTACAGCTTCGCCGCCTCGACGACGAGCGCCGAGATGAGACGGGTCGTCACGAACCCGGCCACGTCACGGTTGACGACGATGCAGGTCTTGCCGACGGATTCGGCGAACTCCCGCGCGGTGGCGAGGGTTTCGTCGCTCGTCTTGTATCCGCGCACCAGCTCGCACAGGCCCATCATCGGGACCGGCGAGAAGAAGTGCGTTCCTACGACGCGCTCCGGACGCTCCGTCACGGCCGCGATCTTCGTGATCGGGATGGCGGAGGTGTTGGAGGCGAGGACGGCGTCCTCGCGCACGATCTTGTCCAGCGCGCGGAAGATCTCGTGCTTGACTTCGAGCTTCTCGAAGACGGCTTCGACGACGATGTCCGCGTCGGCGACGGCGTCGAGATCGGTGGTCGCGGTGATGCGTCCAAGGGCCGCGTCGGCGTCGTGCGCCTCCAGCTTGCCCTTGCTCACGAACTTGTCGTACGAGGCCTTGATGCCGTCGGTGCCACGCTTCAGCGCTTCGTCGGTGACATCGCGCAGGACGACGTCCCAGCCCGCCTGCGCGGAGACCTGGGCGATACCGGAACCCATGAGTCCGGCGCCGATGACGGCAAGCTTCCGTGCCACTGTGCGACTCCCCTTTGAAACGCTTACAGCGTGTATCCGTGTGCCTCTCGGCGGACACTAGCGAAGGTGCGGCGCTGTGTGACCGGTTAGTAACGCGCGTCACGTCTCATCTGACGGACATCACACCGGCACGGCTCATTCGACCGCTCGTACGGCGTAGTTGAGGACTCTCTCGCTCAAGAGGTCCTCCAGGTCGTCGAGTAGACCGAGGGCCTCACGGGAGACCTCACCGGGTGCGCGGCCCGCGGTCATGCCGCGGCGGACGAAGTCCGTCAGTGCCTCGTGCAGCCAGTTGATCTGGCCGGCCATCAGCCGCGGGGTGATGTCCTGCTCCGGTGCCGCGGTCTCCTCGCGCAGGGCGGCCTCCAGGCGCTCGATCACCTCGTGCCGGACGGCCATGAGGCGCAGCCGGAGCGTGGGCGCGGCCTCGACGACCGCCATGAACCGCTCGAACCCCGGCATCAGGCCCACGCGCGGCGAGACGGCCTCCAGTTCGGCGCGCAGTTCCCGCAGGACGGCCGCGGCGGCGGACTCCCCCGCGTCGCGGGCGCGCACCCAGCGGGCGAGCCGTTCGCGCTGGTCGTCGGCGCGGTCGAGGAACAGGTCCTCCTTGGTGGAGAAGTAGTTGTAGACCGTGTTGACCGAGACGTCGGCCGCCTCGGCGACCTCGGCGACGGTGACCGCGTCGAAGCCGCGCTCCATGAACAGGCCGGTGGCGACATCGGAGATGTACTGCCTGGTCTGCCGCTTCTTCCGCTCCCTGAGCCCTTCGACCATGCCGTCCATGCTAGCCACTTTGGCGTCGCTTGTTTTTTGGGGTCATTGCAAAATTTCAGGGACTCTGTTTTTCTGGGGTCATGGCAATCATCAGCGCGGCCGGCCTGGCCCGCTCCTTCCGGACGAAGCAGGGCCTCGTGGAGGCGGTGCGCGGTATCGACCTGGCCGTACGGCCCGGCGAGATCCTCGGCTTCCTCGGACCGAACGGCGCCGGCAAGACGACCACCCTGCGCATGCTCACGACCCTGCTCCCGCCCACCGGCGGCGCGGCCACCGTCGCGGGCCGCGACCTCGTGACCGACCCGGCCGGGGTGCGGCGGGCGTGCGGCTATGTCGCCCAGTCGGGAGGCGTGGACCCGCAGATCACCGCCCGGGAGGAACTCGTCACCCAGGGCCGCCTCTACCGCCTGACGAAGCGTCAGGCAGCCGAGCGCGCCGAGGAGTTGGCCCACGACCTGGACTTCACCGAGCAGCTCGACCGCAGGACGGCCACGCTCTCCGGCGGCCGGCGGCGCCGCCTGGACATCGCGCTCGCCCTCACCCACCGACCCGAGGTGCTGTTCCTCGACGAGCCGACGACGGGCCTGGACCCCGCGAGCCGCGCCGGCCTCTGGGACCTGGTCCGGCGGCTGCGCGACGAGCACGGCACCACCGTCTTCCTGACCACCCACTACCTCGACGAGGCGGACGCCCTCTCCGACCGGCTGGTCATCGTCGACCGGGGAGTCGTGGTCGCCGAGGGCACCCCGACCGCGCTGAAGCTGCGGCACGGCGGCTCGATCGACGCGAGCCTCCAGGACACGTTCCTCGCGATCACCGGCCGCGGCCCGGCCCGGCCCGACGCCGCCCCCGTGGCCGTATGAGAACAACGACGGAAAGCACAGGACGGACCACGACATGCTGCTGCACGACACCTCGCTCATCTACGGCCGCTATCTCCGCCAGTCGCTGCGTTCCCGCTTCGCGCTGGTCTTCGGGATGCTGGTGCCGCTGCTCTATCTCGTCTTCTTCGGTCCGCTCCTGACCCACCTGCCGTTGCGCGCGCAGGGCAGTTCGTGGCAGACCCTCGTTCCCGGGGTGCTGCTCCAACTCGGGCTGTTCGGCTCGGCGTTCGCGGGTTTCTCGGTGATCATCGAGAAGAACCAGGGCGTGGTGGAGCGGATGCGCGTGACCCCCGTGAGCCGGCTGGCGCTGCTGCTCGGCCGGGTGCTGCGCGACGCCACGGTCCTCGTGGTCCAGGCGGTCGCGCTGGTCCTGGCGGCGGTGGCGCTGGGTCTGCGCGCCCCGCTGCCGGGCATCCTGATCGGCTTCGCGTTCGTGGCGCTGCTGACGGTCTCGCTGGGATCGCTGTCGTACGCCATCGCCATGAAGGTGGCCACACCGCAGGAGTTCGGTCCGCTCGTCAACGCGACGACGATGCCGTCCATGCTCCTGTCCGGCCTGATGCTCCCGATGACCCTCGCGCCGACGTGGCTGGACGCCCTCTCGCACCTCATGCCGTTCCGCTATCTGGTGGACGCGGTGCGGGACGCCTACGTCGGCTCGTACGCCACCGCCCACATGCTGTACGGCGTTCTCGTGGCCCTCGGCTTCGCCGCGGTCGCCGTGACGGTGGGCACACGCGTGTTCCGGACGGCCGGGGCCTAACTACGCTGGCCACATGGTCAATCTGACGCGCATCTACACCAGGACCGGCGACCAGGGCACCACCGCCCTCGGCGACATGAGCCGGGTCGCCAAGACGGACGTCCGGATCTCGGCGTACGCCGACGCCAACGAGGCGAACGCGGCGATCGGCACCGCCATCGCCCTCGGCGCCCTGGACGAGAACATCGTCAAGGTCCTCACCCGCGTCCAGAACGACCTCTTCGACGTGGGCGCGGACCTGTGCACGCCGGTGGTGGAGAACCCGGAGTTCCCGCCCCTGCGGGTCGAGCAGTTCTACATCGACAAGCTGGAGTCGGACTGCGACCACTTCAACGAGCGGCTGGAGAAACTCCGCTCCTTCATCCTCCCCGGCGGCACCCCGGGCGCGGCCCTGCTCCACCAGGCCTGCACGGTCGTGCGCCGGGCGGAACGCTCGACGTGGGCGGCGCTTGAGGTGCACGCCGAGGTGATGAACCCGCTGACGGCGACTTACCTCAACCGCCTCTCCGACCTGCTGTTCATCCTGGCCCGCACGGCCAACAAGGAGGCGGGGGACGTGCTGTGGGTTCCCGGCGGGGAGCGCTGACCGGCGCCGCAGGTCAGCGGGGTGCCGGGCTCAAGCGACTTTGCCGGTGCGTGAATTGGGGTTTAGCACACCCATACCAAAGTGGTCCAGACCTATTGACCCGTGGTCCAGACCTTTCTATTCTCGCGGCACTGTGGGTGCGAAGGCTCAGTCGCGCCCCGACACCCCCGACACCGTCTCCAGTGCGCCGGAGGCGTAAAACAAAAGAGGAGGCGCTCAATGCGCTTCAGACAACGAGCAGTTGCCGGGTTCACCACCCTGCTGCTTCCGCTCGCCGCTCTCGTCGGTCTGGCCGCGCCCGCCGAGGCCGCCTCGACCGCGACCGCCACCTTCACCAAGTCCAGCGACTGGGGCACCGGCTTCGGCGGTCAGTGGACCGTGAAGAACACCGGTACCAGCGCGATCAGTTCATGGACGGTCGAGTGGGACTTCCCCTCCGGCACGTCGGTCACCTCGGCCTGGGACGCGGACGTCACCAACTCCGGGAACCACTGGACCGCGAAGAACAAGTCCTACAACGGCACCATCGCCGCGGGCGCCTCCGTCTCCTTCGGCTTCAACGGCGCCGGCAGCGGCTCGCCCTCCAACTGCCTGCTCAACGGCGGCAGTTGTGACGGCGGCACCACCGTCCCCGGTGACGCGGCCCCCTCCGCGCCGGGCACCCCCACCGCGTCCTCGATCACCGACACCTCGGTGAACCTCTCCTGGAGCGCGGCCACCGACGACAAGGGCATCAAGAACTACGACGTCCTGCGCGACGGCACCAAGGTCGCCACGGTGACGACGACGTCGTACACGAACACCGGCCTGACCGCCGGCACCGACTACTCGTACACCGTGCAGGCCCGCGACACCGCCGACCAGACCGGACCGGTCAGCGGCTCGGTCGCCGTGCACACCACGGGCGGGACGACCACTCCCCCGGCCACCGGCAGCGCGGTCAAGCTCGGGTACCTCACCGAGTGGGGCACCTACCAGCGCAACTACCAGGTCAAGAACCTGGTGACCTCCGGCTCGGCAGCGAAGATCACGCACATCAACTACGCCTTCGGCAACGTGACGAACGGCCAGTGCGCGATCGGTGACGCCTACGCCGACTACCAGAAGACGTTCACCGCCGACCAGTCGGTCAGCGGCGTCGCCGACACCTGGGACCAGCCGATCGCGGGCAACTTCAACCAGCTGCGCGAGCTGAAGGCCAAGTACCCGAACATCAAGATCCTGTGGTCCTTCGGCGGCTGGACCTGGTCCGGCGGCTTCGCCCAGGCGGCGGCCAACCCGACCGCGTTCGCGAACTCCTGCTACAACCTGGTCGAGGACCCGCGCTGGGCCGACGTCTTCGACGGCATCGACATCGACTGGGAGTACCCGAACGCCTGCGGCCTGTCCTGCGACACCAGCGGGGCCGCGGCCTACAAGAACCTGATGCAGGCCCTGCGCGCCAAGTTCGGCA
Source organism: Streptomyces sp. NPDC050528 (assembly GCF_044457795.1). Lineage (NCBI taxonomy): Bacteria > Bacillati > Actinomycetota > Actinomycetes > Kitasatosporales > Streptomycetaceae > Streptomyces > Streptomyces sp. NPDC050528. Next base: position 644,233 of record NZ_JBITHH010000001.1, read on the forward strand.
GCAACAACCTGGTCACCGCCGCCACCACGGCCGACGGCACCTCCGGCGGCAAGATCGACGCCGCCGACTACGCGGGCGCGGCCCAGTACGTCGACTGGTACAACGTCATGACGTACGACTTCTTCGGCGCCTTCAACGCGACCGGCCCGACCGCCCCGCACTCCCCCCTCACCACCTACAGCGGCATCCCGACCCCGGGCTTCACCACGGCCGACGCGATCGCCAAGTTCAAGTCGAAGGGCGTCCCCGCGAACAAGCTCCTCATCGGCATCGGCTTCTACGGCCGAGGCTGGACCGGCGTGACCCAGGCCGCACCCGGCGGCACGGCGACCGGCCCGGCGGCGGGCACCTACGAGCAGGGCATCGAGGACTACAAGGTCCTCAAGACGTCCTGCCCGGCCACCGGCACCATCGCCGGCACGGCGTACGCCTACTGCGGCAACAACTGGTGGTCCTACGACACCCCGAGCACGATCGCCGGAAAGATGAGCTGGGCCAAGACCCAGGGTCTGGGCGGCGCGTTCTTCTGGGACTTCAGCGGCGACACCAGCAACGGTGAGCTGGTGACCGCCATCAACAGCGGGCTGAGCTGATCCCCACACCGCTCGGCACCACACCGCCGCGGGCAGACCTCTCCGGTCTGCCCGCGGTGCGTTGCGTACGGCGCGGTGTACGCGGCGCGCGCCCCCGGCGTGCACCTCAGGGGGCCCTTCGGCCCGGAGCGGAGGCCGATCGGCGCCGGTGACCAGCTTTTGACGTGGGCATCTTGGTCCTACGACAGCAAGCGGAACACCGCACCACGGGGGAAACCATGAAGCGCAGGTCCACGTCCCGCATCACCAAGAAGTCCGTCCATGCCTGGGCCGCGCCGGCCAGTGCCCTCGCCACAGCGGTCGCCGCCACCGTCATGGCGGCCTGCCCCGTCGACGTCACCGTGACACTCGGCTCCGCGCCCCACACGGTCGTCGTGGGTCAGGCCGACGTACCCAACCCGGTCTGTCCGGTCATGCGACGTTGACCCGCTGGCCGGGAGGAGCGGCCTCAAGCCACGCGAGAAAACCGGTCAACGCGTCCTCGCTCATGGCCAGTTCGAGGCGCGTGCCCCGGTGCAGGCAGGTCAGGATGATCGCGTCGGAGAGCAGGGCCAGCTCCTCCTCGCCCTCGGGGAGGCGGCGGCCGGCCACCTCGATCGCCGAGCGTTCCAGCGTGCGGCGCGGGCGGTAGGCGTAGGAGAAGACGCGGTACCACTCGATGCGGTCGCCGTTGTAGCGGGCGACGCCGTAGCTCCAGCCCTTGCCGTTCGTGTCGGGTTTCTCCGGGACGTCCCAGCGGAGCGAACAGTCGAAGGTGCCGCCGGAGCGCTGGATGAGTCTGCGGCGCAGGCCGAAGACGAACAGCCCCACCACAACCAGGGCCACAACAATTCCGCACGCAGTCAGAGCGAGGACCATCGACACCGACCTCCTCGTCTCCTAGGTAAAACAGGTAACGGAACGGAAAAAACACCCACATTCGCCTCAGCCGCGGCTGGGGCCGGATTCCTCCGGTCCCAGCCGCGGCTGAGTCACGTCATCGCGTCAGAACTGGGTTCAGCGCGTTTCCACCGCACGCAGTCGGACGTTCGCGCTGCGCTCGGCGGACTCGTCGCCCTCCGCCTTCGCACGCTCCAGTTCCCGCTCCACGCGCTGGACGTCGATCTCGTCCGACAGCTCGGCGATCTCGGCGAGCAGCGACAGCTTGTTGTCCGCGAACGAGATGAAACCGCCGTGCACCGCGGCGACGACCGTCCCTCCGTCGCTCGTACGGATGGTCACCGGGCCCGACTCCAGCACACCGAGCAGCGGCTGGTGACCGGGCATGACGCCGATGTCGCCGGACGTGGTGCGCGCGACGACCAGGGTGGCCTCGCCGGACCAGACCTGGCGGTCCGCGGCGACGAGCTCGACATGCAGCTCAGCAGCCAAGGTGGGCTCCTCGGGTCACCACCCGGCGGTCGTGCCGGGTGTTGGGTCAATTCTAATGGGCGTGAAAGAGGGGGTGGGACACGCCCCACCCCCTCAGGTGAAGCACGGGGTCAGGAGACGCCCAGCTCCTTCGCGTTCGCCTTCAGGTCCTCGATACCACCGCAGAGGAAGAACGCCTGCTCCGGGAAGTGGTCGTACTCGCCGTCGATGATCGCGTTGAACGCGGTGATCGACTCGTCCAGCGGGACGTCCGACCCGTCGACGCCGGTGAACTGCTTGGCGACGTGGGTGTTCTGGGACAGGAAGCGCTCCACGCGACGGGCACGGTGGACGGTGAGCTTGTCCTCCTCGCCCAGCTCGTCGATACCGAGGATCGCGATGATGTCCTGAAGGTCCTTGTACTTCTGGAGGACCGTCTTGACGCGCATCGCGGTGTTGTAGTGCTCGGCCGCGATGTACCGCGGGTCGAGGATGCGGGACGTGGAGTCCAGCGGGTCCACGGCCGGGTAGATGCCCTTCTCGGAGATCGGACGGGACAGAACCGTCGTCGCGTCGAGGTGGGCGAACGTGGTGGCCGGGGCCGGGTCGGTCAGGTCGTCCGCGGGGACGTAGATCGCCTGCATCGAGGTGATCGAGTGACCCCGGGTCGAGGTGATGCGCTCCTGGAGGAGACCCATCTCGTCGGCCAGGTTCGGCTGGTAGCCCACCGCGGAGGGCATGCGGCCGAGCAGGGTCGAGACCTCGGAACCGGCCTGCGTGAAGCGGAAGATGTTGTCGATGAAGAACAGCACGTCCTGGTTCTGCACATCGCGGAAGTACTCCGCCATGGTCAGACCGGCCAGGGCCACGCGCAGACGGGTGCCCGGGGGCTCGTCCATCTGGCCGAAGACGAGCGCCGTCTTGTCGATGACGCCCGAGTCGGCCATCTCCTCGATGAGGTCGTTGCCCTCACGGGTGCGCTCGCCGACACCGGCGAACACGGAGACACCGTCGTGGTTGTTGGCGACGCGGTAGATCATCTCCTGGATGAGCACCGTCTTGCCGACGCCGGCACCGCCGAACAGGCCGATCTTGCCGCCCTTGACGTACGGGGTCAGCAGGTCGATGACCTTGACGCCGGTCTCGAACATCTCGGTCTTCGACTCGAGCTCGTCGAAGCGCGGGGCCTTGCGGTGGATGGACCAGCGCTCGCCCGTGTACTTCTCGTCGCTGTTCAGCACCTCACCGAGGGTGTTGAACACCTTGCCCTTGGTGAAGTCGCCGACCGGGACGGTGATGCCCGTGCCGGTGTCGGTGACGGCGGCCTGGCGGACCAGACCGTCGGTGGGCTGCATCGAGATCGTGCGGACCAGGCCGTCACCCAGGTGCTGGGCGACCTCCAGGGTCAGCGTCTTCTGCGCGCCGTCCAGGGCCGGGTCGGCCACCTCGACGTGCAGAGCGTTGTAGATCTCCGGCATCGCGTCGACGGGGAACTCCACGTCGACGACCGGGCCGATGACCCGGGCGACGCGGCCCGTGGCAACGGCCGTCTCAACTGTCGTCGTCATTACTTGTCACTCCCCGCGGTCGCGTCGGCCAGGGCTGCGGAGCCACCGACGATCTCGCTGATTTCCTGGGTGATTTCGGCCTGGCGGGCCGCGTTGGCAAGACGGGAGAGCGTGGTGATCAGGTCTCCCGCGTTGTCGGTCGCCGACTTCATCGCGCGGCGGGTGGCGGCGTGCTTGGAGGCAGCCGACTGGAGCAGCGCGTTGTAGATACGGCTCTCGACGTACCGCGGCAGCAGGGCGTCCAGGACGTCCTCCGCCGACGGCTCGAAGTCGTACAGCGGAAGGATCTCGCCCTGGGGCGTGGCTTCCTCCGCGACCTCTTCGAGGCTGAGGGGCAGCAGCCGGCTGTCGATCGGCGTCTGCGTCATCATCGAGACGAACTCGGTGTAGACGATGTGGAGTTCGTCCACGCCGCCCTCCGCCGTGTCCAGCTCGATCGCCTCGATCAGCGGACCCGCGACCTTCTTCGCGTCCGCGTACGTGGGCTCGTCGGTGAAGCCGGTCCACTGCTCCGAGATCTTGCGCTCACGGAAGTTGTAGTGGGCGACACCGCGGCGGCCGACGATGTACGTGTCGACCTCCTTGCCCTCGGCCACAAGACGCGCGGTCAACTGCTCCGCCGCCTTGATGGCGTTGGAGTTGAAGGCGCCGGCCAGACCGCGGTCGCTCGTGAGGAGCAGGACCGCGGAACGGGTCGGCGTCTCGGCCTCGGTGGTCAGCGGGTGCCGGGTGTTGGAACCCGTACCGACCGCCGTGACCGCGCGCGTCAGTTCCTTCGCGTACGGCGTCGAGGCCTGCACCTTGCGGTGCGCCTTGACGACGCGCGAGGCGGCGATCATCTCCATCGCCTTGGTGATCTTCTTGGTCGCGGTGACGGATCGGATGCGACGCTTGTAGACCCGGAGCTGGGCTCCCATGAGTCAGGTCCCTTCCTACGTCACTTGGCCGCGGCCGGGGCGTCCTCGCCGAGGAGCTTGCCGTCCGAGGTCTCGAACTGCTTCTTGAACTCGGTGATCGCGTCCGCGGCGGCGGTGAGGGTGTCGTCCGACATCTTGCCGCCCTCCTTGATGGAGGTCATGAGGCCCTGCTCCTTGCGGTGCAGGTACTCCAGGAGCTCCTTCTCGAAGCGGCGGATGTCCTCGACCGGTACGTCGTCCATCTTGCCGGTGGTCGCGGACCACACGGAGACGACCTGGTCCTCGGTGGGCATCGGCTGGTACTGCGGCTGCTTGAGCAGCTCGACCAGCCGCTGACCGCGCTCCAGCTGGGCCTTCGACGCGGCGTCCAGGTCGGAACCGAAGGCGGCGAACGCCTCCAGCTCGCGGTACTGGGCGAGGTCGAGGCGGAGGCGCCCGGAGACCTGCTTCATCGCCTTGTGCTGCGCGGAACCACCGACTCGGGAGACGGAGATACCGACGTTCAGCGCGGGGCGCTGACCGGCGTTGAAGAGGTCCGACTCCAGGAAGCACTGGCCGTCGGTGATGGAGATGACGTTGGTCGGGATGAACGCCGAGACGTCGTTGGCCTTGGTCTCGACGATCGGCAGACCGGTCATCGAGCCCTTGCCCATCTCGTCGGAGAGCTTCGCGCAGCGCTCCAGCAGACGGGAGTGCAGGTAGAAGACGTCACCCGGGTAGGCCTCGCGGCCCGGCGGACGGCGCAGCAGCAGGGACACGGCGCGGTAGGCGTCGGCCTGCTTCGAGAGGTCGTCGAAGATGATGAGGACGTGCTTGCCGTCGTACATCCAGTGCTGGCCGATGGCCGAACCGGTGTACGGCGCCAGGTACTTGAAGCCGGCCGGGTCGGACGCCGGGGCGGCGACGATGGTCGTGTACTCCAGCGCGCCGGCCTCTTCGAGCGCACCACGCACGGAGGCGATGGTGGAGCCCTTCTGACCGATGGCGACGTAGATGCAGCGGACCTGCTTGTTCACGTCGCCCGAGCGCCAGTTGTCGCGCTGGTTGATGATCGTGTCGACGGCCAGGGCGGTCTTGCCCGTCTGGCGGTCGCCGATGATCAGCTGACGCTGGCCGCGGCCGATCGGGGTCATCGCGTCGACGGCCTTGTAGCCCGTCTCCATCGGCTCGTGCACCGACTTGCGGACCATGACGCCCGGGGCCTGCAGCTCCAGCGCGCGGCGACCGGTGGTCTCGATCTCGCCGAGGCCGTCGATCGGGTTGCCGAGCGGGTCGACGACACGGCCGAGGTAGCCCTCGCCGACGGCGACGGACAGGACCTCTCCGGTGCGGGTGACCGGCTGGCCCTCCTCGACGCCGCTGAACTCGCCGAGGATGACGGTACCGATCTCGCGCTCTTCGAGGTTGAGCGCGAGACCGAGGGTGCCGTCCTCGAACTTCAGCAGTTCGTTGGCCATGGCCGAGGGGAGGCCCTCGACCTTCGCGATGCCGTCGCCGGCAAGGGTGACCGTACCGACCTCCTCGCGCGAGGCCGCGTCCGGCTTGTACGACTGGACGAAGTTCTCCAGCGCGTCCCGGATCTCCTCCGGCCGGATCGTGAGCTCCGCCATCTGGGTTCCCTGCTCTCCTTGTTGGGCCCGAAGTTTCACTTGGGGGGATGGGGGGACTCCCCCCTGAACGAGGTGAATCCTCTGCACGGCCCAACTCGGGCCGCCTTACTACGTCTTTGTTGTGGTGCTGCTAGCTCGCCATGCGGCGGGTGGCGTCATCGAGGCGGTCCGCGATGGAGCCGTTGATGATCTCGTCCCCGACCTGCACCCGGATACCGCCGAGGACCTCGGGGTCCACGTCGATGTTCAGGTGCATGGGGCGGCCGTAGAGCTTCGCGAGGGCGGCGCCCAGGCGCTGCTTCTGCGGGTCGCTCAGCGGGACCGCCGTGGTGACGACCGCGACCAGGCGGCTGCGGCGCTCGGCGGCGAGCTTGGACAGGGATTCGAGTCCCACTTCCAGGCTACGTCCCCGGGGCGCGGTCACCAGGCGCGTCACCAGTCGTTCGGTGGCCGGCTTGGCCCGGCCGCCGAGCAGGCCGCTCAGCAGCTCGCTCTTGGCCGTGGTGCTCGCGGCGCGGTTGGTCAGCGCCGCGCGCAGCCCAGTGTTCGAGGAGACGATCCGGCCGAACCGGAACAGCTCGTCCTCGACGTCGTCGAGCTCGCCCGACTGCTGGGCGGCGGTGAGGTCGGCGGTGGCCGCCAGCTCCTCCAGCGCGTCCACCAGGTCGCGGGACTGCGACCAGCGGGAGCGCACCATGCCGGACAGCAGGTCGAGGGCGGAGCCGCCGACCTGGCCGCCGAGCAGGCGCTCGGCAAGCTGGGCCTTGGCCTCGCCGTCCTGCGCCGGGTCGGTGAGGACCCGGCGCAGGGACACCTCACGGCCGAGCAGCGCGGTGACGGCGGCCAGTTCGTCGGCGAGCTGCGCCGCGTTCACGGACGTGGAGTCCGTCAGCGCGTCGAGACGCTCACGTGCGGCTGCCAGGGCCTCGCGGCTCGCTCCGTTCATCGCGCGGCCTCGGCCTTCTCCTCAAGTTCATCAAGGAAACGGTCGATCACGCGGCTCTGCCGGGCGTGGTCCTCGAGGGACTCGCCGACGAGCTTGCCGGCCAGGTCGGTGGCGAGCTTGCCCACGTCCTGACGCAGCGCCTGCGAAGCGGCCTTGCGGTCGGCCTCGATCTGCGTGTGACCGGCGGCGACGATGTCCTCGCGCTGCCGCTGGCCTTCCGCGCGCATCTCGGCGATGAGCGTGGCGCCCTGCTCCTGCGCCTCCTGGCGCAGCCGCGCGGCCTCGTGCCGGGCCTCGGCGAGCTGAGCCTTGTACTGCTCAAGCACGCTCTGCGCCTCGGTCTGGGCGGCCTCGGCCTTCTCGATACCGCCCTCGATGGCCTCGCGCCGCTCGTCCAGAACCTTGTTGATGTTCGGGAGGAGCTTCTTGGCGAGGAAGCCGAAGACGATGACGAAGGCGATCAGGCCGATGACAAGCTCAGGGATCGGCGGGACGAGGGGGTTTTCCTTCGCCTCGGCCGCCAGAATGAGCATCTGGCTCATGTCAGTGCCTTTCGTCTAGTGGGCTGTCGATGAACGGCAGATCACTGGCCGTAGACGAACGGCATGACCAGACCGATGAGGGCGAGCGCCTCACAGAAGGCGAAGCCGAGAATCTGGTTGGCGCGGATCAGGCCGGCAGCTTCGGGCTGACGGGCAAGAGCCTGGGTGCCGTTGCCGAAGATGATGCCGACGCCGACGCCGGGACCGATGGCGGCGAGGCCGTAGCCGATGGAGCCGAGCGAACCGGAGACGGCAGCGAGGGTCTCAGTGGCAGCCATGCTGATTCTTCCTTATCTATACGGACCGGCGGGGGTTGGCCACCGGACGCTCAGGGGGTATTGCAGGGGGGTGCTGCTCAGTGGTTCTCGGCGAGCGCGCCCTGGATGAAGGTGCAGGTCAACAGCACGAAGACGTAGGCCTGCAGGGCCTGGATGAACAGCTCGAAGGCCGTCATCACGATGACCATGACGAACGAGACACCCGCGTAGGCGATACCGATGCCGTTGAGCAGGTACCAGCTGGCGATCGTGAAGAGCAGCAGCAGGGTGTGTCCCGCGAACATGTTCGCGAAGAGTCGCACGGCGTGGGTGAACGGCCGGACGATCAGGTTCGAGAAGAACTCGATCGTCATGGCCAGCGGGAGAACCGGGCCGAGCGACTTGTCGTAGCCGGTGAAGTTCTTGAAGGCGCCGACGAATCCGTGCCGCTTGAACGTCAGCGAGACCCAGGTGATGTACACGATCGCCGCGAGGACGATGGGGTACGCGATGATCGACGTCACCGGGAACTGGGCGACCGGGACGATCGACCAGAGGTTCATCATCCAGATGAAGAAGAACAGCGAGACGACCAGCGGTACGTACTTCTCGCCCTCCTTCTTTCCGATCGTCTCGTAGACGACTCCGCGGCGGATGAAGTCGTAGCCGGTCTCGGCGACCATCTGCAGCTTGCCGGGGACGACCTTCGGCTTGCGGAAGGCGGCCCAGAAGAAGCCGACGACGATGACCGAGCCGAGCAGCGCCAGCAGCATCGGCTTGTTGAAGTACACGTTGCTGTCGCCGTCCCCCAGAAGGGGCTTGAACAGGAACGAGTGCAGGCCGGGAGCCGGGAAGCCACAGCCGTCGAAGATGTGGCAGTCGGTCTCGAAGGCGAGCACCTGCGTCGGGTCAGCACTCACCGCGGGCTCCTTCAGCGTGGCGCATAGGTACGGCAACCTCGTTGTGTCGGCGCGGCGGACAGCCGCGGTTCGGCACTGGACTGGTGTTACGGATGTGGGGGCGGCAGTGGGGCATCGAGCCTCGCGATTGAGCAGGCGTCAGCTCAGATGCCCGCGCCCGCGATGCCGCAGTTGGCACCGGACGATAGCAGGGTCGCTTACGTGCTCTTATCCCGGCCCTACCTCTCACGACGAATGCCCCGACTTCTCGGGCTCGACGTAGAGGATTTTGGCCTTCATGTGGGCACGGGTCTGCGCGGCGGTCCAGATGATGGTTCCGGCGAGCAGCGTGAACGCGAAGGCCTTGGGATTGAACAGCGTGGTGTGCTTGAACGCGGCGAGGAAAATGAACAGCAGAAGAATCTGCGCCGCGAAGAGCATGAGGCCCATCGCCTGGAACAGGTGCGGAAGCGATTTGGCAGTGCGCTGCAGAACGTAGAGCCCGATTCCCATGAAGAGGATCACGATCAGCGTCGCAACGGCTGCCCCAATAGCTCCTTTGCCGCCGGCGACCACACCACTGACGACGGCGGCAATCGCGCCGACGGCAGCTGTGGGCACAGCGGCTTGAAGGAGAATCCGGGCGTCATTGGACGGCATGGCGGCAACTCCGCTTGCTAAGGGGGGCGTGTCGTCATGGACGAGCGTAGTCCCGGGATGAGAGAGAACCTCACGCCAATGGACCGTCGCACTAGGGTCCTTCGGCTCTGTCCCGGGTTCTCGTGAACCGTATCACAAACTATTTGATGCGGTCTTTACCTAGAAGGTGTGCTTGCTGTCACACATGAGAGTGACAGTGCGCGTCTGTGCAAAATAGCGGCCAACTTGTCTGGTATAGGGGTGCTTTGTCTGCCCACGAGATGGCAACGCTTTAGTCAGATTCTTACCTTGGCGTCAGCGCGAGGACTCCGCTTGACGTCCGTCAAGAAGGCGTGAACGGGGGCCGATCGCGGTCGCCCCGTTGACTCCTGACACTCCGGTGACAACCGGAGGACGCGGGTCACGGTCTTCCTCCGCCAACACCACGACCGGGTCAACTGCGGCCCTGCGACGGCGATATCGCGGCGGCACCAGGTGCTCGGCCCAGCGCGGCGCACGCGGCGTGAAGCGCGGCAGCAGAAGCAGCACGAGCCCGATCGCGCTCAGGAAGACGATGCCGAGGACGATCCACATCGAGGCCGAGTTGACCGAGTAGGCCAGGGCGCCGAACGCGATCAGCGCCGACCAGAAGTACATGATCAGCACCGCCCGGCTGTGCGAGTGGCCGATCTCCAGGAGCCGGTGGTGCAGATGGCCGCGGTCCGCGGCGAACGGCGACTGGCCCCGCCAGGTACGGCGCACGATCGCCAGCACCAGGTCGGCGGCCGGCACCGCGATGATCGTCAGCGGCAGCAGCAGCGGGATGTAGACGGGCACCGTCGAGTGCACGGCCGCCTTCTCCGAGTGCAGGAACAGCTGGAGCGCGTCCGGGTCGACCTGTCCCGTGATGGAGATCGCGCCCGCGGACAGCACCAGGCCGATCAGCATCGAGCCGGAGTCGCCCATGAAGATCCGCGCGGGGTGCATGTTGTGCGGCAGGAAGCCGAGGCACATGCCCATCAGGATCGCGGAGAAGAGCGTGGCCGGGGCGGCGGCCTCGATGCCGTACGAGTACCAGATCCGGTAGGCGTACAGGAAGAACGCGGCGGCGGCGATGCAGACCATGCCGGAGGCGAGACCGTCGAGGCCGTCGACGAAGTTGACCGCGTTGATGGTGATGACGACCAGGGCGACGGTGAGCAGGGTGCCCTGCCACTGGGTCAGTGCCACGTTGCCGACGAACGGGATGGGCAGCCACAGGATCGTCAGACCCTGCATGACCATCACGCCGGCGGCGATCATCTGGCCGCCGAGCTTGATCAGGGCGTCGATCTCGAACTTGTCGTCCAGGACACCGATCAGCCAGATCAGGGCCGCTCCGGAGAGCAGGGCGCGCGGCTCGTTCGAGTTCTGGAAGACCTCGCTGAGGTTGGTCAGGTGGTCGGCGACCAGCAGACCGGCGCACAGACCGAAGAACATGGCGATACCGCCGAGCCGCGGAGTGGGTTCCCGGTGCACGTCACGGGCCCTGATCTCGGGCATCGCTCCGGCCACGATCGCGAACTTCCGCACCGGCCCGGTCAGCAGATACGTCACCGCGGCCGTCACGCAGAGCGTCAGCAGGTATTCACGCACAGGCTTCCCCACAGGTCTCGCTGGCCATCACAGCCCCACACCCTAGCGAGGGACGCATATGGTTGGGGACTTCCGGGTAGCGACGATGGTTGCACGTGTGGCTGTGTACCTGGGTACGCGTACCCCCGTTCAGCCCGGATAGGGCAGGAATCCACCCACAAGATCCCGCACTTCGTCACGGGCCGACCTGGCGTCGACCCGTCCGCGCAGCACCCCCGCGATCAGCGCCGCGATGCCGGCCATCTCGCCCTCCCCCATGCCCTGCGTGGTCACCGCGGCGGTGCCCAGCCGCAGCCCGCGCGAGTCCCCGTGCGGGAGCGGGCAGCAGTCCAACACCATTCCCGCGGCGGCGAGTTGACCCCGCGCGACGCGTCCGTCGACGCCGAGGGGCAGCGGGTCGGCGGTGATGAGGTGGGTGTCGGTACCGCCGGTGGTGACGACCATGCCCTCCGCCGCCAGCCCGGCCGCGAGCACCCGTGCGTTGGCGACCACCTGATGGGCGTACGCCGTGAAGGCGGGGGTGGCCGCCTCGCCGAACGCGACGGCCTTGGCGGCGACGGTGTGCATCTGCGCCCCGCCCTGCGTGAACGGAAAAACCGCCCGATCGACCCGCTCGGCCAGTTCCGCACCACACAGCAGCATCCCGCCGCGCGGCCCGCGCAGCACCTTGTGCGTGGTGGCACAGACGACATCGGCGTACGGCACCGGATTCGGCGCCGCTCCCCCGGCGACGAGGCCGATGGGATGCGCGGCGTCGGCGATGAGATAGGCGCCCACCTCGTCGGCGACCTCGCGGAAGAGGGCGTAGTCGATGTGCCGGGGATAGGCGATGGACCCGCACACGATCGCCTTGGGCCGATGCGTACGGGCGAGGGAACGCACCTGCGCGTAATCGACGATCCCGGTCTCGGCATCGACGCCGTACCCGACGAAGTCGAACCACCGCCCCGAGAAGTTCGCGGGCGACCCGTGCGTGAGATGCCCGCCGTACGGCAGCCCGAGCGCGAGGACGGTGTCACCGGGCCGCAGCAGCGCGGCGTAGGCGGCCAGCACGGCCGAAGACCCGGAATGCGCCTGCACGTTGGCGTGCTCGGCCCCGAACAGCGCCTTCGCCCGTTCTACGGCGACGCGCTCGGCGACGTCGACGATCTCGCAGCCGCCGTGGTGGCGGGCGCCGGGGTATCCCTCGGCGTACTTGTTGGCGAGCGGGGAGCCGAGCGCGGCCAGCACGGCGGGCGAGGTGAAGTTCTCGGCGGCGATCAGCTGAAGCGTCGTCGACTGCCGCGCCAGCTCCCCGAGCAGGATCTCGGCCAGCTCGGGGTCCTGCCGACGCAGGACATCGGCCTCAAGGACAGGGGTGACCGACATGGCAGACTCCGGGCGTCGACGGTGACGTACGTCCAATGTAGGCCCGGGTGGGGTGGGACGCGCGGCCGTCGCCAGGTGTTCGCGGGTACGCCTGTGAGCGCGGTGACCATCGGGTCGATCGCCGGATCAAGTCCGCGCAGCTACACCCGTGAACCACGACCGACGCATCACGTCCGCGCGGGCACACCCGTCAACGCCGTGACCACAGGATCGATCGCCTGGTTTATCTCGTCGCCGATGGAGCGGAAGAACGGGAGGGGGGCGCCGTAGGGGTCGAAGACCTCGTCCGCCTCTGCCGTGGGGGCCAGGAGCCAGCCTCGGAGGGCCGCTGCCGCGCGGACCAGGGCGCGGGCGCGGGCCACCATGCCGTCCTCCAGGGGCGGCAGGGTCGCGGGGTCTATCGCCTTCACCAGGCGGGTGAACTCCTTGAGGGTGAAGGTGCGCAGGCCCGCCGAGTGGCCCATCGAGATGACCTGGGCGCGGTGGTCCCGGGTGGCCGTCAGGACCAGGTCGGCGCGGATCACGTGGTCGTCGAGCAGCTCACGGCCGGTGAACCCGGAGGGGTCCGCGCCGAAGTCGGTGAGGACGGTCGCCGCGTTGGTCTCCATGGGCGCACCCTCATGGCCCCACGTGCCGGCGCTCTCCACGATCAGCCCGCCCCACAGCGGGTCGCCGAGCCGGTCCGCCAGGGCATGACGGGTCAGCCGCTCGGTGATCGGCGAGCGGCACACGTTGCCGGTGCTGACGTGGAGGATGCGGAAGCTGTCCATGGGAAGCCCGAAGGTCCCCGTCACTTCCCCGTTGCCTATGCCACGCCCCGCGTCAGGGGCTGTCAATTCGCCACCTCGAGGTCGGGTACGACCTTCCGCAGCTCCTCCGCCGAGATCGCGCCCGCGCGCAGCAGCAGCGGGACCTCGCGCGTGACGTCGACGATCGACGACGGCACGTTGCCGGGCGTCGGGCCGCCGTCGAGGTACACGGAGACGGAGTCGCCGAGCATCTCCTGGGCCGCGTCGCAGTCCTCCGGCGAGGGGTGCCCGGTGAGGTTCGCCGAGGAGACCGCCATCGGGCCGACCTCGGTCAGCAGCTCGATCGCGACGGGGTGCAGCGGCATGCGGACGGCGACCGTGCCCCGGGTGTCCCCCAGGTCCCACTGCAGGGACGGCTGGTGCTTGGCGACCAGCGTGAGGGCGCCCGGCCAGAACGCGTCGACGAGTTCCCAGGCCAGCTCGGAGAAGTCCGTGACGAGACCGTGCAGCGTGTTCGGGGAGCCGATGAGGACGGGGGTGGGCATGTTGCGGCCCCGGCCCTTGGCGTCCAGGAGATCGGCGACGGCCTCCGAGGAGAACGCGTCGGCCCCGATGCCGTAGACCGTGTCGGTCGGCAGGACCACGAGTTCGCCCCGGCGGACGGCGGACGCGGCCTCGCGCAGACCCGTCGTGCGGTCGGTCGCGTCATTGGTGTCGTATCGCCGTGCCATATCTAGCGGGCCTCCTCGTACACGTACTGCTGCGGGTCGAAAGTCGGGGCGCCGGTCATGGCGTAGCCCGGCGGGCGGTCGCGAAGCGCGGGCGGTTGTTGAGGTCGGGGTGGTCGGCCGCGTCGGCCCAGCCGCGTTCCTCGGTGAAGATCCACGGCACCTGGCCACCCTGGGTGTCGGCGTGCTCGATGACGACGACACCGCCCGGACGGAGAAGCCGGTGTGCGGTGCGTTCGATGCCGCGGATCAGGTCGAGGCCGTCCTCCCCTGAGAACAGGGCGAGTTCGGGGTCGTAGTCCCGCGCCTCGGGAGCGACGTACTCCCACTCCGTGAGGGGGATGTACGGCGGGTTGGAGATGACCAGGTCGACATGGCCGTCGAGGTCGGGGAACGCGTCCAGGGCATTGCCCTGCCGCAGGTCGACCCTCGACCCCTCCATGTTCTTGCGGGTCCACTGGAGGGCGTCCTCGGACAGCTCCACGGCGTGGACGCGCGAGCGCGGGACCTCCTGCGCGAGGGCGAGCGCGATGGCGCCGGAGCCGGTGCAGAGGTCCACGATCAGCGGCTCTACGACGTCCATCGCGCGGACCGCGTCTATGGCCCAGCCGACGACCGACTCGGTCTCGGGGCGCGGCACGAACACCCCCGGCCCGACCTGGAGTTCCAGGTAGCGGAAGAAGGCGCGGCCGGTGATGTGCTGGAGCGGCTCACGCTGCTCGCGCCGGGCGATGGTCTCCCAGTAGCGGGCGTCGAAGTCCACGTCCTTCACGGAGTGCAGCTCGCCCCGCTTCACACCGTGCACGAACGCGGCGAGCTCCTCCGCGTCGTTGCGCGGCGAGGGCACGCCGGCGTCGGCCAGCCGCTGGGTGGCCTGGGCCACCTCTGCGAGCAGCAGGTTCACGCAAGTCCTCCGTGTCGTACTCGTCCGTGCCGAGTGTGCCGTGCGTGCCGTGTACTACGCCGCCGCGAGCTTGGCGGCCGAGTCCGCGTCCACGCAAGCCTGGATCATCGCGTCGAGGTCGCCGTCGAGGACCTGGTCCAGGTTGTACGCCTTGAATCCGACGCGGTGGTCGGAGATGCGGTTCTCCGGGAAGTTGTACGTACGGATCTTCTCGGAGCGGTCGACCGTGCGGACCTGGCTGCGGCGGGCGTCGGCGGCGTTGCGCTCCGCCTCCTCCTGCGCCGCGGCGAGCAGCCTGGAGCGCAGGATACGCAGTGCCTGCTCCTTGTTCTGCAGCTGGCTCTTCTCGTTCTGGCAGGAAGCGACGACTCCGGTCGGAATGTGCGTGATGCGGACCGCGGAGTCGGTCGTGTTGACGGACTGCCCGCCGGGACCGGACGAACGGTAGACGTCGATGCGGAGGTCGTTCGGGTTGATCTCGACGTCGACCTCCTCCGCCTCGGGGGTGACCAGGACACCGGCCGCCGAGGTGTGGATACGGCCCGCGGACTCGGTCGCCGGCACGCGCTGCACGCGGTGCACTCCGCCCTCGTACTTCAGACGGGCCCAGACACCCTGGCCGGGCTCGGTCGCGCCGTTGCCGCCCTTGGTCTTCACGGCGACCTGGACGTCCTTGTAGCCGCCCAGTTCGGACTCGGTGGCGTCGATGATCTCGGTCTTCCAGCCGATGCGCTCGGCGTACCGCAGATACATGCGCAGCAGGTCACCCGCGAACAGCGCGGACTCGTCACCGCCGGCGCCCGCCTTGATCTCCAGGATGACGTCCTTGTCGTCGCTGGGGTCGCGCGGTACGAGAAGAAGGCGCAGCTTCTCCGTGATCTCGTCCCGGTGCTTCTCCAGCTCCTTGACCTCGGCCGCGAACTCCGGGTCGTCGGCGCCGAGTTCACGCGCGGTCTCGATGTCGTCGCCGGTCTGCTTCCAGGAGCGGTACGTGGCGACGATCGGGGTGAGCTCGGCGTAGCGCTTGTTCAGCTTGCGCGCGTTGGCCTGGTCGGCGTGGACCGACGGGTCGGCGAGCTTCGTCTCAAGGTCGGCGTGCTCGCCGATGAGGTCCTCGACAGCCTCGAACATCTTGGGCTCCTGAAATGCGGTGAAGAAAGGGAAGGCGGGCGACCAAAAACGCCGGTCCCGGCACGCCGAAAAAAGGGCGTGGCCGTGGACCGGCGAAATGGAGCTCGCTACTTCTTGGAGCCGGCAGCAGCCTTGCCGAAGCGGGCCTCGAAGCGGGCCACGCGGCCACCGGTGTCGAGGATCTTCTGCTTGCCCGTGTAGAACGGGTGGCACTCGGAGCAGACCTCCGCGCGGATGTTGCCGCTCGTGATCGTGCTGCGGGTGGTGAACGACGCGCCACAGGTGCAGCTGACCTGGGTCTCGACGTACTCGGGGTGGATCTCGCGCTTCAAGGGTGTCTCCTAGTTTCGGGAGGGCGCCGGGTCGCTTCGCGGGTTGCGGGGCGTGAACCGGGGCCGACGTACCAGTCTGCCAGCACTGGAGCCATCTCCCAAAACCGGGGGTTCGCGTTGTCTATTCCCTGCGGGCCGGTGGGGGCTTGTCGCGCAGTTCCCCGCGCCCCTTAAGGGGTTGCCCTCTAGCCAGCTGTTACGACGCCCTTGGCTTCGCCTGTTGCCGTGCCCTTGGTCGCCGCCGCTGGGATCGGGCGGTCGTTCTTCAGGGCCGTCCACACCATCTGGGCCTTCGTCTTCTCCACGATCACCCGGTTCGGGTTGGCCGGGTCGTATTCGACGGGCATCGTGACCATGGTCATGTTCTTGGAGCTGATGGTCTTGAGGCCGTTGGCGAAGGACGTGAGGGAGTTCACGGAGCCGAGGTCGGAGTCGGTGGTGACGGCCTTGGTGGCGGTGTTGGCGAGGTCGTAGAGCTTGGTCGGGCTGGTGAGGACGCCGATGTGCTTGACCTGGTTGACCAGGGCCTTGATGAAGGCCTGCTGGAGCTGGATGCGGCCGAGGTCGGAACCGTCGCCCACGCCGTGGCGGGTGCGGACCAGGCCGAGGGCCTGCTGGCCGTTGAGCGTGTGGGTGCCGGCCTTGAGGTTCAGGTGGCTCTGCGGGTCCTTGATGGCCTTGGTGGTGGTGACCGGGACGCCGCCCAGTTCGTCGATGAGCTTCTCGAAGCCCTGGAAGTCGACTTCCAGGTAGTGGTCCATGCGCAGGCCGGTGACGGACTCGACGGTCTTGACCGTGCAGGCGGCGCCGCCGGTGGAGTACGCCTCGTTGAACATCACGCCGGATGCCGCGTCATGGGTGACGCCCTTGGCGTCGGTGCACTCGGGGCGGTCGACGAGGGTGTCGCGCGGGATGGAGACCACGCTGGCCTTCTTGTGGCCCTTGTAGACGTGGATGATCATCGCGGTGTCGGAGCGGGCGCTGCCGTCGTCGGTGCCGCCGCCGAGCTTCTTGTTCGTGCCGGAGCGGCTGTCCGAGCCCAGGACCAGGATGTTCTCCGAGCCGTTGTCGACCTTGACCGGCCGGTCGGTGCCGAGGGCCTGGTTGATGTCGACGGTCTTGATGTTGCCGTTGAGCTTGAAGTACACGTACCCGGCGCCGGTGCCGCCCAGCACGACGACGCCGGCCGCGACCCAGGCCGTGATCAGCAGGGCCTTGTGACGCGGACTGCGCTCCTTCTTACGGCCTCCGGCGCGGTGGCGCGGGCCGTCGTTGCCGTCCTTGCCCGGTATGGCGGGCTCCGGCGTGCTCTCGGCGGACATGGGCTCCTCGCATCTCGTTCCGGGTCGGTTACCCCCTGCTTTCAGGGTCAGGCCTGGCCGAAGCGACTGATAGCGCTCAATCCTCGCTCTATGGTCGCTCCGCCAGGTCAGACAGGGAAACTCGGGAAAGGGTTGCACAACGCAGAGTGCCCATCGCGTAGGGCGATGGGCACTCTGTGTAGTCAATTCAGCGGGTTATGCCCCCGCTCACCTGCGATTTCAGCCGAAGATGTCGTACTGCTGGAAACCGGTGCCGAGCGACTTCGGTGTGCCGAAGATCTCGCTGGTGGCCTTGCCGGTGCCCGGGTAGACGTACAGCGTGTTGCTCGCGTTGCGGATCAGGAGGTCCGCCTTGCCGTCGCCGGTGAAGTCGCCGACCGCGTCGAACGCGTTGTAGCTGCCCCAGGTGCGCACCTTCACGCGGGCCGCGAAGGCACCCGTGCCGGACTTGCCGGCGCCCTTGTACAGGTAGACGACGCCGGTGCTCTTGTTGCGGGCGAGCAGGTCGGCCTTGCCGTCACCGTTGAAGTCGCCGTGACCGACCAGCGTGTTGTACTGGCTCCAGCCCCCGCCGACCCGCGACGGCGAGCCGAAGGTGCCGTTGCCCTTGCCCGGGTAGATCCACAGCACACCGGCGCTGTCGACCGAGACCAGGTCGGGCAGGTAGTCGCCGGTGACATCGCCGGGGGCGATGATCCGGGTGCGGGTCTTCCAGTTGGCGAAGATCTTCGTGCTGACCCAACTGCCGTCGTCCCGCGCGCTGTTGAGCTGGAAGTGGTCCCAGTAGACCGCGCCGGCGGTGGTCCGGTAGATCCAGTCCTGGTAGCCGTCCCGGTTCAGGTCGGCCGAGCGGACCAGGTTGACGCCGCCCCAGTCGCCCAGGGAGATGCGCGTGGCCAGCGAGGTGCCCTTGGAGTCCAGCTCGTAGCCCACCTTGGTGGAGGACTTGCGGGCGTAGATGTCGGCCTTGTTGTCGCTGTAGCTCAGGTTGCCGTCGTCGACCTGCGCGTAGGCGGCGCCGACGTAGGCGCTGACCTTCGTGAAGACGCCGTAGGAGCCCTCGACGACGCAGTCGTTGACCGTGGTGGCGTCACCGTCGTCGCCGCTCCAGGAGACGACGCCGACGATCCGGCCGCCGACGACCAGCGGGCCGCCGGAGTCGCCGTTGCAGATCGCCGTCGTACCGGTGTCGCTGCCGGTGGCGGGCGTGCCCGCGCAGACCATGTGGGCCTTGATGACGAGGCTGCCGTAGGTGCCGGTGCAGGTGGCGTCCGACTGGATCGGCAGCGTGGCCGTCTTCAGCGTCTCGGAGAGGTCGTCGGTCTGGGAGCTGGTGCGGCCCCAGCCGTAGACCTTGGCGGTCTTGGCCGCCGTGCCCGTGTACGACGCCGTGTCGGTGTTCGTCGTCATGCGGATCGGGGTCGCCTTGACGGGGGCCGCCAGGGTGAGGACCGCGATGTCGTTGTCGATGGTCGTCGGGCTGTACGACGGGTGGGTCCACTGGCGCAGGACCGCGGTGGCCTGGCCGCCGTGCAGGTCGGTGGTGACAGTGCCGTCGGCGTCCGTCGTGCTGGTCGGCAGCACGGTGGCGCTGGTGACGACGGCGCCGTACTTGGCCCAGTCGTAGGCCTTGCCGTGCTCGTCCTTGGTGCAGTGCCCGGCCGTCAGGATCTTCGACGGCGAGATGACCGAGCCACCGCAGAAGAAGCCGAGGTCGTCGTCCTCGGTGGCGGTGCCCTTGTCGTCGTAGTACCAGAGCTGCGCCATGAACGGCGCGGTGTTGATGGTGGTCGTCGTGCCGCCGATGATCTTCGGGCTGACGGCCGTGCCGGTGGTGCTCGCGCTCAGGGAGGCCTTCTTGGTCTTCTCCCCGGCGATGTCGTCACCGGCTTCGGCGCCCGCGACGCGCTTCTTCAGCGTGGCGAGCGACGTCGTGCTCACGGCGGGCTTCACGGTCGGCGTCGGCAGCGCGGTGGCCGCGCCGGCGGACGTCGTCATCAGTGCGGCGGTCACGGCGGCGGCGATACCGGCCGCGGCGACAGGCAGGCCAAAACGTATCCGGCGTCTGTGCCGACCGGCCCCAGGCATGGGCGTACCCACTCAAGTCCCCCCTCGGGATCAGAAGTTCGGACGACTGTCGAAAGCAGGTCCGAAGGGCGCGATCGTACAGCGACTCACTGACAACCCAAAGGGCCGCCCCCTTAACAGGGGGCGGCCCTTTGATAACGCTGACTTGCCTCAGTCGCCGTTGCCAGGAGTCGTCTTCTGAATCTGAAGCAGGAACTCCGCATTCGACTTCGTCTGCTTCATCTTGTCGAGGAGCAGCTCGATCGCCTGCTGCTGGTCAAGTGCGTGCAGCACCCGCCGCAGCTTCCAGGTGACAGCCAACTCGTCGCTGCCGAGCAGGATTTCTTCCTTACGGGTACCGGACGCGTCGACGTCCACCGCCGGGAAGATGCGCTTGTCCGCGAGCTTCCGGTCGAGCTTCAGCTCGGCGTTGCCCGTGCCCTTGAACTCCTCGAAGATGACCTCGTCCATGCGCGAACCCGTGTCGACGAGCGCCGTGGCGAGGATGGTCAGCGAACCGCCGTCCTCGATGTTGCGCGCGGCACCGAAGAAGCGCTTGGGCGGGTACAGCGCCGTGGAGTCGACACCACCGGAGAGGATGCGGCCGGAGGCGGGCGCCGCGAGGTTGTACGCACGGCCCAGACGCGTGATCGAGTCGAGCAGGACGACGACGTCGTGGCCCAGCTCCACCAACCGCTTGGCACGCTCGATGGCGAGCTCGGCGACCGTGGTGTGGTCCTCGGCGGGACGGTCGAAGGTCGAGGAGATGACCTCGCCCTTCACCGACCGCTGCATGTCGGTGACCTCTTCGGGACGCTCGTCGACCAGGACGACCATCAGGTGGCACTCGGGGTTGTTGTGCGTGATCGCGTTGGCGATCGCCTGCATGATCATGGTCTTGCCGGTCTTCGGCGGGGCCACGATCAGACCGCGCTGGCCCTTGCCGATCGGCGCGACGAGGTCGATGATGCGGGTCGTCAGCACACCCGGGTCGGTCTCCAGGCGGAGCCGGTCCTGCGGGTACAGCGGCGTCAGCTTGTTGAACTCCGGCCGCCCGCGCCCGGATTCGGCACCCATGCCGTTCGCCGAGTCGAGGCGGACCAGCGCGTTGAACTTCTCGCGGCGCTCGCCGTCCTTGGGCTGACGGACCGCGCCGGTGACGTGGTCGCCCTTGCGCAGGCCGTTCTTGCGGACCTGGGCGAGGGAGACGTACACGTCGTTCGGGCCCGGCAGGTAGCCGGAGGTCCGGATGAACGCGTAGTTGTCGAGGATGTCGAGGATGCCCGCGACGGGGATCAGCACATCGTCGTCGGCGACCTGCGGCTCGCCCGCGGCACCGCCACCGAACTCGTCGCGTCCGCGACGGCCCCGGCGGTCCCGGTACCGGCCGCGACGGCCGCGCCGGCCGCCCTCGAAGTCGTCGTCGTCCTGCGGGCCGTTGTCGCGCTGCTGCCGGTCCTGACGGTCCTGGCGGCCGCCGCCCTGCTGCTGACGGTCCTGCTGCTGACCGCCCTGCTGGCGGTCCTGACGGCCGCCGCCCTGCTGCTGGCCGCCGCCCTGCTGCTCGTTGTCCTTGCGACGGTCGCCGCGGTCGCGGTCCTGGCGGTCCTGACGGCCACCGCGGTCGCGGTCACGGCGGTCCCGGCGGCCCTGACGGCCGTCGTCACCGGCGTCGCCCCGGGCCTCGCCCTGCGCGGCGGCGGGCGTCTCGGCCTTCGGCTCGCTCTTCGCCTCGGCGGTGATCGTCTCGGGGCTGCCGGCCTCGGCGGTCGCACGGCGACGACGGCGCTCAACGGGCGCATCATCGCTGGCGGGCTGGCCGGGGATCTCGATCTGCTGCTGGGCCACGGCCTTCTCGGCGGCGACCTTCTCGGCCTTCTGCTCGGCCGGGGCGACCGCCTCGTCGCCCGTACGGGTCTTGGAGGTGGCGCGGCGCTTCGGCTTGCTCTCGGTGGCGGTCTCGGCCTTGGCCGAAGAACCACCGCCCGCCTGCGCGTCCTTGATGACCTCGATCAGCTGGCTCTTGCGCATCCGCGCGGTGCCCCTGATGCCGAGGCCGGATGCGACCTGCTGCAGCTCGGCCAGCACCATGCCGTCGAGGCCGGTACCGCGGCGCCGCCGGGAGCCGGCACCGGTGGCAGGCGCGGAGGCGTCCGTGGCGGGCGCGGCAGCGGTCTCCTCGACACGTGCGCCCATCAGATCGGTGGTGTCGCTCACGAAGGGTCCTTCCCTGGAGCGGACGTCGGCCTGTCTGGCTCGGCGACCGGTTGTGCTGTCCGGCTTCGGTTCTTGCTGTGTGAACCGTGCCGGGGCGGTGGTCCGCCTAAGCGGCGGAAGAGATTGCTGGTGACGGCGCTTCCCGAAGCAGTGGCACCGAGTGTCTGTGTCACGTGGCTTGGTGGCACCAATTCCGGAGCTTGCCCGGCTTCCGGAGCGTGCCCGGCGAACCGCTCAGTGTCCGCGTACGAGGTACTGCCCGCGTACGTCGTACGAAACACAGTGCGGCTTGGGAGGCTCCCGGAAGAATGTCTGTCCCGGACGGGGACAACAAGCACCTCGCCATGGTGGGGTCGGGTGCAGACTTGAGATTAACACTACCGGATCCAACAAACATTCCCCCTCTCGAAATCCGGCGACGGTACGTAGTCAATTGACGCCGGGGGCCGCGAGCGGAAGTACACACGCGCCCTGTGCGTCGAGATCCAGCCGGTTGGCGGCCCAGCCCTCGCCGGCGAGGTGGGACACCTTGTCCGCGTTGTCGGCGTCGACCAGTGCGAGCACGGTCGGTCCGGCGCCGGAAATGACGGCGGGAACTCCGTCCGCCCTCAACCGGTCGACGAGCGCGGCGCTTTCGGGCATCGCCGGAGCGCGGTATTCCTGGTGCAGCCGGTCCTCGGTGGCGGGCAGCAGCAGCTCGGGGCGTCGCGTGAGCGCCTCGACGAGCAGGGCGGCGCGGCCCGCGTTGGCGGCGGCGTCGACGTGCGGGACGCTGCGCGGGAGCAGGCCGCGCGCGGTCTCGGTGAGCACCGGCTTTCCGGGCACGAAAACCACCGGAACGATGGAATCGGCCGGGTCCATCCTGATCGCCCGCGCGGCTCCCCCGTCCATCCAGGAGAGCGTGAATCCGCCCAGCAGACAGGCCGCGACATTGTCGGGGTGGCCCTCGATCTCGGTGGCGAGTTCCAGCAGCGCCGTGTCGTCGAGCTTGGAGTCCCCGCCTATGGTCACGGCGCGCGCGGCGACGATGCCGGCGCAGATGGCGGCGGAGGAGGAACCCAGGCCGCGGCCGTGCGGAATGCGGTTGGCACAGACGATCTCGAGGCCGCGCGGCTGTCCGCCGAGCAGGTCGAAGGCGGTGCGCAGGGCCCGTACGAGGAGGTGGTTCTCGTCGCGCGGGAGGGTCTCGCTGCCCTCGCCGGCGATGTCGATGAGCAGCCCGGAGTCGGCGACACGGACGACGACGTCGTCGTAGAGCCCCAGCGAGAGGCCGAAGGCGTCGAAGCCCGGGCCGAGGTTGGCGCTGGTGGCGGGGACGCGCACCCGGACGGCGGCGGCGCGGAAGGCTGGACCGGCCATCGCTCGATGACTCTCCTTGAGCTGCGTGATTGTCGAAGACATTCGATGGAATTCGATGACATCCGATAGGTACGTGAAGACCCTCGGGCCGTGGAGACGGCGCGGTGCCGAGCCATGCGCGCAGGCATATGCGGCGGGCGGGTTCGGTACAGCCTATCGAAGGAAGGTTCTGTGGCGACATAGGGCGCACAGGAGGCGCACGATGCGTGTCGTAAGCCCCCTGTGCACCCCCCGTAGGGATCTTCCTACGAGGGGTGCACGGGGTACGGCTTTACGCGAGTCCGAGCCGCTCGGCGGCCGTGGCCGCGTCGACGGGGACGGTGACGGGCTGCGGGGCGCCCGCGACCGCCCAGTCGGGGTCCTTCAGACCGTTTCCGGTCACCGTGCAGACGATGGTCTGGCCCGGGTCGACCTTGCCCTGCTCGGCCGCCTTCAGCAGACCGGCGACGGAAGCGGCCGAGGCGGGCTCGACGAAAACGCCCTCCTGCGCGGCCAACAGCCGGTAGGCGCGCAGGATCTCACGGTCCGTCACCTCGTCGATGAACCCGCCGGACTCGTCCCGCGCGTCCAGCGCGAACTGCCAGGACGCGGGGTTGCCGATGCGGATCGCGGTGGCGATCGTCGAGGGGTCCTTGACGATCTCGCCGCGCACGATGGGCGCGGAACCGGACGCCTGGAAGCCCCACATGCGCGGGGTCTTCGCGGCGATGCCGTCGCCGGCGTACTCCTTGTAGCCCTTCCAGTACGCGGTGATGTTGCCCGCGTTGCCCACCGGCAGGACGTGGACGTCGGGCGCGTCGCCGAGCATGTCGACGATCTCGAAGGCGGCCGTCTTCTGGCCCTCGATGCGCACCGGGTTGACCGAATT
This sequence comes from Streptomyces sp. NPDC050528, assembly GCF_044457795.1. Taxonomy (NCBI): domain Bacteria; kingdom Bacillati; phylum Actinomycetota; class Actinomycetes; order Kitasatosporales; family Streptomycetaceae; genus Streptomyces; species Streptomyces sp. NPDC050528. Next base: position 668,234 of record NZ_JBITHH010000001.1, read on the forward strand.
CACCAGCGCCACAGGGTAGTTGTCGCTCAACTCGCGCGCGAGGGTGAGGCAGTCGTCGAAGTTTCCGTCGACCTGGAGGATCTTCGCGCCGTGCACGAGGGCCTGGCCCATCTTGCCGAGCGCGATCTTGCCGCGCGGCACGAGGACGGCACAGACCATCCCGGCGCGTACGGCGTAGGCGGCGGCGGAGGCCGACGTGTTGCCGGTGGAGGCGCAGATGACGGCCTGCGCGCCCTCCTCCTTGGCCCGGGTGATGGCCATGGTCATACCGCGGTCCTTGAAGGACCCGGTGGGGTTGGCGCCCTCCACCTTGAGGTGGACCTCGCAGCCGGTGCGCTCGGAGAGCACCTGCGCGGGCACGAGGGGCGTGCCGCCCTCGCGGAGGGAGACGACCGGCGTGCTGTCGGACACCGGGAGCCGGTCCCGGTACTCCTCGATGATTCCGCGCCACTGGTGGGTCATTGCTGGTTACTCTCCTTCAACCCGCATGATGCTGGCGACACCCCGCACGGTGTCGAGCTTGCGCAACGCCTCGACGGTCCCGCCCAGGGCGGCGTCGGACGCGCGGTGCGTGACGACGACGAGGGATGCCTCGCCGTCCTTCCCCTGCTGCCGAACCGTATCGATCGAGACACCGTGCTCGGCGAACACGGTGGCGACCTGTGCGAGAACACCCGGTTTGTCGGCGACGTCGAGGCTGATGTGGTACCGCGTGACGACCTCGCCCATGCCCGACACGGGGAGCGCGGCGTACGCCGACTCGCCGGGCCCGGTGGTCGAGTTGAGCCGGTTGCGGCACACGGCGACGAGGTCGCCGAGCACGGCGGAGGCGGTGGGGGCGCCGCCCGCTCCGGGGCCGTAGAACATGAGCTGGCCGGAGGCGTCGGACTCGACGAACACGGCGTTGTAGGCGCCGCGGACGGAGGCGAGCGGGTGGCTGAGCGGGATCATCGCGGGGTGCACGCGCGCGGTGACGCTGCCACCGTCCTCGGCCCGCTCGCAGATGGCGAGCAGCTTGATGGTGCAGCCCATGTTCTTCGCGGAGGCGAAGTCGGAGGCGGTGACCTCGGTCATGCCCTCGCGGTAGACGTCGTCGAGACGCACGCGCGTGTGGAAGGCGATTCCGGCGAGGATGGCGGCCTTGGCGGCGGCGTCGAAGCCTTCGACGTCGGCGGTGGGGTCGGCCTCGGCGTACCCGAGCGCGGTGGCCTCGTCGAGGGCCTCCTGGTACCCCGCCCCCGTCGAGTCCATCTTGTCGAGGATGAAGTTGGTGGTGCCGTTGACGATCCCGAGCACCCGGTTGACCTTGTCGCCGGCGAGGGACTCGCGCAGCGGCCGGATGAGGGGAATCGCACCGGCGACGGCGGCCTCGTAATAGAGGTCCCTCCCCTGCTGCTCGGCGGCGGCGTGCAGCGCGGCGCCGTCCTGGGCGAGCAGCGCCTTGTTGGCGGAGACGACGGAGGCGCCGTGCTCGAAGGCGGTGGTGATGAGGGATCGGGCGGGCTCGATACCCCCGATGACCTCGACCACGACGTCGATGTCCCCGCGCTTGACGAGGGCGGTGGCGTCGGTGGTGACGAGGGCGGGGTCGATGCCTTCGCGGACCTTGGAGGGACGCCGTACGGCGACGCCCGCGAGCTCGACGGGCGCGCCGATCCTGGCGGCGAGGTCGTCGGCGTGCGTCGTCATGATGCGCGCCACCTCTGAGCCGACCACTCCACAGCCCAGCAGCGCCACCTTCAGCGGACGCGTACGCATCATCCGACCTCGTTTCCTCATACCGTCATCGGTTGGACCAGTCTCACTCACCGGACGGGAGTTTCTATCCAGAGTCCGGATCGTGAGACATCGATTTCATTTCTACGGGGGTGGAAGACGGGAGATCTTCCACCCCTTTCCTGCTTCCTCTTATTCAGCCGACGTCGAGACGCAGGAGATCCTCCTCGGTCTCCCGGCGCACGATGACCCGCGACTCCCCATCCTTCACGGCGACGACCGGCGGCCGGAGCACATGGTTGTAATTGCTCGCCATGGAACGGCAGTACGCACCGGTCGCGGGCACGGCGATGAGATCACCGGGCGCCAGGTCCCCCGGCAGAAAGGCGTCCTTGACCACGATGTCCCCGCTCTCACAGTGCTTGCCGACGACGCGCGTGAGCATGGGCTCGGCGTCGGAGGTGCGGGAGACGAGGGCAACGCTGTACTCGGCGTCGTAGAGAGCCGTCCTGATGTTGTCGGACATGCCTCCGTCGACCGACACATACGTCCGCAGCCCGTCGAGGGGCTTGATGGTGCCGACCTCGTAGAGCGTGAAGGCGGTCGGCCCGACGATGGCGCGCCCCGGCTCGACGGAGATACGAGGAGTCCGCAGCTTCGCGGACTCGCACTCGCGGGTGACGATCTCGGTGAGCGCCTTGGCGATCTCGTGCGGCTCGCGGGGATCGTCGTCGCTGGTGTAGGCGATCCCGAGCCCACCCCCGAGGTCGATCTCGGGAAGCTCGACCCCGTGCTCGTCACGAACGGCCTTCAGCAGCCCGACCACACGATGGGCCGCGACCTCGAACCCGGACATGTCGAAGATCTGCGACCCGATGTGCGAGTGGATCCCGATGAGTTCGAGCCCGTCGAGCTGAAGGGCGCGCCGCACGGCTTCGGCGGCCTGCCCCCCGGCCAGCGGAATCCCGAACTTCTGGTCCTCGTGGGCGGTGGCGATGAATTCGTGCGTGTGCGCCTCGACTCCGACCGTGATCCGGATCTGCACGCGCTGCCGCTTGCCGAGGGACTGCGCGATATGAGCGACCCGCACGATCTCCTGGAAGGAGTCGAGAACGATCCGCCCGACACCGGCGTCGACGGCCCGCGTAATTTCGCTCACGGACTTGTTGTTGCCGTGGAAGGCGATGCGGTCGGCGGGCATCCCGGCGGAGAGGGCGGTGGCGAGCTCACCCCCGGAACACACATCGAGATTCAGCCCCTCCTCGTGCAACCACCGCACGACGGCACGGGACAGGAACGCCTTGCCGGCGTAGAAGACGTCGGCGTCCTGCCCGAAGGCGGTACGCCAGGCGCGGGCGCGCTCCCGGAAATCGGCCTCGTCGAGAACGTAGGTCGGGGTGCCGTGCTGCTCGGCGAGCGTCTTCACGTCGACACCGCCGACGGTGACGACACCGTCCGCGTCGCGGCCGACGGTCTGCGCCCACACCTTGGGGTCGAGTTCGTTGAGGTCGGCGGCCGGGGCGGAGTAGTGCCCCTCGGGCAGAACATCGGCGTGCCGGGGACCGGCGGGGTGTGCGGAACGGCTCATGGCGTGTCTCTTCTGTCTCTTCCTGGCGCGCAGATCGTGGATGTCCAGCTGTCTTCGTGGCGCTCAGAGGTGTTCGGGTGCGTCGATGCCGAGCAGGGAGAGGCCACCGGCGAGCACCACCCCGGCAGCTTCGGCAAGCGCGAGCCGGGCACGGTGGGCGGCCAAGGGTTTCTCGTCCCCGAGCGGAAGCGTCGTGGCAAGGAACGGAAGCGTCGCATCGGCTACGGCGACCAGATGCCGGGCGAGCAGATCCGGGGTGCGGTGCGCTGCCGCGCGGGTGAGGAGGCGGGGGTGGTCGGCGAGGCGGGCGAGGAGAGCGGTGGCGTCCTCTTGCGCGTCTTGTTCTACGTCACCGGGTGCGGCGGCGAAACCGAGGTCGGCGGCGTTGCGACTGACGGCCCGGGTGCGGGCGTAGGCGTAACGGACCCGGAAGAGAGGATTGCCCTCCCCCTGCACAAGGAGCTCGGCGCTGAGACGGGGCCGGTCGTGACCGGCGGTGCGCAGAAGAGCCCAACGAGCGGCGTCACGGCCGAGAGCGAGGAGTTCCGCGGGCGCGGACACCGGCACGGGCCGCACATTGACGTCGAGCGGGGCGGGTGCCGCCGGAGTGCCGTACGCATCGACCTCAACACCGAGCACGTCCACCCACTCGGGCTCGGGCCGGGCCTCACAACTGGTGCGGACGAGGGAGCCTTGCGAACGCAGGATGCGGGCGAGGACTTCCATGACGATGAGGGCGCGTGGGTCGTGGGGGGCGTGGAGTTGTACGAGGTAGGGGATGCGGGGGTGGTGGGGGGTGGGGGCGTTGGGGTGGGTGGGGGCGTTTGGGCTGGTGGAGGGGGGCTGGGCGGTGGGGGCGTTCGGGCTGAGGGAAGCGGGCTTGCTGGTGGGCACGGTCGGGGCGCTGGAGCCGTGCTCGCCGGTGGACGCGTCCGGGCTGGCGGCGGCTGGCTGGGCGGTGGGCGCGTCAGGGCCTCTGGAGCCGTGCTCGCCGGTGGGCACGTTCGAGCTGGTGGAGACGGGCTGGCCGGTGGACGCATCCGGGCCGCTGGACCCGTGCTGGTCGGCGAGGGCGTCATGGCTGGTGCCGGGCTCGGTCACGTCGACGAACCCGTAGCGCGGTCCGCGCCGCAGGATCTCCTCGACGAGGGCGGTGGACGCCGTACTCCCGAGACTGATGTTGAGGAACCCGGGCCCGGTGATCTCGACACCGCTGACGCCATGTGCCTCGGCGAGATGCGGCCGCAGCAGCTCGGCGACACGGCGCGGGGTCTTCCCGGCGGGCCGGGCGAGCTGGAGGGCGATGTTGGTGGCGTAGTCCCCGCACCCGCCGGCCCCCGGCACGGTCACGGAGGCCTTCTCCGGCACGGCGACGCGCAGCTCCCCGACCTCGACAGCACGACGCACCGCGCGCAGCACGGTACGGGAGAGCTCGACGGGGGTCACGGGACAAGCGTATGGGAGGAGGGGGGTGGGTAGGCCAGCCGGTTTGGCCGGGGTTCCGGGATGTGGACGCGGGGTCTGTATACGGCGGGGGGCTGTGGGTGGGGAAGGGGAGCGAACCGAGGGGTGGCAGGTAGGGCCGGTATGGGGAGCAGAGCCTCGTACTAGGGACCCTGCGCAAGGGGGGAGGAGATGAGGGGACGGCGATGAGAGATGGAGACCGGGATGGAGACGGAGACGGGCTACCGGAGAGGCTGCTGCCTCAGCCGCCGCTACGCCCACCCCGCCCGGCCCGCTCACCCTCACCGCTACCGGCGCCGGCACCGAAGGCACCACCGATGGAGAGGCCATCGGCCGGATCACGCGGCTCACGCCGCCGCCCCCGCTCTATCAACTGCCGTACGAGAGCGATGAGTTCGGCAGGTTCGAAGGGCTTGGCGAGAAACGCGTCGACGCCGACGTCGAGCCCGCTGTCGACCTCGTACTGGGTGCAGGCGCTGACGATGGCGAGGGGCAGGTCACGGGTCCGGGGATCACTGCGCAACCGGGCGGCGGTACGCAGTCCGTCGAGCCGGGGCATGACCACATCGAGGGTGACCACATCGGGCCGTACCTGGTGAATGACATCCAGACACTCGGCACCATCGGCCGCGGTCACGACCTCGAAACCCTCCAGTTCGAGATTGACCCTGATCAACTGCCGGATGACCTTGTTGTCGTCCACAACAAGCACCCGACCCGACGCGCCTGGCACAACTCGAGAGTAGGTCCGGACCGGCCACCGCGTCCGGGTTTTCCCCACTTCCACCCCCTGCGAGCGACCCGGCACACCGCCCTGCCCACCTTCTCGATCACCTCCCCGATCACCTCCCTGATCACCGAGAAACCTGTTCATGAACACCCGTAAGGAACTGGTAGGGTTCTACCCGTCGCCGCGATCACCGCGACGGACACGCCCCCGTAGCTCAGGGGATAGAGCAACGGCCTCCGGAGCCGTGTGCGCAGGTTCGAATCCTGCCGGGGGCACCTTGTATTTGGTGCCTAAAGACCCCGCCATCAGCGCGTTAGCTGAGGACGGGGTCTTCGCGTTTTGTGCAGGCGGGTGTCGGTTAGAGCCGCCGTTAGTCAGTGATCACGTTGCAATGGCGTGCTGATCTCGAAAGGTCCCCGACGGGGCGGCAGGAGTTCTGCGTACCCTGCGCCTGGTCGCGTTGCTCCGCGCGTGCTGGGACTCGGCCGGTTCGCAGTAGCGACAACCGGTGCGATCGATGGCGCCTCGGTCGTCGTTCGGAGGAGGGTGCGGCGGGGCATCAATCGACGAGTCCATGGCGAGGTTGGGGGGTGACGGACAGCGAGCCTGAGCGTGAGGCCGGCGGTGCTTTGCCGACACCGCAGGAGATTCGCGAAGCCTGGGCGGCAGAGGCGTACTCCGTCCTCGTGGGCGTGGCGCGCAGCTACCACGCCGTCATCACCTACAAGGAGTTGGCTGAGGAGATCCAGAGCGGGACGGGATTCCGTACCAAGGTTCGCTTGCATCACTGGATCGGCTCCACGCTCGGCAAAGTGGTCCGTGAAGCGCATCATCGTGGCGATCCGCCACTGACCGCGCTGGTGGTTCACAGTGACGACGGCATGGTGGGCAACGGCTACAAGGAAGTGCTGGAAGTCGCTGGAGAACCGCCGCTGGAGGACGTGCTGGAACGTGAACAGCATGCCGCCGATGCCCGGCTCGCCTGCTATCGGCACTTCGGAGCAACCCTGCCGCCCGGCGGTGGCGTCCCCGCGCTCGCCCCCCGACATCAGGCGGCCGTCGAACGCCGACGCGAGCGCACCGAGAAGCCTCCGCAGGTCTGTGGCGGTTGCTTCGTCCAGCTCCCCGCGACGGGCATGTGCGACTCGTGCGGTTAGCCGCCGTGGAGTGGAGCAGAGAATCCGGAACCGGACGGCTCAGCCCTGCCGCCCCCAACAGGCCGGCCGGCTAATCCACTTGGCTCGGCAGTCTCCGCTACTTGTCCGCCCGGTACAGCTTGATGTCCCTGTTCACGAACAGGTGGACGTAGCCGCAGCGCCAGCAGATCAGGCCGGTGGCGTTCTCGTCGGCCCAGGCCAGCTTCATGAATTCCATGCCGGTGCTGTTGAGGAGGACGCCCCGGTCGCGGAACAGATCTCCTTGGCAGACCTGGCACTTGAGCCAGATGTCTCCCACCGCTGCGCGTACCGGTTTCTTCGCCATTGCGTGAACTCCCCCGTCCCTGCCGTGTGTTCGGGACGAGGCTACCCGGGTCGAGGCCTGGCGCAGACGTGAGCGGCGCGCCGCCCCTGGCTGGGACAGCGCGCCGCGGATATCGCAGATGTCACGTCATCGCCTGAACGTCATGACGTCGTAGTGCAGTTGGTGGTCAGCGGTGGCCGCCACCGTGACCGCCGCCACCGTTGTGGCCCCCGCCACCGTTGTGACCGCCACCTCCGTTGTGGCCCCCGCCACCGTGGCCGCCACCGTCGTGGTTGCCCCAGGACGTGTCGTCCACGAGGCGGCGGTGGTCGTTGCGGAGGGTGGCGGTGTCGGAGCGGTTGTCCCAGGTGTAGTTGTGGCGGTCCTGGTAGAGGTCACGGTTGGTGTCGCGGCCGACACCGGTGTGGACGCGGACGGTGGCGTGGCCGTCCAGGCGGTAGTGGTGGAAGGTGTAGGTCTGGCCGTCCTTGTTCGAGAGCTTCCAGCCGTCGAGGTTGACGCTGCGGCGGTCGTGGTTGGTGATCTCCACCCACTCGTTGTTCAGGGAGCGGTTGGAGCGGTCCTCCGGTCCCGGAGAGTCGTACTGCACGCGGCTGATCTCCACGCTCGGCCGGGCCGCGTGGTCGGCAGCGGTCGCCGGCAGTGCCGCCGCGCCGACGAGAGCGCCGGCCGCGAGAGCGGCGGCGGCCAGACGGCGGACGGACACGGAAGGTGAAGAGGTCACGGGTTCCCCCAGCATGGTGCGGGCACTTCCCTGGATACGGCTACGGCCGGACCCCGGGCTGTGCGGTGTGCGGGTGGCGGCCTGTTGGCCGCACACCCACACCTTCTCCACCGGACGGTCAGGATATGAGCGATACGTGAATCGTGTTACGAGTCAGTCGTGTTTCCGTGACTGTCGCCTGTACCGTCCATTTATGCGCGTGATGCACCAGGTTGACGCCCCGGCCGGACAACGGGCCTTGCGGGCACTGGGCCGGGCTCCGCATTCGCCACGGTGCGCCACCCCCGGCCCGGCGCGACCGTCACCCGAAAGTGAGTAACGGCGGGGCGCCCACCTGCGCATTGTTACTGGTAGTAACAGTTCTTTGCCGTTCCTGGTACCGGGTCGCCGAACACCGTGTTGGTGCAGGGAGTGCCCCCGTTGAACGACCCGTAGAAGTACTGGCCGTTCGCTCCGTACGCCACCTCGTGCGTGCCTGAGAAGGAGCACGTGCCGTTCTCCGCCGCGCAGGTCGTCCAGGTCGCGAACGACGGGGGTGGGCCCATGAGGTAGCAGGACTTCGCCGTGCCCGAGATCGGGTCGCCGAAGACCGTGTTGGTGCACGGGGTGCCGCCCGGCAGCGTGGCGTAGCGGTACGAACCTGCGGCGCCGTACGCGACTGTCATCACGCCGGAGAACGCGCACGTGTTGTTCTCGGCGGCGCAGGTGGACCAGATGTTGCTTGCCGGGGGTGCCGCCTCCGCGTAGCAGGACTTCACCACCCCTGACGTCGGGTCGCCAAAGACCGCCGTGGTGCAGGGAGTTGAGCCGGTCGCCGTCGTGTAGTTGAAGCGGCCGTTCGCGCCGAAGGCAACCGCCGACGTGCCGTTGAGTGTGCAGGTGCCGTTCTCGCTCGCGCATTGGGGCCAAGTGCCGGGCAGGGCTTGGGTGGTGGAGCCGGTGCTGCTTCCTGTTGTGGTGTACGCCGCCACGTAGTCGACGCTCAGGGTGCCGCCCGATGTCGTCGAGCCGGACGGCGTCGTGCAGCCGCAGGCCGCGTTCGGGAACGTGCCGCCCATCGCCAGGTCCAGGATGATCGACTGGTTGTGGTCGAAGGCCGCCTGCCAAGTGGCCGTGCCCACCTGGGACTCGGCGACCGAGTAGTAGGCGTTGCCGTCCAGGTAGAACGTGATCGTCTCCGCCGAGGTGTTGGTGCGGTCGAGGATCATCGAGTACGTGTGGAAGCCGCTCTGGCAGCCTGAGCAGGCGCGCAGACCGCTGCTGATGCCCGCGCCCTCGTTGCAGGGGCCGCCCGGTGAGGTGCCGCAGTGGATCGTGCCGGCCACGTCGGAGAGGGCGTTGACGTCCTCCATGATGTCGATCTCGCCGTTCTCCGGCCACTGGCCCGGGCCCAGCATCCAGAACGCCGGCCAGTAGCCCAACCCGCTTGAGGGGCTGGGCTGTTGGATGGACGCGGTGACCTCCAGCTTGCCGCCGGCCGGTGCGCCCACGTTCGCCGTCGGGGTCTGGATACGGCCCGACGTCCACGAACTGCCGGAGCCCAGCGCGGTGATGTTCAGGTTGCCGTTGCCATCGAGGTGGGTGTTGGCGGTGGAGTCGGTCATCGTCTCGATCTCACCGGTCCCGAAACTGGAACCCGGGCCGGTGTCGAACTTCCAGTTCGCCGACGAAGGAGCCGATCCCGCCGAGCCGTTGAAGTCGTCGGTGAAGACGGTGGACCAGCCGGCGGGGGCTCCAGGGGCCGCCGCCAGCGCGGGCTGGGTGGTCGTGGTGCCGTAGAGCAGGGCGACCATCGGGGCCAGGGTCGCCAGCCAGACCAGGCGTCGAGACCTCGATCTCGACCTCGGCCTCCGTACGGCGGTCTGCGCGGGCCGCCCTTTCAACTTCGATCTGAACATCGTCCGGCCTTCCTCGTGAGAAGTGCGTCACTGGACGTAACAGGACTTGCTCGTTCCGGAGATCGGGTCTCCGAAGACCGTGTTCGTGCACGGGGTGCCGCCCGTGTAACTGCCGTAGAAGTACTGGCCGTTGGCGCCGAAGGCGACCTCGTGGGTGCCGGTGAAGGTGCAGGTGCCGTTCTCCGCGGCGCAGGTCGTCCAGGTCGTGGTGGTCGGGGGTGCTCCGGTCAGGTAGCAGGACTTCGCCGTGCCGGAGATCGGGTCGCCGAAGACCGCGTTGGTGCACGGGGTGCCGCCCGACAGAGTCGCGTAGCGGTACGAACCTGCGGAGCCGTACGCGACCGTCAACACCCCGGTGAAAGCACAGGAGTTGTTCTCGCTCGCGCACTGGGACCAGACGTTCGTGGTCGGCGGTGCGGGCTGGACGTAGCAGGCCTTCGCGATGCCGCTCGCCGGGTCGCCGAAGGTCGCGGTGGTGCAAGCCGTGCCCGAACTGGCCGTCGTGTAGCCGAACTTGCCCTGTGCGCCGAAGGCGACGGTCTTCGTGCCGGAGACCGCGCACGTGCCGCCCTCCAGCGCGCACTGGGTCCAAGTGCCGGGCAGGGCAGGGTTTTCCGTCGGGGAGACCGTGCCGGTGGCCGCGTAGCCCACGGTGTACGAGCCCGGTTGGACGCCGCGGAAGTAGATGTAGTCGGCGTCCTGGTCGGCGCTCGTGACCCCCGTCGCGCCGGTGAAGGAGGTGCCGTTCCAGGCGGTGCTCCCGTTGATGGAGACGGTGTGGTTCTGGCCGAAGCGCGGGACCGCGATCACGCCGGTGGAACCGGAGTTGGTGCCCGCGTCCACCTGGAGGGTGAAGCCGCCGTCGGCCGGGTGGTCGTAGCTCGCGTGGATCGTTTTGCCGGCGGCGACCGTCAGGGTGCCCTCGACATGGGTGAGGTTTCCGGGGTGCGGTACGACCTGATAGGCGACGCCGCCCGCCGTCGTCGGGGCGATGCCCAGGACGTCGGAGGTGAGGGCGCCGGTCGGGCCGGTGGACCAGCCGTGCGCCATGCTCGTGAACGAGCCGGGGTAGGCCGTGAGGTCCCCCTGCGGTGAATAGCCTTCCCAGAACGTGCTCTTGGTGCCGATCGGCGAGTCGAGCATGAAGCCCCACTCGGTCCTGATGAGGTTCAGCGCGTTGGTGTCGTCGCCCGCCGCGAAGTGCGCGTACACCTCCATCGAGCCGGTGAACGGCGAGATGTTGTTGCTGAACTCCGGGGTCTGTGCGCCTCGGCTCCCCCAGTTGGTGCGCAAGTAGGCGGCCACGCTGCGGGATTGGGTGGTGCCGGGGGTCACTCCGTACCAGACGGCCAGGGAATTGCCGTCCTGCGGGTGGAGCGAGCTGGTCGGGTTGTCCTTGTACGCGCCGGGCGATGCGTCCCAAAGGCGGCTGTTTATCTGGGACTTGAGGGAGGCGGCCTTGCTGCTGTAGGTCGCGGCCAGGGTGCTGTCGCCCTCTGCCTGGGCCAGGGTCGCGCCGGTGGTCAGGACGCGGTAGAGCATGGCGTTGGCCGCGATGTTCTCGCCGCCCTGGCCGCTGCGGGCCCAGTCGAGCGTGCCGGTGACGTTGAGGAGACCGTTGCTGTCGATCTTGGCGGTGATGAAGTCGACGCCCCGCTTGTAGTTCGCCCAAATGCCGTCCAGCCAGGCCTTGTCGGCGCTGTCGAGGTAGTACGTGGACGTGCCGATGAGCGTCCACATGTGGTACGTGTCCGAGCCGAAGAAGTTGAACTCCGGGCCGCCCCAAGGGAGTTCGCCGGTCGACTTCTGAATCTGGTAGAGCGTGGTGAGGGAGTTGCGGGCGGCGGTCAGGTCGTCCGTGCTGACGTAGGCGGTGGGGAGGGAGACGCCCAGGTCGCCCGGCCAGACGGAACGGTCGCGCTTGGCGCCGTCGACCAGGACCTCGCTGCCGACGCCCACCGTGGCGTTGTTCTCCCAGCCGGAGGACACCGGCGGGTAGACGCGGCCCTGGGTCGGGTCGATGGTGTTCAGCTGCACGGTGTAGGCGCCCGCGTACCAAATCCGGTTCAGCTCGTCGTCGTTGGAGTAGAAGTAGTCCGGGTACGCGGCCGGGTTCGAGGCACCGGGCGCGGCGGTGAAGTCGAGGGAGACGCCGTTGACGTCCACCCAGCCACCGGAGTTGAGGAACAGCGTCAAGTAGCGGAAGCCGCCGCGCAGTTTGTCGGTGGGCATGGTCCAGCTGCCCGCGCCGCCCACGGTGGCGTAGATCGCGCCGTCCGTGCCGCCGGCCGAGTTGTCGCTGCTGGTGCCGGTGTAGAGCGAGGACTCGCTGAACGCCAGGCCGACACTCTGACCCGCGCCGCTGGCACCGGCGAAGTTCAGGGTGACGATCCCGCCGACCTCTTTGCCGAAGTCGAGGGTGACCGCGGAACCGTTGCCGTTCAGGCGAGTTGACTGGTGGGACAGCACGTTCGTCGGGTTGCTGACGGAGCCGCTCGTGCCGTAGACGGCGGTGGGGGCGAGGGTCCGGGAGGTCGGGGAGAGGTTGTAGGCGTCGCCCGGGGTGGCTGCCGTAGAGACAGTGGCAGCAACTGCGGACGGTGGGGATTCGAGCGATACCGCGCCGCCGAACGCCAGGCCCAGCGCGACGACGAGCGCGATGCGGAACGTGCGTTTCATGAGGCTGCTTCTCCTCGTTCGAGCGGCGGTGCGGGGAGGGGGAAACCGGGTGGAACCCTCGGCCGGCGGATTGAAACGTTCAATCCGCCGGACCGAAGGAGCCCAAGCGGCCCAGGAGTTACTGCACGTAGCAGGACTTCGCCGTGCCCGACACCGGGTCGCCGAAGACCCCGTTGCCGCACCCGGTGGACCCGGACACGGACCGGTACACGTACCGTCCGGCCGCGCCGTACGCCACCTCGTGGGTGCCGGAGAAGGTGCAAGTGCCGTCCTCCGCAGCGCAGTTGGTCCAGGTGGCGAAGGAGGGCGGTGCGCCGATCAGGTAGCAGGACTTGACCGTGTTGGCGGCCGGGTCGCCGAACACGGCATTGGTGCACGCCGTACCGCCGGGCAGCGTCGCGTAGTTGAAGGAACTGCCCGCGCCGTAGGCCACCGTCATCACGCCGGAGAAGGCGCAGGTGCCGCCCTCGGCGGCGCAGGAGGTCCAGACGTTGGTCGCGGGCGGGGCGGACTGGCCGTAGCAGGACTTGGCGGTGCCGGAGATCGGGTCGCCGAAGACCGCGTTGGTGCAGGGCGTGGAGCCGGTCTCCGTCGCGTAGTTGAACCTGCCGCTCGCGCCGTAGGCCACGGCCGTCGTGCCGCTGACCGCGCAGGTGCCGTTCTCGCTCGCGCACTGGGCCCAAGTCCCGGGCAGGGACTGGACAGTTGAGCCGGTGCCCCCGCCACCGCTGCTGCTGCCGGAGGTGAACGCCTGGAAGATACGGGCGAAGTCACCGGAGTTCTGGCTGACGCCACTGCACGTGCTCTGGGCCGAAGTCGAGCCCGCGCAGCCGCCGTTGTCGCGGTTCTGCGACCAGTACGACGTGAGCGCGATCCCGCGTGAGGCGTCGAAGGCCTCGATGCTGCGGGCGTTGTCGAGGGTGAAGACCTCGCCGGCGCTGTCGTTCTGGCCGATCATCGGGGTGTTGCCGAGCTTGGCGTAGGCGGCGGAGGTGGAGATGCCGAACGCGCTCGCGACCTGGCTCGCCGCCGCATCCACGGACGTGTTGGCCGCGTTGCCCATGTCGGTGCCCGAGGAGCCGTAGTCCATGGTCATCAGGTTGACGACGTCCGGGGTGAAGCCGTTGGAGCGCGCGTTGTTGAGGACGTTCAGGCCGTCGCCCGAGAGGCCGCTGGGGAGGGCGGGGAGGGTGACGGAGATCGACAGCGCGCGGCCGTTGTTCGCGGCCCAAGTGCGCACCTGGGCAAGGGCCTTGTCGCGGCGGTCGATGCCGGAGGAGTTGGTGAGGGACGCCGATTCGATGTCGAAGTCGACGTGCGAGAGGTTGAAGGTGGTGATGACGTTCTCGATCTGCGCCGCAGCCGCCTCCGGGCTGGAACAGGAGTCGCCGATCTCGGTGAGCGCGGTGTCGGAGGTGTAGCCGCCGAAGGACACGGAGACGTCGCCGCCGAGGCCGCGGATGCCGTCGATCTGCGACTGGAGGGCGGACTGGCCCGGCACCTGCCACTGACAGCCGGGGCCGTCGACGAACGCGGCCGTGAAGAACTTGGTGCCGTAGTTGTTGGCCACGTCGGTGAGGGAAACGTTTCCCGAGCCTGCGTCGAAGTACGGGGCGAAGACGTGGGCGGGCCAGGCGTTCGGGGCGGAGGCGGCGGATGCGGGGGCCGCCGCGGTGAGGCCGGCCGCCGCGAGGGCGCCGGTCAGCAGGGTGGCGGAGAGGAGGGAGCGGGACAGGGAACGGGTGCGAGAACGGGAGAGGGAACGGGATCTCGATCGGGTACGCATGCGCGACCTCCACGGGGGACGGGGGGTGAATCGATTCAATCCCTGCGCGATATTGGTGCAGACCAATTCGCTGTGTGGGCTCAGGGAAGCAGTGTTGACAGGGGCGAGTCAAGGCAAGGGCGGGTCAAGGGATGTGGAGAGCTGTCGCCGGTGTCGTGACGGGCACGGATTGGTTGCGGGACGGCGCCGCTCCCCCACAACTGCCGTACACCGGCAGCACCATGGCGTCTCATGGGGGACTTGAGCGTGGGCAGCGGGGGCCGGGATCGCTGCGTCGACTTCTTGCGGGCGTGGGCGATCGTGCTGGTGGTGTTCGGGCACTGGCTGATCACCGGGTTGGTGCGGGACCCCAACGGGGCGATCAGCGCACCGGAGTTGCTCGCTACCGTGCACTGGACCCAGTGGTTGACCTTGGGGTTCCAGATCATGCCGCTGTTCTTCCTGGCCGGTGGGCACGCGGCCGGCGGCTCCTGGGCGCGGGCCCTCAACGAGGGGCGTACGGCGACCGGTTGGGTGGGGCAGCGGGCGCTACGGCTGCTGTTGCCGGCCGGGGTGTACAGCGGGCTGGTGCTGGTCGCCGTCGCGATCTGCTCGGCGGTCGGGGTGGACCCCGGCATCCTCGCGCTCGTCGGGTGGGCGATGGCGATGCAGTTCTGGTTCTTGCCGGTGTATCTGTTGCTCAGTGCGGCAACTCCCCTTCTACACGCGGCACATCGGCGGTGGGGGTTGCGGGTGCCGGTGGTGATGGGGGTGATCGCGGTCGTCGCGGACGTGCTGGTGGTCACCGTGCACGCGCCCGTCGTAGGACTGCTCAACTACGTGCTCGTGTGGGGCGTTGCCTATCAACTGGGGTTCTGTTGGCGGGACTTGCTGCTCACGGAGCGGTCCGCTCTCGCCGCCTGCATGGCCGTGGGCGGTGCCGTCGCCTTCGCCGCGCTCGTCGCCCTCGGGCCGTTCCCGGTGAGTCTGATTCTGGTGACCGGGCAGAGTCCGAGTAACACCAATCCCCCGTCCGCCGCGATGCTGGCCTGGGTGATTGGTCAGGTGGGGGTGGCGCTGCTGGTCGCGCCTGCGCTGCGGCGGTTGCTGGAGCGGGAGCAACTGTGGGGGCTGGTAAGGCCGTTGGGCGGTGCCAGTATGACGCTGTACCTGTGGCACATGGTGCCGGTGTTGATCGTCGCCGCGGCCTTCTATCTCACCGGGCTTGCTCCCGAACCGGCGTATGGGTCGGGGAGTTGGTGGGTGCTGCGGGTGCCGTGGTTGGTTGTGCTCGGGGTGGTGCTGGTGGGGGTCGTCGGGGTGTTGCGGCCGTTGGAGCGGACGCTCTCCGTGGTCTACGAACGGACGCGGCCCGGTGATCTCCCGTGTCGGCCTTGGGCGTTGTGGGGTGGGATGGCGGTGAGTGTGAGTGCGCTGGTCTGGTTTGCCGGGCATGGGTTCGCGTACGGCGGGCGGTTTCCGGTGCAGCCGGGGTTGGGGCTTGCGGTGGGGGTCGGGTTGGTCATGGTGGCGGGGCGGAGTGCGGTGGGCCGGAGTGTGCGCCTTAGCGTCTGAGTGGCTTGTGTTGTTTTGCGCGTGCGGGTGCGTTGGGGCTGGTCGCGCAGTTCCCCGCGCCCCTTAGGGGGTTGCCCTGCCCGGCGCTGGGAGGCTGACGGGGCGGCCCACCCCGTCAGCCTCCAACAGCCCTAGTGCCTACGGCACTTCGCGAGGTCGATTCTGACGATCTGGGGGTCGTGGTCGCTTGCCTGGTCCGCGAACTCGGCGTTGATGTGGACGACGTCGTAGTTGAAGGACGTCACCGCGGGGCTGGTGAGGATGTGGTCCAGGGTTTGGGAGTTGCCGTCGTAGACGTAGGTGTAGCGCTCGGCGGCGGGGAGGGTGGTGATCAGGGGCTTGAGGACCTTGTCGGCCGTCAGGGTGGTCACCGTCTGGGAGAACTCGTAGTCGTTCAGGTCGCCGAGGACGACCGCCTTGGCGTTCTTGTCGGCCGCGAGGAGGGACTTGACGAAGGTGTTGACCTCTGCCGCCTGGGCCGCGCGCTGGGTCTCCGAGCTGCGGGCCGGGGGCTGGTAGCGGCCGTGGATCGGCTGGTCGCCGCCCTTGGAGATGAAGTGGTTGGCGATCACGAAGACCTGCTCGCCCTGGAAGGTGAACTCGCCGACCAGGGGCTTGCGGCTGTCCTCCCAGGCCGCGTTGGTCGGGTCGATACGGCCCGGGGAGTAGGTGAGTTCGACGCCCTTGCGGGTCTTCACCACGCTCGTGGCGGTCGTGGCGTCGCCGCCCTGGTGGTCGGTGAAGGAGACCCGCTTGGGGTTGAAGAGGAAGACCTGGCGGATGTTGCCGCCGGGCTCGCCGCCGTCCGCGTTGTTGGTCGGCGAGATGTAACGCCACTTGTACGCCGGGCCGCCGGCCGCGCGGACCGCGTCCGTGAAGCGCTTCAGGGTGCCCTCGGCCGTCACCGTGCCGTCGTTCGTCGCGCCGTTGTCGTCCTGGATCTCCTCAAGTGCCACGATGTCGGGCGAGTTGAGGTTGACCGCGACGCCCTCGGCGAGCCGGTCGAACTTCTCCTGGGTGTCGAGCGCGTCCAGGTTCTCCACGTTGTACGTGGCGACCGCGAGCTCGTCCTTCTTCTGACGGCGGGTCACTTCCTGCTTCAGGCCGTTGTCGACGAGGGTGCCGAGCTGGGTGGCCTGGACGTTGTAGCCGCCGTAGGTGGAGTAGTCGAGGGGGCCGGTCGTGACTCCTGACAGCTCGTCACCTACGTTGGCTGCGGGGAACGTTGAGGTCGTGTCGAGCGACATGACCTCTATACGGCCCGTGTTGGGCTGGTCGTAGGACGAGTACAGGGTGCCGCCGCGTGCCGTGGCGTTCTCGTCGGGTTTCACCGTGACCCACAGCTCGCCGTACGCGTCCGACGCGCCGACCACGCGGGCGTCGGCGAAGGTGACCCGCATGCCTTCCAGGGACTCGTAGAAGTCCTGGGCGTAGACGGTGGGTTGGAGCGGGAGGGACTCGATGCTGCCGCCGGACGCGGTCGGGATGTAGGCGTCGGGGACCGAGGTGGCGTTCAGCGCGACGGCGTCGGGGAGCGCGTTGCCGCTGGAGAGGACCGTGGTGGTCGGGCCGGTGATCTCGGTGTTCGACTGGCTGGTGCTGCTCGGGTAGTACTCGCTGACCTTGCCGGTGACCAGGACCGAATCGCCCACCGCCACGGTCGGCTTGGTGGAGCCGGTGTAGACGAAGACCGCCTCGCTGGTGCGCGGGTCGGTGTCGGGGGTCGGGTCCTGGATCCAGTAGCCGAGGGAGCCGCTGCTGCGGACGCCGGTGACGATGCCGGGGACGCGGGTGACCGTCTGGCCGGAGTACGGCGAGAGGCGGGTCGTGCCCTGGATGTCGTGGACGCGGACGGTGCCGGGGTCGGTCGGCGAGCCGCCGTCACCGCCGCCACCGTCGCCCGAACCGGGCGTCTGGCCCGCCGAGTTGACCGGTGTCGGGGTGGCGCTCGTGAAGTCGGCCGCGTTGTCGTCGGTGTCGGCGAGCGAGTCGGCGCGGGCGACCGCGGCCGTGTTGGAGGCGCCGGTGGCCGGGCCGCTGCCCTCGCGGACGACCGCGGTGCCGTAGCCCGCGAGGTCGACGATGCTCGGGTCGGCCGCGCAGTCCGCGGCGGTCTTGCAGGTCAGCGCGGTGGTGCCGGAGACCAGGGCGATCGTGCCGGAGGTGGCGCTCATCGCGATCGAGCCGGTGGCGTCGGTGGTGGGCAGCGCGGTCGTGCCGCCGCTGCCGGTGCCCTCGCCGACGAGGTAACGGGCCCCGGGGGCGATCGCGCCGGTGAGGGCGGTGACCTGCCAAGTGGAGCCGGAGGAAGGCGTACCGGGCAGGTACTGGACGCTGTAGCCCGACAGGTCGTAGGCCGCCGAACCGGCGTTGCCGAGTTCGACGAAGTCGCGGGTCAGGGTGGCTCCCGAGTTGCCCCCGCCGCCGTAGACCTCGGCAATCACCGCTGAGGCAGAGGGAGTTGCGGACGCGGTGGGCAGGGCGGTGAAGGCGAATGCTCCCGCCGCGCCCACCGAGACGATCGCTTGGGCGGTGCGGCGGGCGCGGGGTCTGCGCCCTTCAGGTCTGGACACGCTGGCGGTCTCCTCGTACTTCGTCTAGCTGCCGATACCGGGTGCCTGTGGGGAGTCGGCTCAAGTTACGCGCGTAGAAAGGGAGTTGCCAGAGGGCCTCGCGTTAAATCCAGGGAACAAGTGCGTGCGGGGGTGGCTGCGACGGCCACGAAAGTGACGTTCCACACATAATTTCGGCGACCAACTGGACAACTCGCCCTATTCCGGCGGGCCTTGAGGGCCCCTGGGGCGCAACAGGTTCACCGTTCAACCGTGGCCATTTCCGGTTTCGTCCAGTTCACTCTGAATGGTTTGCCGTAGGGCATAAGTCCGTTCAGTCCCCCAGGAAGTGTGCGAGATATGTCCAATTCATCCGATTCGTCGCAAGTTCCCCTCGCTCCCCACCCGGTGACCGCCGCCGAGGTCATCCCGGGCGACCTGATCGCCCTGACCCCGGCCGACGCCGAACGCGCCTGCTGGTACGTCGTCGTCCACACCCTCCCCGAGACCCCCGAGACGATCCGCGTCACCCTGCGGCCGCCGCTCGGCGGAACGGACCACGACGAGATACTCGGCCGCGACCGCCGGGTGATCAGCGGGTGCCGGCGACTGGATGTCGGGGCGGTGCCGCGCCTCGTCTCCGACGACCTCGCCGGGGTCGAGTTCCGGGAGGGCGACCGGGTGAGTTCGTTGCGGGTGGTGGATCCGGGGGCGGGCGAGGTGTCGTATGTGCGGCGGTGGGGGGTGTGGCATCGGGACCTCGACGGCGGGACGGGCGAGGTCGCGTCCGACACCGAGGTGCGGGACTGGGCGGACGCGGAGCATGTCGTACGGCATCGTCCGCGGCCGGAGCGGGTGGCGGCCGCGGGCGGGCCGCGGCGGGTTGTGGTGACCGGGTTGGGGGCGGTTACGCCGCTCGGGGTCGGGGTCGACGCGTTGTGGCGGGGGTTGCTCGACGGGCGGCACGGGATTCGGGAACTGGAGGGTGAGGAGTTCGCGGAGTTGCCCGTGCGGGTGGCCGGGACCGTGCCTGTCGATCCGGCGGAGTTGTTGCCGCGGGCGGCGGCGCGGCGGATGAACCGGGCCGCGCAGTTCGCGGTGCTGGCCGCGAGGGAGGCGTGGGGGGACGCCGGTTTCGTGGCGGGCGGCACGCGGGAGAGCGGGGTCGATCCCGAACGGGTCGGGGTCAGTCTCGGGGCGATCCTCGGGGACGCGTCCGTGCTGGTCGGCGGCGACCGCAAACTGCGGGACAAGGGGCCGCGCGGCGTCTCGCCGCTCACCACGCCCATGACGGTTCCGTCGCAGGCCGCGTCCCAGGTCTCCCTCGACCTGCACATCACCGGCGAGGCCCGCACGGTCACCGCGGCGTGTGCCTCCGGCACGGAGGCGATCGGGGCGGCCGTCGACCGCATACGGTACGGCCGGGTCGACGTCGCCCTCGCGGGCGGGGCCGAGGCGGTCGTCACGCCGGCGATCATGGCGTCGTTCGCGGCGATGCGGGCGTTGTCCACGCGGGGGTTGGCTGACGGGTCGTCGCCGTCACGGCCGTTCGGGAAGGACCGGGACGGGTTCGTGAACGGGGAGGGGGCCGGGGTGCTCGTCCTGGAGGCCGAGGAACACGCACGCGCGCGTGGAGCGCGGATCTACTGCGAGGCGGCCGGGTGGGGACTGTCCGCCGACGCGCACCACATGGCCGCGCCGGATCCGTCCGGCGCCGGGGTCGCACTCGCCGTGCGGCGGGCTGTGCGCGATGCGGGCGGGCATGTCGTGGACGTCGTCCATGTGAACGCGCATGCCACGGCGACGGTTGAGGGGGATCTCGCGGAGGCGGAGGCGTTGCGGTCGGTGTTCGGCCAGCAGAACGTTCCTGTCACCGCGATCAAGGGGCATCTTGGGCATCTGCAGGGGGCTGCGGGTGGGGTTGAGGCTGTGGCGACGGTACTGACGTTGCATCACGGGGTGGTGCCGGCGACTTTGGGGGCGGGCGAGCTGGACGACTCGATCGGGCTGGATGTGGTGACGGGGCTGGCGCGGGAGTTGCCTCGGGGGGCCGGGAGTGGGGATCTGGCGTTGAGCAATTCGTTCGGGTTTGGGGGGCATAACGCCGTGTTGGCGTTGCGGAGGGTGGGGTAACGGTTCGTGGGGAGGGGGGAGAGGGGAAGGGGAGGGGGTGCGACTCGGGGTGTTCGTTTGCGGGGGGGGCTTCTTGCGCGGGGCCTTGCCGGGGGATCTTCGGGGGCGCTGTGATGGTTGGGCTTGGTGATGGTTGGGCTTGGTGGTGGCGGCGCGGGTGCGGTGGTGCTGCGCGGGGATCGGTGAAGGAGGTTGCGGCTCAAGAGGGTTGCTGCTCAAGGGGGTTGCTGGCGGGGGGGGGCTTCGGCGAGAGCTTCTTTGTGGTCGCGGTGGGCGCGGTGGGCGCGGTGGTGGTGGCGGTGGACCGGGTAGCGCTGCGTGGGTCCCTCTCTGGCGGGGTGGCTTCGCCGGGGGTTTCTTCGCGGGCGCGGTGCATGGGGTAGCACCGCGCAGACCGGCAAGGGGCCGCCGCTCAAGCCGTTCGCCTGTCGGCGGTTGCTTCAAGGGCGCGGTGAACTTCGTCGCGGTCGCGGTGGGGCAAGTGCCGCTACGCGAGGACGGGCGAGGAGGCTGCCGCTCGGGGCGCTTGCTTGCGGGGTAGTTGCCTGCTTCACCCGGGGCTTCTTCACGGTCGCGGTAGCCGTTGGTCGGTTAACCGTGTGCGGAAACCGGTGAAGAAGGTGCCGCTCAAGCCGTTCGTTTGCGGGGAGTTGCCTTCTTCGCTGGGGTCTTCTTTGCCGTCGTGGTGGACTTCGTCGTCGTTGTCTTTTTGGTTGTGCGGGTTGTCTTCTTCGGTGGGGGCTCGGACTGGGACTGGGGCTTCTTTGCCGTTGTCGTCTTCTTCGTTGTCGTGGACGTCGACTTCTTGCCGGGGGTCTGTTTGGGGGTTGCTCGGGGGGAGATGCGTCTGACCTCGGCTTTTGTTTCCGGTGTTTCCGGTTTCTTGGTGGCCGGGTCCTCGCCTCTCGACTCCTTTGCCTCGCGGACGCTCTTCTCCAGGGCCGCCATCAGGTCCAGGACCTTGGCTCCGGGGGCCGGGGACGGGGTCGTCGCGGGCTGTTCGCCGGAGGCCTTCGCGGTGATCATTTCCTCGACCGCCTCGCGGTAGTCGTCGTGCAGGTCCGCGAGGTCGACCTCGCCCAGCGTGTCCATCAGGGCGTCCGCCAGGTCGAGTTCCTTGTCGCGGACGGTGACGTTCGTGTCGGGGGCGACGCCCTCGGGGACGCGGATCTCGTCCGGCCAGAGCAGGCCGTGCATGGCGATCACGTCGTCGACCACGCGCAGCATGCCGAGGCGTTCGCGGCCCCGTAGCGCGTACTTCGCGATGGCCACCTTCTGGCTGCGCTTCAACGCCTCGCGCAGCAGGGTGTACGGCTTGGCCGCGGGGACGCCGTTCGCGGAGAGGTAGTACGCCGCGTCCATCTGGAGCGGGTCGATCCGGTCGGCCGGCACGAACGCCACGATCTCGATCGTCTTCGCCGTCGGGATCGGCAGCTGGGCCAGATCCTCGTCCGTGATCGGGATCATCGTGCCGTCCGCGTCCTCGTACGCCTTGCCGATCTCGGCCTGGGCGACCTCGCGGTCCTCCAGTTCGCAGACCTTGCGGTAGCGGATGCGGCCGCCGTCCTCGGTGTGGATCTGGCGGAAGGAGATGGAGTGGCTCTCGGTCGCGTTCACCAGCTTGATCGGGATGCTGACCAGGCCGAAGGAGATGGCGCCGTTCCATATGGATCGCACCTGCCGCACCCGCCTTCCGATTTCGGCTCGCGCCCGGTTCATCATGTTTTCGTGGGATTCTCATCGTATGACGCCGATCACCGAGGTGGAGGGGCGAAGGGTCGCGCTCAGCAACCTGGACAAGGTGCTGTACCCGGCGACCGGGTTCACCAAGGGCGAGGTCCTGCACTACTACGCGACCATCGCCGAGGTTCTGCTGCCCCATCTGCGGGACCGGCCCGTGTCCTTCCTGCGGTATCCGGACGGGCCCGAGGGGCAGGTCTTCTTCACCAAGAACGTGCCGCCCGGTACGCCCGACTGGGTCACCACCGCGGAAGTGCCCCGGTCGGAGGGGCCGGCGCGGATGGTGCTGGTGCAGGATCTGGCGTCCTTGATGTGGGCGGCGAATCTCGTCACCGAGTTCCATACGCCGCAGTGGGTCATCGGGGCGCCGGGGCTCGCCGACCGGCTCGTCTTCGACCTCGACCCTGGGGCGCCGGCGACTGTCGTCGAGTGTTGTGAGGTCGCGGTGTGGTTGCGGGAGCGGCTGGCTGTGGACGGGATCGAGGCGTACGTCAAGACGTCCGGGGCGAAGGGGTTGCATCTGCTGGCGGGGGTTGAGCCGGTGGCTTCGGAGCGGGTCGTGTCGTACGCGAAGGAGTTGGCCGTGGAGGCGGAGCGGGTTCTGCCTCGGCTTGTCGTGCATCGGATGACGCGGAGTCTGCGGCCGGGGAAGGTGTTCGTCGACTGGAGTCAGAACGCTGCGCGGAAGACCACGGCCGCGCCCTATACGTTGCGGGCGCGGGCGGTGGAGTGTGTGTCGGCGCCGGTGACGTGGGAGGAGGTGTCTGCGTGTGTGGACCCGGATCAACTTTCTTTCAGGGCAGGGGAGTTGGAGGTACGGCTGCTTGAGTACGGTGATCTGCTGGCACCGTTGCTCGACGCCGGACTAGCGGGAGCTCTGCCTTGACGAGGGGTTACGTGGGGATGCGCCTCGCCCCCTTCAAGTGGACGTTGGGCCGCCCGCAGGAACGGATGGCCAGGTGTGAACTCCCTTGCCTGTACTGCCTTGCTGGCCGGTGTGAAGGGGTGCGCGGTCGCGTCTCGCCAGCACGCCGGGTGAGGGCATAACAGGCTCGGGGGCCTACGTACCTGGGCAACCGTCTTTTCGGGCCGCCCGCTCGCTTCTGAAACGGGCTGGAGCGGCCCTAGTCAAGGGTGGCCCGCAGGGCCATCGCCGGAGGCGACGTGTAGCGCAGCGAAGCGCCCTTTACTCGGGCCGTGGAAGCCCGACACTGGCCAAGAAGCGGGCGGCCCAACGTCCACTTGAAAACACACGCGACGAACTCGCCCCGAAGCGCACCCGTACCGGCAGTGCAAGCCTCACACCCTCCCCCATGTATGCCGGTCCCTCGCCATCGCGTGCAGCGCCTCCACATCCGCCGGCTTCAACACCCCACCCGTTCTTGCCAGTTCGGACAGCTCCGTGTCCTGGAGTACGCGGACCTCGCGCAGCGGTGTCGTCGCGCTGACGTCCGCCGGGCCGAACAGCGCCAGGACCGGATGGACCTCGGCCGTCAGTGCGTACGACGCTCGGGCCGCGTCGGAGCGGGCTCGGCGGAGGAGGGGGAGGGGGTCCCGGCGGGCCAGGGTGACCATGGGATCGGCGATCTGGACGCGTTGTTTGCGGGCGTACAGCGTGTGGACGGCGAAGAGGCCGCCGGGGCCGATCAGCAAGTGGTGGAGGCGGTCGCCGCCGGGGAGCGGGATCGAGTGGAGGGCGTGCCAGCCCGCGCCGTCCAGGGCGTCCAGGGCTTCGCCCACCGATTGCTCCGCCGTCAGGGCTCGGCGGCGGGGGTCGGGACGGAGGCGGTGTTGCGGGCCCGGGTCTCGGTCGAGGGCCACGTGGAGGGCCTCGCCGGGGCGGTTGGGGGCCAGGTCGTCGTCGGGGTGGAGGGTCAGGCGGGCCAGTTCCGCGGGGGTCGGCACCGGGGGCGGGCCCACCGTGACCGGGCCGGTGAGGAAGGGGCCGAGGGCGTGCAGGACGTCCTCTCTGCGGTCCTCGCTCAGCAGATTGATCCGGGCCGCCTCCCTGTCGTACCAGGCGACGTTCCTTCCGTCCGTGTGACAGACGTACAGCCGTTCCTGACCATGGCGCCAGGTCGGTATGACGCGCAGTCCGTTCATGCACCATCACCCCTCGACCATGGGAACAGGCGGGGTGCTCAAGGGGCAAGAACCCGGTTACCTTTGGGTCAGTCGCTGGGGCTTGGGGAGGCGCCGTTGCGGACGCGCAGGAAGCAACCCGACGTACCCGCTCCGGACAGTCCGTGGAGCGAGATCACGCCCGGTCTGTGGATGGGCGGGCACGAGTTCAGGGGGCGGACGGGGCAACCGGAGTTCGCGGTGGTGCGGGACGAGTTCGATCTCGTACAAACGCTGCTACGGCTGCCCGGGCACGGGCCCGACCCCGGCGTCGAGCATCATGTGTGGCCGATTCCGGACGGGCCGCTGGACGGGACGCAGCTGGCCGGCGTGATGCGGCTGGCCGTCGCCGCCTGCGACGCGCTGGACGACGGGCGGAAGGTCCTCGTCCGCTGCTATCACGGTTACAACAGGTCGGGGCTCGTCGTCGCCCACGCGCTGGTCCGCCGCGGGTACTCCACCGACGAGGCGATACGGCTGATCCGCTCCCGCCGGTCCCCGTGGGCCCTCCACAACGAACTGTTCGTCGAGTACCTGCGCACGGGACTGTCCACGGCCCGGCTGCTGGAGGAACTGGCCGAGTAGCCGACGTAGCCGAGTAATCGTTCCCTCAACCCGACCGCACACATGAACAAAAAGGACTTCCCTACGAATAGGGTGTACGGGTCCCACACCAGCGCCCCGCAGGAGAGCAGTGCCCCCCAGTCGCCCCGGCCGTCCCGTGCGCGCGGCCCGCGCCGCCCGCGTCACCGCCGCCGTCGCCCTGCTCCTCGCGACCGCCGTGGCCTGCGGTGACACCGGCGCGCTGCGCGGTGCGGGGGCGACCCCGACGGCGACCAGCCCCGCCAAGCTTTGGCCGAATCTGTCGCCCGCCTCCTCCCCCGCCTACGACTTCGACGAGGCGGACACGGAGACCGTGAAGGGCATCACCGTCCCCGGCGACGACATCCACAAGGTGGACCCGATCGCCGTCGTGCGCGCAGAGATCGCCGCGAACCCGAGCGACTACGACGGCTCCAAGGCGCCGTATCGAGGGACCGCCGAGCGCATCGCCGACTGCGAGAAAGGTGGGGACCGCAGCGCTTGTCCCGTCCTCACGCCCTACTACCGCGACCTCACCGGCGACGGACACGACGACCTCACGCTGGGGTTCCGGCTGCTCCCCACCAAGATGACCGCCGTCCGCGTCTACACCGTCGAGAAGCACAAGCTCGTGCAGGTCATGTCCAACGACGACGCGGTGAGCGGGGTCGAACTGGCCGGGCATTCCGTGATCATCCGGTCGCCTTCGGAGCTCGCGGGGTACGAGTACCGCGTGCAGTGGACCTGGGACGCGGACCAGAAGGCGATGCTGCTGACCCACGACGAGTTCCTGCGCACGGGCAGCCGTAAACACGGGGTCCGCCGGGCCACCCCCGCCGCTCCTGGTTCTCCCGTCTCCCCTACGGCCCCCTCGGCGACCCCGTGATGAGGCTCGCGTTGCCCCGGTGGGCCGGGACCCTCGCCTTCAAGGCAGCCGTGTTCATCACCGTGATGTGCTGCGCGCTGGCCGCGCTGCTCGGCGTCCTCGTGCATGTCTCGGTGACCGATCAGACCGTCGGCCAGGCCCGCACGCTCGCGCTGTCGCGGCTGAAGGAGGCGACAACGCAGTACGAGGCCGGGGACTCGCTCGTGCACGGCGCCGGCGTCGATCCCGAGGATCTGCCGGTTCCGCTGCGGCGACTGGCCGCGGACGGCGAACGCGGTTCGATGGTCGGCAAACGCTGGGGGCGCCCCACGATGTGGGCGGCGGGGCCGGCGTCCGGCGACCGGGTGCTCGCCGTGGCCGTCGACTACTCGCAGGGCGCGAGCACCATCGCCGGCCTTGACCGGGCCATCGTCTGGTCCTCGGCGCTGGCGATCGGGGCGACGCTGCTGGTCGGGGCGTTCGCGGTGACCCGGGTGACGCGGCGGTTGCACGGGACGGCGCAGGTCGCTCGGCGGATCAGTGCGGGGGATCTGGACGCGCGGGTGGACGATCCGCGGACGAAGGACGCGAACCTGCCTCAGGACGAGGTGGCCGCGGTGGCCGCCGCGCTGGACACGATGGCGTCCTCGTTGCAGGGGAAGTTGTTGAGTGAGCAGCGGTTCACGGCGGATGTGGCGCACGAGTTGCGTACGCCGTTGACCGGGTTGCATGCGGCTGCGGAACTGTTGCCTCCGGGACGGCCGACGGAGCTGGTGCGGGATCGGGTCGCCGCGTTGCGCACGCTCACCGAGGACCTGTTGGAGATCTCTCGGCTCGATACCCGGCGGGAGAAACTGGAGCTGGACACCGAGCAGTTGGGGGCGGTGGCCGGGCGGGTCGTGCGGGCGTCCGGGACCGATACCGAGGTCGTTGTCGTGCGGGATGCGTGGGTGGAGACGGATCGGCGGCGGCTGGAACGGGTGCTGGGGAATCTTGTTGCCAATGGGCATCGGCATGGGCGGGGGGCGGTTGTGGTGACCGTTGACGGGGCGGTCGTGACGGTGCGGGATCACGGGGACGGGTATCCGGAGTACCTGGTCGAGCATGGGCCTCAGCGGTTTCGTACGGAGGGTGGGGCTACGGGGCATGGGCTGGGGTTGACCATCGCGTTGGGGCAGGCCGAGGTGCTTGGTGCGCGGCTGGAGTTCTCGAATGTGGACGCCGGTGATGGTGGTGGGGCGCTTGCGACGTTGACGCTCGGATAGGTGGAGAGCTCGGGGCTGCAGGTGATTCGTTGGCTGCCGGCCGTATGTGGCTGGTCGCGCAGTTCCCCGCGCCCCTTCAGGGCGCGCTCGTGTGGGCCGCGTTCACAAGGGCCGCCCCTCCGATGGACCCCGCTCGTGTGGACCAGTGTGACGAGCGAGGGGTCTCTCCTCCTCCTAATGTGGCGATAAGTCAAGTTCGCCCCATTCCTGGAGGTACCCCCATGTCCCTCAGCCTCTCCCTCCGGCGACTCGGTATAGCGGTCGCCGCCGGTGCGCTCGTCACCGTTGCCGCTGTTACTCCCGCCGTGGCCGACGACGAGTGGGGCGACGAAGACCCGGGCGTCAGCCGGCAGGACGACGGTGGGTGGAATCAGCAGGGTGACGACGACTTCGGTGGTCGTGGCGACTACGACCACCAGGGCGACCACGGAGACCACGACAACCCGCGCCTCTACCGGGGTGTCGTCACCGCCGGTCAACTCGCCCTGCGGTCCCGCCCGGACCGCGGCAGCAGGATCATCCGGTACGCCTACCGCGGTGAGCGCGTCTCGATCTTCTGCAAGACCGGCGGCTCGAACGTCCAGGGCAACCCGCTCTGGTACCTCCTCACGGACGGCACCTGGGCCTGGGGTTCGGCGCGCTACATCGACAACATCGGGCCCGCGCCCCGCTGGTGCTGACGGGCGAGACACACTCACCGCCCAAGGCACACAACCCGCACCATTTGGGTAAGTTCCGGACATGACCAACGCCGGAACCACCGTCACGGCGGACCTTCCCACACCCGCTGTACGCCTCCCCCGGCGCCGTGGCATCGAACTCACCCTCATCGTCGTAGCCGTACTCCTCTCCGTGTACGGCTACTGCGCTGTCGGTCTCGCCAAGAACGGCACGGTCCCGCCCGGCGCCGCCGGCTACGGCGCCGGGCTCGGCGTGCTCGCCCTCCTCGCGCACATCGCGGTACGCCTGCGGGCCCCGTACGCCGACCCGCTCCTCCTCCCGATCGGGGTGCTCCTCAACGGGCTCGGGCTGGTGCTCATCTACCGGCTCGATCTGGAGACCCCAGGCGACCGCGCCGCGCCCACTCAACTCGTGTGGTCGACTCTGGGCGTGGGCCTCTTCATCGTCGTGGTCCTGGCCCTCCGCGACCATCGCGTCCTCCAGCGTTACGCCTACGTCTGCGTGGCCGCCGCCCTCGTCCTCCTCACCCTCCCCGTCCTCTTCCCCGCCGTGAACGGGGCCCGGATCTGGATCCGGATCGCCGGATTCTCCATCCAACCGGGCGAGTTCGCGAAGGTGCTGCTGGCGGTCTTCTTCGCCGCGTACCTCGCGGCCAACCGCAACGCGCTCGCCTACGCCGGCCGCCGCGTCTGGCGTCTCCAACTCCCCACCGGCCGCGTGCTCGGCCCGATCGTCGCGATCTGGCTGCTGAGCGTCGGCGTCCTGGTCATGGAACGCGATCTCGGCACCTCGCTCCTCTTCTTCGGCCTGTTCGTGACCCTCCTCTACGTCGCGACCGGCCGCACCGGCTGGATCGCGGTCGGCCTGCTGCTCGCGGCCCTCGGCGCGGTCGCCGTCGGCTGGCTCGAACCGCACGTCCACAGCCGGGTCCAGGACTGGCTGCACCCCTTCGCGTCGATCGACGCGGGCCAGGGACCGAACCAACTCGCCCAGTCCCTCTTCGCGTTCGCGGCCGGCGGCATGCTCGGCACGGGCCTGGGCCTCGGCCACTCCATCCTGATCGGCTTCGCCGCGAAGTCGGACTTCATCCTGGCCACGGCGGGCGAGGAACTGGGCCTGTCCGGCCTCTCCGCGATCTTCATCCTCTACGGCCTTCTCGTGGAGCGCGGCTACCGGGCGGGCCTGGCGCTGCGCGACCCCTTCGGGCGGCTGCTCGCGGTCGGGCTCGCGTCGATCGTCGCGCTCCAGGTGTTCGTGATCGCGGGCGGGGTGACCGGCCTGATCCCGCTGACCGGCATGGCGATGCCGTTCCTCGCACAGGGCGGCTCCTCGGTCGTCACCAACTGGGCGATCGTGGCCCTGCTGATCCGGCTGAGCGACTCCTCCCGCCGTCAGTACGACATCGAGGTGGCCGCATGACCGACGCCATGACCCGCCACATCCGCCTCGCCGCGGCCTTCTGCACCCTGCTCCTGCTGGCCCTGCTGGTGAACGCCACCCGCGTCCAGATCTTCGAGTCCCGCTCCTACGACGACAACATCGCCAACCGGCGCCACACCATTGCCCGTTACGACCAGCCGAGGGGCCGCATCCTCGTCGGCGGCAAGCCGATCACCGGCTCCCGCGACTCCGGCGAGCAGCTCCGCTACGAACGGACGTACAGGAACGGCCCGTTGTACGCGCCGGTCACCGGCTTCGCCTCGCAGGAGTACGGCACGACGTTCCTGGAGCACTCCGAGGACGGCATCCTCTCCGGCACCGATCCGATGCTCTCCCCCTTCCCCCTGTGGAACGACCTCACCCGCGCCCAGAACCCCGGCGGCAACGTGGTCACCACCCTTGACCCGGCCGCACAGAAGGCGGCTTACGACGGACTCGGCACCCGCACGGGCGCGGTCGCCGCGATCGAACCGTCCACCGGCCGCGTCCTCGCACTCGTCTCGACCCCGTCCTACGACCCCGGCACCCTGTCGGGCAACGGCCCTTCCGCGAACCGCAGTTGGGCCCGCCTGAACGCCGACCCGGACAAGCCGATGCTCAACCGGGCGGTACGGCAGACCTATCCGCCGGGTTCGACGTTCAAGGTGGTCACGGCGGCGGCCGCGCTCGACGCCGGTGTGGTGACGGACCTGGACGCGGCGACCAACTCCCCCGACCCGTACACCCTTCCGGGCACGACGACGACCCTCACGAACGAGGGCGACGGCTGCGTGGACGCACCGCTCCGCTCCGCCTTCGAGTGGTCGTGCAACACGGTGTTCGCGAAGCTGGGCGTCGATGTCGGCGTGCGGGACATGAGCACCACGGCGGAGGCGTTCGGCTTCAACGACACCGGGGTGCGGATCCCCTTCTCGGTCTCTCCCAGCACCTTCGACACGACGTTGGACAAAGCCCAGTTGGCCCTGTCGTCGATCGGTCAGTACAACACGCGGGCCACGCCGTTGCAGATGGCGATGGTCGCGGCGGCGGTCGCGAACGGCGGGCAGGTGCGGCAGCCGTACCTGGTGGAACGGACGACGCGGCGGGGCGGCGAGACGGTGTCGACGAACGGCTCGCGCCCGGTCCGCCAGGCCATGCACCCCGCAACTGCCGTACAGATGAAGGAACTCATGGAGGACGTGGTCACGGAAGGCACCGGCACGAACGCGGCGATCCCCGGCGCGACCGTCGGCGGCAAGACCGGTACCGCACAGCACGGCATCGGCAACTCCGGTACGCCGTATGCCTGGTTCGTGTCCTGGGCGCAGGGCGAGCGGGACATGGAGCCGAAGGTGGCGGTCGCGGTGGTGGTGGAGGACGCGTCGGCGGACCGGTCGGACATCAGCGGGGGCGGGGACGCGGCGCCGATCGCCAAGGCGGTGATGGAGGCGGTGCTCGGTCTCTGAGACGGGGGTACCGAGGCCGGCACGAACCGACCTACCGTTCGGTCATGACCAGTCACCCCTTAACAACACCCGCCGCGTACGAACTCGCCCAGGCCAACATCGGCCGCCTCAAGTTCCCTTTGGATTCCCCGGAGTTGACGGACTTCGTGGCCGCCCTCGACCCCGTGAACGCCACCTCCGACGCCGCCGAGGGCTTCGTCTGGCGCCTCCAGTCCGACTCCGGCAACGCGACCGACGTCCCGGTCCTCGGCGACGACTGGCTGATCATCAACATGTCGGTGTGGCGCGACACGGACGCCCTCACCACGTTCATGTACCAGGGCCAACACCGGGAGTTGCTGGCCCGCCGCCGCGAGTGGTTCGAGCGGGTGCGGGAGGCGATGGCGGTCCTGTGGTGGGTGCCGACGGGCCACCGCCCCACGGTGGCGGAGGCGGAAGACCGGCTGCTGCATCTACGGACACACGGGCCGACGCCGTACGCGTTCACGCTCCGGACGTCGTTCCCGGCACAGGGGGCGGAGCCGACGGGACCGGTCAACATCCCTGAGGGGCTGGGCTGTTCGGTCTAGCGGACCGTCCGGCTACGTGATCCGCGTGCGCACCTCCGAGCGCACGCGGAGCGCCCTTCCGGCGGCCGCCTTCAGGTCCAGGTCCGGGGTGGCCCCGCTGAAGGTCATCTCGGCGACCAGGGCCGACGTGTTGCCGTCCGCCCAGGTGCACACCGGGTAGGTGTACATCGGGCCGGCCAAGCTGTCGGTGACGATCTCGCAGCTGATCCTGGTACCCGCGCCGGCCGGGGTGACGTCCTTCGGTGGAACAGTCACCATCTTGCCGGCGGTGGCCCCGAAGCCCTTCAGCGCGCCCGCGCGGATCGCGCCGGTGTTCCTGAGCCGGCCGTAGAAGCCGGAGATCACCAACACGCCCTTGCCGGCGTCACCGTGGAGGCCGTAGCGGGCGACGACGGCATGGGTGACCCTGGAGTTCCGGCTGTGGGACAGCTTTTCCTCCACCTCTCGGCCGAGGGTGCTCGTGAGGTCGCGCGCGAGTCGGTAGCGGCCGTCGAGCAGTGTCCCGGGGAGGGTCAACTCGTACTCCGCCGTGGGGAGTTCAGCCGCGGTCGCCTCCCGGACCTGCACGATCGCCACGTTGACCACGAAGTCGAGCCCCAGCACCACGCTCAGGATGCGCAGGGCGATTTGGGTGCGGCGCCGCAGCGGGGAGGGCGGCGGTGAGGGCTGCCAGGGCGGTGACGGCTGCGCGGGTGAAGGAGGCATGGACACGCCAGCACCGTACAGGGGAGTGGATCACGGACGCTCGGCCAATAAGTCCCGCCCGAGGGATTTAAGTCCCGCCCGAGGGATTGACGAGCTTGCTGACAAGCAGTCTCATAAGACATCGGAGGATGTGACCCCGGGTAACACCCTGATCCGCGAGGTGGGAGAACCATGACGACCCTGACCGAAGCCGACGCGGTCGACGGGCTGCGGGATGCCCTCGGCCTGCTCAAGGACCGGGAGCAGGTCGCCGAGCGGTTGCTCGCGTCCTCCGCCAGGCACTCCTTCGATCCCGACAAGGAACTCGACTGGGACGCGCCCTTCGAGGACGGGAAGTGGTTCTGGCCGCCGGAGTTGGTGTCGCTGTACGGCACGCCGCTGTGGAAACGGATGGGTGAGGAACAGCGGATCCTGCTCTCCCAGCACGAGGCCGCGGCGCTCGCTTCGCTGGGTATCTGGTTCGAGCTGATCCTGATGCAACTGCTCGTCCGACACATCTACGACAAGGCGGCGACGAGTGCGCATGTCCGTTACGCCCTCACCGAGATCGAGGACGAGTGCCGGCACTCGAAGATGTTCGCGCGGTTGATATCGCGGGGCGAGACTCCCTGGTATCCGGTGAGCCGGGCCCATCAGAACCTGGGGCGGCTCTTCAAGACCATCTCCACGACGCCTGGTTCGTTCACGGCGACGTTGCTCGGGGAGGAAGTCCTCGACTGGATGCAGAGGTTGACGTTTCCGGATGAGCGGGTGCAGCCGTTGGTCCGTGGTGTGACCCGTATCCATGTCGTCGAGGAGGCGCGTCATGTCCGGTACGCCCGGGAGGAGTTGCGGCGGCAGATGATCACCGCGCCGCGGTGGTCGCAGGAGTTCACGCGGGTCACGTCCGGGGAGTTCGCTCGGATCTTCTCCATCGCGTTCGTCAATCCCGAGGTGTACACGAACGTGGGGCTTGACCGGGCTGAGGCGGTGGCGCAGGTGCGGGCGAGTGGGCATCGGCGGGAGGTCATGCAGACGGGTTCGAAGAAGCTGACGGACTTCCTTGACGACATTGGTGTGCTGCGGGGTGTCGGGCGACGGCTGTGGAAGGCCTCGGGGCTGCTGGCTTGATTTCAGAGTGCGGCCCGGTGGGGGCTGGTCGCGCAGTTCCCCGCGCCCCTTAAAGACAGGCCCGCTGCAACAGGGGCATCTTTTTGGGGCGCGGGGCTGTGTCGATATGCGGCTCCGCCGCGTGGGCGCGACCAGCCACAACGCGCCCGCACCCGCCCGACTACCCTGCCCCCATGCCCCCTACCACCCCCGCATACCGTCGACTGGGCGTCGAGGAGCGGCGCAGCCAACTCCTCGAAGCCGCCCTCACCCTCTTCGCGCACCGCGCCCCCGAGGAGATCTCCCTCGACGACGTGGCGGAGGCGGCCGGGGTCTCACGCCCCCTGGTGTACCGGTACTTCCCGGGCGGCAAGCAGCAGCTCTACGAAGCCGCGCTCAGGTCCGCCGCCGACGAACTCCAGCAGTGTTTCGACGAACCCCGCGAAGGCCCGCTCCTCCCCCGCCTCGCCCGCGCCCTGGACCGCTACCTCGGCTTCGTCGACCAGCACGACGCCGGTTTCAGCGCGCTGCTCCAGGGCGGCAGCGTCGTAGAGACGTCTCGTACGACAGCCATCGTGGACGGCGTCCGCAGGGCCGCCGCCCTGCACATCCTCAGCCACCTCGGGGTCACCGACCCCGGCCCCCGCCTGCGCATGACCGTACGGATGTGGATCACGGCCGTGGAAGCCGCGTCGCTCATCTGGCTCGACGAGGACAAGCAGCCGCCGCTCGACGAGTTGCGGGACTGGCTGGTCGAGCAGTTCGGGGCGGTGCTGTCGGTGACGGCGCGGCGGGACCCGCAGACCGCCGCGCTGGTCCGGGGCCTCGCGGCGGATGGCTGACACTGGTGGCGTGAAGAGCGAAGAGACCCCGTTCGAGGGCGGCCCGATGGACGGGCGTTCCCTGCCCATCCTGCTCGGCCCGACCGGAACCCCGCCGAAGACGTACCGCATCCCGGTCCCCGACGACGCCGGCGGCCCGCCCACGGTCCTCGTGTACCGCAGGGTCCCCCGCGCCCACAGCAAACGCCTCGGCCTGCCGAAGGGCTGGAAGTACGAGTACGACCCGGAAGGCAAGCGCGGCAGCGGACTCAAGTGGCCATGGTCCAAGCCCGACTCCGCACCAGACGCCACGCCGGGCGGCAAGCCGGACGACACCCACGGGTGACCGAGTTACGCCGAACCGCGCACACCCGGCGCGCGGACCCGCCGCCCCCGGCTGATGCTCACGGTGCGGGGCGGAAGGCCCGCCGCGCACCGGAGGTGATGACGTGTCAGGAAGGCTTCTGCGTCTGGTCTGTACGGCAACGGTGGCGGCCGGCACCGTCCTCGCACCGCTGCCCGCCGCGGCCGTACCCGAACCCCAGGCACCCGGACAACGTCCCGTGGCCGAACTCCTGACGGACCTTCAGACCCTCTACCAGGACGCCGAACAGGCCACGGAGACGTACAACGCCACCGAGGAGAAGCTGAAGAAGCAGCGCGCCGAGGTCGACCGGCTCGACTCCGAACTCTCCCGCGCCCGCCTCTCCCTCCACGACAGCCGGGGCACCGCAGGACGCCTGGCCCGCGAGCAGTACCAGAACAGCACCGCCATCTCCCCCTACGTACGACTGCTCCTCGCCCGCGATCCCCAGCACGCGCTCGACGAGGGCCATGTCATCGGCCAGTTGGCGCGGGAGCGCGCCGAGACGATCGGCCGGCTGGTCGGCAGCGAGAAGAAGAGCGACGGCCTGGCCCGCGCGGCCCGCAAGGCCCTGGACACCCAACTCACCCTGGCCACCCGCGAGAAGAAGGCCCAGGACGACGTCCGCAAACGCCTCGCCGACGTGGAGAAGCTCCTGACCTCCCTCACCCCCGACCAACTCACCGCCCTGGCAGCCTTCGAGAAGACCGACATCGACAAGTCCCAGCAGAAGCTGGTCACTTCGGGCGCCCTGGGCGACGACACCCGCGAACCCTCCCGAGAGGGCGACCGGGCGTTGCGTTACGCCGTCCAGCAGATCGGCAAGCCGTACGAGTGGGGAGCGGAGGGCCCGAAGACCTACGACTGCTCAGGCCTGACGTCGGAGGCATGGAGTCACGCGGGCACCCCGATCCCGAGGACGAGTGAAGAGCAGTGGGCGCAGCTGCCGAGAATCCCGCTCAGCGAACTACGCCCGGGCGACCTGGTCATCTACTTCCCCGAGGCCACACACGTGGCGTTGTACCTGGGCGCGGGCCAGGTGGTTCAAGCCCCCCGCACAGGCGAGAAGGTCCAGGTGTCACCTGTGGCGTCCTACCCCATCCTTGGAGCAGTTCGTCCAGATTCTTTGCCTGAAGGGGCGCGGGGAACTGCGCGACCAGCCACGACGAAACCCGCAGCCTAGGCCGTCACAGAAGCCAGGTACGCCCCCGTCTTCTCCGGCTCATAGAAGAAGTTCTCAAAATCAGCCGGGTCATCAAACCCGTTGGCGAACCGATCCGCCACCGGCGGCAACTGCCCAGCCGCACCTATGAGGTTGAGAATGTGCTCCGGCGGCGGAGACAACATCGCGTTCGTCCACTTGGTGACATGCTGCGCCGTGTCCCAGTACCGCTCGAACGTCGCCGTCATCCAGTCCCCGTCGAACTCCTTCTCCCCGTGCTCAAGAATCGACGCGAGGTAGGAAGCCGCGCACTTGGACGCTGAGTTGGACCCCTGGCCGGTGATCGGGTCGTTCGCGACGACGACGTCCGCGACGCCCAACACCAGGCCACCACCGGGGAGTTGGCCAACGGGGTTGCGGACGGTGGGGGCGTAGCGGCCGGCCAACGTGCCGCCGGCGTCCGTGAGTTCGACGTTCCGCGCCCGCTCGTACTCCCACGGCGTGAACTTCTCCATGAGTTCCAGGGTCAGGGAGAGGTGTTGGGCCGGGTCCTTGATGCCGTTGAAGACGTCCAACGGGCCGCCGGGTATGCCCTCCCAGAACAGGATGTCCGCGCGCCCGGACGTGGTGAGCGTCGGCATGACGAACAACTCGCCCACGCCCGGCACCAGGTTGCAGCGGACCGCGTCGTAGTCCGGGTGCTCCGGACGCGGGCCGAGACCGTGGACGTAGGAGACCGCCAGCGCGCGCTGCGGCTCGGTGTACGGGGACCGCTCCGGGTCGCGGGCGAACATCGAGACCAGCTCGCCCTTGCCCGCCGACACCAGCACGAGGTCGTACGTACGGGAGAAGTAGTCGAGGTCGCCGACTGCCGCGCCGTGGATGACCAGTTGGCCGCCGCGCTGGGCGAACGTCTCCATCCAGCCGGCCATCTTGACCCGCTGGTCGACCGACTGCGCGTACCCGTCGAGCTTGCCCACCCAGTCGATCGCGCGCTGTGTCGGCCCCGGGTCGTGCGAGCCGGGGGCGGCGACCGAGACGCCGAGTCCTTCGATCTTCGGGGCCTGGGACTCCCAGAAGTTCAGCTGGAGATCGCGCTCGTGCTGCAGTGCCGTGTGGAACATGCACTGCGTCGACATGACCCGCCCGGAGCGGATCTCGTCCGCCGTCCGGTTGGACATCAGGGTGACCTCGTACCCGTGCGACTGGAGGCCGAGGGCGAGTTGGAGACCGGCCTGACCGGCTCCTACGACGAGTATCTTCCGCATACGGGTGGTGGCTCCTTGGTCGCGACGGCTCGGGGACTGCTGCTCGGGAACTACTCGGGGGTGACGTCCAGCGCGTGGCCGACGAGCGCGAGCAGGGTCTCGATGGCCGAAATCCGCCGCCGCGCATCCATGATCATGACAGGCACGTGCGCGGGGATCGTCAGCGCCTCCCGCACGTCCTCCGGATCGAACCGCTCGCTGCCGACGAAGTGGTTGACCCCGACGACGTACGGCACCCCGCAGCTCTCGAAGTAGTCCAGCGCGGGGAAACAGTCCTTCAGGCGGCGGGTGTCGGCCAGGACGACCGCGCCGATCGCGCCGCGTACCAAGTCGTCCCACATGAACCAG
Source organism: Streptomyces sp. NPDC050528 (assembly GCF_044457795.1). Lineage (NCBI taxonomy): Bacteria > Bacillati > Actinomycetota > Actinomycetes > Kitasatosporales > Streptomycetaceae > Streptomyces > Streptomyces sp. NPDC050528. The sequence goes on from NZ_JBITHH010000001.1 coordinate 705,005, forward strand.
AAGCGCTGCTGTCCCGGCGTACCGAACAGATAGAGCACCAGGTCGTCGTCGAGCGTGAGGCGGCCGTAGTCCATGGCGACCGTGGTCGTCATCTTGCTCGGGGTGGCCGTGAGGTCGTCGGTGTCCTCGCTGGCCTCGGTCATCAGCGCCTCCGTCTGGAGGGGCTGGATCTCGGAGACGGCGCCGACCATGGTGGTCTTGCCGACGCCGAAACCGCCGGCCACCACGATCTTCGCGGCGACGGGCGCGCGCGTGCGGTCCTGCTGCCAGGGCCGCAACTGCTCCTCGTCGTCGAGGAGTTGCTTCTCGTCGTTGCGCGGTCGCTGCTCGTCGTCGAGGAGCGGGGAGACGCCGTAGGCGGCGGCGTCAGAGACGGCGGAGTCCACTCAGCACCTTTTCCAGCAGAGCGCGGTCAGGACGGCCCGTACCGTGAGCGGTTCCGGTTCCGTACACACGGATCTTTCCCTGGTCCGCGAGATCGCTCAGGAGCACGCGGACCACACCGAGCGGCATCTTCAGCAGCGCGGCGATCTCGGCCACCGTGCGCATACGGCGGCAGAGTTCGACGATGGCCCGCATCTCCGGCATCACCCGGGTGTTGAGGGAACCGTTCGTCAACTCCTTGCGCTCCTCCGGGGCTTCGAGCGCCGCGACGAAGGTCTCCACGAGGAGGACATGGCCGAATCGGGTACGGCCGCCGGTGAGCGAGTAGGGGCGTACCCGGGCGGGTTTGCGGTCGCCGCCGCGCACCGGGAGTTTGTTGGGCGTACCGCCGCTCATCGCGCACTCCCCGAGGTCGCGTCTTCGAGGGATTTCCGTAGCTCGCTGCGGAGTTCGGGCGTCAGGACGTGGCCGGCGCGGCCGACGAAGAGTGCCATGTGGTACGCCACGACGCTCATGTCGCAGTCCGCGGAGCCGTGTACGCCGAGCAGCGAACCGTCGCTGATCGACATCACGAAGAGGCTGCCCTCCTCCATCGCGACCATGGTGTGCTTCACCGGTCCTGAGTCCATCAGCTTCGCGGCGCCGATGGTGAGGCTGCCGATGCCGGAGACGATGGTGGCGAGGTCCGCGGCGGAGCCTCGCGGGCCCTTGCGCTTGGCTTCGAGGGCCTCTCTGGCCTCCGTGTTCCTTCCCGGATCGGAGGAGAGGAGCAGCAGGCCGTCGGAGGAGACGACCGCGACCGACTGGATGCCGGGCACCTCCTCGACGAGGTTGCTCAGCAGCCAGTGCAGGTTGCGGGCTTCACTGCTCAGTCCGAAGGTACTGGGCGCGGTCAACTGCTTGCCTCCTCGACGGTGCCCCCCGTGGGTTCTTCGGATCGTGCGGGTGCGCTTCGCGGTGCCGGGACCGGGTTCTGGCCGGTCTTTTCGGCGATTTCCGCTTCTACGTCCTTGTAGCCCGCGGAGGCGCCCGCGCGGAAGCCGCCCAGTCTGCGGCGCAGGGCGTCCGCGTCGACCGTGCCGGTCCGCTGGCGCGGGGCTTGGGCGGGTTGGGTGAGCTTGGGGGTGCGTTTGGGGAGGCCCTTGTCGGTGACGCGGTCCTCGTCCTGGGCTCGTTCGTGTTCTACGGCTTCGGCTTCGCCTTCAGCCGTAAATTTGTTCCCACCCGCACCGCCCGTGGCGCCATCGTTGTCGGGTGCGGGTGGCCCCTGTGGGGCGAACTCGCCGTCGGCGGCCGACCGTTCGTCCGGGGCGGCTCGGTCCTCCGGCGTCAGCGGGAGCAGGAGTTCCATCGTCATCTCCGCAGGAGACTCCGCCGGGATCTCCACCGGATTTCCCACCGGATTCCCCACTGGATTTCTCACCGGAGCCTGCACCGATGTCTCCGACGGAGTCTCCCGTACCGCCTTCTCCGCCAGCGCCACCAGCGGGTCCGTGTGTTCCGAACGGCCGTGCAGGATGTTGGAGTTGACCTCTGCGGAGGCGCCGGGGAGGGAGTAGGAGTGGGTGTCGCCGAGGGCCGGGGTGGAGGACGGGACCGCCGTCGTGGGGGCCGGGGTCAGGAGGGGGCTGGGAAGGACCACCACCGCCGCGATGCCGCCCTGTTTCTGGTCGCGGAGTTGGACGCGGACGCCGTGGCGGTGGGCCAGGCGGGCCACTACGTACAGGCCCAGGCCCAGGCCCTCCTCGCCCTCCTGGTCGTAGGGGGAGTCCGGGTCGAACTCGGTGAGGCGGTGGTTGAGGCGGGTCATGCGGTCGTCGGTCATGCCGATGCCCTCGTCCTGGACGGAGAGCATGACCTCGCCGTTCTCCAGGAGCCAGCCGGAGATCTCGACGGGGGCGTCCGGCGGGGAGAACGACGTGGCGTTCTCCATCAGTTCGGCCAGGAGGTGGCTCAGGTCGTCCGCCGCGAAGCCCGCCACGTGCGCGTGCGGGGGCAGTGCCGAGATGCGGACGCGGTCGTAGCGCTCGATCTCGCTGACCGCCGCGCGGACCACGTCGACCAACGGGACGGGTCCCGCGTGCTGTTGGACGTGTTCGGTGCCGGCGAGGACGAGGAGGTTCTCGCTGTGGCGGCGCATGACCGTGGCGAAGTGGTCGAGCTTGAAGAGGGTGGAGAGGCGGTCGGGGTCCTGCTCGCGCTCCTCCAGGCCCTCGATGACGGCGAGTTGACGCTCGACGAGGCCCAGGGTGCGCAGCGCGAGGTTGACGAAGGTGCCGCCGATGCTGGTGCGCAGGCGCTCCAACTGCGTTGCGGAGTCGGTGACTTCAGCGCGGAGTTCCTCACGGGCGTCGGCCATCTTCTGGCGCTGGCCGACGAGGTGCTTGCGGTCGGCCTCCAGGGTGGCGATGCGCTCGTGGAGGGCGGCGGCGTGCGCGTGCAGGGCGTTGACCGAGCGGACGACCTGGGCGAACTCGTCGTTGCGGCCGGTGAACTTGATGGGCTCCTCGGCCGCCGGGTCCTCCGCCTCGGCCAGCCGCGTCGAGCCGCGGCGCAGGACGGAGAGCGGGCGGGTGAGGGTCCGGGCCATGGCCGTCGCGATGCCTACGGCGAGCAGCATGAGGGCGCCGAGGATCGCGATGCGCAGTTCCAGCGCCTTGACGTCGTCGTCGCGGAGCTGGGCCAGGTCCTTGGCGCGGTCCACGTAGAGCGCGGACTCCTCGCCGCGCATCAGGTCGACGCGGGCGGACAGCGCCGCGTCGAGCTTCTTCGTGCTGGTGTCCAACTGGCTGTCGGAGAGGGTGGGTTGGGCTGTGAGGGAGGCCAGGTACTTCTCGGCGGAGTTGACCTCGGACCCGGTGACCGTGGAGTCGTAGCCCTCGACGGCGTCCTTCGTCGCGCTGTCGCGGAAGTCCGCGAGGGCCGCGTCGGAGCGCAGCCGGGCCTGCTGGGCGGCGGCGCTGAGGGCGTCGCGCTGCTTGCTCTGGGCCTTGGTTGAGGTGGTCTCGGTGACGGAGAGACCGGTGATGGGGCTGATGACCGTCTCGGTGGTCGTCGGCACGTTCAGGGCGGCGAGGAGCAGTCCCCGTGCGGCGGCGGCCTGTTGGACGGCGGCGTCGAGCTCGGCGAGCGCGTAGGCGCCGGAACCGGCGCGCGGCGGCATCTTCTCCGCCAACTCCTCGGCCAGCCGGTGCAGTTCGGTGATGGCACCGGAGTACGCGACATGCGCCTCCAGCGCGCTGCTCTGACCGGTGAGCGCGGCCCGTCGTACGGCGGCGACGTCGTCGAGGTCCGAGCGGAGCGCGGCGGAGATGTCGGTGTCGGCGCGGAGTTCGTCGACCTGGCGGTCGACGCGGGCGCTGTGGTCCTCGTCGGGGGCCTGGGACTTGGGGCGTCCGGCGGCGATGTACGAGGTGACCGCGTCCCGCTCGTCGGCGAGGGAGTGGGCCAGCGACAGCGCGTCCTGGGTCTGTCCGGCGAGCGTCACCAGGTCCTGGGAGTCGCTCAGTTGACCCGAGGCGGTGATGAGGGAGGGCACACCGGCCGCGGCGATGGCGGCGGCCACGACGGCCACCGCGATGATCAGCCGGTTGCGGACGTGGGTACGGCGTCCCTTGCCCGCGGGGTCGGGCACGGCGGCACCGGTGGCGCCCCCCTGAGGGGCCGTCTGCTTGCCTGTGCGCCGCGGCCGCTTGTTCTGCACCGGTGCTCGCATTCCTGACTCGTGATACCCATGGGCCCGGGTGACGCTCCGTCATCCCGGTACGGCGACCCTCCCAGTGCCGGTAGGCAGTGGTCGCGCATCGTCCGGCCCGCCACCCGAAGGAGTGAACCCCGGACGGGAGTTGGCGGGCAAGTTCCGGCGGCCGCCCCAAGGGGCCTGGGCGCCGCGCCGGTTGGACGTGAGCGGCGGGCTTTGGCAGGATTCGCCGCCACGTATTCCCGGAGTGATCCATTCCAGCCCAAACCAGGCGTCTGACCTGCACTCCTGCGGCTATTCGACCATGAGTGCCAAGCTTTTGCGGAGCCTGTGAAGAGGTCGTGCAGACTGGCCGTATGCGTACGGAACTTGTGTCGGAACCCGGCGACCCGGACCGCCCCAACGAGGACTTCGCGAGCGTCGGCCTTCCGGCCTCGGGACAGGGCGGTTCGCTGATCGTCCTGGACGGAGTCACCCCGCCGAAGGGCGAGACGGGCTGTCTGCATTCGGTCCCCTGGTACACCGCGCGCCTGGGTGGCGCACTGACCGAACTGACCGTTTCCTACCGGGATCTGAGCCTGCCGGAGATTCTCTCCCGGGCGATCCTCCGAACAGCTGAGGCCCACGCCACCACCTGTGACCTTTCTCACCCACGCACCCCACAGGCAACGGTGGTGCTGGCCCGCTGGTCCCCCCAGGACGTCGAATACCTGGTCCTCTCGGACTCGGCCCTGCTGGCCGAATCACCGGCCGGCGAGGTGACCGTCGTCCTGGACGACCGCCTCTCCCGCCTCCCCCGCTCCGCTCTCGCGACGGACGCCATGATCGACACCACGCTCCGTAACAAGGAGGGCGGCTTCTTCACGGCCGCCGCCGATCCCTCGGTCGCGGCCCGGGCGGTGACGGGCTCACTCCCCCGCGCCGACGTCCGCACCCTCGTCGCCCTGACGGACGGGGCGACGCGCTGGGTGGAGAAGTTCGACCAGGGCGACTGGACGGACTGCTTCGCTCTCGTACGGAAGGAGGGGGCGGCGGAGTTGATCGGCCGGGTCCGGGCGCTGGAGCGGGCCGACGCGGAGGAGCGGACGTATCTGCGCCGGAGCAAAACGCACGACGACGCGACGGTCGTGTACGCCGAGCTGTGACCGGCGGCGCCTAGGCCTCCAACGGCGGTGTCACTTCTCCCCCGCACCTCGAACCCCGAACGGCCGCCACCCCGGTGTCACTTCTCCATGACCCCGTTCAACTGGTGGATCAGGCGGGCCAGTTCGGCGACCTCGCGGCGGTCCCAGTGGGAGAGCTGGGTGACGTAGCGCGCCCGCCGGGCCTCGCGGACGTGGGCGACGCGGCGGCGGCCCTCGTCGGTGAGGTCGACCAGCCAGGCGCGGCCGTCCGCCGGGTCGGGCTCGCGGGCGATCAGCCCCAGGTCCTCCAGGGCGCGCAGCTGGCGGGACATCGTGGCCTTGCCGACGCCGATGTAGGCGGCCAGTTCGGTGGCCCGCTGGCGTCCGTACTCCTCCAGCCGGACCAGCAGGCCGTACGCGGCGGACTCCAGGTCGGGGTGGACCTCGCGGGCCATCTCACCCTGGTTGGCCCGGGCCCGCCGGAAGAGGAACGTCAACTCGCGCTCCAGGGACAGGTATTCGTGGTCGACAGCGAGTCCGTCGGGGCCCACGGGCGGCGCGCCGCCCTCTCCGGAGAGGCCGCCGCCGTCCACGGGAAGCCCGCCGCCGTTCCTGTCCTCACCCTTGTGCACGTCAGCACCCATTGGTCCGCTTTCCCGCTCGTGAAAGTTTCCGCCAAACACCGTCATCGCCGCAGCTCCGCCAGTATTTCGCAGGGCTAGACCAACGGCAGCGTCGAGACCCCCTTCCCAGGCGGTCTCGTCGGTGCGTAGCTTCCTTACCAGGCAACGACTGGCATGGCCACGCCATCATCACCGCTCCTTCCCCCACTCCCCCACCGCGCCCCACCGCGCCCTCGGAGGCACGCCATGCCCGCGCCCATGCCTGTGCACAGACCCCGAACACCACGCCTGCGGTACCTCTCCCTCGCCCTCGCCCTCTCCGGCATCCTGCTGGCGGGCCTCTCCCACCCGGCCGGCGCCGCCACGGTCCCCGCCCGCGGCTCGGCCTACCTGGGCATCGGCGTCCTCGCGCACGACGGCCAGGACGGCACCCCGACCGGCGGTGACGCCACCCAGACGGAGGGCGTCGACGTCAGCGGCTACCAGGGCAACGTCGCCTGGTCGACCCTGTGGAGCAGCGGGGTCAAGTGGGCCTACACGAAGGCGACCGAGGGGACGTACTACACGAACCCGTACTTCGCCCAGCAGTACAACGGCTCCTACGGCGTCGGCATGATCCGCGGCGCGTACCACTTCGCGACCCCGGACACGACGAGCGGCGCCACCCAGGCCAACTACTTCGTCGACCACGGCGGCGGCTGGTCCAAGGACGGCCGCACCCTGCCCGGTGTCCTCGACATCGAGTGGAACCCGTACGGCGCGTCCTGCTACGGCAAGTCGGACGCGGCGATGGTGAGTTGGATCGCCGACTTCCTCTCCACGTACAAGTCCCGCACCGGCCGCGACGCGGTGATCTACACGGCGACGAGCTGGTGGAGCGACTGCACGGGCAACTCCAGCGCCTTCGCGTCCGCCAACCCGCTGTGGATCGCGCGGTACGCCTCGGACCCGGGGACGCTGCCGGCGGGATGGGGCTTCTACACGATGTGGCAGTACACGTCGTCCGGGACGACGGTCGGGGACCACGACAAGTTCAACGGCGCGCTGGACCGGGTGGTCGCGCTCGCCAACGGCTGACGAGCCCTCCGTACAACGGCTGACGAGCCCTCCGTACTACGGCGAAGGCCCGGACCTCCCTTGAAGAGACCCGGGCCTTCACTCATCCGATGGCGTCCGTCACGCCGCCACCGGAACCTCCGACGTCGCGCCGTTCGTCGCCGGCGCGAGCGCCAGCTCCAGGACCTGGCGGACGTCCGTCACCGCGTGGACGTCGAGCTTGTCCAGGACCTCGGCCGGGACGTCGTCCAGGTCGGGCTCGTTGCGCTTCGGGATGATGACGGTGGTGACCCCGGCCTGGTGCGCGGCGAGCAGCTTCTGCTTCACGCCGCCGATCGGGAGGACCCGACCGGTCAGGGAGACCTCACCCGTCATCGCCACGTCCGTGCGGACCAGGCGGCCGCTGAGCAGCGACGCCAGGGCCGTCGTCATCGTGACACCCGCGCTCGGGCCGTCCTTCGGCACCGAACCCGCCGGGAAGTGGATGTGCACGCCCCGGTCCTTCAAGTCGCCCACGGGCAGCTCCAGTTCGGCGCCGTGCGAGCGGAGGAAGGACAGGGCGATCTGCGCGCTCTCCTTCATCACGTCACCCAGCTGACCGGTCAGGGTCAGACCCGCCGCGCCCGTCTCCGGGTCGGCCAGCGACGCCTCGACGTAGAGGACGTCACCGCCCGCGCCGGTGACCGCGAGTCCGGTGGCGACACCGGGTACGGCCGTACGGCGCTCGGCCGGGTCCTGGGCGGACTCGGGCACGTGGTGCGGCCGTCCGATCAGGGCGCGCAGGTCGGCGTCGGTCACCGTGAACGGCAGCTCGCGCCGGCCCAGTTCGTGCTGGGCCGCGATCTTGCGCAGCAGCCGGGCGACGGACCGCTCCAGGGTGCGGACGCCCGCCTCACGCGTGTACTCGCCGGCGAGCTTGCGCAGCGCGCTCTCGTCGATGACGACCTCGTCGTCCTTGAGCCCCGCCCGCTCCAGCTGACGCGGGAGCAGGTGGTCACGGGCGATGACGACCTTCTCGTCCTCGGTGTAACCGTCGAGCCGGACCAGTTCCATACGGTCGAGCAGTGCCTCCGGGATGGCTTCGAGCACGTTGGCCGTCGCCAGGAACACCACGTCGCTCAGGTCGAGTTCGACCTCCAGGTAGTGGTCGCGGAAGGTGTGGTTCTGCGCGGGGTCGAGCACTTCGAGGAGCGCGGCCGCCGGGTCGCCCCGGTAGTCGGACCCCACCTTGTCGATCTCGTCCAGCAGGACCACCGGGTTCATGGACCCGGCCTCCTTGATGGCACGCACAATCCGACCGGGCAGCGCACCGACGTACGTACGCCGGTGACCACGAATCTCGGCCTCGTCCCGCACGCCACCGAGCGCGACCCGGACGAACTTCCGCCCCATCGCATGCGCGACGGATTCCCCGAGGGAGGTCTTGCCAACACCGGGCGGCCCCACAAGAGCGAGCACGGCACCACCGCGCCGCCCCCCGACAACTCCCAGTCCCCGCTCCGCGCGCCGCTTGCGCACGGCCAGGTACTCGGTGATGCGCTCCTTCACGTCGTTCAGACCGGCGTGCTCGGCGTCGAGGATCGCCTTGGCGCCCTGGATGTCGTACTCGTCCTGAGTCCGTTCGTTCCACGGCAGTTCAAGAACGGTGTCGAGCCACGTCCGGATCCACGACCCCTCCGGCGACTGGTCGGAGGACCGCTCCAGCTTCTCGACCTCCTTGAGCGCGGCCTCACGAACCTTCTCGGGAAGATCGGCGGCCTCGACGCGGGCGCGGTAGTCATCGGACTCCTCGCCGTCGCTCGTGTCGCCGTTGAGCTCACGCAGTTCCTTGCGGACGGCTTCGAGCTGGCGCCGCAGCAGGAACTCGCGCTGCTGCTTGTCGACGCCTTCCTGCACGTCCTTGGCGATGGTCTCGGCAACGTCCTGCTCGGCGAGGTGGTCGCGCAGGTGCTGGGTGGCGAGCTTCAGCCGGGCGACCGGGTCGGCGGTCTCCAGCAGCTCGATCTTCTGTTCGGTGGTCAGGAAGGGCGAGTAACCGGAGTTGTCGGCGAGCGTGGACACATCGTCAATGGCCTGCACGCGGTCGACGACCTGCCAGGCCCCGCGCTTGCGCAGCCACGCGGTGGCCAACGCCTTGTATTCCTTGACCAGTTCGGCAACGGACCCGGGCAAGGGCTCGGGCAGGCTCTCGTCGAGCGCGGTGCCCTCGACCCAGAGCGCGGCACCGGGCCCGGTGGTCCCGGCCCCGATCTTCACGCGGCTACGGCCGCGGATCAGTGCACCCGGGTCACCGTCGGCCAGCCGGCCGACCTGCTCGATGGTGCCGAGCACGCCGGTGCTCGCGTAAGTCCCGTCGATGCGTGGCACCAGCAGGACCTTGGGCTTCCCGGGCTCGGACCGCGCGGCGGCCTGAGCGGCCTCCACGGCGGCGCGTACATCGGTGTCGTTCAGGTCCAGCGGAACCACCATTCCGGGCAGCACGACCTCGTCGTCGAGCGGCAGCACGGGCAGGGTGAGCGGTGTGGACGTCGAAGCCATGATCTCCCCTTAGGCAGTCAAGTTGAGCTATGCCGACTCAATGCTTGGGCGTCTTCGATTGTTCCCCACCGGGTGTTCGCCGTGAGCGATCAGAGGCAGTGCCCCGGGCTCTGTGCAGGTGAACACGGAAATGGGGTGGGGGCTTCCCGGGGAACGGGGTGCGTTGGAGGGGTGCGCCGACGGGGTGGCCGGGGCTTGACGCCCGATCTCGCCGGTCGCCTTCGGCAGTCGCCCTCGGCGGCCGTTGTCAGTGGCGCCTGCCACGATCCCCGGACGCGACGCCATCACGATCAGGATCACGATCAGGAGAGACGCATGGGCACCTGGGACGTCGGCCCCTTCGACAACGACACCGCGGCGGACTGGTGCGGCGACCTCGATGACGCGTCGCCGGAGGAGCGTCAGGGCTTGGTGCGGGACACGCTCACCCGGGCTGCCGACACCGTAGACCTCCTCGACGCGCGCGTCGGCGACGAAGCCGTCGCGGCAGCGGCCCTGGTCGCCGCACAATGCCCCGGCGGCGAGCCCGCGCACCCCGTCTACGGACCGGACGAGCCGCTCCCCGACCTCACCGGTCTACGCGCCCTCGCCCTCCAGGCCCTCGACCGCGTCATGACCGAGCCGTCCGAACTCCTGGAGCTCTGGGACGGACCGGACGGCACCCCCTGGCGGGTGGCCGTCGGCCGACTCCGCAACACGCTCGCACCCTCGCCGCCAGGAGAACAGCTCAGCCTCACCTGAACCCCCACCGACAGCGCAACCGCCCGTTCCTCATCAGGAAGGCCACATGAGCTGGGACGTTCTTCTCCTCAACCTGCCCGACGACATCACCTCGGCGCAGGACATACCCGACGACTACGCCCCGCGCCCACTCGGCCCACTCCACGAGGTCCTCGCGGCCGTGAGCAGGGCCGAGCCCTCAGCCGACCTCACGGATCCCACCTGGGGCGACCTCACCGGACCCACCTGGTCCATCGAACTCAGCATCGGCTCGGATGATCCCGTGGACTCGATCATGCTCCACGTCCGCGGCTCCGGCGACGACGTGCTCCCCTCCGTCTTCCGCCTCGCGGACGCCTTCGACTGCAAGGTGCTGGACTGCTCCTCCGGAGAACTGATCACTCCGGGAGGACCCTCGGGCTGGCACGCGTTCCAGGAGTATCGCGACGGCATTGTCGACACCTCGCGCTGACTCACGGCAAGCACAAGGCAGGGTCGCTCCACTGCCCTGGCCGGGCACCTACGGTTCCAGCACCACCGAGCGCGTCCAGGTGCCGTCGGCCAGGGCGGCGAGGACTCGGCGCTTGATCTCGGCGCGTCGGGGGCTGCTGACGAGCGACATGGGCAAATACCCGTCCCGCTCCTCGTGAGGGCGCAACTCGGCGCGGATGAACGCGTACTCGGACGGATGTCCTTCGACGAGGAGCCGACTTGCCGCCGCTTTGGCTTCGGCCCCGGCGATCACGTGTGGACTCTCGCGCGTCCGTTCGCGCAGCACCTGGTTGACCTGACGGAGACACCGCTTGCACTCCAGGCGTCGCTGCTGGACGGCAGCAAGGAAACGCCGGGCATTGAGTACACCGGTCGCTTCCGCGTGAGGGAGCCGGTAGAAGTCGTCCGGAAGTGATCCGAGCGCGTGGGGTGACTCCGCGCGGGCACGCTCCGCGGTGCTGTCGGCCAGTCCTCGCAGCGCGTTCTCCCACCGGCCCAGCATCAGGGGATGGCGCAGCGCCAGGTTGCGCTCCTCTTGATCCTTGGCGTCATCGGCCGCCGCGAGTCTCACGGCCATGTCGTCGGCGGCGAGCAACGCCTCGACCTCCCCGGAGCGCGGCGCGACGATCCGGCCATGGGTGACGGCGTATGCGATCTGCTCATGCACGTCGCTGAAGGAGGGCTCCTCGTACCCGTCGTCCATATTCAAGCGAGTGCGCTCTCGCCGAAGAAGCTCCGCGTGCTCGTCCGGAAACGCGTTCCTGAGCCAACCCTGAGCGGTGACATGGGAGTTCGTGCCGTTCTTGCGTTCCACGCTGTTGTGGAAGTCGTTGCGACGGAGTTTTTTGACCAGCACGCTGGCTTCGTTGCCGCGAGCACGAACGCGACGCAGGCGGTGCTCGGTGATCTCCAGGCGAGGATCGCCGGTGTAACGCATCCGCTCAGTGGCCACCTGCAGTTCCCCGGCCGCGCAGAACAGGGCGTCCTGCCAGTCCTCCCGCCATTCGGCCTTGCGCAGCAGCCGACGGGTGCGCTGCGGGACGAACCCGCTCGTGGCGTCCGCGAGGGCCACGGCAACAAGGTTGTCGAAGCTCTCCGTGATCAACGGTACGAGCTGATCAGTCGGGATGCGCTCGACATCGGCGAGTCGCAGCCTCTCCCCCATGGCCTTCTCCTTCGATCCAGCACCCTTCTGGGCACCGTATCCAGATCTGCGGAGTCAGTCGGTGACTTTCTGTGATGCGACTGGGTCCCGGTCAGGAATAGCTCGCGAGCTGTTCGTCGAGAGTCCAGACCTCGGCTGTCGTGCCGGAGGTTCGTTCCAGATAGCGGTTGCGCTCCGCGAGGATGCTCACATCGCCGCAGCCGAGGCGCTGTGAGGCCAATTCGACGAGAGTGGCACCGGTGCCGGCGCCGCCGATGAGGTCGAGCAGGTGCACCTCGTCCCATTCGACGCGGTTGAGGTTCCAGGGAGCCTTGCGCTCGACCACCATGCGCAGCACTTCCGAGAACCTCTCGGCGCAGCTCCTACGTAACCGCCCGTCGGCAATCTGGGCGATGTGGTTGCCGGTCTCGATGACAGCGGTCACCGGCAGGATCAGGTCATGGCTCTTGCGCCGCTCGGTCAGTTCCGTAAGGACGGACTTCCGGTCCTGGTCCATGTGCGGCACGGCGAGCAGGTTGCAGAGCACGGAGGTGTCCACGAAGGCGACGGGGCGGGCCATGGGTCAGCCGATCCCCATCAGCCGGTCGAAGTCGGAGTAGTCCCGTTCCTCGGGCCGCAGCGGGAGACGGCCCCGGGCGACTACGTCACCGAGCCGCCCCTCCGCCATCGCCGCCGCGTATCCGTCGATCTCCGGCAGCCGTTGCAGGCGGCTGAGACCTGCTCCCGACTCCCGGTCGCACACGATCACTCCGCGATGGTCGTCGCCAGAGAGCGCGGAGAGCAGCGCTGGACTGTGGGTGGTGACCAGCACCTGTGTCCGTTCGCGGGCCACGGCCTGGTGCAGCAGATCCAACAGGAGGTTGGCCTGCGAGGGGTGCAGACCGTTCTCCAGTTCCTCGACGACCAGGGTGAGGCTGGGTTTCGCACTTGGTCCGACGTCGATATCGACGCCGTGCCGACCAGTGATCAGCGCGGTGGCGATCGCGAGGAACCGCAGCATGCCGTCGCTCATTTCCCGTGCCGGGGTGATGCCGCCCTGGCCTTCGTCGACGACGAGCATGACGTCGTCGAGGTCTGACCGCGTGGTTCGCAAGTGTTCGATGGGGTGCTCGGCAATGCGGCGCAGCGCGGCTTCGAGCTGGGCGAACTCTTCCGGCGCCCGCTTGGCGATACGGCCGACCGTCGCTGAGAGGTTCTCCGCGCTGCGCCGCAGCTCGGCGTCGCGCGCGGGCACGTATTGGCGCATCAGGTGCGGCACAGGGTCCAGGTGGAACACCCCACGCAACGCACCGAGCACTACGTCGGCCGCCTCGATCATGTCGCCTTCCAACACCAATTCGGAGACGAATCCGCCGGCGACCTGAGAACAGAGCAACCGGTCACCCTTCAGCGACAGACGAGCCTTCCACTCGGAGCCGTCGGCGTACCGCTCGATCACGATGCTTCCGCTGCCCGACTCCGGAGCCAGGGAGCGGAGCAGCATCGGCTGCCCATCACGCATCCGGCCGGACAGCCGCTCAGAGATGATTCGCACGTCAGGGCGCACCTGTACGGCCACGTCGAGCATCGCGGGCGCACCCCAGGGAGTGTCCACCGTGCAGCCGAGCTCAAAGACGTCCGACCCGTGCGGCGGGCATCCTTCGAGCCCTCCGCGCACGGCGCCGATGTCACGGCGGCGGCCGTCCAGGGCGCCCCGGACGTCCTCGCCCCAGGCCAGCCGGGACAACACGTCGAGTCCGTCCAGCGCATTGGACTTCCCGCTGCTGTTCCGCCCTATGAGCACGGTCAGCGGCTCCAGCGGGAGCACGGCGTCTCGGAAGGTCTTGAAGCGGGTGAGCCGCACTTCGGAGACCGTTGCCAGGTGGGACAAAGAGGACCTCCTCCTCAGCTGCCAGCAGCCTACTTGCCCTGCACCGGACCCGGCCAACGACACTGTCACGCCGCCACGCACCCCGGCACACCCCACATCAGCTCGAACCACACGACCTTGCCCTGAGCCGGCCCCATCACAAAGCTCCCCCACGCATCGGCGCAGAGCTCCACGAGGGCGAGCCCGCGACCGCCTTCGGCGTACGGCTCCGGGCAGCCCGCCGTATACGGAGGCAGGAACCCCGTGTCCCAGACGCTGGCCCGCAGCCGCTTGTCCGCCCACTTGAGGCTGAGGGAGGCGGGGCCGGGGGCGTGACGCCAGGTGTTGGTGAGCAGTTCGGAGGTCAACAGGACGGCGGTGTCGGCGAGTTCGGGGAGGGCGTGACGGGCGAGGACGGAGCGGACGGTGTCGCGGGCGATGGCCGGGGCGAGGGGGTCGTGGGGGACGCGGAGGGTGTAGCGCCATTCGGAGGGGGGTTCGGGGAGACGTCCGTCCATGGCAACTCCTGGCTGACATAGGGAGATTGGCGGTCCTGTGACCGACCAGGCACTCACCGTAGAGCAGGCCGGGAAACATCTGCTACCACTTCGCGCTATTTCGTCTACGACTAGACCCGATCGTGTGGCGCGGGCAAGACTGTCGCCTATGCCACCGAGGACATCTCCGACCCTGCGACAGCTGCGACTGGGCACCGAACTGCGGCGCATGCGCGAGCAGTCGGGGCTCAGCATCAACGAAGCGGCCACCGAACTCGGCGTCAGCCGCACGCACATCACCAACGTGGAGCTGGCCCGCTTCGGAGTGAGCGAGCAGCGGGTGCGTACCCTCGCCGCGATCTACCGCACACCGGACGAGTCGTACGTCGACGCTCTGGTCGGCATGGCCCAGGACCGCAGGTCCGGATGGTGGGAGGAGTACAGCGGCGCCCTCGCCACGGGGGCGCTGGACCTCGCCGAGCTGGAATTCCACGCGGTGAGCCTGCGCATGTTCGGTCTGGTTCACGTGCCGGGCCTGCTCCAGACCGAGGAGTACGCCCGTGCCGTACTGGCAGAGCGAGTGCCGCCCTGGCCCGGCGCCGAGCTGCGCCGGCGGCTCTCGTACCGGATGAAACGGCGCGACATCCTCGACCGGGACGATCCGCCCGCGTGCACGTTCTTCCTCCACGAGGCAGCGCTACGGCTGCACTTCGGCAGCCCCGACATCATGCGCGCGCAGTTGAAGGAGCTGGTCGAAGCCTCACGTCGGCGGAACGTCACCGTACGCGTCATCCCATTCGGCGCGGGCGGCTTTCCGGTGCCCGGACTCACCATGTCGTACGTCTCCGGCCCCGTGCCCCAGCTCGACAGCGTGCAGCTCGACACCGCGATCGGCGCCGAATTCCTCGATGCGCCCACCCAGTTGGCGAACTACCGTGTGCTCGTGGAGCGCATCACCAAGGCCGCGCTTCCGCAGAGGGAGTCACGTGAGTTCATCCACTCCGTGGCACAGAGCATCTGAAGGCGGGAACATGCCCAGGTTCACTTGGCAGAAGTCGTCCTACTCCGGCTCGGCGGACAACAACTGCGTCGAACTCGCGGCATCGGACACCACCCTCGCCCTCCGCGAAAGCGACGCCCCCACCGTCGTACTCCACACCCACCTCCCCCAACTCGCCGCCTTCCTAGGGCACATCAAGGCCACCTCACCCCGTACCGCGTCTCCGTGAAAGTTGAGGACATGCCCGAGATCACCTGGCAGAAGTCGTCCTACTCCGGTTCGGCGGAGACGAACTGCGTTGAAATCGGCGCCACTCCACACACCCTCGCCCTCCGCGAAAGCGACACCCCCACCACCGTGCTCCACACCCACCACCCCCAACTCACCGCCCTCCTACGCCACATCAAGACCACCACCCCCCGCCGATAACCAGTTGCCCCGGCTCACCCACCCCCTCGTACTGTCGCCCGGTGACAGAGACAGAAACCGAGACCCAGACCCTCCTCGCCGCCTACGACGACCAGATGCGCGGCGCCCCACCCGTGCCCGCCGCCGGCGTGACGTACGAGAAGGACGGGCCGTTGCTGCGGATCGTCGGGGAGACGCGGGGGTTCGTGACCGGGCCGCGTGATCTGGGTGTGCGGGGGCGGGCGCTCGATGAACTGATCGTCCGGCAGCGGGACTTCTTCGCGGCGCGCGGGGAGGGTGTGGAGTGGAAGATCCGGGGTCATGACGAACCGGCCGACCTCACCGACCGGCTCCGCGCGGCGGGTTTCGTGCCCGAGGACCAGGAGACCGTACTGATCGGACGGACCGAGGAGTTGGCGGCAGAGGAGCCCGCGCTGCCCGACGGGGTCACCGTGCGTCGCGTCGCCGAGGCGGCCGACCTGCGCCGGATCGCAGCCATGGAGTCGGCGATCTGGGGCATCGACCTGACCTGGCTGGCGAACGAACTGCTCGGCCGGATCACCGCCACCCCGGACGAGCTCGCGGTCTACGTCGCGGAGGCGGACGACGAGGTGATCTCCGCGTCCTGGCTCGTCTTCTACGGCGACTCCGACTTCGCGGGGCTGCGCGGCGGTTCGACCGTCACGCAATGGCGCGGCAAGGGCGTCTACCGCGCCCTGGTCGCCACCCGGGCCGCCCTCGCCGCCGCGCGAGGAGTGCCGTATCTCCAGGTGGACGCCTCGGACGACAGCGCCCCGATCCTGCGCCGGCTGGGCTTCCGGGCGGTCACGACGACCACGCCGTACGTGTGGTCACCGGACCGAGCGGATCAGGCGGCCGTGCGACCCAAGTAGGCCAGCAACTGCCCGTGCGGGGCCGCCCCCGGCGCAGGCTGGACCTCCGGGCCGAAGACGCCGGGCACACGGAAGGCGTCGAAGCCGCCCATGCCTCGCATCACCGACAGCAGTTCCGCGCACAACTCCTCGTCCAGCACCGCCTGTTGGCCCGTCGCGACCGCCAGGTCCACGCCGTGGACGCAGACCTCCGTGAAATGGATCAGCGCGGCCGTCGGACCGGGCAGCGCGCCCAGCGAGATATGGACCGTGGTGTCCAGGGCGCCGGGGCGGTTCCACGCCGCGCGGTCCACCTCCGCCGCGTCGGCGTACGCACCCTTGGGATCGGTACCCAGCCAGTCGGACTCGTGCTCGGCACCCGGATCGGTGCCGTTCAGTTCGGCGGCGAAGATGCGCATGCCGCCTACGGTGTGATTGAGAACAGCCCTGGCGTCCCATTCCGTGCACGGGGTGGGTTTCACCCACTGGCCCTCGGCAACTCCGGCCACCACAAGGCCAGTTGCGCCGATCGCCCGCTCGATCCGCCGTACCGCATCCGCATCCGCATCCGTCACTCGGACCTCCCCCGCCCAGGACCACGACCGGCTCTCCACGCCATCAATACACCAGCCCGACACGGCCGGGCCAGACAGTCAGGGAGTCAGACCCGCGCGACCTCGACCCGAGCCGTACCGACCTGAGAAACCTCCGTCGAAGCCGCCCTTGCCGCCCGTGCCCAGCGTCGTATCAGCGGCCAGGTCGCGACGCCTATCGTCAGCGAGATCAGATGGCCCCAGTTCGTCATGGGGTCGGTGAACGCGATCAGGTCCTGGACCAGGGTCCAGCCGAACAGGGTGATCAGCGGGAGGCCGAGCCATGGGCGCAGGAGGCCGGCCAGCGCTCCTATGCTCGTCGCGACGCCGAAGCTGATGCCGTAGTCGAGGCGGTGCAGGGACGTGGCGGGCAGGTGGCCCGCCAACACCGCGAACCCCACGGTCCCTTCGGTCGCGAGCGTGGCCAGGATGTGCCCGAAGAGAAAGACACCGGCCGCCCGTAGCCCGCCGATCCTGCGTTCCAGCGCGGTCAGCACCAGCAGGAACAGGAACGCGTACGGCGAGACCATCCCGCCCACGATCCACAGCGCGGACGCGACCAGGACGAGGAACGGGTCGCGGAGGAGGTGGGTGACGTCCGTGCTGGACGCCTGGTGCAGTTGGGTCACGAAGGCGGGATCCGCGTACTGCGTCACCAGCGACGTCACGACGAGCAGCACGCCGTAGCAGAAGGTGAACGGTGTGCCGGTGGGCGTCGGCAGGAGGCGCCAGGGGCGGACGCGGCGCAGCGCGGTCAGAACGTACGGCTCGCCAGGAACGGCGGGGGTGGACGCCGAGACGGACACCGCCACCGGGGTCGGGGTGCCGAACCTCAACTCCCCGGCCCCGTCCAGCACTTCCCGCTGTCTCGGCATCGCGTCCAGCAGACCGGGGTCGTCGACCGAGGGGCCGCCCGGAGGCGTGGCCGAGGCCTGGGTGTCGGCCGTCGCGATCCGTTCCACGGTGAGGCGCTCCTTCCGGTTCACACCCCACCCTTCGCCGTCCCACCAGTCGCTGTCTATGACCGACGCCACGCGAGAGCCGATTCACAGCAACCTGAAAGCCTTCTCACGCGTCCGCAGGTACCTTGCACCCGGACGTGTTCGCCCTGGGTTAATTCGGCTGCACGATCCGGTGAAACTGCCAGGATGAGGGGCATGACCACCGCGTACGACAGCGTTCCCGCGTACGACGGCCCCGTTGTCCTGGACCGTCGCGAGGGCCCCTACGGCGAGGTCGTGCTGCGCCGGCACGGGGAGTTGCTCCAGATCATCGCCAACGGGTGCTTCCTGATGGACACTTCGGACGGGCGGTCGGAGCGGCTGCTGGTCGACGCCGCACGCGACGCCCTCGACTCGCGCCCCGAACCTCATGTGTTGATCGGCGGACTCGGCGTCGGCTTCTCGCTGGCGCATGCCGCCGCCGACGCCCGCTGGGGTCGGATCACGGTCGTCGAACGGGAACCCGCGATCGTCGAATGGCACCGTTCAGGACCCCTGTCGGCGCTCTCCGCGGCCGCTCTCGCCGATCCGCGGACCGACATTGTGAAAACGGACCTAGTCGCTTTCGTCAATGAGACTTGCGCCACTTTCGACGCGCTCTGCCTCGACATCGACAACGGCCCCGGCTGGACCGTCACCGAGGGCAACGACAGCCTGTACTCAGCGGCCGGACTGGCAAGCTGCGCAAGGGTGTTGAGACCGGGAGGGGTACTCGCCGTATGGTCGGCGCAGCCCTCTCCGGAATTTGAGCGAACCTTATGGAATGCCGGGTTCCAACGGGTGCGTACCGAAGAGATCCCCGTTGACCGAGGCGTTCCCGACGTCGTGCACCTCGCCGTACGACCTGGATAGCAAAGCCGCCGTTACTCCCCGTACCCTGCTTCCCTGACGCAGATCATTCAAGCGTCAAGCGCAGTCATGGGATCACCCCACTGGTTCCGGAAAGCACACTTCAGGGGCGGGCGATGGAGCAGACACATACCTCCCACAACGGCACGGCCACGGCCACGCCGGGCGCACAGCGCCGGGTGCTGGTGGTCGAGGACGACCCGACGATCGTCGACGCCATCGCGGCCCGTCTGCGCGCCGAGGGATTTCTCGTGCAGACCGCGGGCGACGGGCCGTCGGCCGTCGACACCGCCGAGGCCTGGCAGCCCGATCTGCTGATCCTCGACATCATGCTGCCCGGCTTCGACGGGCTGGAGGTCTGCCGCCGTGTGCAGGCCGCCCGCCCGGTGCCGGTGCTGATGCTCACCGCGCGCGACGACGAGACCGACATGCTGGTCGGGCTCGGGGTCGGCGCCGACGACTACATGACCAAGCCGTTCTCGATGCGGGAGCTGGCCGCGCGGGTGCACGTCCTGCTGCGCCGGGTGGAGCGTGCCGTGGTGGCCGCGTCCACCCCGCGCTCGGGCATCCTGCGCCTCGGCGAGCTGGAGATCGACCACGCGCAGCGCCGGGTACGGGTGCGCAGCGAGGACGTCCATCTCACGCCCACCGAGTTCGACCTGCTGGTCTGCCTGGCGAACACCCCGCGTGCCGTGCTCTCGCGCGAGCAGCTGCTCGCCGAGGTGTGGGACTGGGCGGACGCCTCCGGCACGCGTACGGTCGACAGCCACATCAAGGCGCTGCGCCGGAAGATCGGCGCCGAGCGGATCCGCACGGTGCACGGCGTGGGCTACGCACTGGAGACACCGACGCCATGAGCCAAGGGCCGACGTCACGGAGGAGCCCCGGGGAGCCCTGGGGCGGCGTACGCCCGTTCTCGATCAAGACCAAGCTGGGTGCTCTGGTCGTCATCGCGGTGCTCATCACCACCGGGCTGATGATGATCGCCATGCGCACGGCGACGGAGCTGCGCTTCATCACGGTCTTCTCGATGATCGCCACACTGCTGATAACGCAGTTCGTGGCCCATTCGCTCACCGCGCCGCTGGACGAGATGAACGCGGTGGCCCGGTCGATCTCGCACGGCGACTACACCCGCCGGGTGCGCGAGAACCGCCGTGACGAACTGGGCGACCTGGCCGGGACGATCAACGTCATGGCCGACGAGCTGGAGGCCCAGGAGCGCCAGCGCAAGGAGCTCGTGGCGAACGTCTCGCACGAGCTGCGCACCCCCATCGCGGGCCTGCGCGCCGTACTGGAGAACGTCGTCGACGGCGTCTCGGCCGCCGACCCGGAGACCATGCGGACGGCGCTGAAGCAGACCGAGCGGCTGGGACGTCTCGTGGAGACGCTGCTCGACCTCTCCCGGCTGGACAACGGGGTCGTACCGCTGAAGACCCGCCGGTTCGAGGTGTGGCCGTATCTCTCGGGCGTGCTCAAGGAGGCCAACATGGTCGCCTCCGCGCGTGCGGGCATCGCGTCGGGCTCGGGGAGTCATACGCGCACGGACGTCCATCTGCACCTGGACGTGTCCCCGCCGGAGCTGACCGCGCTCGCCGATCCGGAGCGGATCCACCAGGTCGTCGCCAACCTGATCGACAACGCGGTCAAGCACAGCCCCGCGCACGGCCGGGTGACGGTGAAGGCGCGGCGCGGGTCGCTGCCGGAGTCGCTGGAGCTGGAGGTCCTGGACGAGGGGCCCGGGATCCCGAAGGCGCAGTGGGCGCACATCTTCGAGCGGTTCAACCGGGGAGCGGTCAGCTCGCCGCACGGACCGGGCAGCGACGGCGGTACGGGCCTCGGCCTGGCGATCGCCCGCTGGGCGGTGGATCTGCACGGCGGCCGGATCGGTGTGGCCGAATCCGACCGTGGCTGCAGGATTATCGTCACTCTCCCGGGACTGTCTTCCGTGCCAAGTTGACGTAAAGTTCGACCCGGAGCCCCAAGATCCACGACGGTCCGCGCTGACGGACACGTGTGATCAGGCACAGGCCCGCGCCGTTCGCGCGCCCGGCCCGCACCAACACACCTCTTCCGTAGCGGAACCACGCTTGTTTCCCGCCATTTCAGGCCCCGAAACACACTTTCCGATGTGACTTACGCGACGATGGACCGGCCCGACCTGACCTTGGCCGTCATGGGGGCGTAGCCTTAATTCCCGCTGTCCATCACCTTGTGAAGCGGAAGAGGGCGGTTGCCGCCGTGTCGTCACAGTCCCCCAGTAACTCGACCATCTCGACCGAGTCCGACCAAGCCGCGGGTAAGAATCCCGCGGCGGCGTTCGGGCCCAACGAGTGGCTCGTCGACGAGATCTATCAGCAGTACCTCCAGGATCCGAACTCGGTAGACCGAGCCTGGTGGGACTTCTTCGCCGACTACAAGCCGGGCGCGGCTGCCGCCCCGACCTCGACTTCGGCGGGTACTGCGGCCGCGGGGGCCGCAGGGACCTCCACCCCTCCGGCCCAGGCGGCACCCGCAGCCCCGGCTCCGGCCGCTCCTGCTGCGCCCGCCGCGCCTGCCGCTCCGGCGGTCCCCGCGCCGGCGCCCGCAGCGGCCGCTCCGGCGCCGGTGAAGGCCGTAGCCCCGGCTCCGGCGCCTGCGAAGGCGGCGGCCCCGGCCGCTCAGCCGAAGAAGGCGGAGCCCGCGGCCGAGGCCGCCGGTGGCCCGGAGTTCGTGACGCTGCGCGGTCCCGCCGCCGCGGTCGCGAAGAACATGAACGCTTCGGTCGAGGTCCCCACCGCCACGTCGGTGCGCGCGGTCCCGGTCAAGCTGCTCTTCGACAACCGCATCGTCATCAACAACCACCTGAAGCGTGCCCGGGGCGGGAAGATCTCCTTCACCCACCTCATCGGCTACGCGATGGTGCAGGCCATCAAGGCCATGCCGTCGATGAACTACTCCTTCGTGGAGAAGGACGGCAAGCCGACCCTGGTCAAGCCGGAGCACGTCAACTTCGGTCTCGCCATCGACCTGGTGAAGCCCAACGGCGACCGCCAGCTCGTCGTCGCCGGCATCAAGAAGGCCGAGACGCTGAACTTCTTCGAGTTCTGGCAGGCCTACGAGGACATCGTCCGCCGCGCCCGCGACGGCAAGCTGACGATGGACGACTTCACCGGTGTCACGGTCTCGCTGACCAACCCCGGCGGCCTCGGCACCGTCCACTCGGTCCCGCGTCTGATGCCCGGTCAGTCGGTCATCATGGGCGTCGGCTCGATGGACTACCCGGCCGAGTTCCAGGGCACGAGCCAGGACACCCTGAACAAGCTCGGCATCTCGAAGGTCATGACGCTCACGTCGACCTACGACCACCGGGTCATCCAGGGCGCCGCCTCCGGCGAGTTCCTGCGGGTCGTCGCGAACCTCCTGCTCGGCGAGAGCGGCTTCTACGACGAGATCTTCGAGGCGCTGCGCATCCCGTACGAGCCGGTCCGCTGGCTCAAGGACATCGACGCGTCGCACGACAACGACGTGACGAAGGCCGCCCGCGTCTTCGAGCTGATCCACTCCTACCGGGTCCGCGGCCACGTCATGGCCGACACCGACCCGCTGGAGTACCGCCAGCGCAAGCACCCCGACCTGGACATCACCGAGCACGGCCTCACCCTGTGGGACCTGGAGCGGGAGTTCGCGGTCGGCGGCTTCGCCGGCAAGTCCCTGATGAAGCTGCGCGACATCCTCGGCGTGCTGCGCGACTCGTACTGCCGCACCACCGGCATCGAGTTCATGCACATCCAGGACCCGAAGCAGCGCAAGTGGATCCAGGACCGCATCGAGCGCTCGCACTCCAAGCCGGAGCGCGAGGAGCAGCT
This sequence comes from Streptomyces sp. NPDC050528, assembly GCF_044457795.1. Taxonomy (NCBI): domain Bacteria; kingdom Bacillati; phylum Actinomycetota; class Actinomycetes; order Kitasatosporales; family Streptomycetaceae; genus Streptomyces; species Streptomyces sp. NPDC050528. Next base: position 727,724 of record NZ_JBITHH010000001.1, read on the forward strand.
GCGCATCCTGCGCCGCCTGAACGCGGCGGAGGCCTTCGAGACCTTCCTGCAGACGAAGTACGTAGGCCAGAAGCGCTTCTCCCTTGAGGGCGGCGAGTCGGTCATCCCGCTGCTCGACGCGGTCATCGACAGCGCGGCCGAGTCGCGCCTCGACGAGGTCGTCATCGGCATGGCCCACCGCGGCCGCCTGAACGTGCTCGCGAACATCGTCGGCAAGTCGTACGCCCAGATCTTCCGCGAGTTCGAGGGCAACCTCGACCCGAAGTCGATGCACGGCTCCGGCGACGTGAAGTACCACCTGGGCGCCCAGGGCACCTTCACCGGCCTGGACGGCGAGCAGATCAAGGTCACTCTCGCGGCGAACCCGTCCCACCTGGAGACGGTCGACCCGATCATCGAGGGCATCGTCCGCGCCCGCCAGGACATCATCAACAAGGGCGGCACGGACTTCACGGTCCTCCCGCTGGCCCTGCACGGTGACGCGGCCTTCGCGGGCCAGGGCGTGGTGGCCGAGACGCTCAACATGTCGCAGCTGCGCGGTTACCGCACGGGCGGCACGATCCACATCGTCATCAACAACCAGGTCGGCTTCACGGCCGCGCCGGAGTCGTCCCGCTCGTCGATGTACGCGACGGACGTGGCGAGGATGATCGAGGCCCCGATCTTCCACGTGAACGGCGACGACCCCGAGGCCGTCGTCCGCGTTGCCCGCCTGGCCTTCGAGTTCCGTCAGGCGTTCAACAAGGACGTGGTGATCGACCTCATCTGCTACCGCCGCCGCGGTCACAACGAGTCGGACAACCCGGCCTTCACCCAGCCCCTGATGTACGACCTGATCGACAAGAAGCGCTCGGTGCGCAAGCTGTACACCGAGTCGCTGATCGGCCGAGGCGACATCACCCTTGAGGAAGCCGAACAAGCCCTCCAGGACTACCAGGGCCAGCTGGAGAAGGTCTTCACGGAGGTCCGCGAGGCGACGGCCCAGCCGGGCGCGGCGCCCATGTCGGACCCGCAGGCGGAGTTCCCGGTCGCGGTCTCCACGGCGATCTCCACGGAGGTCGTGAAGCGGATCGCCGAGTCCCAGGTCAACATCCCGGACAACTTCCACGTCCACCCGCGCCTGCTGCCCCAGCTGCAGCGCCGGGCGACGATGGTCGAGGACGGGACGATCGACTGGGGCATGGGCGAGACGCTGGCGATCGGCTCGCTGCTGCTGGAAGGCACGCCTGTCAGGTTGTCCGGCCAGGACTCCCGCCGAGGCACGTTCGGCCAGCGCCACGCGGTCCTCATCGACCGCCAGACGGGCGAGGACTACACCCCGCTCCAGTACCTCTCCGAGGACCAGGCGCGCTACAACGTCTACGACTCGCTCCTCTCCGAGTACGCGGTCATGGGCTTCGAGTACGGCTACTCGCTGGCCCGTCCCGACGCGCTCGTGATGTGGGAGGCGCAGTTCGGCGACTTCGTCAACGGCGCGCAGTCGGTGGTCGACGAGTACATCTCGGCGGCGGAACAGAAGTGGGGCCAGACGAGCGGCGTCACGCTCCTGCTCCCGCACGGCTACGAGGGCCAGGGCCCGGACCACTCCTCGGCTCGCGTGGAGCGCTTCCTCCAGCTCTGCGCGCAGAACAACATGACGGTCGCGATGCCGACGCTCCCGTCGAACTACTTCCACCTCCTGCGGTGGCAGGTGCACAACCCGCACCACAAGCCGCTGGTGGTCTTCACCCCGAAGTCGATGCTGCGCCTCAAGGCCGCCGCGTCGAAGACGGAGGAGTTCACGACGGGCGCGTTCCGCCCGGTCATCGGCGACGAGACGGTGACGGACCCGGCCGCGGTGCGCAAGGTCGTCTTCGTGACGGGCAAGCTGTACTACGACCTGGAGGCCGAGCGCGCCAAGCGCGGCACGACGGACGTGGCGATCATCCGCGTCGAGCGCCTGTACCCGCTGCCGGGTGCGGAGCTCCAGGCGGAGGTCAACAAGTACCCGAACGTCGAGAAGTACCTGTGGGCCCAGGAGGAGCCGGCGAACCAGGGTGCGTGGCCGTTCATCGCCCTCAACCTGATCGACCACCTGGACCTCGCGGTCGGCGCGGATGTTCCTCACGGGGAGCGGCTGCGGCGGATCTCGCGCCCGCACTCGTCGTCTCCGGCGGTGGGGTCGGCGAAGCGGCATCAGGCTGAGCAGGAGCAGTTGGTGCGGGAGGTGTTCGAGGCGTAGGTCTCGAACAACGGCACAGCAGTACTTGCCGAGGGGCCGTCTCCGGAGGAATCCGGGGGCGGCCCCTCGGGGTTTCGGCTCCGCCTCAGGTCTCAGGTGGTCTGTGGCTCGAAGTCCCAGTGCGGGTGGTCGTCGGGACCGTCGAGGGCCGCCTGTGCCGTGAGGGTGAGTGGATGCCCGGCGCCAAGGGTCGCGGTCGCGTGGGCCACCGTCTCCTGGCCGAGTGCGGTGATCGTCGGGGAGCGGTCGGGACTGCCGGCGACGACGTTCACCGCGCAGCCGAGCGTCCAGGGGTGGGACTGTCCAACGGCGCGGGTCATGTCGGCGAGTGACCGTTCCCCGAGGGCGTGGGCCTGCCTGTGCTCACCCACTGTGCGGAGGATGAGGGCGTGGTTGGCCCGGGCTCCGGCCGCGTAGGGGTGGTCGGGACCGAGCAGGGTCTCGTACCTGTCCACGATGGACTCGCTGAGACGTCGGGCGTGGTCCACGTCGCCGTGCTCACGTTCGTGGCAGCAGTGGGCGACGGCGAACATGAGGGTGAGGGGATCGTCCTTGCCACTGAGCCGTTCGCTCCTGTCCAGCACAGCGGCGAAACGCGGTCCCGCGCTCTGGATGTCGCCGGTCCGGTACTGGCACTGGGCCAGGTTGTAGAGGGCTTGGAGGGTCTGAGGGTGGCCGTCGCCCATGATTTGCTGGTGGCGGGCCGTATTCGTCCTTTGAAGACTTTGGGCTTCGTCATAGCGACCCATGAGTCTCAGGTCGGTCGCACATTGAAGTTCCGAGTGCAGAGTCCTGAAGTGGTCAAACCCCACAACCTGCTCACGGGCCCGCAGAACTCGCCGACTGATCTCGGCGGCCTCGTTGTATCGGCCGAGCAGCCTGAGCGAGACAGCAATGTTGTTCTCGGCCGACAAAGTGACCGGCTTCCGTTCGCCTTCAAGCTCGCGGTAGCCCTCCCACACCTTCTCCGACAGATCGAGTGCTTCCTCGTAACCGCTCAACGCCCGCAGGTCCGCGGCAAGGCTGCCGACCGCACGGAGATATCGAGGGTCCCTCGCCCCGCCCACAGAGCGGAACTGCTCCATGGCCGCCCGGTTCACGATCTCACTGCGCCGGTAATCGCCCACGGCGCGCAGCAGGTTGGCGTAGTGATAGCCGAGCTCCCAGAGCAAGTCCGGTTGCTCGTCCTGGAGTTGTTCCCAGACCGACAATGCCTGCTCGGCCAACCGAATGCCCGTCTCGTACTCGCCTGAAAGATACAGATACCGCAGGCAGTTGAGGACCAGTTGGTGTGCGGCGGACGCGTCCCGGGACAGCACGTCCGCGTACTCCAGATTCGGGACGAACTCGGCGTATCGCGGCCACACGCTCGCCTCGCCCGGGGTACCCGGATCGGCCGCGACGAGTGATCGCCAGGCCACGTCGGAGAGTTCCCGGTGCTCATCGGCGGGCATGTCGTCACGAACGGTCTGATGCACCATCCGGTGCATGGACAGGACCTCGTTCGACAAGTCCTGCGCCGGATGCTCGATGCGAACCACCGAATAGGTGCGAAGTTGCCCCACAGCGTCGTTCCAGCGGTCCCTGTCCGTGAGCAGCCGGACCACGGCGGGCGGCAGGCCGTCGACCGGCGTTTCCCGCAGGAGCCGCAGGGGTACGGCGTCGGGCGCGAAGAACGTGCACAACCGCAGCAGCAGTACCGAGTCCGGGCAGGCCGCGCGGAGCCTTTCCAACAGGACGGTCCAAGCCGCTCGAAAGGTCCTTGGGAAGTCTTGGGAGACCGCGACCCTGGTGTCCAGGGAGAAGTCCCTCGCCAGGAGTTCCAAGTACTCCGCCACCGACATGCCCGACTCGTCCAGCCAGCCGGCCGTCTGATCGAGAGCCAGGGGCAGGTCGGCAAGCGCCTCCGCCAGCCGACGGGCGTCGTCATCGGTCAGCCGTGGCGCGCGGCGGCGGATGAAGTCCACCGACTCGGCGCGGTCGTAGGCGGGCACCTGCACCAGCGCGCTGCGGTGCGCACCCCACTCCTGGTTGCAGGATGTGATCAGCACATGGCCCGGTCCGGCCGGTACCAGGTCCTGGACCTGGTCCGGGTCGTCCGCGCCGTCCAGGATGATCAGCCAGCGCGGGTAGGGGTCCCCTCTACGCAGCGCCTCGCGGACCGCGCGCAGGCGCTCGCCGTAGTCGGCACCGGTCTGCAGGCCCAGTGCCGGCGCCAGGTCGGCGAGTCCTTGCCGGAAGGCCGCGCGATTGCCTGCGTTGATCCACCACACGACGTGGTATCCGTACGCGAAACGGTAGGCGTACTCGGCGGCCAGCTGGGTCTTGCCGACTCCGGACAGGCCGCACAGAGTGACCCGGCTCTCACGCTGAAGCCGTTCGTAGGCCGTGTTGAGCAGGGGTACCCGGCCGGTGAACCGCTCGTTGCGCTCGGGGATCCTGCCCCACACCCGAAGAGTGTGGACGGGGAAGGGCGGGCCGTCGTCAGTGTCGGCCGTGGCCCCCTGCTCGGCATCGGCGGGCAGCGCAAGCCGGTCCAGGAGCCTGCGTTCGGCCTCGTCGGAACTCACGTCATGCAGGCTGACGGAGTCGAGAGCCGGCATCGACGGGAGCGAAGGAGCCACCGACACCGCGGCGATGCGCTCCGTCTCTGGGACGACGACCTCACCCAGCGCCGAGTGCCACTCCCCCTCGGTGTGCGCCCCGGACCTGAGGTACTGGTCGCTGAGGAGCAGAAGAACCGGGCCGGGCGCCAGCAGAAGGTCACGCAGTGACTCCTCCAGGGAGGCGTCCGGCGGCGGGTCCCAACGCTGCAGCACGACACGGTGGCCGCGCCGCTCCAGGCGATGTCCGATCCAGTTGGCCCAGCTCTGGTCGAAGGGGGTGAAGCTGATGGTGATCGTCTGCCGTCCGACGCGCAACGGCCGTTGTTCCGGACCCGGTGAGGTGCTTCCGCCGGGCGCCGGCGCCGTCGGGAACGCGACGGTTCGCCGGCCGGTCGGCCGGTCCTGAACCCAGGGGATGTCTCCGGACCGCTCCGGCAACCGTGCCGAGGAGGCACGCTCCCGCGCCACCTCTGCCAGTCGCGCCGCCGGCGCCCGCCCAGGTGTGCTCTCCCTGATCTCGGCGCGCAGTTCGGCCTTGCGGACAGGCACGCCCCACTGGTTGCTGACGGTGAGCCAGAGTGCACCGTGGCCGGTGGCTCGGCCCGTCGACACCCTGAAGTACGCCGGACCGTACGTGCCGCCGAACCGGTGCAGTACGACGCTCGGTTCGTCGAGCGCGGTGCACACGAAGTACGGAGAGCCGTCGAGCGCGACGGTGAAGGTGAACTCCTCCTCTGGGTAGGGCCAGGCCCGTGCCATGTCCTGCCCCTCCGGGAGCGGGCCGCGCAGGTCGACGGTGACGAGGTAGTCGCACTCCGTCTCGGCCACCCTCGGCCAGGCCACGACCGGTTCGATCAGCAGCGGGTGCTCGTCGAGGTTCACCATGGGCCCCCTCCCCAGGCACTGTGCCCATTGCCGGCGACGAGCCGCAGTGTGGTGAGCGGATGCCCGTAGTAATGGAACATGAAGGCATAAAGCAGCCGCAGAACCCGTTTCTGCCCGACTTTGTCGACCTGCCCGTCATCGTTGCGCGTCGTCGGGATCGCCGCCAGAGTGCCGAAGTCCTCGACCGCGCGAGCCCGGAAGTCCCGCAGGGTCTCGGTGACGGGACGGTCGGGGTGCGCGGCGACCTCGTGCAACAGTCGGCGGACCATCCCCCTGGCCTCTTGGTCCCCGACCTCCCCGGCCGTGACGATGCACCCGCCTGCGCCCTTGCGCAGGAAGAGTTCGGCGAAACCGCGCAGCGCCTCCTCGCCCTGGACGCGGTTGTGAACGAAGCGACCTGAATGGCAGGCGTTGAGACAGACGAGCGCGCGGTCCTCGCGCAGCACATGCATGTCCCGGGTGTTGAACTCAGCCCAGGTCCGGTCGCCGAGGGTGAGCCGCATGACGGCCTCGCCGTACGTGCCGTGACACCCCATGTAGACCAGTCCGGTGCGCTCGTCGGGCAGAGGGAGATCGAGGGCTTGAAGAAACGGCGTCATCGCGTCGTGCACCTGATGCGCGTAGGGGACGAAGACCCCGCCGTCGGCGGTCATGTCCTCGTGCAGATAGGCGAGGACTCGGCCATGGCAGTCGCCCGTGTGCCGGGGCAGGCTCTCGTCCACGCCGTGCACGGTGGTCCAGCGGGCCATGACGAGCAGCGCGCCCAGCAACCCGCCGGCCAGGCCGTGCCGTTCGTCGGCGGGCACCCAGAACAACTCCCAAGGCAGTTCGAACCCGGTGTCGTCCCACACGATGAGGCGCAGCCTGTCGCCGTGCCGGTCGCGGATGAGGTTGATCCAGTCGGCGAGTTCGCTCTGGTTGGCGGACCAGAGCTGGATCCCGCGCAGGGTCTCCGACGGGAACTCGCCGGTCTCCCTGATGGTGCCGAGACTGACGCCGGGTGCCACGAGACGGGTCGGTCCGGTCCGGCAGGTCACCGTGAACTCGCCGCACGATCCGTGGAGTTGGTAACCGTCCTGGTTGCCGAAGCCCGCCGTCCGGATGACCCGGAGCATCGCGTAGCCGTCCTCCAGACGCTCGTAGGGCCGGGCGGGGCCGCTGCCGGTTCCCGAGGGCGGACCGGACGGACGGCGGAACTGCAGCACCGCCGCGGACTCACGCCTCGCGGCCGCCTGCAGGGCAGGGAACGCGGCCCGCCGGATCGCTGTCCCCGTGCCCGTCAGCCAGCGGGCGGCGCGCGGCGGCTCACCGCTCACCGGCACCTCCTTCACGGGTCGTCGGGGAGGGCCTTGACGGTCCATCGAGCACTGTCCCGCCCAGCGCGTCCGCCAACGCGAACGGCAGGTCCCCGTACGGCTCCCGCTGCGCGTCGACGACGGCGACCCGCAGCCTCGTGCGGTCCATGGCGTTGACGCCGGCCGCGGCCCGCAGGGCGTCCTCGACGCCCTGCGCTCCGACCGGGCCCGTCAGCCGCCCGGTCTGGCTGACGTGCAGCGGAACATTGCCCCGGCCGTCCGTGACCACCACGAGCCACGCCTCCGCGAGACTGCTGCCGTGCTGACGGAAGGACCGCCGCAGCGCGTGCACCGCCTGCTCGATGCCGTGCGCGAGCGGGCTGGCCCGGCCCGGCGACCGGTACAGGGCGGGCAGGATCCTCGGATCGAGGACGCTGCGCGCGGCGAAGGACTCCGCCCGCAGTTCGTCGCCGGTCTCGGCGCTGCCGATCTCGACGACCTGGACCGCGGCCCGTCGCGTGTACGCCCATTCCAGGAACGGGGTGACGACGTCCTGCCAGTCCCAGTCGTCGACCCGGCAGGTGTGGTCGAGGAGCAGCACGAGCAAGTGCTCAGGAGTGCCGGCGCGTACATGGCTGTGGAGGTCGACCGGCGAAACCGTGAACCGCTCCGTCCGACGGATACGCTGGTGCACGGCCGCTTCCCGGACAGTGCGCACATGGGCGAGATCGCTCAGATCCGTGGCCCGTCGAGTGCCGATCGCCACTCCGCGCAGCGAGGCCGGTCCCGCCGTACGCTGCCAGGGGCTACGCAGCGGCGCGAACTCGTGCAGCGCGTCGGCCTCGTCCTCGGGGTACGGGGTGGCGAGAACCGTGTGGGTGCCGCCGCGCCCCGCCCCGACGCCCTCGGCCGGTTCGGACTCCAGCAGTGGTTCGACCCCCTCGGCACGATGCCGCTCGTCCTGTTCCGTCCGCAGTCGTTCTCCGGGGCCTCCGTGCGGCCGGCTGCCCAGGCCGGGTGAGGGAGACGACGACTCCGGCACGTCCCCGGCCGAGTCCGCGGGCGGCGGCGCTCCGGGCGCCGTCAACCCCATGAGCCGGGCCGCCGCATCGCAGTGCCGGGCGGTGGCCGACCGCTCTCCGTCGAGCGTGGCCAGGGCACGGGCGAGTCTGGCCAAGGAGAGTTCCCTGCGGATGTTGACCTCCGGCCCGAGCAACTCCTGTACGCGGGTCAGTGCTTCATCACCGACCGTGGCGGTCGGCACCGATGCCTCCTGGGCGTCTCGGGCGGCGTCCAGCCAGCCGGGTGGCAGCGCCGCGAGCAGCCGGTCGGGCTCCGGCAGCCGTAGTCCGGAGACGGGCAGCCTGAGGGCGAACCGGTCGAGCAGGTGACTAGTGGGTCGTCCCGCGTCGACGGATCGGCACGTGGCCAGCCAGCGAGCCCGTGGCCTGGCCCGGTGGCGCAGTCCGGCGTACTCGACCACGGTCACGTCGGCCCCCAGTAGCTGGACGGCAGCCCGCATGCCGGCCACGCTCAGCCGGGTCAGGTCCGGAACCACGACCACCGGTGGGACTCCGGGGTGGCCGTCCGCCTCGATCAGCGGGCCGGGCTCCATCCGGAACGAGATGCCGTCGGGTTCTTGCAGAAGTACGGGCCGCGTCCACAGGTCCTCGTCCCGGCTCGTGGCCCCCAGCATGAGGGCGGGACGTACCGGCTCTCGGGCACCGCTGAGGATCCGGCCGAAGAGACGTGTCACCGGGTCGAGCAACTGGGGTTCCAGATCGAACAGCAGCACACCAGACAGTGCCGGGTCGACGGCGGCGCAGACAAGGGCGCGGCACAGCCTGAGGGCGAGTTCGTCGGTCTCCGGCGGTACCGGAGTGTTCTGGACGGGCGCGTCGGTCCTGTTCGGCGGCTCGATGGACATGATGGCTTCAGGCCGCGTCGAAGAGGTCCTTGACGCGGGACTCGTCCTCGCGCCCCCATTCGAACGTGCCGCCGTGGGCGGTCTCCGGCCGACGGTGCCGAAAGGCCATGGGCAGTACCCGGAAGAGATGACCGGGCCCCACCGCGTCCGCGTCCTCCAGTGCGGCCAGCGCACGGGCCGCCAGGGTCGCCACGATCTCGCCGCGCTGGCCGACGGCTGCCACGCGCTCGGCAGCCTGCGCGCACAACCGGACGACCTCGTCGGGGACCTGCGTGCGGGACACCCGCTCCTTGGCCCTCTCAAGCCGTTCCCGCCGTGCGGTGTCGTCCCGTTCCGCATCCTCCAGCCAGGCGGACTCCTTGCGGGTCAGCTCCTCCTCGAAGTCGAGAACGGTCCGGATCGTCCTGTGGCGTGCTTCGGTGTCCAGCTGGCTCGCGGCGACCATGAGCCCGAACCGGTCCAGCAACTGCGGCCGCAGACCGCCTTCTTCGGGGTTCATCGTGCCCACCAGCCCGAAGGACAGCTGCTTGGCGGTGGCGAGTCCTTCCCGTTGCACGGACAGCACTCCGGTCGAGACGACGTCGAGGATGATATTGACGAGGTGGTCGTCGAGGAGGTTCACCTCGTCGATGTAAAGCAGCCCCTTCTCGGCGGCCTCTTCCAGCAACCCCGGCTGCGGACGCGCCTCGCCCCGCATCAGAGCGTCCAACTCCCAGCCGCCGACGACCCGGTCGTCGGTCGCGTTGATGGGGAGCGTGACCGGTAACTCCTCGTGCACCATGAGCGCGAAGGCCCGTACGAGGGTCGACTTGGCGGTCCCGCGAGCTCCGGCCATGAGCACCCCGCCGATGGTAGGTGCCACGTAATTGAGTTCCAGCGCCAGTTTGAGATCGTCCTGCCCCACGACTCGGCTGTAGGGCAGGATGCGCACGCCCTCCGATGCACGGCTCACGAGTCGGCTCCCCCTCCGCTGCCCGGTAACGCCACTCCGGAGGCGCCGGCTGTCCGCCACCTGAAGGTGACCTGGAGCTGCGCTTCGGCCCCGCTCTTGACCAACGCCACGACGCCCGCGTCCACTTTGATCGCCAACTGCAACTCGATCTCGTCCGGCCTCAGTTCGTCCGCCATCTCCCCGAACCGGCGGACGGCCTGCGCGGCACACCGGCGGGCCAGGTCCAGGCCCTCGGTGTAGGCGTCCTGGGCGACTTGGACGACTCGGCGGGCGGAACCGTCTCTGGTCTTTTCGTCGGCGTAGACGGCTGCGAGGCCGTCCGGCACACCGGGGTCGACCTCGACGTCGACTTCTACAGGTATCGGTCCGTCTGCGCCCACCGGAACGGGCCCCACAAGAATCACCACACGTCCCCCCGGTCCAACATCATTGTTGTGTGCGGTTATTGACAGGGATTCTGCTCATTCCCCGGCCCGCAGAGAGTTATGCGTGCTGGGAGATGCTCCGGGCCATTCACACGGTCCAGGGCTCGAAGTCCCAGTAAGGGCGCTTCCGGGAACGGGCCGCAACCGTGTGAACATGCTGGGACCCGAGGGTTCCCGACAGATCCGACAGCGCTTCCTGTTCGATCTTTTCCGCCTCTTGACGGTTCCTCAGATCACGGAGATCGGCTGCGAGAGCAATACGGGCCGACAGGGTCAGCGGATGCGTGCGGCCCAGCACCTCGCCGGCCCGCGAGACCGTCGTCCTGCTCAGCTCTGCGGCCGACTCCGGGTCGCCTGACAAGTTGCGGATGAATGAGGCGTTGATGGCACAGCCCAAGGTCCAGGGGTGGGTCTCCCCCACCGCCGTGGTCATGTCGGCCAGGGCTCGCTCGGCGAGAGCGTAAGCCTGGTCCAGTTCTCCGACGCTGCAGAGGATCAGGGAGTGGTTGGACCGGCATCCCGCAATGAAAGGATGCCCTTCCGAATGCGCCAACTCATAGCGCGCCAGGACGGATTCGCTGACCTCGCGCGCCTTGTCGATGTCACCGTGTTCGCGGGCGAAACAGCTCTGACTTACGGCAAATACCAACGTCCATGGGGATGCTTCACCCAACACTCGCCCCCCGCGCTCCAAGACCCCGGCAAGCAACCGTCCCGCTTGGCCACGGTCACCACCTCGATACAGGCACAACGCAAGATTGTGCTCTCCCCGCAGCGTCAGCTCCCCGTCATCACCCAGAATCCTGCGCAATTCGCGCAGATTATCTCTCTGAATGGATTCGGCTTCTGCGTATCGACCCAAAAGGCGCAGATCGAAGGAATAGCTGATTCCCGACCAAATTGTTTCCGGATGCGCTGCTCGAAGGACTTCACGACGCAGTTCCAGAGTTCTCCGATCCATCTCCAAGGCTTCTTCATAGCGGCCAAGAAGCCGCAGCGAAACAGCCAAATTATTCTGCGCACTCAGTGTTTGACGATCCGATTCGCCAAGAAGGTCACGCCAGGCCGGGACAAGCCACTCCGAGAGCTCCAGCGCTTCTTGGTAGCGAGCAAGACCTCGCAGGTCGGCGGCGATACCGTTGATCGCACGTACGTACTCCAGCCCCTGGGCCCTGTTTTGACCTTTGAGCGTTTCGACAACCGAACGTCCGACCGTCTCAGCATTCTGGTAGTCGCCTACTGCTCGAAGCAGGTTGGCATAGTGATGGGCCAGCTCCCAGAAGCGAGGATGTCCCTCACCCAGCAACTCCCGCCAGGCATCCATGGCACGCTCGCCGAGTTTGAGGCCTGCCGTGTACTCACCCGAGCTGTACATGTAGCGGAGGCAGTTCAGGACAAGCCGTTGGACCTGGCGAGCTTCACTCGTGAGCACATCCGCGTACTTGAGGTGTGGCACGATCTCCGCGTACTTGTCCCACAACCGGGTGTCGTCGGGGCGCCCGGGATCGGCCGCCACCAGAGCCCGTCGCACCAAGTCGACGAAGACGCGACTGTCCTCATCGGAAATTCCCTGATGCACGATCTGATGCACCATCCTGTGCAGGTAGAGGGACTGGCCGGCGGAGGCATCCTCGTCAGCGACCGTCTCGTGGGATTCCAGGCGAACCACCGAATACTGGCGCAACTGGTCGATCGCTCTGGTCCACAGCGCGGGATCACCAATCAGCCCGGCGAACCTCTCTGGAATCTCCTCCATCGACAGTGCCCTGAGGAATCCCACAGGAATGAAGCCTGGTGCGAAAAACGTGCACAGCCGCAGCAGGTCAACGGACTCAGGCACGGTCTGCCTCAGTTTTGTCAGCAGGATCGCCCAGGCCCGCTGGAAAGGCCCCGGGATGTCTCCTGGAACAGCCAAGCCGCTCTCGAACTGCGCGATGTAGTCCGGCACGGACAAGTCCGAGTCGTTCAGCCAGCCGGCCGTCTGGTCCAGCAGCAGCGGCAGGTCTTCCAGTGCCTCCGCGAGCTGATTGGCATCGGCATCCGTCAGCCGCGAGGCCCTGCGACGGATGAAGGCCACCGATTCGTCGCGAAGATAGACCGGCACCTCCATCAACTGGCTGTTCTGCTCGCGCCACCCCTGGTTCCGTGAGGTGATCAGGACGTGACCGGGGCCGGTGGGTACGACGTTCGAGATCTGACCCGGCTCGTCCGCACCGTCCAGAACCAACAACCAGCGGCTATGAGGTTGCCCCCGACGCAGAGCGTCTCTCACGGCACGCAGTCGCTCGCCGTAGTCGGCGCCCGTCGAGAGGCCGAGCTTGGGGGCGAGTTCCGCGAGGCGACGCCGATAGGCCGCCAGCGACTCGGCGTTGACCCACCACACCACGTCGTATTCAGGCCCGAAGCGGTAGACGTACTCGGCCGCGAGCTGGGTCTTGCCCACCCCCGGCATGCCGTAGAAGGCCAGCACTCCCGCGCCCGGCTCGGCGTCCTGCAAGAGGTGGTAGGCATCGTTGAGCAGCGGCTCACGTCCCGTGAAACGGGTGTTGCGGCGGGGCACCCCACCCCAGACTTCGGGCATCACCGCCGGAAAGCGGGGACCGCGCCGCGCGCCGTCAGCGGACTCCAGCAACGGCTCGCCGAGCATGTCGAGCCGGTCCAGCAGACGCCGTTCGGCCTCGTCGACACCCACGTTGCTGAGGTCCATCGCGGCGAGGACGGCAGTGGCGGTCGGCATCGGGTCACTGCTGACGGACACCGCCGCGAACTTCGCCGGATCAGGAGCCACGACCTGTCGGAGCGCAGCATTCCACTCTTCGTAGGTGCGCGGCCCCAGTTGGAAGTACCACTTGCTGACGACGATCAGAACCCGCCCCGGGGCGAGCTTCAGGGACTCCAGTAGATCGACTAGCGCAATCTCCGGCGGGGCATCCCATCGCGCGAATACGACACGGTGACCGCGACGCTCCAGCCGGTCCCCGATCCACGCCGCCCAGGCTCTGTTGAACCCCGCGAAACTGATCGTCACGGTCTGCTTGACCGCACGTCCGCCGATCGACCCAACAGGCGTGCGCGTCCCGGCCATGTGGCGACCTCCCCCGTCGAGGCACGCAGTGACGTGCGCCAGTGTAGGACGCAGACACCGGCCTCGACCAGGGCGCGTTCAGCACCTGTGGAGCCGTTCTCTCCACAGCGTTTTCGTCCCACGTGCTTCTTGATTGCTTCGCGCATCCTTTACGCACGAACGATCAATCTTCTGCTGAGACACGCATCCCTCACCCGTTTGGGTACAAATATTCTCGTATCCATGCCTTCCGGAGCAGGTAGACATAGTTCTCGGCCTCTTCCCGCACTCTCCTGGGGGGTGGGTCGTCACCCATCCGTGCGCACTCTTTGATCAGTCGGTCGACCAGGAGGCGCCCGGACCGCGTGAGTTCGTCCGATGCCTCGATCTCTCGGAGGGCGGCCTTCACCTGCTCTCGATGGCGTGCATGCCGCTCCCATGCCGCGTCTCTCTGCGCGGGCCCGACAGTGGTCGCCAGTGCGCAACGTTGAAAGAAGTCCGCGAGCGCCAAGTGACTGTAGGCCCCGTGCAACAACGCGTCATACGGTCTCGGGTCGGGCCTCCACGGTGCGAAGTATCGTTCCTCCGGACCCGCGTGGTGCAACTCCACCAGCTCGCTGAGCGCGGCGAATTTGGCATGCTGAATCTCGTGCACGAGGGTCGCCGCGAATGCGGCGGGAGTAGGTGGGGTGCTGCTGAGAACAGCGCCGAAGGCCTCCCTGCGACTCCCGCTGCAGCTGCCGATACCGCCCGCCTCCGAGTCCAGGGCCATGGGCGAGACAGGAACGGTCAACGGCACCAGACACCGCAGCAGAGCGGCGACCTCCATCAACCGATGCTCACCCCCGAGCCGCAACAGGGATGCCGTCCCCTCCCACGAACGCAACCACCGCGCTCGCTCCTCCGCGTCGACAACGGCCGGACCACTCAGATCACGGTGCCGCAGCTCACGATTCGCGGTGCGGAAAGGATCGATGTCGTCGAGCGGCACCGGGTCGACACCGGGAAACAGGCCGGGCAGGGTGCGCATGGCGGTCCAGGCGAGCGCATCGGACCACGTCGTGGAGCCGTCACACCCCCAACGCACTACGACGTCCGCCGCCCCGACCTGACGAAAGGTCATTACCCCTTCCTGGAAGGCGAGTTCAACCACCGCATCCCCCGATGCATCCGTCCGCAACGCCCCCAGAGACGGCAGCACCAACACCCCGTCCCGAGCCCTGAGCCGCACCGCGAACGGCACCCCGGCCCGAACCGCCGCAGCGGCAGCGATGGCGCTGAAATGAGCCAGGTCACGCCTCAGGAGTCGTACTCGTTCCTGTCCCTCAAGGGGCACACGGTCGCCGCCCGCCGCCACACCGTCCAGTAAACGCAGGCAGCTCCGAGCCCAGGGCCCGACCAGTGGATACAGGAGCCGGTCCAGGGCAGCCGAACCCCGGATGCCCGCTCCCAGCCATGTCTCTGTGCCGCCCTCGTCCCGCGTTCGGTCCGCCGCCTCCAAGAGGGCCCAGTCCTCCCGCAGCCGGTCCCGGACCGACGACGGGCAGACCGCCGCGTCTGCGGCCTCGACGGCATCCAACACGGCACGCAGCAAAAGCAGCCGCCGAGTGTGCTGATCCCGGACAAGCAGCGCGAGCGTGTCGGGGCCGCCCGCAGTACGGCCCAGTTCACGCAGAGCTCCATCGGGGAGCGCCGACGAGATCACCAGGGGGCTCCTCGGGTGCCAGGGGTTCCGGCTCGGGCCACTTGGGGCGCGGTCGCCGCCCCGGCCACCCGCCCGGCGACATGCCGGATGAACCGCTGCAGGTCAACGCAGTACACCGAGGGATTCACGAAGCCGTACCCGGCCCGATAACGATGGGCGTAGTGCCCACCCCCACAGACCGCCAGCAGCGGACATACCCGGCACTCCGCCCCCAGCGCATCGGCCCCCGCCTGCCGCGCAACGACACCAGGATGACCGAGCGCGTCGTCGAAACTGTCCCGGAAGACGTCCAGACCGGTGTGAGCAGCCCCGTCGTACGCCGACTTGAGCGAATCGATCTGTTCGATCGAACCGTCGGTCTCCACGACCACGGCATCGAAAGGGGCGAGCCCCAACGACTCCGTACTCGCACGCAGCCCCAACAGCAGCGCGATGCACTCCTCGAAGAGCCGCACCTTCGTCTCCCGGCGTCCCGCTCCCCACCAGCGGTCGAAAACGGCGCACAACCAGTCCCCGTAGGGGGTCGTGACCCGTTTCGCCGGCATCGGCCCGAGAGCGGGCGGCGGAGTCGACCAGTTCCCGTGCGGCAGCAGGAGGTCGAGCGCCGGCGGACGCAGCGCCAACAGGGATTCGTACATCTCGATCGGATCGGTCGCAGGGTCCACCACGGACAAGATTCCCGCGTACGACTCCGGACGCCGTTCGGCGAGCAGCCGCGCGCCACGCACCGCCGCGGGCCACGACGGCCGTCCGGCACGGTCGACGCGGCGCGCGTTGTGGGCGGCAAGACCCCCGTCGAGGCTGAGACCGACACGGATGCCATGCCAGGCCAGTACGTCGACACGTCGCGCGGTCAGGAGCGTGCCATTCGTCTGGACAACGGGGTGAACAGTGCACCGTGCGGGCACTTCCGCCCTCACCCGGTCGGTGAACCAGGCCAGCCTCTCCGCACCCGCGAGCAACGGCTCACCGCCGTGCAGGACCAGGGACAGCGCGCTCAGTCGGTGTTGTGCGGCGTGCTCGGCGATACGGGACGCGGTGGCGTCAAGCACCTCCGGGGAGGCCGCGGAGGGACGGTCGCGCCATGTCTGATCGGGGCCTTCGTAGAGATAGCAGTAGCGGCAGGAAAGGTTGCATCGGCCATGGATTTTCACCACGAACTGCCGGAAGGGGAAAGGAGCCCGTGCCAGGGTCACGTCTTCAGACACTCAGGCCCCCCCCCATTGCCGTAGTGCAAGCCGCCCGAGACGCCTTTCCCGGCGCCTTCCCGCACGTAACCCGGCCTCTTCGAAGGTGTCCGATTCGGCCGGTGGATCGGCCGGAACCCGGCATGGGACAACCGCGGCTCCGGACCACCCGCTTCCACACGCAGCGCGCCTCTCCCCGCTCGCCCGCTGCCCGCTCAAAAAGCGTTGTTGAACCCCCACAACATCTCGTCCGGATCCGTCGCTCGCTCCCGGAGGTCCACCAGCACCTCGGCCAGGATCGGGTGCTGCACAGTCCTCAACTCCGCAAGCCCCATTGCCAGAAGGTCCGGCAGTTCCGCGTCCCGTGGGTGCCCCGGAGACGGCTCCTCGCCGTCCGGCGTACTGGCCTCTGACTCCGCCATCACCCTGCCCCCTCACCTCGTCGCCTGCGTCCCCGCTCGGCAGCCTTTGCCGGCGCGCACCCCGGTCCCGCCGCCCCTTCCTCGCATAGGGCATACCCCGGCAGCGGCCTGCCTGCGCGCCGGATGCGCCGGAGTCGTCGGCCGCCACGCCGATCCCACATAACCTGGAGATCCACCGAACCGTGGCCCGAGGCCCACTTCCAGGAGAATCCCCCGTGTACTTCACCGACCGAGGCATCGAAGAGCTCGAAAAGCGACGCGGCGAGGAAGAGGTCACCTTCGAGTGGCTCGCCGAGCAACTGCGCACCTTCGTGGACCTGAACCCGGACTTCGAGGTCCCGGTGGAACGCCTGGCGACCTGGCTGGCACGGCTGGACGACGAGGACGACGACGAGTAGTTCCTACGACCGTCTCGTCCGGGGCGTCAGTCGCGCGGGCGGGCCACGTCGTACGCGAGGCCCAGCGCCCCGTGCGTCAGGAGCAGCGCCCCCGCCACGATCCAGCCTCCGCTACGGCGTCGTAGGCCCCAGGTCGTGAGCGGGAGGCCCGCCGCCATCTGGGTCAGGGCGAGGGCGCGCGCCCTGGGGGTACCGGACCAGGGCATCCAGGGGCCGAGGCGGCTGCAGTCGACCGCGTCGAGTTCCGCGCGGACGGCCTCGCGCCAGCCCGCCCATTCGACCTGTCGGGCGTCGGGGCGGACGCGGGCGATCTCCCGGAGGCGGTCGGCGGGTTCGCCCGGGGTGAGGCCGGTGGGGAGGGCCACTCCCGCGCGCGTGAGGACTGCGAGGAGGCCGCGGAGGCGGGCGCGGGCGTCGGCTTCGGGGTCCGGTTTCGTCAGGTCGTCCAGGGACTGCAGGTCCAGGACCGGGTCCAGGGCCAGGCGGGCGGCGAAGGTGCGCATCGCCTCGTCCTCGCCGGCGGGAGTGCCGTCGGTGAGCCAGACGTAGCCGACGGGGCGGCGGAAACCGGAGGCCAGGGTGTAGCCCGCGCGGTCGGCGTCCCACCACAGGGCGAGTACCGGCCAGGGAGCGCCGACGGCTAGCGCGGTGGCCCAGCCGGTGAGGACGCGGTCGACCGGTTCCTCGCCGTGCAGCCACGGTTTGCCCTCGGGGACGAGCACGCTCCAGTCGTTGCCCGCGCCGGTGAGCAGCATGCGTTCGCGGAGCGGATGGGCCGCCTGGGCGACGGACTCGGGGTCGGCCCGGCAGAGCAGCAGGGCACCCGGGGTGGCACCGGTCCGGCGTCCGGCCTGGGGCTTCTCCGTCGACATGGTCACACGCTAGGGCAATGCACCGATTTCCGCCGTTTGTTCGACGTCCGGTGATCACCGAAACGAGTGTCTTGACTTTCCCGATCCGCGATATATCGTGTTTCTCGGAAGACGCGATATGGCGCGTCGCGTTCCGTCCGACTAGGCCGAGGAGGTCTGCATCATGTCCGAGTGGTCCGTCGCAGAGCCCAAGAAGCTCACGTTCGACGAGCCCGTGAGCGATCTCCACGTGCGCATCGTCAACGGAACGGTGAACGTCGTGGGGACGGACGAGGGTTCCGCCCGCATGGAAATCTCCGAGATCGACGGGCCGCCCCTGGTGGTGACCCAGACGAACGGCACGC
This sequence comes from Streptomyces sp. NPDC050528, assembly GCF_044457795.1. Lineage (NCBI taxonomy): Bacteria > Bacillati > Actinomycetota > Actinomycetes > Kitasatosporales > Streptomycetaceae > Streptomyces > Streptomyces sp. NPDC050528. Next base: position 746,027 of record NZ_JBITHH010000001.1, read on the forward strand.
TGACGGTCGCGTACGAGGACCTCCCCTGGAAGGGCTTCCTCAAGTGGCTCGACCGCAAGGGCTGGCGGCGCAGCGCGGTGGTCTCCCTGGCCGTGCCCGCGAGCACCCGGGTCGAGGTCGGGGTGGTCGGCGCGGCGGCCGTCGTCTCCGGGATCAGCGGACCTTCGGTGGTGCGCGGGGTCACGGGCGACACGACCCTCGTCAGCCTCTCCGGGTCGGTCCGCGCCGAGACGGTCTCCGGGAACCTGGAGGCGCAAGCGGTCACCGGCGACCTCCGCTTCAACTCGGTCTCCGGCGATCTCACGGTCGTCGAGGGCTCGGGTCCCTCCGTGCGCGCCGAGTCGGTGAGCGGCTCGATGATCGTGGACCTCGACCCGGACGGCCCGACCGACGTCCGTCTCACCAACGTCTCGGGCGAGATCGCCATCCGGCTGCCCCACCCGGCGGATGCGGACGTCGAGGCCAACACGGCGAGTGGTTCGATCTCCAACGCCTTCGACGGGTTGCGGGTGCACGGCCAGTGGGGCGCCCACAAGATCACCGGGCGGCTGGGCGCGGGCACCGGGAAGCTGCGCGCGACGACCGTCTCCGGTTCGATCGCGCTGCTACGGCGGCCCGCGACGGAGGACGAGGGTGAGGACGGCCCGTGGGACGGGCCCACAGAGGTGAACGTCACGGCGACGCGGGCCGACAAGACAGCTCGGGCCGACATGACCAAGGGGCCCGACGCGTCGGACACCTCTGCGGACGCGCCCGCGCCGGGCGCTGCGGACGACACCGCCAGGGAGTCGGGCCCCGGGGAGACCAAGGCTCCGGATGCTTCGGTCGACGCTTCCGGCGCCCCTGTGGACGGGGTTCAGAGCAACTCGGGGGACAATTCCGTTTCCGGCCCGGACGGTGCTGACGGCACCGCCGACGCCGACGGCACGACCGACAAGAAGGTGCTCTGACATGCCTCCCGTCTTCGCCCACGGCCGCCTCCGCCTCTACCTGCTGAAGCTGCTGGACGAGGCCCCCCGACACGGCTACGAGGTCATCCGCCTCCTGGAGGAGCGCTTCCAGGGGCTGTACGCGCCCTCGGCGGGCACGGTCTACCCGCGCCTGTCCAAGCTGGAGGCCGAGGGCCTGGTCACCCACACCACCGAGGGCGGCCGCAAGGTGTACGCCATCACGGACGCCGGCCGCGCCGAACTGGCCGACCGCAGCGGCGAGTTGGCCGACCTGGAGCTGGAGATCCGCGAGTCGGTCGCCGAACTCGCCGCCGAGATCCGGGCCGACGTCCGGGGCGCGGCGGGCGACCTGCGCCGCGAGATGCGCGCGGCGGCCACCGAGGCCCGGCAGGGCGCCAGGACCGGGCGCGGCCGGACGGGCGAACACGACTCCCCCGCCGGGGACTTCACGGACTTCGGTGACAAGGAGTCGTGGCGCGCCGCCAAGGAGGAGATGCGCCGCGCCAAGCAGGAGTGGAAGGAACAGGCCCGGCGCGCCAAGGACGAGAGCCGGCGGGCCCGCGAGGAGGCCCAACAGGCCCGGCGCCAGGCCAAGGAGGCGCAGGCGCGGGCCTGGGCGCAGGCCCAGGAGGAGATGCAGCGCATCGGCCGCCAGGTCCAGGAGCACGCGCAGGACCACTTCGCGCGCGGCGACTGGCCCACGGGGGTGCGAGAGAGCCTGACCGAACTGGCCAAGGAATTCGGCGACTTCGGGAAGGAGTTCGGCAAGGACTTCGGGTTCGGACGGCCGGGTACCGGTGCGGGAGCGGGTGCTGGTACGGGTGCGGGTGCAGGTGCAGGTGCCGGCAAGTCGGCATCGGCATCGGCCTCGGGCAGTCCGTCGGCACCCGAGTACAGCCAGACCCCGGAGGACTTCCCCGCCGAGTACGAGCCGACCTGGGCCCACGACGACTCCACCGGCGAGCCGGCCCGCGATCTCGACCGGCTCCTCGACCGCTTCCGGGACGACATCCGTGACGCGGCCCGCGACCATGGCGTCACCGAGGACCAACTCCGCGACACGCGCCGCCACTTGTCGGCGGCGGCGGCACACATCGGGGCGGTACTGCGAGGCGGCAACCGCAAGGCCTAAAGCCTGAGGGCCTGAGGGAAGGAGCGAGCGGTTCGGGCCCCTCGGCCGCCGCCCTTATCCCGTCACCCTTACCCCGCCGCCCTCGCCTCCCCTCCCCCGTACAGCACGCGCGTCACCGCCTCGTGGGTCACTCCGTGGTCGGCGAGCGCCTCGCCCGGTACGCCGGGGAGGATGGTCAGGGCGAGGAGGAGGTGCTCGTCGCCGATGTGGCGGTCGCGGTGGGCGACGGCGATGCGCAAGGACTTCTCCAGGACGTTCTTGGCACCGCGACTGAAGGTGGGGCGACCCGACCGGGACTCCTTGGAGTGTCGCTCGCCGGACATCGCCCCGACGCCGTGCACCTCCTCGACCCGGGCGACGATCTCCGAGACGTCGATACCGAGCCCGGCAAGGGCGTCGGCCTCGGACTGGGAGAGCCCCGCACGTCGACGCGCGTCGCCGAGAGCCTGTCGTACGGACTCCTTGCGTTTCTCGGGAGCGAGGCCGAGGGCGGTCAGGGCGAAGGAGGCGCGACTGCCCCGGCGGTCGAGGAGTGCCAGCAGCAGATGGTCGGGGTCGACGGAGCGGGACCCCGACCGCTCGCGGTGCTCCACCGCGCCCTGCACCACGGCGCGGGCGTCCTTCGTGAACCGTTCGAACATCACTGCCTCCCGTACTTCTTGTGCACGGCCTGCCTGCTGACACCGAGTTCCGCGGCGATCTCCTGCCACGACCAGCCCTGGTTGCGCGCACTGCGCACCTGCACCGCCTCCAACTGCTCCACTAGCCTGCGCAGCGCGGAGACGGCACGCAGGCCGACCCGTGGATCACGGTCACCCGCGCGCTCGGCGAGATCCGTTGCTTCGGTCATGATGTCAACCTACGTTGACACGCGCACGATGTCAACCAAAGTTGACAAGCGATGGCGACACACACGCCAACGGCCGGCCCGGAAACCGGACCGGCCGCAAAGCCGAGCAACGAGGCCGCGCAACGAGGGGGAGGACTATCCGTTCGTGAGGACGATCTTGCCGAACTGGCCGCCGGAGTCGAGCCGTTCGAAGCCTTCGCGGGCGCGGTCCATGGGCAGCACCTCGTCGATGACCGGACGGACACCGGTGGCCGCGCAGAAGGCGAGCAGATCCTCCAGTTCGTCCTTGGTGCCCATGGTCGAGCCGACGACCTTGAGTTCGAGGAAGAAGATGCGGGTGAGTTCGGCGTGCGAGGGCCGGTCGCCGCTCGTGGCACCGGAGATGACGATGGTGCCGCCGGGCTTCAGAGACTTGACCGAGTGGGACCAGGTGGCGGCGCCGACGGTCTCGATGACGGCGTCGACGCGCTGCGACAGCCGCGCGCCCGGCTCCACCGCCTCCACGGCACCGAGTTCCAGCGCCCGCTTCCGCTTGGCCTCGTCCCGGCTGGTCGCGAAGACGCGCAACCCCGCCGCCTTGGCGAGCACGATGGCGGCCGTGGCAACGCCCCCGCCGGCACCCTGCACGAGCACTGAATCACCGGGCCGTACACCGGAGTTGGTGAAGAGCATGCGGTACGCGGTCAACCATGCGGTAGGGAGGCAGGCGGCCTCGGCGAAGGACAGTTCCTTCGGCTTGGGCAGCACGTTCCACGTCGGTACGGCGACTCGCTCGGCGAAGGTGCCCTGGTAGTGCTCGGTGAGGATGGAACGGGGTTCCTTGGGGCCGACGCCGTGACCGGTCTGGCCGATGACGGAGTGCAGGACGACCTCGTTGCCGTCCTCGTCGACACCGGCGGCGTCGCAGCCGAGGATCATCGGCAGCTTGTCCTCCGCGAGGCCGACGCCGCGCAGGGACCAGAGGTCATGGTGATTGAGGGAGGCGGCCCTGACGTCGACGGTGCTCCAGCCCGGCCGGGCCTCGGGGGCGGGACGCTCCCCCAACTCAAGGCCGGAGAGCGGCTGGTCGCGGTCGATTCGGGCGGCGTAGACGGCGAACATGACCTTGACGATAGGCTCCGCCGGTTGACCAGGGAACTACCTCACGCTGTGACACATGCCCTCTTGCACGAGGGGTACGGGGTGCCTTGCGTGACCGTCCCCCGGGGGCTGCGCCCCCAGACCCCCGCATGTCGGCCTGAACGGCCTCGTCCTCAAACGCCGGACGGGCTGGAAGACGACCGGCACCAGCAGGGCCCACCCTCGCAGCCGCCGAGCAACCTCACCCCCACGACAAAGGCCCCCCTCAGGCCCCCGCACGAACGAGCGCGAAGGCACAAGCCCCCCGCAGCCCGCAGCCCGCAGCCCGCAGCCCGCAGCCCGCAGCCCGCAGCCCGCAGCCCGCAGCCGCCGAACGACCCCAACCCCCACGGGCAACGTCCACCGTCGGATGCCCCGCACGGGCGGGCGGGCGGGAAAGTTACAAGCCCCCACGACCCGCAGCCGCCAAGCAACCCGGACCGCCCACGGCAAACGCCCACCGCCCAGTCCCCCGCACGGGCGGGCGGGTGGGAAAGGCACAAGCCCCCACCACCCGCAGCCGCCAAGCAACCCAGACCCCCCACGGCAAACGCCCACCCCCCAAGTCACCCGAACGGGCGGGCGGGTGGGCAAAGAATGGCCCCGCCCAAACGGACGGGGCCATTCGGAGTCACCGCCGAGCAACCCCCTCCGCCCGCGCCGCCGCAGCCACCGCCGCGGTCACCGCAGGCGCCACCCGCTCATCGAACGGCGACGGAATCACATAGTCCGCGGCAAGATCGTCCCCCACGACCCCGGCCAACGCCTCCGCCGCCGCGATCTTCATCCCCTCCGTGATCCGAGACGCCCGCACCTGCAACGCCCCCGCGAAGATCCCCGGAAACGCCAGCACGTTGTTGATCTGGTTCGGGAAGTCGGACCGGCCTGTGGCGACAACCGCCGCGTACTTGTGCGCCACATCCGGGTGCACCTCGGGATCCGGGTTGGCCATCGCGAAGACGAACGCACCCTCGGCCATCGAAGCGACGGCAGGCTCCGGCACCGTACCCCCGGAAACCCCGATGAAGACGTCGGCACCTTCCAGCGCCGCCTCCAACGACCCCGAGATCCCCGCCTTGTTGGTGATCTCGGCGAGCTCGCGCTTGACCGGCGTGAGGTCGTCCCGGTCACGCGAGACGACACCCTTGCGGTCGGCGACGGCGACATCGCCGAGCCCCGCCTCCAGCAGGAACTTGGCGATGGCCACGCCGGCCGCACCCGCACCGGAGATGACGGCCCGCAGCTCGCCCAACTCCCGCCCGGTCAGCCGCGCAGCGTTCCGCAGCGCCGCCAGCGTCACGATCGCCGTACCGTGCTGGTCGTCGTGGAAGACCGGAATGTCCAGCCGCTCCTGGAGCCGACGCTCGATCTCGAAGCAGCGCGGCGCCGAGATGTCCTCCAGGTTGACGCCCCCGAAGGAGGGCGCGAGGCGCACCACGGTCTCGATGATCTCGTCGACGCCGGTGCAGTCCAGCGCGATCGGCACCGCGTCCACGCCGCCGAACTGCTTGAACAGGATCGCCTTGCCCTCCATGACGGGGAGGGATGCCTCGGGACCGATGTCGCCGAGTCCGAGCACGGCCGTACCGTCCGTCACGACGGCGACCACGGACGACTTCCACGTGTAGTCGTGGACGAGTTCCGGCTGCTCCGCGATCGCGGTGCACACGCGCGCGACGCCGGGTGTGTACGCGAGGGACAGGTCGTCCTTGTCGCGGATCGGCACGGTGGCCTGCACGGCCATCTTGCCGCCGCGGTGCAGCGCGAACGCCGGATCGAAGGAATCGAGGGGCTCGGCCCCGCCGTCCTGATCCGTACTGCTGTCGCTGCGAGGATTGACGATCTCCGCTGCCACTTTGTCTTACCCCTTAAGTCTTCATTGATTTTGAGGGTGGCCACTCCCTGGTGAGGGGTGGGCGGGCACCGCGCAGGCCCCAGAGAATTGATGCGTACGAGCACCTGCGCGACGGGCGCGCCGCACACGCGCCCTGAGCCCCGGATGAGGGGTGTAGAGAACCTTCTTACCGGACGGACACCGCCGAGGACGAGTCCAATAGGCGCAAGGTCACATCTCGTCCGCCGAGGGCGGAACGATGATCGATCACATCGTGAGACATGCCGAAGATCTTCCGGCCGGAACGGGTGATTCCAGCAGATGGTCCGTGATCAGGGCGTCTCGATGTACCGACCTGATGCGATTCGGGGTTCACCCGTTATCCGATTTTGACATGGCTGGTCCCCTGAATGGTCCAGTCCGAATGGCAAGATGCCCTAATCACACGAGGTCGCGACACCCGAAGGTGTGTGTTCTCGTCGACCCGTCGGCACCGCCATCCATCCGCCGGAGGAATTCACCATGACCGCAAGATTCACCCGTCGTACGACCGCCCCGCACACCCGGCTGGCAGCGGTCGGCGCGCTCGCGGTCGCCGGCACCCTGGTGCTCACCGCCTGCGGTGACCACACGGACAACAGCGGCAGCTCGGACTCGTCGTCGTCCGCCTCGGCGCCGCTCGCGAGCAAGCTCCCCGCCGACATCCGCAAGGCCGGCGTCATCCAGGTCGGCTCGGACATCGCGTACCCGCCGGTCGAGTACATGGAGAACGGCAAGGCCGTCGGCATCGACCCGGACATCGCGGCCGCGCTCGGCAAGCAGCTCGGCGTGAAGTTCGAGTTCCAGAACGGCAAGTTCGACAACCTGATCGTGGGCCTCCAGGCCAAGCGCTTCCAGGTGCTCATGTCGGCGATGAACGACACCAAGGCCCGCCAGGACGGCGTGGACTCGGACACCGGCAAGAAGGTCGGCGACGGCGTCGACTTCGTCGACTACTTCACCGCCGGTACGTCGATCCTGGTCCAGAAGGGCAACCCGAAGGGCATCAAGTCGCTCGACGACCTGTGCGGCAAGGTCGTAGCGCTGCAGAAGGGCACCACGTCCGAGGGCATCGCCAAGACGCAGAGCAAGAAGTGTACGACCGACGGCAAGAAGGCCATCAGCCTGCAGACCTTCGACACCGACCCCGAGGCGCTGCTCCGCCTGAAGCAGGGCGCGTCCGTCGCCGACCTCAACGACTTCCCGGTGGCGGCCTACAACGCGAAGACCTCCAGCAGCGGCAAGGACTTCGAGGTCGTCGGCGACCAGATCGAGGCGGGTCCGTACGGCATCGCCGTCAGCAAGACCAACACCCAGCTGCGCGACGCCCTCCAGGCCGCGCTCGCCGCGATCATGAAGAACGGCGAGTACACCAAGATCCTGCAGAAGTGGAACGTCACGGACGGCGCGGTGACCGAGGCCAAGATCAACGGCGGCTCCTGATCCCGCGCGACGTTGAAAGGCAGTCACCGTGACTGACATTGCCGACAAGGTTCCGCCGCCCGCGCCCTCGGTGCCGCCCGAGCAGATCAAGGCCATCCCGGTGCGCCACTACGGCCGCTGGGTGGCCGGGGTCGTGGTCATCGGCCTGCTGGTGCTGGTCGGGATCGCGTTCTCCAACGCGAAGATCAACTACAGCGTGATCCCGGACTACCTCTTCGACCCGGGCATCGTGGCCGGCGCCTGGACCACGCTGTACATCTCGGTGCTCGCGATGCTCCTGGGCGTCGTACTCGGCGTGATCCTGGCCGTGATGCGGCTGTCGTCGAACCCGGTCACCAGCACCGTGGCCTGGGTCTACATCTGGTTCTTCCGCGGCACCCCGGTCCTGGTGCAGCTGCTCCTCTGGTACAACATCTCGCTCGTGTTCCCCATCCTGAACCTGGGGTTCTACAAGGACGAGATGAACCAGGTGATGACGCCGGTTCTGACGGCGCTGCTGGGCCTGGGCCTGAACGAGGCCGCGTACATGTCGGAGATCGTCCGCGCCGGCATCCAGTCGGTCGACGAGGGCCAGACGGAGGCGTCGCACGCCCTGGGCATGACGCAGGGCAAGACGCTGCGCCGGGTGGTCCTCCCGCAGGCGATGCGGGTCATCATCCCGCCGACCGGCAACGAGTTCATCAACATGCTGAAGACCTCGTCCCTGGCCTACGCCGTCCAGCTCCCCGAGCTGATCAAGAAGGCAACGGACATCTCCAGCACCTCGCTGGCGGTCGTCGAGATGTACTTCGTGGCGTGCATCTGGTACCTGTTCCTGACCACGATCTTCAGCATCGTGCAGTACTACATCGAGCGCCGCTACGCCCGTGGTTCCCAGCGCAGTCTGCCGCCGACCCCCCTGCAGCGGATGCGCAAGTACCTCCGCATGTTCGGCTCGTTCCGCCGCCCGGAGGTGGCCCGATGACCAAGCTCACCAAGGACATCGCCCCCAGCACGAGCGGCGGGCCGATGGTCAGGGCCGAGGCCGTGCACAAGTCGTTCGGGCTCGCGCACATCCTCAAGGGCATCGACCTGGAGGTGAACCCGCGCGAGGTGTTCTGCCTGGTCGGCCCGTCCGGCTCCGGCAAGTCCACCTTCCTGCGGTGCATCAACCACCTGGAGAAGATCAACGCCGGGCGGCTCTACGTCGACGGCCGGCTCGTCGGCTACCGGCAACAGGGCGACAAGCTCTATGAGTTGAAGGAGAAGGAGGTCTCCGCGCAGCGGCGGGACATCGGCATGGTGTTCCAGCGCTTCAACCTGTTCCCGCACATGACGGCGCTGGAGAACGTCATGGAGGCGCCGGTCCAGGTCAAGCGCGAGACCAAGGCCGTGGCACGGGAGCGGGCGCAGCAGCTGCTGGACCGCGTGGGCCTCGGCGACCGTACCGGCCACTACCCGGCCCAGCTCTCCGGCGGCCAGCAGCAGCGCGTCGCGATCGCCCGGGCGCTCGCGATGCAGCCCAAGCTGATGCTCTTCGACGAGCCGACCTCGGCCCTCGACCCGGAGCTGGTCGGCGAAGTGCTCGACGTCATGCGGGACTTGGCGGCGGACGGCATGACGATGATCGTCGTCACCCACGAGATGGGCTTCGCCCGCGAGGTCGGCGACTCGCTGGTCTTCATGGACGACGGTGTGGTGGTCGAGTCCGGCCATCCGCGCGAGGTCCTGACGAACCCGCAGCACGAGCGCACGAAGTCGTTCCTGTCCAAGGTGCTCTGAGCCACCGCCTTCTGACGGATTGTCAGAGACGGCAGAGACGGGTTGCCAGAAACGGCAGATCCGAAAAGGGCTGGTACGGAGTCCCTGAAAAGGGCTGGTGCGGAAGGTAATTCCCTTCCGCACCAGCCCTTTTCAACTGCACATCGTTCAGTGCTGGTACGTCGTCCAGCCCTGGCCCGGCACATAGACCTGGTGTCCGCGCTTTTCGATGACGTCGCGCGAATCACAGGTCGCCTTGCTGGTGCCCGTACCGGAGATGGTCTTCCCGTACTTCGTCGACCGGTAGAACGTGTCGGTGTAGATACAGCCGACATAGGCCCGGACCTTACGGCCACAGGGATTCTTGGTGAAGTTCACCGTGTACGACTTGCCGCTCGTGGAGCCGCTGACGCTGACCGTACAACTCGGGTCGGCCTGGGCCCCGGCCACGAATACCGGAAGGCCGCTGAACGCCAGCACGGATACCGCGCCGACGACGATTCTCTGCTTGAGTCCCACTGTTTTCCCCCTGAGTGCGCGGCCGAGGCTCACTTGGCGCTGATGTACCCGGTGTACGTGTAGGAGATGAACTGCGCGGCGCCGCGCGGCCCGTCCTGGATGAAGCCGGTGAACAGGACGTAGTTCTGCGGGCCTTCCTTGAAGTCGTAGTCGCAGACCTTCGCCGCGTTGAACGCGCCGTCGGTGTCCGCGCATTGGCCGACTCGGCCCGAACCGTCCATCGCCTTCCACTTCACGACGGCACGCATACCGTCCTTGCGAAGGTCGTTGACGATGAACTTGTCTCCGTCGGCGTCGAAACAGACGTCATAGACGGAACCCTGGTCCACCGCACAGGTCTTGCTCGCCGCACTGGCGGGAGTACCCGCCAGCAATGTCCCCGCGGCCGCGATGGTCAGCGCGGCAACGGCGGACAGAGGCCGAATTCTCATTTCAGACCTATCCCCTCTCCAAGCCCCCGTGGTCTTGGAGTGGGCATTGGATCATCACCCCCACCGAGAAGCAAGGTATTTCGCTTCAGCAACTCAGTGTGATGGTCCGGCCGATGACGTGCGCGCCTGCTCACCGACCCATTCGACAGATCTGAACTCGCTTTCGGGAACGCCTACTTGAGCGCGAGCAACAAGGTGTCCGACGGCGAGCACCACACCGCCCGCGCCTCCTCGAACCCCTTCTCGCGCAGCACGCGCGCGTGCCATGCGGCGGAGGGCATGTCGCCGTCGGCGTGGTCGCCGTAGATCTCGAAGCGCTGGGCCGTGGGACCGGCGAGGACGGGGTCCTGGGCGGCGAGCTGCCACCACTCGGCCCAGTCGAGGGCGCCGTCGCGCATGGCCTGATCCATGCGGGCGTGGCGCTGGGTGCGCTCGATCGCGTTGATCCGGGGCGTGGTGTCGTCGATCATGTGGTCGGCGTTCATGAAGACGCCGCCGTAGCGAACGAGGTCGGCGAGTTGTCCGTAGAGGGCCGCGAGGGGTTCGCTGCGCAGCCAGTGCAGGGCCGTGGCGGTCAGGACGGCGTCGTACGAGTCGTACGGCAGGCTCGTCGTCCAGTCCGGGTCCTTGAGGTCGGCGGTGACGAAGGAGACCCGGTCGTCGCCGGCGAAGGTGCCCCGGGCGATGGCGAGGAGGGCGGGGTCGAGGTCGACACCGGTGCTGGTGGCCTTCGGGAAGCGGGCCAGGAGCCGGGCGGTGATGCTGCCGGTGCCGCAGGCGAGGTCGAGGACGCGAGGCTCGGGTCCCACGCAGGCCTCGACCATGTCGAGCATGATCCGGAAGCGGTCCTCCCGGTCGGGCATGTACCACTCCTGCTGCCGGTCCCAGCTCTCCTGCCAGGCCTGCCAGTCGGTTCCGATGCCGGTCGTCATGTGGACCCCCTGTCCCGTCACTGTCGTAATACCCTGGAAGCACGATCAGCTGTTACCCGACCGCATCCACGACCATAGAGCGCCTCCGTAAGGACTACAAGTGGAACTGGCCTATTACTCGGACTACGCCGTACGCCTCGTCAACACCGAGGAACCGGCCCGGGGCAAGGACGCCCTGACCTCGGTCGAGGCCGTGCGGGACCTGTTCGGCACCAACCAGGAGGCGGCCCGCCGCGCCGCCGACGCCGACGTCACGCGCTTCCGCTCGGTCCGGGCGCGGCTGCGGGCGGTCTTCGAGGCGGCCGACGGCGGCGACGAGACCCTCTCCGTGAACCTGCTGAACTCACTGCTCCTGGAGTTCCCGGTCAGCCCGCAGATCTCGGGCCACAACTTCCGGGACGACGACGGCCGCCCGCTGTGGCACATGCACCTCGCTGACCACCCGTCGAACGCGACGGCCGGCTACGCGGCGATCGCGGCGATGGGCCTGGCCTTCCATCTCACCGAGTACGGCGTCGACCGCCTCGGCCTGTGCGAGGCGGCGCCGTGCCGCAACGCCTACCTGGACACCTCGACGAACCGCTCCCGGCGCTACTGCTCGGACCGCTGCGCGACCCGCGCCAACGTGGCCGCCTACCGGGCCCGGAAGCGCCTGGAGGCCGACCGGTCGGAGAGCACGGGCCTGGCGGCGGAGAGCACCCAGCGGACGAGCGCGACCGGCGAACGCTGACCGGCCTTCGGCGGCCGGTACCGAAACCGCACCTTGCCCAGCACCAGATCCTCGGGCACGGCGCCGTAATCCGTGCTGTCCCCACCGGCGAACGCGTTGTCCCCGAGCACCCACCAGCCCCCGTCCCGCCGCTCCGCCGCCCGCTTCACGACCAGCAGGTCCTGCTGGAACGGATGCCGCAGCACGACGATGTCCCCCGGCCTGACCCTGGCGCCGTACTGCACCACGAGCAGATCCCCGTGCAGCAGCGTCGGCACCATCGACGGGCCCGTCACCTCGGCCGTCCCGAAGGGCAGTACGGCCCTTCCCCGCTCGGTCTCCTGCGACAGCTCCGGCATCCCCGGCACCTCCCCGGTCCTATCCTCCACCAGTCTGAGTCCGACCCTGGACTTTTGTCCTAAGCCCATGGGGGCACTCGCGAAATCAGCTTCTCCAGGGAGTAATGTCCCACCTGAGAAGACGATCACGAGGAAGGAACGCTCCATGCTTTCCCGCCTGTTTGCCCCCAAGGTGAAGGTCAGCGCGCACTGCGACCTGCCCTGCGGTGTGTACGACCCGGCCCAGGCCCGCATCGAGGCGGAGTCGGTGAAGGCCGTGCAGGACAAGATGGCCGCCAACGACGACCCGCACTTCCAGGCACGCGCCATCGTCATCAAGGAACAGCGTGCCGAGCTCGCGAAGCACCACGTCTCGGTGCTCTGGAGCGACTACTTCAAGCCCCCGCACTTCGAGAAGTACCCGGAGCTGCACCAGCTGGTCAACGACACCCTGAAGGCCCTCTCGGCCGCCAAGGCGTCCACCGACCCGGCGACGGGCCAGAAGGCGCTCGACTACATCGCCCAGATCGACAAGATCTTCTGGGAGACCAAGAAGGCCTGACACCCAGTCGGCCCGACCCGCCCGACCGACGATCGGTGCACCATCGACGGTCAGCGGGTTCGGGGAAGGGGCTCCACCGGTTCGCCGGCGGAGCCCCTTCGTCGTGCCCGCGTCAGGGACGGCAGTCGAAGGGCACTGCCGGTCAAGCGGCGGCTCGCAGGTCCGCGGCAGTCAGCAACGACACCAGCTTGATGCGCTCGGCCGCGAGGGCATCCGCACCACCCTGCTCACGGTCGATCACGCACAGAGCCTCGTGAACCCGCGCGCCCAGGTCACGCAGATCCGCGGTCGACAGCACGATCTGTCCACCACTGGTGACCACGTCCTCGACCACCAGCACTCGCCGGCCCCCCACCTCGGCGCCCTCGGCGAGACGGCAGGTGCCATACGGCTTGGCCTGTTTGCGTACGAACGCACAGGGCAGACCCGTGTGCCGGCCGAGCGCGGTCACGACCGGGATGCCGCCCATCTCCAGGCCGGCCAGCACCTCGGTGCCGGACGGCACCAGTGGCGCCATCCGCTGGGCGATCTCGTCCAGCAGAACGGGATCGCCCTCGAACCGGTACTTGTCGAAGTACTCCGTGGCGGCCCGTCCGGACCGAAGCGTGAAGTGGCCTTCGAGGTGAGAGACGGCATGGATGCGGCGAGCGAGATCAGAATGGGTCACAGGAAGCCAGTCTCCCAGGCGTCGCGGCTCAAGCGGATCGCCGGATCGCAGCCCCCGGTCCCCGGGCAGGATCAACGACCGCGGCGGCGATCCGGAACCGTTCGTCGAGCCCGGACCAGATCTCGTCCAGCAGTTCCTCGGCGTTCCCGGCGCCGACAGCGGCCTCGGTGAAGGGAGCGGCGACCGAGACCTGTTCGCCGTCGGAGTCGTAGGTGGTCAGCAGGACCGCCTCGCCCGGTTCCAGATCCTGTACGGCGAGGGTCATCACGTTGCTGGTCAGGCGTGCGGCACGGCTGGGGCGGGCGGCTCCGAAAACGGTGGTGCGTCCGCCGTCGCGGCTGATCAGCGCGGTGATCCGGGACGTCCGGATCGGCGGGTCCGGTTCGTACGCGAAGCCGCTGAGCGCTTCGGTGGGCGCGGCTCCCGCACGGAGTCGTTCCGCGGCCCGGGACACCTGCTCGCCATTGCCCAGAACCAGCCAGCCGTCGGTGGCCGTGGCGGCGGCGTAGTGGCGAAGTGGATCGTGTTCCGCCGCGGCGAGGGAGCCGACCACGAGCTCACCGTCCATCAGTCGCAGGGCGCGGTCGCGCGAGGCAGGGCTGCGGCCGGTGAGGAAGTAACCGCCCAGAACCGTTCCGGAGCGGGTGCGGGCGCACAGGACCCCGCGGCCCGGGTAGGGGTTGGCGGACAACAGGTCGTGGAGGGCGAACATACGGCTGCGCTTTCCGGGACGGGTGCGTGCGAGGGCGATCTGATACTCACGGCAGGCGTCTTCGACCTCACGGGAACGGATCGATCCGCCCGGCTCGGCGATGTGGCCGACACCGTGCCGGTGGCGTCGACGACGTGACGGCGGAGCTCGGATTCATTCCGTAACGCGGATCCACGTCCTGGTCTCCTCAGCGGAAAATCACTGACGGAGACGCCCAGGCGGTCGACGCTCACGCGGGTCAACGGCCGCTCCCCGGTGGTTGTCCACCCTCGCCAGTCGCGGCCGGACCAGACTCTACCGACAAGGATGCTTCGCCGTTCCCGCCCCGGCACAAACGGCCCCCGTGCCATCCTGGACCCCGTGAACCGCGACGACCTCGTACGGCTGCGACAGGCCCGCGACCGCATGAACCGCGAGTACGCCGAACCCCTCGACATGGCCTCGATCGCGCGCACCGCGCTGATGTCGCCGGGCCACTTCCAGCGCAGTTTCCGCGCCGCGTACGGCGAGACGCCGTACAGCTATCTCATGACCCGGCGGATCGAGCGGGCCAAGGCCCTTCTCCGGCGCGGGGATCTGAGTGTGACCGAGGTGTGCATGGCCGTCGGGTGTACTTCGCTCGGTTCGTTCAGCTCGCGGTTCACCGAGTTGGTCGGTGAGACGCCCAGCGCCTATCGGGCCCGTTCGCACGAGGCCGGTGCCGTGATCCCGTCCTGCGTGGCCCGCACTTTTACCCGGCCGAACCGGGCGGGACCGCCGCCGCGCCCCTAGCCTGTCGTCCATGGATCTCAAACTCCGCCAGTGCTTCATCGCCGTCGACGACCACGACAAGGCGCTCGCCTTCTACTGCGACGTCCTGGAGCTGGAAATCCGTAACGACGTCGGTTTCGAGGGCATGCGGTGGGTGACCGTGGGGTCGCCGTTGCAGCCGGACGTGGAGATCGTCCTGGAGCCGCCGGCCGCGAACCCGGATGCCTCCCCCGCCGACAAGCAGGCCATGGCCGAACTCCTCGCCAAGGGCACCCTGCGCGGCGTGAACTTCACCACCGCCGACTGCGACGCCCTCTACGCCCGCGTCCAGGAGTCCGGCGCCGAGGTGGTCCAGGAACCGACGGACCAGCCCTACGGCGTCCGCGACTGCGCGTTCCGCGACCCGGCCGGGAACATGCTGCGGTTCATGCAGCGGGACGGGGACTGAAAACACACGGGGCAGTCGCGAGCCTCGCGCCTACCATCACGCCATGAGCGCACCCACCCTCCGCTGGACCTACGCCTTCGTCGACCGCCCGCTCGGTCTCGTCGAACCCGCCCGCACCTTCTGGACGGCCGTCACGGACACCCGGCCGTCCGAACCGCGCGGTGAACAAGGCGAGTTCGTCACCCTGCTGTCAGAGGGGACGGACGCCTGTGTGAAGGTCCAGGGCGTCGACGCCGGCCCGGGCGGCGCTCATCTCGACTTCTCCGTCGCGGACGTACCGGCGTTCGTGAACTCCGCGCTGCGACTCGGCGCCGACACCGTCGCCGAGCACGACGGCTGGGCCGTACTCCGGTCCCCCGCAGGGCAGTTGTTCTGCGCGGTCCCCTGGCACGGCGAGTCCGTACGACCGCCCGTCGCGGCCGGCACCCGCCTCGACCAGGTGTCGATCGACATCGGGCCCGGCTCCTACGACGCCGAACTCGCCTTCTGGAGCGCCCTGTTGCCCGACTGGGCCTCGCTGTCCGGCGCGCTCCCCGAGTTCCACGTGCTCAAGCCGCCGCCCGGCCTGCCGATCCGCATCCTGCTCCAACGCCTCGGCGAGGAACGCCCCGCCGCCGCCCATCTCGACCTGGCCTGCGCGGACATCGACGCGGCCGTCGCCCGTCACGAGAACCTCGGCGCGACCGTCGTCTCCCACGGCAAGCACTGGACGGTCATGCGGGACCCGGCCGGCGGCACCTACTGCCTGACGGGCCGCGACCCGGAGACCGGCGGGCTCCCCAACCGCCCCTGAGGCGACGGCCTCAGCCCGTCCACACCTCCACATCCACCACCGCGTCCACCGGAATCGCCCCGTACACATGCGGGAACTCCTCCCCACCCGGCTCCGGCGCCTCGTACTTCAGCGGTGCGTCGAGCCGTATCGGGTCCACGACGAGGACCACCAGCTCGCCGAGGCCGTCATAGGAACCGTACAAAAAGGCTGCCACGCGCGGGAGTTGGGCGCGGGTCGAGCAGTGGATGAAACCCTCCTCCTGGAGGGTGCGGCCACGGGTCGACCACGCGTAGCTCCCCCGCGCACGGGCCTCGTCCCAGAGGGCGCGCTCGGTGATGTGGAGGATGGGGGTGGTGGCGAGTTCCTGTTCAGACATGAGCCCACGCTACGACCCCCGCACCCGCCCTCGCTACGACCTCGGCTCGCGCCACATCGGGTACATGCGCGGGCCGTCCGGCAGGTCGAGGGTGTGGTCGGTGAAGGTGTAGCCGAGGCGCTCGTACAGCTTGGTGCTGCGTTCGCTGCTCGCCTCCAGGTACGCGGGCAGGCCCTCGCGGTCACAGCGGTCGAGGACGTGCCGGATGAGCGCGGCGCCGAGTCCCTCGCCCTGTCGGTCCGGTGCCACGCCGATCATCCACAGGTACTCGTGCACCCGCCCGGCCGGATGCGACTCCGACATCAACCGGGCGATCGTCTCGACCCGCTCGTTGTCCGGATCCACCAACTCCCGTAGCCCTACGGCTTCGTCCTCGCCGTCCGCCACATGCGCCTCGGCCGGTACCGACAGCCACAGCGCGCACGCCGCGCCGTCCTCGGCGAGGTCGATGCGGCCGTCGGCGAGCACGGCGTCGGTGAAGGCGGCCATCAGTTTGTGGTGGGTCGTGCGGCGGTACTCGGCGTCGGGAAAGACCCAGCCGCTGACCGGATCGTCCTGGAAGGCCTCGTCCAACAGCCGGACGACCAGCTCTCTGTCACCCTCGCCCGCCGCCCGTATCGCCACGCTCATGTTCCGCCCCTTAGTCCTCAACCACCGCTACCTGAACGGCTGTTGAGCCTAACGGGACTTCCGGGCGAGTGAGCCGAAGGGACACAGGCTTTGGCGCCCCGGAGGCGAACCGAGCCACAAAAAAACGGGCCCCGCGCACCGTGGGGATGCGCGGGACCCGCCGGTCCGGGGCCCGGGGCCATGCGGAGTCAGGGCCGCACGGCCACCAGGGGCTCCGGAGTCATCAACTGCTGCGCCGGGTCACGAACTCGGCCAGCGCCAGCAGACCGCCCGCGTCCTGCGGGTCCGGGATCGCCCGGGCCAGTTCCTGCACGGCCCGCGCCATCCGGTCGGCCGCCTGGGCCTGCGCCCAGTCCCGGCCCCCGGCCCGCTCCACGGCGAGCGCGGTGCGCTCCAACTCCCCTTCCTCGTACGGCAGTCCGTACAGTTCCGCGAGTTCCACGGCCGCCGGGGTGCCCGAGGTGAGGGCGGCGACCACGGGCAGGGACTTCTTGCGGACGGCGAGGTCGGCGCCGGCCGGTTTGCCGGTGCGGCCGGGGTCGCCCCATATGCCGATGACGTCGTCGATCAGCTGGAAGGCGAGCCCGGCCTGGCGGCCGAACGCGTCCAGTGCCTCGACGTCCTCGGCGGACGCCCCCGCGTACAGCGCCCCCACCGCACAGGCGCAGCCGAGCAGCGCGCCGGTCTTGGCCTCGGCCATGGCGAGCACCTCGTCGAGGGTGACCTCGGTGGGGGCCCGTTTCTCCATGGCGGTGTCCGCGTGCTGGCCCTCGCAGAGTTCGACGACGCAGTCCGCGAGCCGGGCCGCGGCGGCCGCGGACGCGGGGTGCGGGTCCTCGGCGAGCAGCCGCAGGGCCAGCGCCTGGAGGGCGTCCCCGGCCAGGATCGCGTCGGCGTCGCCGAACACGGTCCACGCGGTGGGCCGGTGTCTGCGGGTGGTGTCCCGGTCCATCACGTCGTCGTGCAGCAACGTGAAGTTGTGGACCAGCTCCACCGCCGCGGCGGCCCGCAACGCGCTCGCCCGTGACCGCTCGCCGCCGAGCGCGGTCGCGGCGGCCAGGACGAGGGCGGGGCGGATCGCCTTGCCCGCGTTGCCCGCCGCCGGTGTGCCGTCCGCGTGCTCCCACCCGAAGTGGTAGAGCGCGACCCGGCGCATCGAGCCGGGCAACGAGTCGATCGCCGCGCGCAGTTCGGGGTCGACGGACGTCCTGGCCCCCTCCAGGATCACCGCCGCCTCGTGCCCGTCGGGCGGCTGCGCGCCGTCGGGTTGCTGTGTCCCGTCGGGGTGCTGTCTCGTCTCCGTTCTGAACTCGGCCATGGACTCCCCCCTCGACTCGGCCATGGGGTCCCCCTCCGAGAGTCCGCGGACGGTGACGCCTCCGCCGCGACCGGTCGCATCAGACCGGGGTGTACCCGCCCTTGCGGGCGGGAACACCGCGTCGAGCTGCTGAAACGTCACCTCCAGCGGCCGATCTCGACGTTCTCCAGAACGCCGAGGGCGTCCGGCACCAGGACCGCCGCCGAGTAGTAGGCCGTCACCAGGTAGTTGATGACCGCCTGTTCGTTGATGCCCATGAAGCGCACCGACAGGCTCGGCTCGATCTCGTCCGGGATGCCGGCCTGCTGGAGGCCGATGACCCCCTGGTCGGCCTCGCCGGTACGCATGGCGATGATCGAGGTGGTCCGCCGGTCGCTGACCGGGATCTTGTTGCACGGGTAGATCGGCACCCCGCGCCAGGTCGGGATGCGGTTGCCGCCGACGTCGATGGACTCGGGGACCAGGCCGCGCTTGTTCAGCTCGCGGCCGAACGCGGAGATCGCGCGCGGGTGGGCGAGGAGCATCTTGGTGCCGCGCCGCCTGCTGAGCAGCTCGTCCAGGTCGTCCGGGCTGGGGACGCCGTCGTGGGGCTGGAGCCGCTGGTCGTACTCGCAGTTGTTGAGCAGGCCGAACTCGCGGTTGTTGATGAGTTCGTGCTCCTGGCGCTCCTTCAACGCCTCGACGGTGAGCCGGAGTTGCTGCTCCGTCTGGTTCATCGGCTGGTTGTAGAGATCGGCCACGCGCGAGTGGATGCGCAGGACGGTCTGGGCCACGCTCAGTTCGTACTCGCGCGGCCGGGCGTCGTAGTCGACGAACGTGTGCGGGATGTCCGGCTCGCCGGAGTGGCCCGCGGCGAGGTCGATGGCCTTCTCGCCGTACTTGTTGGTGCGCTGCTCCGGGATCGCCCGCAGCTGTGTGAGGTGCTCGCGCAGGGTCTCGGAGCGCTCCGCGACCTGCTCGACGTCCCCCCGGGCCAGGATCAGCACCGTGCACGCGGTGTCCGCGCGGGCCGTGAACTCCCAGATGGCCTCCGGGTCGAGCAGTGCCTGGTCGCCGAAGTAGGCGCCGTCGGCGAGGACTCCGAGGACCGTGTCGTCGCCGTACGGGCCCGTGCCGACCTTCTCCACCCTGCCGTGCGCCAGCAGGTACACCTCGTCGGCCTGGCTGCCGAACGACGCGATCGCCTCCCCCGGGGCGTACTCGCGCTGCCGGCAGCGGGTGGCCAGCTCCGAGAGCACCTCCTCGTCCTCGTAGTCCCGCAGTGCGGGCAGTTCGCCGAGCTCCGCGGGGATGACCTCGACGCGGTCGCCGGTCTTCACGAATGTCACCCGGCCGTCGCCCACGGAGTAACTCAGCCGTCGGTTCACCCGGTATGTGCCACCTTGCACGTTCACCCACGGCAGTGTGCGCAGCAGCCAGCGCGAGCTGATCTCCTGCATCTGCGGTGCGGACTTCGTGGTCGTGGCCAGGTTCCGCGCCGCCGCCGTACCAAGACTCTGCTGCGGCTTGTTCTGCTCCGCGCGGACCTCTTCGCCTACCGACATAGAGAAATGCCCTCCCCATTCATGCCCGGCACCTGTGCGCCCGGCATCGTTCTCGCGCACCAGCCTTCCTCACGGAGCGTGCCGATGGTATTACCCGAAAGAGCGGGAATGGATCTTCAACTGCTGGGCACGGGGGCTGTTTACGTCGAATGGTGTTCGAGTGGCGGCTGATGTCCGGGGTGTCCGGATCGGCTCGCACGCCGTACGAACAAGTAGGCCCAAGTGCCCTGTTGTCAGTACAAGCACTGACAACAGGCGACCGCGAACGGCGGCCGTCGCACAGCACGAAGGAGGCGTCATGGCCTCACCCATGTCCGCGGGCGGTTTCCTGGCCGGTCTGAAGGCGGAGGGCGTCAAGGTCGTCGAGGTCGGCGACTGGGAACACCACAACCGCAACCACAAGGGCGCGTGGGGGCCCGTCCACGGCGTGATGATCCACCACACGGTCACCAGGGGCAGCGCGGCCACGGTGGAGTTGTGCCGCGAGGGCCGCGCGGACCTCCCCGGCCCGCTCTGCCACGGCGTCATCACCAAAGACGGCACCCTCCACCTCGTCGGCTACGGCCGCGCCAACCACGCGGGCCTCGGCGACGACGACGTGCTCCGCGCGGTGATCGCCGAGAAGGCGCTGCCGCACGACAACGAGGCCAACACCGACGGCAACCGGCACTTCTACGGCTTCGAGTGCGAGAACCTCGGAGACGGCGAAGACCCCTGGCCCGAGGCCCAGTTGGAAACGATCGAGAAGGTCTGCGCGGCGATCTGCCGCCACCACGGCTGGTCGGAGCGCTCGGTGATCGGCCACCTGGAGTGGCAGCCCGGAAAGGTGGACCCGCGGGGCTTCACGATGGCGTGGCTCAGGGACCGGGTGCGTGACCGGCTGAAGTGACTTTTTTTGGGGGGAGGAGGAGGCGTGGGGCTTCCGGGGAGCTGGGGCGGGGACGCGGGGGTCCTGGGCGATCCGGGCGACCGGGCCCCCGGGCGACATGAACGCCCCGCCGCCCCGGCCGGCACACATGCCCCGGGTCACAATGGTGCCGTGACCAGCCCCGACCCCGCCGACGTCGCCGACCTCGCCGACCTGCGGCCCCGGCTCCCCTCGCCGTTGGAGGAGATCGTGGACGGGCGGTTCGGGCGGCGCGGTGTCCGGCTGCTGCTCAAGCGGGACGATCTGATCCACCCGGACCTGATCGGCAACAAGTGGCGCAAGCTTGCGCCGAATCTGACGGCGGCGGCCGGGCGGACGGTTGTGACGTTCGGGGGCGCCTACTCCAACCACCTGCGCGCCACCGCCGCCGCGGGTCGGCTCCTGGGTCTGGACACCGTGGGCGTGGTCCGCGGGCAGGAGTTGTCCGACCGGGCGCTCAATCCGTCCCTGGCCCGGTGCGCGGCCGACGGGATGCGCCTCCACTTCATCGACAGGTCGACGTACCGGCGCAAGAGCGAGCCCGAGGCGCTGGCCGGCATCCTGCGCGAGGTGGACACGGAAGACGCGTACGTCGTCCCCGAGGGTGGCAGCAACTCCCTTGCCGTACGCGGCTGTCGGGCCCTGGGTGAGGAGCTGCGCGCGTGTGCCGACGTCGATGTGGTCGCGCTCGCCTGCGGGACCGGCGGCACGCTGGCCGGGCTCGCCGCCGGACTCGGGCCTGACCAGCGGGCTTTGGGGATACCGGTCCTCAAGGGCGGCTTCCTGGACGCCGACATAGAACGTCTTCAGGAGCGGGCCTTCGGTGGTCGGTGCGGCGACTGGTCGCTCGACGACCGGTTCCATTTCGGGGGCTACGCGCGTGTGCCCACCGAACTCGACGCCTTCGCCGGGGACTTCGAGGACCGGCACGGGGTGCCCGTAGAGCGTCTCTATGTCGCCAAGTTGCTGTACGGACTTGTCGCCCTCGCCGACGAAGGCGCCTTCCCGCGCGGGAGCACGGTCGCCGCGGTGATCACCGGACGACCGTTCCCGTAGGCCCACTTCAGAAATCGCAGGGCACTCCAGGTGCCGTAGAAACCGGGACCGCTAGGCCGCCTCCCGGTAGGCCGCCGCTTCCTCCAGGTCGAGGCGGCGCAGCAGGGTGCGGAGCATCTCGTCGTCGATGTAGCGGCCGTCGCGGAGGCGGACGAACATCGAGCGTTCGGCGCTGATCATCTCGCGGGAGAGGCGGCGGTAGGTGTCGTCGACGGTCTCGCCGGTGACGGGGTTGGTGGCACCCAGGCGCTCCCAGACGGCGTTGCGGCGGCGCTCCAGGACCTCGCGGAGGCGGTCGGCGAGGGGAGGCGGCAGGGCGTTGCGTTCGTCCTCCAGAAGGGCCTCCAGGCGTTTTTCGGCGACCCGGGAGGCCTGCGCCTGGGCGTTGGCCTCGGCGAGCGTCTCCGCCTGCTGGTCGCGGCCGGGGAATTTCAGGAGGCGGATGATCGGGGGCAGGCTCAGGCCCTGCACCACCAGCGTGCCGATGACCGTCGTGAAGGTCAGGAACAGGATCAGGTTGCGCTGCGGGAACGGGTCGCCGCCGTGCACCGTGAGCGGGATCGAGAAGGCGATGGCCAGCGAGACCACGCCTCTCATGCCGGCCCACGCGGTGGTCATCGCCCCCTTCCAGGTGGGACTGTCCTCGCGCTCCCTGATCCGCGCGGACAGCAGGCGGGGAATGAAGGCCGCCGGATACACCCACACGAACCGGGCCACGACGACGACCAGGAACACGGCGATCGCGTACCAGGCGGCGTCCAGGCCCCGGTACTCCCCAAGGCCCTTGAGAACCACCGGCAGTTGGAGCCCGATCAGGGCGAACACCGCGGACTCCAGGACGAAGGCGACCATCTTCCAGACGGCCTCCTCCTGGAGGCGGGTCGCGAAATCGACCTCCCACGCGCGGTGACCCAGATACAGCGCCACGACCACGACCGCGAGCACCCCGGAGGCGTGCACCTGCTCGGCGACTCCGTAGGCGACGAACGGGATCAGCAGGGAGAGCGTGTTCTGGAGCAGCGCCTCCTTGAGGTGGGTGCGCAGCCAGTGGATCGGCACCATCATCAGGAGCCCGACCCCGACCCCGCCGACGGCCGCGAGCAGGAACTCCCAGATGCCGCCGGCCCAGGTGGCGCCCTCGCCGATCGCGGCCGCGAGGGCCACCTTGTAGGCGGTGATCGCGGTGGCGTCGTTCAGCAGGGACTCGCCCTGGAGGATCGTCGTGATCCGGGACGGCAGTCCGACCCGGCGGGCCACCGCCGTCGCCGCGACCGCGTCCGGCGGCGCCACCACCGCGCCCAGCACCAGCGCGGCGGTCAGCGGCAGCCCCGGCACGATCACGTACGCGGCCCAGCCGACGACGAACGTGGCGAAGAGCACGTAGCCGACCGACAGCAGTGCCACGGGCCGCACTTGGGCCCTCAGGTCGAGGTACGAGCTGTCGGTGGCCGAGGTGTACAGCAGCGGGGGCAGCAGCAGCGGCAGCACGACGTCCGGGTCGAGGGTGTAGTCGGGCACCCCCGGGACGTACGAGACGACCAGCCCGACCGCGACCAGCAGCAGCGGTGCCGGCACCGGGGTTCGCCGGGCCGCGGCGGCCACCACGGCGCTCCCCGCCACCAGCAACAGCAGTGGCATCACGTCCATCGTCCTCGCCCGCCCTCGTTTTTCCGCGCGGCCAACCGCACAGCCGTCGTAATCTGGCAATCATGAAACAGTGCACGCACGCCGACGCGCTGCCGCTCCCGGAACCGGGGCCCCAGAGCGAGACCTGTCTGGAGTGTCTGGCGGCCGGCACCCACCCGGTGCAGCTGAGACTGTGCCTCTTCTGCGGCCATGTCGCCTGCTGCGACTCCTCGCCCGCCCGTCACGCGACAGCTCATCACAAGGACTCCGGACATCCGGTGATGCGGACGTTCGAGCCCGGGGAGAGCTGGCGCTGGTGCTTCGTCGACCACGTACTCCTGTGACCCCGTAATTCGACCGCCGGTTTCGACGGTTCGACCGTCTGACGTCTGGGTACGTCAACCCGGCGCGCGCTCTTCCCAATTGGGCCCGCAGGACCCCTAGCCACGGAGCGTATCCGTAGGTTTACTATGAGTGACAGCATGGGGTTGGGGTCCCGGGGACAGAAAAGTTCGGAGCGCGGTAGCGTCACCGCTGAACCAAGTATCGCGTTACCCCGGGGGGCGACCCCTGGGCCCCCGAAAGAGCTTGTACCACCTTGGAGGTGAGGGTGTCCCAGATCGCAGGCGAGCCCGCGACCCAGGACTTCGTGGAAGTCCGGCTGCCGGCTGCGGGTGCCTACCTGTCGGTGCTGCGTACGGCCACGGCCGGCCTCGCGGCCCGTTTGGACTTCACCCTCGACGAGATCGAGGACCTTCGCATCGCGGTGGACGAGGCCTGCGCGATCCTGCTCCAGCAGGCCGTGCCGGGTTCGGTGCTCAGCTGTGTCTTCCGCCTCGTGGACGACTCGCTCGAAGTCACCGTCTCCGCCCCGACGACGGACGGTCACGCCCCCTCGCGCGACACCTTCGCCTGGACCGTGCTCTCGGCCCTCGCGGGCAAGGTCTCATCGGCAGTCGACGAGGACAAGACCGTTTCGATCAGCCTCTACAAACAGCGCGGCGCGGGACCCGGGCCGGCGTGAGGAACGGGGACGGGCCGGTGCGGGACGAAGAGCGCGGCACACGGGAGCTGCCGGCCGAGGGCGGCTCGGACGGATCCCGCCGCACGGCGGACGACGGCGCCCTCGTGCCACGCGGCGGAATCCCCGAACAGGCCCGGCCGCACCCGGAGGAAGAACCCTCGGAGGCCGGTGTGATGGACGACGGTCAACGTGAGCAGGACGGTGCCGTGCGTATTGGTGGGGTCTCCCCCGTTGCCGGGGGTCCCCCCGCTCCGACTGAGTCGAGCGTGGGGGAGGAGGCGAAAGCTCGGGAAGGGGCGACGGACCAGGCGATGAGCGAGCACGAGCGGGACGATGTGGCGGGCACGCAGAGCGTGCAGGTCACACGGCACGACCCCCAGGACCGCAGCGGAGCGCGCGCACTCTTCATCGAGCTGCGCGAACTCAAGGACGGCAGCGTCGAGTACGCGGAGCTGCGCAACCGGCTGGTCCGTATGCACCTGCCGCTCGTCGAGCATCTCGCGCGCCGCTTCCGCAACCGCGGTGAGCCGCTGGACGACCTGACCCAGGTCGCCACCATCGGCCTGATCAAGTCGGTCGACCGCTTCGACCCGGAGCGCGGCGTCGAGTTCTCGACGTACGCGACCCCGACAGTCGTCGGCGAGATCAAGCGGCACTTCCGTGACAAGGGCTGGGCGGTGCGCGTCCCGCGCAGGCTCCAGGAGCTGCGTCTGTCGCTCACCACGGCGACGGCGGAGCTCTCGCAGCGGCACGGTCGCTCCCCCACGGTCCACGAGCTGGCCGAGAAGCTGGGCATCTCGGAGGAGGAGGTCCTGGAGGGCCTGGAGTCGGCGAACGCCTACTCCACGCTGTCCCTGGACGTCCCGGACACGGACGACGAGTCCCCGGCGGTCGCGGACACGCTCGGCGCGTACGACGAGGCCCTGGAGGGCGTCGAGTACCGCGAGTCGCTCAAGCCGCTGCTGGAGGATCTGCCGCCCCGGGAGAAGCGGATCCTGCTGCTTCGCTTCTTCGGCAACATGACGCAGTCGCAGATCGCACAGGAGGTCGGCATCTCGCAGATGCACGTGTCCCGGCTGCTCGCCCGGACGCTGGCCCAGCTGCGGGAGAAGCTCCTCGTCGAGGAGTAGGACCACCAGAAAAGAGTCAGGACCGGGCGGAAGGCGTCAGCTCTTCGGCTCTTCGGTTCGTCGACCAGGCCCTCGGATTCCGAGGGCCTGTGTCGTCGCCGGGTTGATCAGCAGCACCAGCGCGGCGATGGCAACCACCGCGAGGGCGATGCCGGCCGGGATGGCGACACTGTCGGCCTGGAGCAGGTTGTAGGCCACGGGCAGCGCCATGACCTGGGTGATGACGGCCGGGCCCCGGCTCCAGCCGCGCCGCCCGATCAGTCCGCGTGCGGCGAGCAGCGGCAGCAGCGCGAGCACCACGAGGGTCACGCCACCGGTCACGGCCTGCTGCCGGTCGTCCGGTTCGCCGGTGAACCCCAGGGCGAGCATCCACACTCCGGCCACGGCCAGCGCGAGCCCCTCGACGCCGACGAGGACCGCCGCGTAGGTCAGGCGGCGCGGGCGGGGTCCGTCGGGGCCGTCGGTCTCCGGGGCGGGGGTCTGCTCAGCACTCACCCCAGAAGGGTAGCCCTCGGGATCCGGCCCCAGGTGTTCAGGCTCACGCCGTCTCCTCTTACCCAACGCCTACCTCGGTATGGGCCGAGTACCCCCCAGTAGGTACGCTGCAACTCATGCGTGCACTTCTCGTGGTCAATCCGGCGGCAACCACCACAAGCGCACGTACGCGCGACGTCCTGCTCCACGCGCTCGCGAGCGAGATGAAGCTGGAAGCGGTCACCACCGAGTACCGGGGGCATGCGCGCGACCTCGGCCGACAGGCCGCGGAGAGCGGGAACGTCGATCTGGTCGTGGCCCTCGGCGGCGACGGCACGGTCAACGAGGTGGTCAACGGCCTGCTGCACACCGGCCCCGACCCGGAGCGCCTGCCCGGCCTCGCGGTGGTCCCCGGCGGCTCCACCAATGTCTTCGCCCGCGCCCTGGGCCTGCCCAACGACGCCGTGGAGGCGACCGGCGCCATCCTGGACGCCCTGCGCGAGGGCCGCGAGCGCACGGTCGGCCTCGGGCTGACCTCCGGGACGCCCGGCACCGAGGACGAGGCCGTGCCCTCACGCTGGTTCACCTTCAACGCCGGGCTCGGGTTCGACGCCGGGGTGGTCGGGCGGGTCGAGCAGCAGCGGGAGCAGGGCAAGAAATCCACGCATGCGCTCTACGTGCGTCAGGTCGTCCGGCAGTTCCTCGGCGAGCAGCACCGCCGGCACGGGACGATCACACTGGAGCAGCCCGGTGAGGATCCGGTGACCGATCTGGTGGTCGCCATAGTCTCGAACACCTCGCCCTGGACGTATCTCGGCAATCGCCCGATGTACACGTCACCTAAGGCGTCGTTCGATAAAGGCCTCGACGTACTCGGTCTCAGCCGCCTGTCCAGCGCCGCGGTTGCCCGGTATGGCACCCAGTTGCTCACTTCGTCCCCCGAACGCGGGCCCCATGGCAAGCATGCTGCGGCTCTGCACGACCTGAGCGAGTTCACCTTGCATTCGAAGGTGCCCTTGCCCCTCCAGATGGACGGCGACCACCTCGGACTGCGTACGAGCGTGACGTTCACAGGCGTACGCCGTGCACTGCGTGTGATTGTGTGAGCAGAAAGGGCTGAAGTCCTTTCACTCGAACGTTTAGACCAGGGTCCACCCCATGGAAGTACGGCTGTGACCTAGTCGACACCGAGGAATCAAAAAAAACTTTCCGGAAGGGGTTGTATCCGCCGCTGAGGTTTGCGAGTCTCTACGTGGCGATCGAGACGGCCCGCAACACCGGCCTCCACGGATCACCGGAACCCCTCTTCAATCCACAGGACCTCCGCCAGCGAGTCTGGCGTTCGGCCCTTCACTTGTTGAGGGATTCGTGAAAGCGTTCACATTCACAAGCAACCCGCACGTAATACCAAGGAGAGGTAGCAGCCATGGACTGGCGTCACAACGCCGTTTGCCGCGAGGAAGACCCCGAGCTCTTCTTCCCCATCGGCAACACCGGTCCTGCGCTGCTGCAGATCGAGGAAGCCAAGGCCGTCTGCCGTCGCTGTCCCGTTATGGACCAGTGTCTGCAGTGGGCGCTCGAGTCCGGCCAGGACTCCGGCGTCTGGGGTGGTCTCAGCGAGGACGAGCGCCGCGCCATGAAGCGCCGCGCCGCTCGCAACCGTGCCCGTCAGGCCTCCGCCTGACGCCCACCCTGCTAACAGCCTGAGCTTGGCGGCGCGTACAGCGAGTACGCATCTCCCGCCCCCGAGCCGCAGCGCGCAGTACCCCCGATGCGCATAGCAACGAGCGACTGGCCCCGGATCAGCAATTGATCCGGGGCTCTTTGCTGTTCAGGTGCGCGCGCGTACGGCCGTCCAAGTCCGCGCGCGTAGAGCCGTTCAAGCACCCGAGTACGTACGGCTGTTGACGCCCGCCCGTGTGAAGGTCGTGTGCACATACGTCACTTGTGCGCCTGCACCGGCACGTCCAGGATCACCCGGGTCCCCCGCTCCGGCCCGGCCACCATGTCGAACGTGCCGCCCAACTCGCCCTCCACCAGCGTCCGTACGATCTGCAGGCCCAGGTTGCCGGAGCGGTGCGGGTCGAATCCCTCGGGAAGACCTACGCCGTCGTCCTGCACGGTGACCAGGAGGCGGGCCTCCTTCGAGGTGCCGCCGCGGACCGCGGAGACCTCGACCGTGCCCGTCTCGCCCTCACGGAAGCCGTGTTCGAGGGCGTTCTGGAGGATTTCGGTGAGGACCATGGAGAGCGGGGTCGCCACTTCGGCGTCCAGTATTCCGAAGCGTCCGCTGCGCCGGCCGGTGACCTTGCCCGGGGAGATCTCGGCGACCATCGCGAGCACCCGGTCGGCGATCTCGTCGAACTCCACGCGCTCGTCCAGGTTCTGGGACAGCGTCTCGTGCACGATCGCGATCGAGCCGACCCGGCGTACGGCCTCCTCCAGGGCCTCCCGGCCGCGCTCGGAGTCGATGCGGCGGGCCTGGAGACGCAACAGGGCGGCGACCGTCTGGAGGTTGTTCTTCACCCGGTGATGGATCTCCCGGATGGTCGCGTCCTTGGTGATCAACTCCCGCTCGCGGCGCCGCAGTTCGGTGACGTCCCTCAGCAGCACCAGGGAACCGATGCGGGTGCCCTTGGGTTTGAGGGGGATCGCCCGGAACTGGATCACCCCGTCACGGGCCTCGATCTCGAACTCGCGCGGCGCCCAGCCGCTCGCCAGCTTGGCGAGCGCCTCGTCCACCGGGCCCCGGGTCGGGGCGAGTTCGGCGGTGGTCGTACCCAGCGGCTGGCCTACGAGGTCGGTGGCGAGGCCCATGCGGTGGTACGCGGAGAGGGCGTTCGGCGAGGCGTACTGCACGATGCCGTCGCCGTCGAGGCGGATCAGTCCGTCGCCGACGCGCGGCGAGGCGTCCATGTCGACCTGCTGGTTCGGGAACGGGAAGGAACCGGCCGCGATCATCTGCGCGAGGTCCGACGCGCTCTGGAGGTAGGTGAGTTCGAGGCGGCTCGGGGTGCGCACGGTGAGGAGATTGGTGTTGCGCGCGATGACACCCAGGACGCGCCCGTCCCGTCGTACCGGAATCGACTCGACCCGGACGGGGACCTCTTCGCGCCACTCGGGGTCGCCCTCGCGGACGATGCGGCCCTCGTCCAGGGCCGCGTCCAGCATGGGGCGGCGGCCGCGCGGGACGAGGTGGCCGACCATGTCGTCCTGGTACGAGGTGGGCCCGGTGTTCGGCCGCATCTGGGCGACGGAGACATAGCGGGTGCCGTCGCGGGTGGGGACCCACAGGACCAGGTCGGCGAAGGAGAGGTCGGAGAGCAGCTGCCACTCCGAGACCAGCAGGTGCAGCCACTCAAGGTCGGAATCGTCGAGTGCTGTGTGCTGGCGTACGAGTTCGTTCATGGAGGGCACGTCTGCGAGCGTACCCGCCGGTCTGTACCTGTCCTAAAAACACCCGCGGGCCGCGGCGCCTGAGAGGGACCCTCAGCCCTCTCGGCACCGCAGCCCGGAGCAGCAACGGCCACGGGGTGTGCGGTCCCGATCGGCCGATGGATGAGGAGCCGGGGCAGTCAGGGCAGAGAGCCTCGGTTCCTCGGTCCGTCCTCCTGTGCGGGGAGGACGGAGGCTTACGCCTTAACACATTGTGGACTAGACCACATGCGGTGTCCATGCTTGGGAGGACGTTGAAGAGCCTAACCGTGTCGGGTCCTGTGCGGGACTGATTGGTCATGGGAATTTCCGCGGCCCCAACACTGACCCGGGCTCAGCGGGTCTCCGTCACCTTCGCCAGGGCGCGGGGCGCGTCCGGGTCCTGGCCGCGGGCGATGGTGACCTCGTAGGCGAGGAGCTGGAGCGGGAGGATCTCCAGGATCGGCTGGAGTTCCTCGGGGACGCCCTCGACGGGCAGGACGAAGCCGGCCGAGGCCTGCTCGACCTGGCCCGCCGGGCCGATGACGACCAGGTCGGCGCCCCGGCCGCGCAGCCGGTCGAGGACGGGCTGGAGGGCGCTGCCGCCCTTGCCGGCCGTCACGACCGCGATGACCGGGGAGACGTTGTCGACCATGGCGAGGGGGCCGTGCAGGAGGTCGGCGCCGGAGTAGGCGAGCGCGGGGATGTAGCTGGTCTCCATCAGCTTGAGGGCGGCTTCCCTGGCGGTGGGGTAGCCGTAGCCGCGCGAGGTGATCACCATGCGTTCGGCGAAGCGGTAGCGGGAGGCGAGGGTGCGGACCTCGTCCTGGCGGGCGAGCAGCTGCTCGGCGAGGTCGGGCAGCACCTTGGCCGCCGCGCCGTCGCCGCCGCGCAGGCCCTCGACGAAGAGGTAGAGGGCGAGCAGGGAGGCCGTGTACGTCTTGGTCGCGGGGAGGGCCTTCTCCGGGCCCGCCATGATGTCGACGTGGTACTCCGATACGGCGGCCAGTGGTGAGTCCGGGTTGTTGGTCACGGCGACCGTGATCGCGCCGGCGTCGCGGGCGGCCCGGGTCGAGGCCACCAGGTCCGGGGAGCCGCCGGACTGGCTGACGGTGACGACGAGGACGTCGGTCAGGTCGGGGCGGGCGCCGTAGGCCGTGGTGGTGGACATCGAGGTGAGTCCGCAGGGCAGGCCGAGGCGGATCTCCAGGAGGTACTTGGCGTAGAGGGCCGCGTTGTCGGAGGTGCCGCGGGCGGTGAGCAGCACGAAGCGCGGCTTGCGTACGGCCACCTCCTGGGCGACCTGGCGGATGCGCGGGGCGCCCTCGTCCAGGATGCGGCGCAGGACGTCGGGCTGTTCGGCCATCTCGCGGGCCATGATCCGGCCGGGGAGTTCGCTGTCGGGGGCCGGGGTCGTGGCGGTCATGCGGGGTCCTCCGGAGGTCGGTCGGGGCGGTGCTGCGGTGTCCATTTCACCCCGTCTGCGGGAGGTGCGCCTCTGTTGGGCGGTGACCGGTTTTCGGACAGCGGGCGAACTCTGGGAGGCAAGAGCCTCCTCTGTTAGATTGGTGCGCGGATTGGTCTAAACCACACAGCTCTTCCGGGCTCCTCGAAGCCCCTCTGCAGAACGGCAGGCCAGCGTGGAAGTTGTCATCGTTCCGGACGCCAAGTCGGGCGGCGAGCTGATCGCCGAGGCCATGGCACAGCTGCTCCGGCGCAAGCCGGACGCCCTTCTCGGCGTGGCCACCGGGTCGACGCCGCTGCCCATCTACGAAGCCCTCGCCGCCAAGGTCCGCGCCGGATCCGTGGACACCTCGCGGGCCCGGATCGCCCAGCTCGACGAGTACGTGGGGCTGCCCGCCGAGCACCCGGAGTCGTACCGCTCGGTCCTGCGGCGCGAGGTGCTGGAGCCGCTCGGGATCGGGATGGACGCCTTCTCCGGGCCGGACGGCACCGCCGAGGACGTACAGGCGGCGTGCGAGGCGTACGACCGAGCGCTGGGCGAGGCCGGCGGGGTCGACCTCCAGGTGCTGGGGATCGGGACCGACGGGCACATCGGGTTCAACGAGCCGTGCTCGTCGCTGGCCTCGCGGACCCGGATCAAGACGCTGACCGAGCAGACGCGGGTGGACAACGCGCGGTTCTTCGACGGCGACATCGAGCAGGTCCCGCACCACGTCATCACCCAGGGCATCGGCACCATCCTGGAGGCCCGGCACCTGGTCCTCCTCGCGACCGGCGAGGGCAAGGCGGACGCGGTCGCCGCGACCGTGGAGGGTCCGGTGGCCGCGGTGTGCCCGGCGTCGGCGCTCCAGTTGCACCGGCATGCGACGGTCGTGGTCGACGAGGGCGCCGCGTCCAAGCTGAAGCTCGCGGACTATTTCCGGCACACGTTCGTCAACAAGCCGGACTGGCAGGGCATCTGAGGACCGGGTTCCTCAACCCGCTTGACCAGTAAGGAATCTGACCCAGTCTCATATCTGTACATGCCGGTGCCGGGCCCGCTCGTGGAAGGCCCGGCACCGGTGTATGCGGAGGTGCTCCCCCGGGTCGGGGTCGCTCCCCCGGCTCACGGTCACGCCCCGGCGATGACCTCCGCCGCCGCGTGGCCACAGACGCGGGCCGCGCCGTGAGTCGCGATGTGCAGGGCGCCTCGGGGCGGTGCCTGCGGGACGCCCATCTCGACCACCACGGTGTCGGGCCGGGCGGCCAGCAGGGTGTCGAGGGCAGCCGTCATCCAGGGGTGCCGGTGCTCGTCCCGGACCACGGCCACGATGCGCCGTGTCCCGGCCGCCTTCAGGATCACGCTCCCCGCGTCGTCCCCGGAGAAGCCGGCCGTCTCCGTGCCCGGCAGCAGCCGTTCGAGTTCGGCGGCCACACCCCAGGGGGTCTCGTCGCCCACGGCGATGTTGGCGACGGGGGTGAGGAGAGCGACGTACGGCGGTTCGGTGAGCGGGGTGAAGTCCTCGGCGCCGGTGACCGTGAGGGCGCGGCGGGCGGCGACGAGGCCGATGTCGACGCGCGTCACATCCGATGCGGTGTTGGAGGCCTCCTCCGTGGCCGACGCCGAGGCCGCCCACCGGGCCAACTCCCGTACCCGTTCCGCTGCTTCGGCCAGCCGCTCCTCCGGCAGCTCCCCCGACCGCACCGCACCCACCAGGGCGTCGCGCAGCCGTCGTACCGTCTCGTCGTCCGCGAGGCCTCCGCCCACGCAGATCGCGTCGGCGCCGGCGGCGATCGCGAGGACACTGCCGCGTTCGATGCCGTAGGTGGCGGCGATCGCCTGCATTTCCATGCCGTCGGTGACGATGAGGCCGTCGTAGCCGAGTTGGCCTCGGAGGAGGTCGGTGAGGATGCGGAGGGAGAGGGTGGCGGGGTGCTCCGGGTCCAGGGTGGGGACCAGGATGTGGGCGCTCATCACCGCGCGGGTGCCGGCGGCGATGGCCGCGCGGAACGGGAGCAGCTCGCGTCGCTCCAGGACCGGCAGATCGGCGTCGATGCGCGGGAGGGCGTGGTGGGAGTCGACCGCCGTGTCGCCGTGGCCCGGGAAGTGCTTCGTGCAGGCGGCGACGCCCGCCGACTGGAGGCCGGTGACGTAGGCCGCCGTGTGCCGGGCGACCGACTCCGGGTCGGCGCCGAAGGACCGGACGCCGATGACCGGGTTGGAGGGGTTGGAGTTGACGTCCGCGGAGGGGGCCCAGTTGAGGTTCACTCCGCAGGCGGCGAGTCTGCGGCCCAGCTCGTGGGCCACCTCCCTGGTCAAGTTCACGTCGTCCACCGCGCCCAGGGCGTGGTTGCCCGGGAAGGAGGAGCCGGTGCGGGCCTCCAGGCGGGTGACGTCGCCGCCCTCCTCGTCGATCGCGACCAGGACGTCGTCCCGTTCGGACCTCAACTGGGCGGTGAGCGACGAGAGTTGCTCGGGGGACGCGATGTTGCGGCCGAACAGGCCCACCGAGGCCAGGCCTTCGCCGAGGCGCCGCAGCAGCCAGTCGGGGGCCGTGGTGCCGGGGAAGCCCGGTTGCAGGACGGTGAGGGCGTCGCGCGTCAGGGTGTCGGTACCGCTGGCGAGTGTCGTCATCGGTGGTGTTATCCCTTCACAGCGCCCGCGGTCAGGCCCGCGGCCATCTTGCGCTGGACGATGAGGAACAGGACGACGATCGGCACGGCCATCATGGTGGCGCCGGCCATCATCGGGGCGTACTCGGTGCCGTGCTTGGTGGTGAAGTTGCCGAGCCAGACGGTCGCCGTCTGGTGCTCCTGGCTGAGCAGCATCAGGGCGTACAGGTACTCGTTCCAGGCCTGGATGAAGCCGTAGACCGAGGTGGCGACCATGCCCGGGGCGAGGAGGGGGAAGACGACCCGGATGAAGGCGCCGGTGCGGGAGCAGCCGTCGACCATGGCCGCCTCCTCCAGCTCCTTCGGGATGTTGACGATGAAGCCGCGCAGGGTCCACACCGTGAACGGGAGGATGAAGGTCAGGTACGTGATGATCAGGCCCGAGAGCTTGTCGTACTGGTCGAGGTCGTTCAGCAGCAGGAAGACCGGGATGATCATCGAGACCAGCGGGACCATCTGGACCGCGAGGATGCCGACGATCACGATCTTGCGGCCGCGGAAGGCGAACCGGGAGATGGCGAGCGCGGCCAGCAGGCCGACGACGACGCCGATCACGACCACCGACAGGGACACGATGAGGCTGCGGCCGACCGGGCCCCAGAAGTCGGCGATGTCCAGCGCCCGGCGGAAGTTGTCGAGCGTGATGCCGGTGGGCAGCAGGCTCGGGTCCGGGTCGATGGCGTCCTTGGCCGGCTTGAACGCCGTGTCGAGCATCCAGTAGAGGGGGAAGCCGACGACGACGAAGACGAGCAGGCCGAGAAGGTTCCAGCCCAGCTTCGGCCTACGGCGGCCCCCGCCCGATGTCTTGGGCGCATCGGTCGTGAGCGCGCTCATTCGACCTCTCCGATCTGAAGCATCTGACGCATGTAGACGGCGACGACCCCGAGCAGCAGCACCACCGTGACCAGGGCTATCGCAGAACCCTGTCCGTAGTCGTTGACGACGAAGGCACGGTCGTAGGAATAGGTGCTGAGCAGTTGGAAGTCGGCCTCGGGGTGGCCGCCGCGCATCACGAACACCTGGGGGAAGACGCCCATGTCCCAGATCACCGACAGGGTCGTGAGCATCACGATGATCGGCTTGAGGATGGGCAGCGTGACGTACCGGAAGACGCCCCAGGCGCCGGCGCCGTCGAGGCGGGCCGCTTCCTCCAACTCCTGGGGAACCTGGGTGAGTCCGGCGCTGAGCGTGATGACGACGAAGGGCACCGCGCCCCACACCACGAGCAGCATGATGACGAGGAGGCCCTGCGGTCCGCTGGCGAACCAGTTGTGGCCGATCATGTCGACGCCGGGCAACTTGCTGAGCAGCGCGTTGAAGACGCCGTAGTCCGAGTCGAAGAGCCACTTGAAGACGGTGGTCGCGACGATGACCGGCATGCCCCAACTGGCCACCAGGACAACGTTGATGAGGGTCTTCACCCAGCCGGAGACCTTCTGCTGGAGCAGGGCGAGGGCCATGCCGGCGACCATCGTGAAGACGACCGAGCCGGCCGCGAAGACGATCGTGCGGACGACGACGCCCCAGAACTCGCCGTCGCCGAGGATCCCGGAGAAGTTGTCGAAGCCGATCCACTCGGCGGACTTGAAGCCCCACAGCTGGGACTGCCCGAAGGACTGGAAGGACAGGGTGACCAGCCGGACCAGCGGATAGCCCATGACCAGGGCGAGGATGAGCAGACAGGGCGCGAGCAGCAGCCAGGGGATCCCGGCCCCTCTCGACGTCCGCTTTCTGCGGGGAGCGGTGGGGACGCCCGGTGGTGGCGCGTGCCGCGGCGGCGGCACCTTGGCGGGGGTGGTCGTGTCGGCACTCATCGCGGGCTCCTCAGCGATCCCTCAGGTCGTACGGCCGTACCTCGTACGGGAATGCGCCAACGCGCGGAATCCGTACGAGATGCAGGGCCCTGTACGTCAACAGGGCCCTGCATTCAGATCACTTGGTGTTGATGACCTTGTCGATCGCGGTGTCCGCGGCCTTCGCGGCGTCCGCCACCGACTGCTTGCCGGTGCCGATGTTCTGCAGCATGGTCTGCAGGACCTGGGCCTTCTCGACCTGGCCCCAGCCCGGTGCCATCGGGACGAACCAGTTGGACTCGGCCGCGGTGGCCGGGACCGCCGTCGCGGGGTCGCTCTTCAGCGTCGCGAGGTCGGTCTTGTTGTTCGGCAGGTTGCCCTTGGCCATCAGGCCCTTCTGGCCGGACGGACCGGTGAAGGCGTTGATCCACTCGGCGGCGAGCGCCTGCGCCTTGGACTTCACCGGGATGGCGAGGTCCGAACCGCCCAGGAACACGGGCATGTTCTTGCCGGACGGGCCGGGCATCACGAAGTTGACCAGGTCGGTCTTCAGCTTGCCGCCCGTCTTGTCGTTCTTCGGGTCGGCGGCGGTCGCGCCCTCCCACGCGGCGGCGAAGATCATGGACGCCTTGCCCTGGCCGTACACGATGTAACGGTCGGACTCGTCCTTGGTCTTGTCGCCGTGCATGTACTTGTCGATGACCGACTTCCACTCGGTGAGCCCCTTGATGGACTCGGGCGAGGAGAGGCTGGCCTTCCAGTCGCTGCCGGACTGGGTGGCGATGGCGCCGCCGGCGTCGTAGACGAAGGACATGGCCGCATACCAGTCACGGGTGGGCTGGTACCAGGCGCTGAACTTGCTGCCTTCCTTCTTCTGGATCTTGTCCAGGTCGGCGGTCAGCTCGGCGTACGTCGTCGGGGGCGCCTTGACGCCGACCGAAGCGGCGATGTCCTTGCGCCAGTTGGCGACGCGGCCACCGGCGTAGTACGGGACGCCGTAGGTCTTGCCGTCGTAGGTGACCGAGGCCTTGAGGCCGTCGAGCCAGGCGGAGGAGTTGGTGAACTTGGCGGGGTCGACGGGTGCGAAGGCGCCCTTGACCATGTAACTCAGCATCTCGGTGTTGCCCATCTCGACCACGTCGGGGGCCTTGTCCGTGGCGAGGACCGCGTCGAGCTTGGTGTTCTTGTCCGGCCAGCCGTAGTACTCGTGCTTGATCTTGACGCCGGGGTGCGCCTTCTGCACGGCCGCGTCGGCCGCCTTCACCAGCTGGGGCCAGTTGTTCTGCGCGTCGACGGTGAGCCAGACGGTCAGCTCCTTGGCGTCGGCGCCGCTGTTCGAAGAGCCCTTGTCGTCGTTGCCCCCGCACGCCGCGATGGAGACCATCATGCCCGCGATACCGATCGCGGCTATGAGCTTGCGCTTCACGCCACCCTCCTCAGGGATGCCTGCCACACCTCCCGCCCAAGGGCCGGGACCTGAACCAATGGTGTAGACCAGTACCGGGAGCTTGGACCAGACCACAAGGCCTGTCAAGAGCCCCCGAAACACCCCTGACCAGCCGTTATGCGACCTACATATGCAGGAACCTTTAAGTAAGAAGGCAGCGAAAACAACGGTGCCGGAGTACTGTCGTCCGCTAGACCACTTGGCGCTGTGGACTAGACCAAAAGAGACGGCGACGGTATACAGAGGGGATCACCAAGTGACCCTTGTCCGGAGCCGGGAAGGCGGAGCATGAGCACCGACGTCAGCAGTGCGGAGAACGAGGGTGGGGCTACCGTCCGTACCGCGCGCGTGCCGAAGTACTACCGCCTGAAGAAGCATCTGCTGGACATGACGGAGACGTTGCCGCCCGGCACGCCCGTCCCGCCCGAGCGCACCCTGGCCGCGGAGTTCGACACCTCGCGCACCACGGTCCGCCAGGCTCTTCAGGAACTGGTCGTCGAGGGCCGACTGGAGCGCATCCAGGGCAAGGGCACGTTCGTCGCCAAGCCGAAGGTCTCGCAGGCGCTCCAACTCACCTCGTACACCGAGGACATGAGGGCCCAGGGCCTCGAACCCACCTCGCAGCTCCTGGACATCGGCTACATCACCGCCGACGACACCCTCGCCGACCTGCTCGACATCACCACCGGCGGCCGGGTCCTGCGCATCGAGCGCCTCCGCATGGCCAACGCCGAACCGATGGCCATCGAGACGACCCACCTCAGCGCGAAGCGCTTCCCCGCGCTGCGCAGGTCACTGGTCAAGTACACGTCCCTCTACACCGCGTTGGCCGAGGTCTACGACGTCCATCTCGCCGAGGCCGAGGAGACCATCGAGACCTCCCTGGCTACCCCGCGCGAGGCCGGCCTCCTCAGCACCGACGTGGGCCTGCCCATGCTGATGCTCTCCCGCCACTCCCTCGACAAGGAGGGCAAGCCGGTGGAGTGGGTGCGGTCGGTGTACCGGGGGGACAGGTACAAGTTCGTGGCGCGACTCAAGCGCCCACAGGACTAAGGGACTTACGGAGTTACCGAGGTTGCTCTACGTTCCTCCCGTCGCCGCATGGACGGGAGGACTCCCCGGTGCGTACCGCGAACGTCCGAACCATCGTCGTCTGGACCCTCGTCGCGCTCGTCGCCGCCGCGGGCTGGTCCGTCCTCGCGCTGGCGCGGGGCGAGAACGTGTCGGCCGCCTGGATGGTCGCCGCCGCGCTCGGCTCGTACGCCATCGCCTACCGCTTCTACGCGAAGTTCATCGCGTACAAGGTCCTGAAGGTCGACGGCACCCGAGCCACCCCGGCCGAGCGCCTCGACAACGGCATCGACTACCACCCCACCGACCGCCGCGTCCTGCTCGGCCACCACTTCGCCGCGATCGCCGGCGCCGGACCGCTCGTCGGACCCATACTCGCCGCGCAGATGGGCTACTTGCCCGGCACGATCTGGATCATCGCCGGGGTCGTCTTCGCGGGCGCGGTCCAGGACATGGTGGTGCTGTTCTTCTCAACCCGGCGCGACGGCAGGTCACTCGGGCAGATGGCCCGCGAGGAGATCGGCCCGTTCGGCGGCGCGGCGGCGCTGATCGCCACCTTCGCCATCATGATCATCCTGCTCGGCGTGCTGGCCCTCGTCGTCGTGAACGCGCTGGCCTCCTCCCCCTGGGGCACCTTCTCCATCGGCATGACCATCCCGATCGCCCTGCTGATGGGCTTCTATCTACGGGTACTCCGCCCGGGCCGGGTCTCCGAGGTCTCCCTCATCGGCGTGGCCCTGCTGCTGCTCGCCCTGGTCGCGGGCCGCTGGGTCGCCGAGTCGTCCTGGGCCGGCACCTTCACCCTCGCGCCCTCGACCCTGGTGATCTGGCTGGTGGCGTACGGCTTCGTCGCCTCGATCCTCCCCGTCTGGACCCTGCTCGCCCCGCGCGACTACCTCTCCACCTTCATGAAGATCGGCACGATCGGCCTGCTGGCGATAGGCGTCGTCGTCGCCCTGCCCGCCCTGAAGATGCCCGCCGTCACCGACTTCGCCAGGCACGGCAACGGCCCGGTCTTCGCCGGTTCGCTCTTCCCCTTCGTCTTCATCACGATCGCCTGCGGCGCCCTGTCCGGCTTCCACTCGCTCATCTCCAGCGGTACGACCCCGAAGATGATCCAGAAGGAAACCCAGATCCGCATGATCGGCTACGGCTCCATGCTCATGGAGTCGTCCGTCGCCGTGATGGCCCTGGTCGCCGCGACCATCATCGACCCGGGTCTGTACTTCGCGATGAACGCCCCGGCGGGCGCGATCGGCACGACCGTGCAGAACGCCTCGCAGGTGGTGAGCAGTTGGGGCTATCACATCTCCCCCGCCGACCTCGCGCAGGCCGCGAAGAACGTCGACGAGGCGAGCCTGCTGTCCCGCACCGGCGGTGCGCCCACCCTCGCGGTCGGCGTCTCGGAGATCTTCTCCAAGGTCACCGGCGGGAGCCTGCGCGCCTTCTGGTACCACTTCGCGATCATGTTCGAGGCGCTGTTCATCCTGACCGCACTGGACGCGGGTACGCGGGTGGGCCGGTTCATGCTCCAGGACATGCTCGGGAACGTCTACCGGCCTTTCAGGAACGTGAGTTGGCGCCCGGGCCTGGCCCTGACGAGCGCGATCGTGTGCGCGCTCTGGGGCTACTTCCTCTGGGTCGGCGTCCACGAACCCCTGGGCGGAATCAACCAGCTCTTCCCGATCTTCGGCATCGCCAACCAACTCCTCGCCGCCGTCGCGCTGGCCGTCTGCACCACCCTCCTAGTGAAGTCCGGACGCCTCAAGTGGGCCTGGATCACCGGGATTCCGCTCGCCTGGGACGCGACGGTCACCCTCACCGCGAGCTGGCAGAAGGTGTTCTCCGGCGACCCGAAACTCGGCTTCTTCAAGCAACGGTCCGTGTTCCAGGACGCGATCGACGCGGGCAAGGTCCTGCCGCCGGCCAAGTCCATGGACGACATGCACACCGTCGTCACCAACTCCACGGTGGACGGGGTGCTTTCGGCCATTCTCGCGGTGCTCGTCGTGGTCGTGATCGCGGACGCCCTCCGCGTCTGTGTTCGACACATCCGCCGCCCCGCGCTCTCCACGCTGAGCGAGACGCCGTACGTCGAGTCGCACATCGTGGCACCGGCCGGGCTGATCCCGACCCGGGAGGAGAAGGAGGAGGTGGCGCGCGATGCGGTCGGCGCTGATACGGGCGGCTAGCCGGGCGATCGGTGGAGTGCGGTGGTACGTCCGGGAGTTGACGGACGAGTCGGCGTACGACCGATACGTCACGCACGTACGCCGGAACCACCCGGACGCGGAGGTCCCCGACCGCCGTGACTTCGAACGCATGCGGACGGCCCGCCAGGAGGCCGACCCGCGCCAGGGTTTCCGCTGCTGTTGACCCTGGTCGGCCTGTCTTTGACACCGATGTCACGTCTTCACAGAATCGACATGCCGATATACGGACGAGGTCTTCCGCTCGCGCGACGCCGTGACCTAGATTGCCTCCGCATTACACAGGGGATCATCAAAGGTGACGGAGCCGCGATATGTCAGATGTGCCGGAAGTACCGCCCGAAGTGGCACCGCCCGCAGCCGCACCGGTCGTGACACCGGTCCGCGTGGTCATCGCCGTCTGCCTGTTCGCGCCCTTCGTGGCGCTGCTCTGGGTCGGCTCCTACACCAAGATCGACCCCACGTTCATCGGCGTCCCGTTCTTCTACTGGTACCAGATGCTCTGGGTGCTGATCTCGACGGCGCTGACGATGACCGCCTACAAGCTCTGGCAGCGTGACCAGCGCACCCGCCACGGAGGCAACCGGTGAACGACGGCGTGAACGGCGTCGCCCTCGGCGTCTTCATCTTCTTCTTCCTGGCCGTCACGGCCCTGGGCTTCCTGGCCGCACGCTGGCGCCGGGCCGACAACGAGCAGAGCCTCGACGAATGGGGCCTGGGCGGACGGTCGTTCGGCACCTGGGTCACCTGGTTCCTGCTCGGCGGCGACCTCTACACCGCGTATACGTTCGTGGCGGTCCCGGCGGCGGTCTACGCGGCGGGCGCGGCCGGCTTCTTCGCGGTGCCGTACACGATCCTCGTCTACCCGTTGATCTTCACCTTCCTCCCCCGCCTCTGGTCGGTGTCGCACAAGCACGGATACGTGACGACCTCGGACTTCGTGCGCGGCCGCTTCGGCTCCAAGGGGCTGTCGCTGGCGGTGGCGATCACCGGCATCCTCGCGA
This sequence comes from Streptomyces sp. NPDC050528, assembly GCF_044457795.1. NCBI lineage: Bacteria > Bacillati > Actinomycetota > Actinomycetes > Kitasatosporales > Streptomycetaceae > Streptomyces > Streptomyces sp. NPDC050528. The sequence goes on from NZ_JBITHH010000001.1 coordinate 787,117, forward strand.
CGATGCCGTACATCGCGCTCCAACTGGTCGGCATCCAGGCCGTGTTGGACGTCATGGGCGTGGGCGGCAGCGCGAACTCCAACTGGTTCGTGAAGGACCTGCCCCTGCTGATCGCGTTCGCGGTGCTGGCGGCGTACACCTACTCCTCGGGCCTGCGCGCACCCGCGCTGATCGCGTTCGTGAAGGACGGCCTGATCTACATCGTCATCGCGGTGGCGATCATCTACATCCCGATCAAGCTCGGCGGGTTCGACGACATCTTCAGCGCGGCGGGCGCCAAGTTCAAGGCGGCCGGGGCGGGCGGACTGGTCCCCGCACCGGCGGGCCAATGGACGTACGCCACCCTGGCGTTGGGCTCGGCACTCGCCCTGTTCATGTACCCGCACTCGATCACGGCGACGCTCTCCTCCAAGAGCCGCAACGTGATCCGCCGCAACACCACGATCCTGCCCCTGTATTCACTGATGCTGGGCCTGCTCGCGCTGCTCGGCTTCATGGCGATCGCGGCCGGAGTCAAGGTCACCAACGGCCAGTTGGCGATCCCGCAGCTCTTCGAGAACATGTTCCCGGACTGGTTCGCGGGCGTGGCGTTCGCGGCGATCGGCATCGGAGCGCTGGTGCCCGCGGCGATCATGTCCATCGCGGCGGCGAACCTCTTCACCCGCAACATCTACAAGGACTTCATCAAGCCCGACGCAACCCCGGCCCAGGAGACAAAGGTCTCCAAGATCGTCTCCCTCCTGGTGAAAGTGGGCGCCCTCGCCTTCGTCCTCACGATGGACAAGACGGTCGCCATCAACTTCCAGCTCCTGGGCGGCATCTGGATCCTCCAGACCTTCCCGTCCCTGGTAGGCGGCCTCTTCACCCGCTGGCCCCACCGCTGGGCCCTCCTCACCGGCTGGGCAGTCGGCATGATCTACGGCACCCTCGCGGCCTACGGCGTGGCCTCCCCGACCCAGGACCACTTCGGCGGCTCCTCCAAGGAGATCCCGGGCATCGGCGAGATCGGCTACATCGGCCTGACGGCGTTCGTGATGAACGTGGTGGTGACGGTGGTCCTGACGTTCGCCCTGAGGGCGTTCAAGGCCCCGGAGGGCACCGACGAGACAAACCCGGCCGACTACACGGCGGACGCGGGCGACCCGGGAGTGAAGGAGGAGCTCCCTGTAATCGCCGGCCACTAAGTCACCCTAGGGGCGCGGGGAACTGCGCGACCAGCCACAACGAACCCGCAGCGGGCCACCGAGAGCACCCCCCTCGGCGGCCCGCTCTTCGTGCACACTCACCCGCATGGACATCCTCATCCGGCAAGCAGAACCCACCGAATACGAACCCCTCGGCGAGATCACCGCACAGGCCTACCTACAGGACGGCCTCCTCGACTTCGGCGAAAGCGACGAATACCTCGGTGAGTTGAGAGCCGTAGCAAAACGGGCAGCCGCAGCCGACGTACTGGTCGCCCTGAACGGCGACCGCCTCCTCGGCGGAGTGACCTTCGTCCCGTCCGGCGGCCCGATGGCCGACATCGCGCAACCCGGAGAGGCCGAGATCCGGATGCTGGCGATCGCCCGCGACGCCCGCGGCAAGGGCGCCGGCGAGGCCCTCGTCCGCGCCTGCGTCGACCGCGCCCGAGCGACGGAAGGCTGCACGGCCGTAGTCCTGTCGACCCAACGCACCATGCACGCGGCCCACCGCATCTACGAACGCCTGGGTTTCACCCGCACCCCCGACCGCGACTGGACTCCCCTGCCGGAGCTCGACGACATCACTCTCCTCACCTATGAGTTGACGCTCTGAAACAGGCGCGACACAACATCTGGTGGTGACGTGACAGGCGAGCACAAGATGTATGCTCGTGCTCGCTGTCGCCGCAGGGGAATCCGGTGCGAATCCGGAACTGTCCCGCAACGGTGTACTTACGTGCATATGCACGCATGGTCAGTCCGAGGACCTGCCGACAGCTCGCGTCCGGCCACCCGGCCAGGGCGCATGACGTCCGGGCCTCGTGGAGTGGGCCGGTGGACGCGACGCCCCGTGCGCTCGTGTACTGCCGCCTGCCCTCGGCGAGGCCCCGTGCCGAGCGAGGGAGAGCCCCACCGTGACCATCGCGCCAGCAGAGCCGGCATCAGCGAACCGGGCAACCGACACGATCGTGGCCGGAACCGACGTTCCCGGAACGGCCGTTCCCGGAGCCGACGGTCCCGGTACCGCGATCCTGCGGACCCTGACCGAGCTGACCGCCGACCTCCCCGACGCCGACCCCGGCCGGGTCGCCGCCGCCACGTTGCGCGGCCGGTCCGCGCACGCGGACGTGGCGGAACTGCGCGAGCTGGCCACGGAGGCGGCCGCCGGCCTCATCTCCGAGGACCCGGTCTACTCCCGCCTCGCCGCCCGGCTGCTGACGGTCAGCATCGCCGCCGAGGCCGCCTCCCAGGGCGTCACGACGTTCACCGAGTCCGTCGCCGTGGGCCACCGCGAGGGCCTCATCGCGGACCGCACCGCCGAGTTCGCGACGCTGCACGCGGCGCACCTGGACGCGCTGATCGCCGCCTCCTTCGACGAGGGCGCCGACGACCGCTTCGGCTACTTCGGCCTGCGCACCCTGTACAGCCGTTACCTGCTCCGGCACCCGATCACCCGCAAGGTCATCGAGACCCCCCAGCACTTCATGCTGCGCGTGGCGAGCGGCCTGGCCGAGGACGACTCGACCCGCGCCCTGGACGAAGTCGCCGCGCTCTACCGCCTGATGAGCCGCCTGGACTACCTCCCGTCCTCCCCCACGCTCTTCAACTCCGGCACCCGGCACCCCCAGATGTCGTCCTGCTACCTCCTCGACTCCCCGCTGGACGAGCTGGACTCCATCTACGACCGCTACCACCAGGTCGCCCGCCTCTCGAAGCACGCCGGTGGCATCGGACTGTCGTACTCCCGCATCCGCAGCCGGGGTTCGCTGATCCGCGGCACGAACGGGCACTCGAACGGCATCGTCCCGTTCCTGAAGACGCTGGACGCCTCGGTGGCGGCGGTGAACCAGGGCGGCCGGCGCAAGGGTGCCGCCGCGGTGTACCTGGAGACCTGGCACTCCGACATCGAGGAGTTCCTGGAGCTGCGCGACAACACCGGTGAGGACGCCCGCCGTACGCACAACCTGAACCTCGCGCACTGGATCCCGGACGAGTTCATGCGCCGGGTGAACGCCGACGGCGAGTGGTCGCTGTTCTCCCCCGCCGACGTGCCCGAGCTGGTCGACCTGTGGGGCGACGAGTTCGACGCCGCGTACCGCAAGGCGGAAGCCGCGGGGCTGGCGAAGAAGACCATCCCGGCCCGTGATCTCTACGGCCGCATGATGCGCACCCTCGCACAGACCGGCAACGGCTGGATGACCTTCAAGGACGCGGCCAACCGCACCGCCAACCAGACCGCCGAGCCGGGCCACACGGTCCACTCCTCCAACCTCTGCACGGAGATCCTGGAGGTCACGGACGACGGCGAGACGGCGGTCTGCAACCTGGGTTCGGTGAACCTGGGCGCGTTCGTCGCCGATGGTGAGCTGGACTGGGAGCGCCTGGACGAGACGGTCCGCACGGCGGTCACCTTCCTCGACCGTGTCGTGGACATCAACTTCTACCCGACCGAGCAGGCGGGCCGTTCCAACGCCCGCTGGCGCCCGGTCGGCCTGGGCGCGATGGGCCTCCAGGACGTCTTCTTCAAACTCCGCGTCCCGTTCGACTCCCCGCAGGCGCAGGCGCTTTCGACCCGGATCGCCGAGCGCATCATGCTCGCCGCGTACGAGGCGTCGGCCGACCTCGCCGAGCGCAACGGCCCGCTACCGGCCTGGGAGAAGACCCGCACCGCCCGGGGCATCCTGCACCCCGACCACTACGACGTGGAACTGACCTGGCCCGAGCGCTGGTCGGCCCTGCGGGAACGTATCGCCCAAACCGGCATGCGCAACAGCCTGTTGCTGGCGATCGCCCCCACGGCCACCATCGCGTCCATCGCCGGCGTCTACGAGTGCATCGAGCCGCAGGTCTCGAACCTCTTCAAGCGCGAGACCCTCTCCGGCGAGTTCCTCCAGGTCAACTCCTACCTGGTCGACGAGTTGAAGCAGCTCGGCGTGTGGGACGCCCGCACCCGGGAGGCGCTGCGCGAGGCCAACGGCTCGGTGCAGGCGTTCAGTTGGATCCCGGAGGACGTGCGCGCCCTGTACCGCACGGCCTGGGAGATCCCGCAGCGCGGCCTGATCGACATGGCCGCCGCCCGCACCCCGTTCCTGGACCAGTCCCAGTCCCTGAACCTGTTCCTGGAGACGCCGACGATCGGCAAGCTCTCCTCGATGTACGCGTACGCCTGGAAGCAGGGCCTGAAGACGACGTACTACCTGCGCTCCCGCCCGGCGACGAGGATCGCCCGCGCGGCCCAGGCCCAGGCCCAAACCCCCATCCCGGTACAGCAGTTGACCCCCGACGAAGACGCGGTCGCCTGCTCCCTTGAGAACCCCGAGTCCTGCGAGGCCTGCCAGTAATGACGACCGAAGCCAAGAACCTTCTCGACCCGGGCTTCGAGCTGACCCTCCGCCCCATGCGCTACCCGGACTTCTACGAGCGCTACCGGGACGCGATCAAGAACACCTGGACCGTCGAGGAGGTCGACCTCCACTCGGACGTCGCCGACCTCGCGAAGCTGACCCCAGGTGAGCAGCACATGATCGGCCGGCTGGTCGCGTTCTTCGCGACGGGTGACTCGATCGTGGCGAACAACCTCGTGCTGACCCTGTACAAGCACATCAACTCCCCCGAGGCGCGGCTCTACTTGAGCCGTCAGCTCTTCGAGGAGGCGGTGCACGTCCAGTTCTACTTGACGCTGCTCGACACCTACCTCCCCGACCCGGAGGACAGGGCGGCCGCCTTCGACGCGGTGGAGAACATCCCCTCCATCCGCGAGAAGGCCGAGTTCTGCTTCAAGTGGATCAACGAGGTCGAGAAGCTGGAGAGCCTCCAGACCCAGGCCGACCGCCGCCGCTTCCTCCTCAACCTGATCTGCTTCGCCGCGTGCATCGAGGGGCTGTTCTTCTACGGCGCGTTCGCGTACGTCTACTGGTTCCGCAGCCGGGGTCTGCTGCACGGTCTGGCCACCGGCACCAACTGGGTGTTCCGCGACGAGACCATGCACATGAGCTTCGCCTTCGAGGTGGTCGACACCGTGCGCAAGGAGGAGCCGGAACTCTTCGACGACCAGCTCCAGCAGGAGGTGACCGACATGCTGCGCGAAGCCGTCGAGGCGGAGCTGCAGTTCGGGCGCGACCTGTGCGGTGAGGGTCTGCCGGGGATGAACACCGACTCGATGCGCCAGTACCTGGAGTGCGTCGCGGACCAGCGGCTGCAGCGGCTCGGGTTCGCGCCGGTCTACGGCTCCGAAAACCCCTTCTCCTTCATGGAGTTGCAGGGTGTGCAGGAGCTGACCAACTTCTTCGAGCGCCGCCCGTCGGCGTACCAGGTGGCCGTGGAGGGCACGGTCGACCTCGACGAGGACTTCTAGACCCCCTAGAGGACCACCAGTCCCCTTTATCTGCCTCTTACTTCGCGGACGGCCCATGGAGCTTCCATGGGCCGTCCATGGAGTTTCTATGGAGCGGCAAAGTTCATGGGGCGCGTCTGTTCGCGGTCTCGTCGCCCCGGCTACGTTCTGCCCGTCCTGTTCATGTCATTCATCAGTGGCCCCACAGGACGCTCAAAGTGTCATGCCCATGACGATGTCGACCGCCGCCGCTACGCGCGTCACAGGCCTGCCACCACGCCGAGGAACCCCACTCCAAGACGGAGGCAGTACCCCATGCGTGAAAAGCCCCGACGGAGTCTGCGAAGACTGCTGACCGCCGCCATCCCCGCCCTCACCCTCAGCGTCTTCGGGCTCGTGGCGGCCTCCCCCGCCGACGCGCAGCCCGCCCCCCACGCGGCCGTCCAGTCCGCTCAGGCCTCCAAGGTCACCCAGAACTCCAAGGCCCTGACCGCCCCCGCGGCCCAGGCCGTCCACTCGACCGGCAAGGCCGGGCAGAAGGTGCCGACCGAGCACCTGTGCGCGACCGCGGCCCCCGGTTCGGCGGCCTGCTTCGCCCAGCGGCGCACCGACATCAAGCAGCAACTGGCCTCCGCCGTGCACGCGGACGCGGCCGCCGCGGTGTCCGGGCTCAGCCCGGCCAACCTGCACAGCGCGTACGCGCTGCCCTCGACCGGCGGTTCCGGCATGACGGTCGCCGTGGTGGACGCGTACAACGACCCCAACGCGGCCTCGGACCTGGCCACTTACCGCTCCAACTTCGGCCTGTCGGCCTGCACGGTGGCCAGCGGCTGCTTCAAGCAGGTCAGCCAGACCGGTTCCACCACCTCCCTGCCGACGAACGACACCGGCTGGGCGGGCGAGGAAGCGCTCGACATCGACATGGTCAGCGCGGTCTGCCCGAACTGCAACATCATTCTGGTGGAGGCCACTTCGGCCACCGACGCCAACCTCGGCACCGCCGAGAACGAGGCCGTCGCCCTGGGCGCGAAGTTCGTCTCCAACAGCTGGGGCGGCTCCGAGTCCTCCTCGCAGACCAGCGAGGACACCTCGTACTTCAAGCACCCGGGCGTCGCGATCACCGTCTCCTCCGGTGACGAGGCCTACGGCGCCGAGTACCCGGCAACGTCCCAGTACGTGACGGCAGTCGGCGGCACCGCGCTGTCCACGTCGTCCAACACCCGCGGCTGGACCGAGTCCGTGTGGAAGACCAGCAGCACCGAGGGCGGCGGCTCCGGCTGCTCCGCCTACGACGCGAAGCCGACCTGGCAGACCGACACGGGCTGCACCAAGCGCATGGAGGCCGACGTCTCCGCGGTCGCCGACCCCGCCACCGGCGTGGCCGTCTACGACACCTACGGCGGCTCCGGCTGGGCGGTCTACGGCGGCACCAGCGCCTCGTCCCCGATCATCGCGGGCGTCTACGCGCTGGCCGGCACCCCGGGTTCCAGCGACTACCCGGCGAAGTACCCCTACTCCCACACCAGCAACCTGTACGACGTCACCAGCGGCAACAACGGCACCTGCTCGACCTCGTACTTCTGCACCGCGGGCACCGGCTACGACGGCCCGACCGGCTGGGGCACCCCGGACGGCACCGCCGCCTTCACCTCCGGCACCACCACGGGCAACACGGTGACCGTCACCAACCCGGGCAGCCAGTCCACGGCGACCGGCTCCACGGCCAGCCTGCAGATCTCGGCCTCGGACAGCGCGGGCGCGACCCTCACCTACAGCGCGAGCGGGCTGCCGACCGGCCTGTCGATCAGCAGCTCGACCGGGCTGATCTCCGGCACCGCGTCCACCGCCGGCACCTACGCCGTGACGGTGACCGCGACCGACTCCACCGGCGCCTCCGGCTCGGCCTCCTTCACCTGGACGGTCAGCACCTCCGGCGGCGGCAGCTGCACCTCGACCCAGCTGCTGGGCAACGCGGGCTTCGAGTCCGGGAACACCACCTGGACGGCGAGCAGCGGTGTCATCACCAACGACACCGGTGAGGCGGCCCGTACCGGTTCGTACAAGGCCTGGCTCGACGGCTACGGCTCGACCCACACCGACACGCTGTCCCAGTCGGTGACGATCCCGAGCGGCTGCACCGGGACGACGTTCACCTTCTACCTGCACGTCGACACCGCGGAGACCAGCACCAGCACGGCTTACGACAAGCTGACGGTCACCGCCGGATCGACCACCCTGGCCACCTACTCCAACCTCAACGCGGCCACCGGATACGTCGCGAAGTCCTTCAGCCTGTCCTCCTTCGCCGGCTCCACCGTCACGCTGAAGTTCAGCGGCGTCGAGGACTCCTCCCTCCAGACCAGCTTCGTCCTCGACGACACCGCCGTGACGACCAGCTGACCCTGCCATGAGCTGGACCCCGGCCGTCTCGCAGCGGTCGGGGTTCTGTCATGTCCACGGATATTTCACTGCTCACAAGGGATCCGGATGCGTCCGTGACACGTCAAAGGGGCAAAGGAGGCCCCCCATGCGCCGATCGATTCTTGGTCCGTCCCTCGCCGTCGCCACCCTGGCGCTCGCCCTCGCGGGCTGCGGCGGTACGAAGTCCGACACCGGCAGCGGCAGCGTCTCGCCGTCGTCGTCCCCCACGCCGAGCAAGAGCCGGGCGGCCTGTACGGCGAAGGAGACCCTCGCCGCGGGCGACACGAACGGCACGTTCTGTGTGACGACCGGAAACACCGTCCGCATCCTGCTGGACGGGACGGGCACCCGGCCCTGGGCACCGGTGAAGACCGTCGGCACCGGCCTGAAGGCCACCAACAGCGGGATCCTGATCCGGCCCGGCGACGCGAGCAACGCCTACGAGGCGGTCTCGGCCGGGACCGTGAAGCTCACGTCGTCCCGGCCGCTGTGTGCGACCGCGCCGCACAAGATCTCCTGCAAGGGCATTCAGGAATGGTCGGTCACCGTCGTGGTGTCGAAGCCATGATCCGGTGGGCGGTCCGGATCTGACGGTCGATGCGCCGGTCGTGCGCGATGCCGAGCAGCGACGGGAAGGTCACGGCCACGAAGATGCCGGCGACGGTGAGGAGGGCGATGAGGTTGTCCATGGCTGTGTTCATGGACATGAGTCTCGTCCTTTTGACTCCTTACCGTGAGTGGCAGGACTGCCGTACACCCTCGATTTACTGCCACTCCGGGCGCACACTGGCAGCATGCTGAGAAACGTTGCCGTGGTCCTGCTCGACGGAGTGCACCCCTTCGAACTCGGCGTGGTCTGCGAGGTGTTCGGCCTCGACCGCAGCGACGAAGGGCTGCCGGTCTACGACTTCGCCGTCGCCTCGGCCGAGGGCCCGAAGCTCTCCACCCACGCGGGCTTCTCCCTGGCCGTCAAGCACGGCCTGGAACGCCTGGAGACCGCGGACCTCATCGCCGTACCGGCCGGCGCGACCTACGCGGCCCGGCGGTACCCGGAGGAACTCCTCGATGCCCTACGACGGGGCGTGGACCGGGGTGCCCGGGTGCTCAGCGTCTGCTCGGGCGTGTTCGTGCTGGCCGCCGCCGGGCTGCTGGACGGGCGGCGGTGCGCGGTGCACTGGCACCACGCCGAGCTGCTCGCCCGGCGGTACCCGAAGGTCGTCGTAGAACCGGATGTGCTGTACGTCGACGCGGACCCGGTGATCACCTCGGCGGGCACCGCGGCCGGTATCGACGCGTGTCTGCACATCGTGCGCAAGGAACAGGGGCCGGAGGTCGCCAACGCGATCGCCCGGCGCATGGTCGTACCGCCGCACCGCGACGGCGGTCAGGCCCAGTACATCGAGCGGCCGCTGCCGCGCTCGCAGTGCGACACGGTGGGCGAGGTGCTGGTGTGGATGGCGGAACACCTCGACCAGGAGGTCACCGTCGAACAGCTCGCCGCCCGTGCCCTCATGTCACCGCGCACCTTCGCCCGCCGCTTCCAGCAGGAGACCGGGACCACGCCGTACCGCTGGATCCTGCGTCAACGGGTGCTGCTGGCCCAGCAGTTGCTGGAGGGGACGGACGAGACGATGGACGCGATCGCCTGGCGCGCCGGCTTCGGCACCGCGCCCGCCCTGCGCCACCAGTTCGTCCGGGCGCTCGGGACCACCCCGAACGCCTACCGACGCACGTTCAGGGGCCCGGAAGCCGCCTGAACGTACGTCGTCGCGTCTCACCTGGGCACGGGCCTGAGCAGCAGCCGGTACGGGCGCAGCGTGATGCCGACGCGAGTGCTGTCGTTGGAGCCGGACACCTGCTCGAAGCGGTACCTCGTCGCCACCGCCGCCGTGACCAGGCTCAGTTGGGCCATCGAGAAGTGGTCGCTGGGACACTTCCGGTTGCCGTTGCTGAACGGGCTCATGGCGAACTTCGGTACGTCCTTGGACCGTTCCGGAAGCCAGCGGTCGGGGTCGAACTCCGTGTTGTGCGCATACGAACGCGGGTCGCGCTGGATCGCGTACGGGCTGTAGATGATGTCGGCCCCGGCCGGAATCCGATAGCCGCCCAGTTCGGTGTCGGCGACCGCCCGTCGCGTCAATATCCATACGGCGGGACGCAGGCGCATCGCCTCGACGACGACATTGTTGGTGTGCGTCAGCTTCCGGACGTCGTCGAATGCCACCGGGCGGCCGCCCGTCACGGATTCGACCTCTTCGCGCACCTTGTCGGCGTGTTCCGGGTGTTCGGTGAGGACCTGGAGCAGCCACATGATCGTGGACGCGATTGTTTCGCTTCCCGGGGTGAGGATCGCGACGACCTGGTCGTGGATCTCCTGTTCCCCGATGGGCTCGCCATTCTCGTCCGTCGCCTCCAGCAATGCCGTCAGCAAATCGTCCGGCTTTTGACCAGATTCGCGCCGCTCGGCGACGATCTCGTCGACGAGGAGATGCAAATCGGCCAGCGCCCGGTTGAATTCGCGGTTGGCCGGCAGGGGCAGCCGGTAGAGCGGTCCCGCCGGTACCACCATCCGCCGGTACATGCCCCGGAAGACGGTGGCGAGCGCGACGCACAGCCGCTCGGCGCGCTCGTCCATGAAGTCGCCGCGCAGCAGACAGCGGGCCGCGATCCGCACGGCGACCCGGAAGGACTCGGAGGTGCAGTCGATCGTCTCGCCGGACGCCCACCGCTCGGTGAGCGCGTGCGCCTCCTCCTCCATGATCGGGCCGTAGGCGGGGATGGCGTCGAGCCGGAACGCGGGCTGGATGATGCGCCGTTGGCGCCGGTGCAGGGACCCGTTGGCCGTGGCCACGCCCTCCTTGCCGAGCAGTCCCTCCAGGGACTCCCACAGCGGGCCCGCGATGATGTAGTCGGGGCTCAGGGCCAGGGCGCCGGTGAGGGCGGGCGCGGTGACGGCGTAGACCGTCTTGGGACCGAGGCGGAGCCTCACCACGTCGCCGTGGTCGCGGAGTTGGGCCATGAAGGCCAGGGGGTCGCGGACCAGCTTCCAGCCGTGGCCGAGAAGCGGGACCCGGCCGCCCGCGACGGGCGGCTCCATCAGCTCCGGCACCTCGGGGGGAGCGGGCTTCACAGACTCGACGGTCATTTCTCACCTGCCGCTTCGTTGTTGACGTACGGGGGTGTGGACCGGTCGTCCCAGCTGTCGACCATGTAGCGGCCGGACTCGTGGTGGAACCAGTAGACGGAACTGAACCAGTTCCGCATATTTCCGAGGTTGGCCCGTACGGCCGCGCTCAGTTCCTTTCCCCGCACGCTTCCGTCGTCGAGCCGGGCGGCGAGTCGTAACGTCTCGCGTTCCGCCTCCAGGAATTCGGCTATGCATTCCTCGATACGGCGCCTCAGTTCGGCGACCGCTTCTTCGAGAGTCAGCCCTTCGTGTTTGATGAGGCTGATGCCGAGATTGTGGACCTCGTCGCCCGCGATTTCCTTGGGCAGGGAGCAGAGGTCGTTGTACCAGGCGGCGAATTCCTGGCTCAGCAGGGCCGCCTTTCGGTAGGCCGGGTGTTTCCTCACACCGTCCGGGAGTTCGCAGTCGGCGCTCAACTCCAGGAGATCCGTCCAGATCCAGTGGGCGAAGGTGAGCCGGCGCAACGCGAGATATTCCTCGACCGTGGGGACGGTCCCCTCGGTGCGGTTGCGGAATTCACGGTCGTAGGCCTCGATGACCGCGTGGAAGTGCCGGGCGAACCGCGCGTTCCAGGTGTCGGGGAGGAACGAGTAGATCCGCATCATGCTGTCGGCGAACCCTGCGACCAGGGGGTCCGGGTGGAGCAGATGGTGCCGTGGTGAATCCAGTGCAGCGTGCAACCGGAACCTCAACCGCCGCCAGGCGTCGGGGCGTTGGTGCACGATGTCCCGGTCGTGGCGGTCGTCCCAGACGAAGAACCACGCGCTGTAGTCCGCTATCGCCTGGAGCACCTCGTCCGGTGCGCCCAAGTAGTACCCGGCCATCAGGTCCGTGTAGCAAAGACCGTCGGCATATTCCCTTACCTTGTCCGCCGGCATGAGGCGCTTTTCCAGCAGCCAGACACGTGTCTTCTCCTGGAGCCTCGGCCAATACGGATGCAGTTGCCGGGGAAACGCCGCCTCGATCACCGGGAGAGAGAGCGACGGTGGTACCGCGATCGCCGTCGTTACCGTTGCCGTTGTCGATGTGGTGCTGTGTGAGAAAGCAGGCACGAACAAACCCCTCTCAGCCGCCAGTTGCGCACGCCCCTCCCGCTGTGCCGGGCGTGCGCCGTTGCGTATCCCCGCACTTCCTATTCAGCACCACAACTGACCGTTCTGGGAACGGATTTGCTCCCTTCACTACCCCCAAGTGCCGAGAATCTCCCCTTGCGTGACCGATTCTGGATCACTACACGAGCGAAAACGATCGAATGTGCGAGGGACAGACGAACGGCGCCTGGTCAGGGAGTTGCACCTGAACAGACGCCGTACGTAAGGGAGACGGGTCGACCGCTGGGGTCGGCCGGATCAGTCGTTGGCGACCACGGGGTAGCGGGGCTCGTTCTCGGCCATCTGCCGCAGCGCGTCCTTGCGGTCACGCTTGGAGAGCCGGTCGATGTAGAGGTAGCCGTAGAGGTGATCGGTCTCGTGCTGCAAACACCGAGCGAAGTAGCCGGTGCCGCGGACCTTGATCGGGTTGCCCTTCTCGTCCTGCCCGGTCACCTCGGCGTAGTCGGGCCGCGCGAGCGGCGCATACGCGGTGGGCACGGACAGACATCCCTCATTGCTCTCGTCGAGATGCCGCTTGTCGGCGGGCAGATCGACGAGCTTCGGATTGCAGACGACACCGACGTGCCGTTTGCCCTCGTCGTCCATGCAGTCGTAGACGAAGACCTTGAGATCGACACCGACCTGGTTGGCGGCGAGGCCGACGCCCTCGGCGGTGCGCTGCGAGGCGAACATGTCCGCCACCAGTGTCTCCAGCTCCGCACCGAAGTCGGTGACGTCCCTGCACTCCTTGTGCAGCACCGGATTCCCGACGACCGTGATCGCCCGCGAGACCCCCCGCTCCCGCCAGGCCGCCTCACGCTCCTCGGTCCCCTCGGTGTCGATGACGAACCCCTCGTCATCCACGGGGAGCACGCCCACGTGCTGCTGATCGGTGTCCTGCTGCGCCATGCCGACGAACGCCTTCCTAAAGCCAAGGGGGGAGAAGTTGCTGATACAGGGTACGTGGAGTTCTTCGGGAGGCGCGGGGCTGTGCGGACAGGCAGGCGGCCATGACAACGCCCCGTCTTTGTCTTTAAGGGGCGCGGGGCTGTGTCGATGTGCGGCTCCGCCGCGCGAGCGCGACCAGCGACAACGCCCTGTCTTTTAGGGGCGCGGGGAACTGCGCGACAGCCACGACGGCGCCGCACCCGCCCACCGACCTCAGCAGACCTCTTCCAAATCCCGCCAGTCCCGAGAGTCAGGGCTGTCGGCAACCCACCCGTCCAACAACCCCCGCACGAGCGACGCCGGCGCAGCCAACCCACACTCCCGCTCCGGCACCCACAACTGCCCGTCCGTCCGATGCCCCAGCGGCCCAGGATGCCCCGGCTCACTGTGATCGTGCGGATCAAGATGCTCCCCGTCACCCTCATCGGAAGGCATCCGGGACTCAGAACACATCCGGCACAACAACCGCACGGAAGACGACCAGTCCTCCGCCGCGAACCCCGCATCCGCCGCCAACTGCTCCAACGCATCCCGGTCGGCCTCGGCCGCAGCCTCCAGCAGCACAACCCACGTAGGCACAGGAGACGGCGCCCACAACTCGATCTCGTCGAACACGGGATACGAATGCCCGGCGGCAGTGGTCCGCTCCCCGTGCGGCACGCCGTCGTGGAGCACAACCTCACCCCACCGCCGCCCGGACGAGGGAAGCGGAATGGACAGCACCTCAATACGGGCGGGATCCAGCCGCCGCCCCCACACAACCTCGGCCTCACCCTCGGGAGAGAGCCGTACGGCAGCGCTGCCGAGATCCATCCCGGCCGGCTCACCCGCCCCGGTGACCCCACCCGGCACCCGCAGCCCATACGCCTGCCAGGCCCGCCGAGCCAGCGGCCAGTCCTGGAGCGCGGTGGCCGCGATACCGACGTTCCACCAGTCAGGCGCACCCGCCTCCCGGTCCAGCAGCGCGACCGCCCGCAGCCCCGCAGCCCGCGCCTGCTCCCAGTCGTGCCGGAACTTGTGCAGAAGCGCGAGATTGAACCAGGACTCGGACAGCCAGGGCTCCAGATCGGCGGCCCGCGTCAGCAGCGCGCCCGCGTCCTCGTACCGACCGTCGCCGATCAGCGTGAACGCGCGGTCTGTGGCCTGCCGCCAGGAGGCGGAGGGCCGGTGCCGTCCCTTGCCGAAGATCCTCACGATTCCCGCCTGCCAGTTCCGTTCAGTGGGCTGGCCATGCCCCCGGACACCCTCTTCTTCGCATCCAACCACGTACGACTGGAAGGGCGCTCATTACCCATGGGTTACCCAGCCGAAGGCAAGGTCAGACAGTCCCGGGACAGTACCCGGGCCAGTGCTTCCACGACCTCGGGAGCGTAGTCCCCGGCGGTCCCGAGGCGCAGCTCCTCCAGCGCCTGAAGAGGCCCGCCGGGGCCGCCTGCCCGGGTTTTCTCCTCGTACGCGTTCACGGCCCGGACGATCCGCGCGGACAACGGCTGCTCCCGGCACGGGTCGGCCTGCCGCTCCACGACGGCCGCCACCTGAGGACTCACCCCGGTCTGCCGTACGACGGCCCCGCCGAGCAGCGCTATCCGCCGCTGCTCCTCCGCCGGGAGTACGGCGGTGGCGCCGGCCGGTACCGGGTCGACGAGGCTGAGCTGGCCGATGTCGTGCATCAGGGCGGCGTACTCCAGGACGGTGAGGTCGGGCTCGGACAGCCCCAGGTCCCGCCCGACCGCCTGACACAGCGCGGCGACCCGGCGGGCATGCCCGGCAGGCGTGTAACCGGCTATCTCGGTGGACCGGGCGAGGGAGGCGATGGTCTGCCGGTAGGTGTCCCGTACGGCCGCGTACCGCCGGAAGGACAGCTGGGTGAGCAGCAGCGGCAGCGAGAACACGGGCAGCGCCCACAGCCCCACGACGGCGACCGCCAGCGCCATCACCGCGCCGGTCGCACACACCGCCGACCCGATCCCGGGCATCCCCCGCAGCTCGTCCCGCAGCAGCGGCCCGAACGGCCACCGGGTCCGCGAGTGCGCGAGCGCGGCGGCGAGTACGGCGTCGCAGAGCGCGGTGAGGGAGAGGAGCGCGAGGAGGAGCAGGGCGTAGGCGGGGCCTCCCCAGTGTCTGAACACGCCCTGGTTGTACAGGGGTTGGAAGCAGACGGCCGCGAAGCCGACGGTCAGGATGCGGCGGGCCATGTGGTCGGGGGTGCGGCTGTGGCCGCGGGCGATGTGCGGGACGCAGCCGACGAGGGCGGCGGCGACCACCACGGTGACGGTCTGGAAGACGCCGTGGTGGGTGGGGTGGCCGGCGTCGGCGCCGAGGAGGGCGTAGGAGAGGGCGCCTGCGGCGCCTAGCGGGGCGGTTTCTCTGAGGCCGGTTGTGCCGTTCCATCGGCTCAACTCGCCTACGGCTACGAGGACTCCGAAGGCGAGGGCGACGGAGGGTTCTTCGAGGCCGGTCCAGAGGGTGAGGGCGAGGGAGGTGGTGGCGAGGAGGGCGGCGGAGGTGTGGATGAGGGTGAGGGTGAAGGGGGGTCGGGTGGAGGGCATGGGAGGTCAACCCCTCAACACACTGGAAACGGGCGGGCTGGGTGGGAAAACAATGGACGACTGGACCTCGTCAGCTGTTACCGAGGGATGCCACCCACACCGCCCGAGCGCCCGCACCAACGCCGTGACCATCAACGGGTCGAACTGCGTACCGGCACAACGCGACAGTTCCTCCAGCGCGACAGACACCGGCCGAGCTCTCCGGTAGGACCTCGTGGACGTCATCGCGTCGAAGGCGTCGGCGACGGCAACTACCCGCGCGGACTCCGGGATCTGACTCCCCAACAGCCCGTAGGGATACCCACTCCCGTCCAACCGTTCGTGGTGGTGCAGGACAGCCGCACGGGCCTCCCCCAGGAAACCGATCCCGCGCACCATCTCGTGCCCGTACTCGGGATGCAGTTCGATGACCCGCCGCTCCTCGGGAGTGAGCGGCCCGTCCTTGCGGAGCAACCGCGTAGGAACGCCCAGCTTCCCCACGTCGTGCAGGATCCCGGCGAAGCGGAGCACTTCGACCCGTGAGTCGTCCATGCCGAGCTCGCGCGCGATCATCATCGACGCCTGCCCGACCCGCTCACTGTGCCCGCGGGTGTACCCGTCCTTGATGTCGACGGCCTGGACGAGGGCACGGATGGTGGCCTGATGCGCGGCACGCTCCTGGTGGTACTGGGCGAACACCCACCAGGACACCCCCATCGGCAACAGCACGAGCAGCGCGGCGACGGGGCCGTAGGGGCTGCGCCACAGGACGGCCATCATCAGCCCGGCGAGCCCGTGCACGCCGATGGGCGCCAGGGACCGTAGAAACAGCCCGCGCCAGGCGCGCCGTACGGGCATCCGCTCGGCCAGCGCGAGAATCCCGCCGTCGAGGACGGTGAGGACCAGGCAGAAGGCGAGGACGGCGGCCAGGGCGGGCACCAGCGCGTACGGGAAGTCGGACGCGACGACGGCGTTCCGCCCGCCCAGCGCCCAGTGCACACGTGCCGCCGCCCACACGCTCAGGGCGAGCTGCGCGGCCCGCCAGCTCCGCCGCAGCCAGGGCGAGCCCTGTTCGACGCGGGAGAACAGCGCCCCCGGCAGCGGCACGAGCGTGGCGGCCGGGGGCGGGAGGAGGAAGGCGGCGGCGAGCAGCACCGGGTAGAACGTGCCCGCGAAGCGGCGGCGGGCGACCTGCTCGCAGCCGGCGTAGAGCGCGGCCAGCAGCGCGACCGCCCACCAGGGTGTGTGGACGGTCGGCAGCGGAAGCAGACACCACAGGGCGCCGACGACGACACAGACGACGTACGCACGTACCCGTGCCGGTGTCGCCTCCATGGCTGACGCCCTTCCCCCGACCATGCCTGTCCAGGCCGAGGAGCCTAGGGCGGTCGGGGGCGGGCTGCGGGCGTATCACCCGCGGATTAGCACGTTCGAGTGACGATCGCCCGTTCAGGAAAAGGCCGTGAAACGGTCAGGACTCCTGCGGGGCGGCCGTCAGATCGTGCTCGGGCACGGTCTGCCCGGAACGGATCAGATCGAGCCGTCCCAGGACCTTGGCGCGCAGGTCGGTCGGTACGTCGTCCTGCCCGCAGCACCGCTTGACCAGCTTCTTCACGGCCTCTTCGAGCCCGTACTTCTCCAGGCACGGCGAGCACTCCGTGAAGTGCTGCTTGAACTTGGCGCGGTCCACGTCCGGCATCTCGCTGTCGAGGAACTCGTAGAGATGGTCGAGGACCTCACTGCAGTCCGTTTCGTGCGGCTCTCCGCAGCTCATGAGCCCGAGCCTTTCGCTTCGTTCGACTCTCCGGCGCCGGCCGGGACCAGTCCGCGGTCACGCGCGTAGTCCTCAAGCATGCCGCGCAGTTGACGACGGCCGCGGTGCAGCCGGGACATCACCGTACCGATGGGTGTCCCCATGATGTCCGCGATCTCCTTGTACGCAAAGCCCTCGACGTCCGCGAGATAGACGGCGATGCGGAATTCCTCGGGGATCGCCTGGAGCGCTTCCTTCACGTCCGAGTCGGGCAGGTGGTCGAGCGCCTGCGACTCGGCGGAGCGCAGACCGGTCGACATGTGCGACTCGGCACGCGCGAGCTGCCAGTCCTCGATCTCCTCGGCCGCGGAGCGCTGGGGTTCACGCTGCTTCTTGCGGTACGAGTTGATGAACGTGTTGGTGAGAATCCGGTACAGCCACGCCTTGAGGTTGGTGCCCTCACGGAACTGGTGGAAGGACGCGTACGCCTTCGCGTACGTCTCCTGCACCAGGTCCTCGGCGTCGGCCGGATTGCGGGTCATGCGCAGCGCGGCCGAGTACATCTGGTCGAGGAATTCGAGCGCGTCCCGCTCGAAGCGCGCGCTGCGCTCCGAGGTCGATTCCGCTGTGACCTCGCTCGTGCCCTGGCCCTCGGGCTGCTCCGCCTGGCCGTGTTCGGTCCCTGCGTCGGTACCGGGAACCGGACCCACCTCCTCAAGATTCCGGGTGGCGCCGAAGCCGATGCCACCAGAATCGGAGGATAGACGACGATCCGGTCCGCCCGCCGCCCCAATGGGGGTGGCCTTGGCCGCACGCAGCACCGTCCAGTCCAGGTCAGTGCGGCTGTTGCGACTCGGGCAGAAGGTCGAACCCATGCGGCGGACTTCCTTTCTACGACTGTCTATGTCCGCCACAACAGTGGTAAGGGCCCCGACATTCCCGCCCCTTACCCCAGTGTTCGAGTCCACTCCACCACGCGCCCCGTGATGATCTCCAGCGCCTCGTCCTGCCCGGTCTCCGCCCGCTTCGGCACCGCGAACCCATGATCGCCGTACGGCACCTCGACCAGCCCGAAGTCGCCCTTGGGGAATTCCGCCGGCCTCCCGAACGGATCGTTCCCGCCCTGCACGACGAGCGTGGGCACCCCGGCCCCGAGCAGTTCGGCGGCCCGCGACTTCTCCGGCTTGCCCGGCGGATGCAGCGGAAAACTCAGGGCGAGCACGGCAGCGGCACCCAGCTCCGTAGCCGTACGACAGGCCACGCGGGCTCCCGCGCTACGGCCCCCGGAAACCACCGGCAGCCCCGGCTTCGCGACCGCCGCCCAGATCCCCCGCCACCCCACGTCCAGCGTCTTCGGCGCCGGTGCCACCTTCTTCCCGGCGACCCGCCACGGCTGCTCGACGAGCGCGACGGTGACGCGGTGCTCAGGGAGCACGGCAGCGAGGGCTTGCAGATCCCGTGCCTCGATGCCGCCGCCCGCGCCATGACTGACGGCGAGGACGAGCCGCGCCTTCTCGGCCGTGTGCCAGGTGACGCGGGCGGTCCCCGCATCGGTCTCAATTGCCTCTGTAGTCACGCCTGTCGCATCCGTCACATCAGAAGAGTGTGCCCTCCTCGGGCCCCTCCAGCTCCTTCAGCAGCTCCGGCCCGTTGTTGCGGACGTTGCTGACGGCCGTGGACACCGGGTACGCGCGCATCAGCCCGGCGGGCGGCGGGGCGAGCAGCTCGCGCAGGTCGTCCGGGTCGGTGCGGGAGGGGTCGAGCCAGGAGTCCCAGCGGTCCGGGGTGAGCATCAACGGCATCCGGGGATGGATGTCGGCCAATGCGCGCGGCCCCTCGTCCGGGGCGACCGCCAGCGGGGTCGTCTCCGCCTCGGTAGTGATCACCGAGCAGGTGACCCACCAGGCCAGCGGATGGTCGTCGGGCAGGGTCCGGTCCCGCCAGAACTCGTACAGCCCGGCCATCGCGAAGACCGAACCGTCGGCGGGCAGCACGAAGTACGGCTGCTTGCGCTGCCGCTTCTTCTTGCCCTCGACCTCCAGCTCCCGTTCGTCCTTGGCGGTGACCCACTCGTAGTAGCCGTCGGCGGGGATGATGCAGCGCCGGGTCGAGAAGGCGCGACGGTACGAGGGTTTCTCGTGCACGGTCTCGGCACGCGCGTTGATCATCCGCGCACCGCCCTCGGGCGTCTTCGACCAGCTCGGCACGAGCCCCCACTTGAGCTTGCGCAGCTGGCGAACCGGCACAGGACTGTCCGCGTCCTTAAGTGGACGGTCGAGGACTGCATAGACCTCTTTGGTCGGGGCCACGTTGTAGTCGGGGGCCAGAACCTCCTCGGGCTCCCACTTCTCGATCTCAAAGACTCCTGCGAGATCCTCGGGCCCACGACTCGCTGCATACCGTCCGCACATACGTGCCAGACTGCCAGATTCGACGACACCCACGGGAGCCTCCGCCACCAATGGACAGCACCGCAATCACCTCGTTCAGCGCCCTCTGGGACGAGGTCTTCGGCAGCCAGCCGGACCCCGACCTGTGGGTGGTGATCGCCACCATGGTCGCCGCGCTGGCCGTGGTCGTCCCACACCGTCTGTGGCGCCTCTCCCGCAATGCCATCACCATCGCCCACGAGGGCGGCCACGGCCTGGTGGCCCTGCTCACCGGCCGCACCCTCACCGGCATCCGCCTCCACTCCGACACCAGCGGCCTCACGGTCAGCCGAGGCAAGCCCCACGGCCTGGGCATGATCCTCACGGCGGCGGCCGGCTACACGGCTCCCCCACTCCTGGGCCTGGGCGGCGCGGCCCTCTTGGGCGCCGGCCACATCACGCTCCTCCTCTGGCTCTCGACCCTGCTCCTGATAGCCATGCTGGTCATGATCCGCAACGCCTACGGCGCCCTCACGGTCATCCTCAGCGGCGCAGCCTTCCTGCTCGTCTCCTGGCTGACGGGCCCCCAAGTACAGGCAGCCTTCGCGTACGCGGTGGTCTGGTTCCTGTTGCTGGGCGGAGTCCGCCCAGCTTTCGAGCTCCAGGCAAAGAGGGCAAGGGGCGGCGCAGGCGACTCCGACGCAGACCAGTTGGCCCGCCTGACCCATGTACCGGCAGGCCTGTGGTTCTTCCTGTTCCACCTGGTCTCCCTCTGCTCGCTCATAGGCGGAGGCAGGTGGCTACTGGAGCTATGACGCGCCCCGAAGGGGCGAGTCACAAACGGCGCGGGGCTGTATCTATTTGCGGCTCCGCCGCGTGGGCGCGACCAGCCACGACGGCGCAGCACTCGAAAGACGGCCTCCTTATACAGTGACCCCATGGCCCCGAACAACGACCAAACCGCCCTCTGGCCCGCTCCCCACGCCCGCGGAGCCGTCGACGCGACGGTCCACGTCCCGGGGTCCAAGTCCGTCACCAACCGCGCCCTGGTACTCGCAGCCCTAGCCAGCGAACCCGGCTGGCTGCGCCGCCCCCTCCGCTCCCGAGACACCCTCCTCATGGCAGCCGCCCTCCGAGCAATGGGCGTAGGCATCGAGGAGGGCGTGGGCACGGAGAAGGGCTCCGGAGAGTTCTGGCGGGTCATCCCCTCCGGCCTGCACGGCCCGGCCACGGTGGACGTAGGCAACGCGGGCACGGTGATGCGCTTCCTGCCCCCCGTCGCCGCCCTGGCCGACGGCCCCATCCGCTTCGACGGCGACCCGCGCTCCTACGAACGCCCCCTGAACGGCGTCATCGACGCCCTCCGCACCCTCGGCGCCCGCATCGACGACGACGGCCGAGGCGCACTCCCCCTGACCGTGCACGGCGGCGGCGCCCTGGACGGCGGCCCGGTCGAGATCGACGCGTCTTCCTCGTCCCAGTTCGTGAGCGCCCTGCTGCTCTCCGGCCCGCGCTTCAACATGGGCGTCGAGGTCCGCCACATCGGCTCCTCGCTCCCCTCGATGCCGCACATCCGCATGACGGTCGACATGCTCCGCGCGGTCGGCGCCCAGGTCGACACCCCGGAGTCCGGCGGCGAACCCAACGTCTGGCGGGTGACCCCGGGTGCGCTGCTCGGCCGGGACCTGACCGTCGAGCCGGACCTGTCGAACGCCCAGCCCTTCCTCGCGGCCGCGCTCGTCGCCGGCGGCAAGGTCGTCGTACCGGACTGGCCGGCCCGGACCACCCAGCCCGGTGACCGCCTGCGGCAGATCTTCACCGAGATGGGTGGTTCCTGCGAACTCACCGAGTACGGGCTGGAGTTCACCGGTTCGGGTGCCATTCACGGCATCGACGTGGACCTCGGCGAGGTCGGCGAACTGACCCCGGGTATCGCCGCCGTGGCCGCCCTCGCGGACTCCCCCTCGACCCTGCGGGGCGTCTCGCACCTCCGCCTGCACGAGACGGACCGGCTCGCCGCGCTCACCAAGGAGATCAACGAGCTGGGCGGTGACGTGACCGAGACCGCCGACGGTCTGCACATCCGCCCGCGCCGCCTGCACGGCGGGATCTTCCACACCTACGAGGACCACCGCATGGCCACCGCGGGCGCGATCATCGGCCTCGCGGTCGAGGGCGTGCAGATCGAGAACGTGGCGACGACGGCGAAAACCCTTCCGGACTTCCCCGACCTGTGGACCGGGATGCTCGGGAGCGACGGGGCGTAGGGGACACACGCCATGCGTCGCTACGGCAAGAACACCGACGAGGACGACATCCGCCAGCGCCCGAACCGCAAGGGCAACCGGCCGCGCACCAACATCCGCCCCAAGCACGAGGAGGCGGTCGAGGGCATGGTCGTCACCGTCGACCGGGGCCGGCTGACCTGTCTGGTCGAGGACCGGGTCGTGATGGCCGTCAAGGCCCGCGAACTGGGCCGGAAGGCGGCCGTGGTCGGTGACCGCGTCGGCATCATCGGCGACCTCTCCGGCGACAAGGACACCCTCGCCCGCATCATCCGCATCGAGCCGCGCACCTCGGTGCTGCGCCGCACGGCCGACGACGACGACCCGTACGAGCGCGTGGTCGTGGCCAACGCCGACCAGCTCGCCATCGTCACCGCCCTCGCCGACCCCGAGCCGCGCCCCCGCCTCATCGACCGCTGCCTGGTCGCGGCCTACGACGGCGGCCTGGACCCGCTCCTCGTCCTGACCAAGTCGGACCTGGCCTCCCCCGACCAACTCCTGGAGATGTACGGCGCGTTGGGCGTCCCCTACGTCGTCACGAGCCGCGAGGAGCTGGAGAACGGCACCGCGGTGGAACGGGTCCGCAAGCAACTGGACGGCAAGATCACGGCATTCGTCGGCCACTCCGGCGTCGGCAAGACGACCCTCGTCAACGCGCTGGTCTCGCTGGAGCGCCGACGCAGCACCGGCATCGTCAACGCCGTCACCGGCCGCGGCCGGCACACCACGACCTCGGCACGCATGATCCCGCTGCCGGACGACTCGGGCTGGGTCGTCGACACCCCGGGCGTCCGTTCCTTCGGCCTGCACCACGTGGACCCGTCCCGGGTCATCAAGGCCTTCCCCGACCTGGAGCCCGGCACGGCCGACTGCCCCCGCGCGTGCAGCCACGACGAGCCGGACTGCGCCCTGGACCAGTGGGTGGCCGACGGCCACGCGGACCCGCAACGGCTCTATTCGCTACGGCGGCTGCTGGCCACCCGGGAGCGAACCGAGGGCGACTGATCACCGGCTGACCACCGCGTGTTTGTGGGGACTCAAGTTCGGTAAGTGCATAATCGCACCGAGCCGGACAAACGGGAGGACAGCACATGGCGTGGCTGCTGGTTGTCGTGGCCGGGATTCTGGAGACCGGGTTCGCGGTGTGCCTGAAGCTGTCCCACGGCTTCACCCGCCTGTGGCCCACGGTCGCCTTCTGCTCCTTCGCCCTGGGCAGTTTCGGCCTCCTGACCCTCTCCCTGAAGAAGCTCGACGTGGGCCCCGCCTACGCCGTCTGGACCGGCATCGGCGCGGCCGGCACGGCGATCTACGGCATGGTCTTCCTCGGCGACCTGGTGTCGACCCTGAAGATCGTGTCGATCAGCTTCGTCATCATCGGGGTCATCGGACTCCAGCTGTCGGGCTCCGCGCACTGAAGTTATTGGGCCGACCCCAGCAGTTATTGGGCCGGGCCGAGCGCACTGCGCACGAGTTCGCCGACCCCGCCCTCCCCCGGCGGGGCCGCCACACAGGACAGCGCCAGCCGTACGACGAGTTCGCAGGACCGGGCCAGGTCGGTGGTGTCCGGCTTGGCGGCCGCCCCCGGTCCGGCGAGCGCGGCCACGGCACGGTCGCGTACGACGGCCACGAAGTCACCGGGTGAGGGCAGCGGCCCGTCGGCCCGGCGCTGTGCCGGCACGGCGGAGGAGGACGGCACCGCGGACAGCGTCGGCGAGGGCAGCCGTTCGCTCCAGCAGCCGGTGAGCATGGCCCGTACCAGCGCGTTCTCGCGGGCCGCCGACGCGGTCCACTCGGCGGTCGCGGTCAGCCGCTCGCGGGCGTCGCTGTGACTCCCGAGCGCCCGCTCGACGCCGACGAGATACCCGTCGGCCTCCCTTCTGACCAACGCCCGCGCGAGCCCCTCCTTGCTCCCGAACTCGTTGTACAGCGTCTGCCGGGACACTCCGGCGGCAGCGGCCACGTCCACCATCCGTACGGTGGACCACGACCGGCGCGCCAGTGCCGTATAGGCGGCGTCCAGCAGGGATTCCCGCGCTGCAGGCATCATTCGCCTCCCGGGGCGAGCGGCTCTGCGCCCAGATTTGACGCGCACGGGGGCACTGTCAAGGGTTCGCGGCGGCGCCAGGGGGCGCACTTCGGCCATTGCGCGCGGGAGTTGAGGGAGGAGTGCCGCTCAGGGAGGGACGCGATGGTCCCCCACCTCCCGTTTCGCCCACCGGACCCTGTAGCCCCGGCGCGACCCCTGAAGATACGGTTCACGCATGGCCGACTATCACGATGACCTGCGCCTCGCCCACGTCCTCGCGGACGCCGCCGACGCCGCGACGACCGCACGGTTCAAGGCGCTCGATCTCAAGGTCGAGACCAAGCCGGACATGACTCCGGTGACCGAGGCGGACAAGGCGGCCGAGGAAGTCATCCGCGGTCATCTTCAGCGCGCACGCCCGCGCGACGCGGTCATCGGCGAGGAGTACGGCAGCGAGGGCACCGGCCCGCGCCGCTGGGTGATCGACCCGATCGACGGCACCAAGAACTACGTACGCGGCGTCCCGGTCTGGGCCACGCTGATCTCCCTGATGGAGGCGGCGGAGGGCGGTTTCCAGCCAGTCGTCGGCCTGGTCTCCGCACCCGCGCTCGGCCGCCGCTGGTGGGCTGCGAAGGGCCACGGCGCCTACACCGGCCGCAGCCTCTCCTCCGCGTCCCGGCTGCGCGTCTCCCAGGTCTCGAAGCTGGCGGACGCCTCCTTCGCGTACTCCTCGCTCACCGGCTGGGAGGACCAGGGCCGCCTGGGCGGCTTCCTGGACCTGACCCGCGAGGTGTGGCGCACGCGCGCGTACGGCGACTTCTGGCCGTACATGATGGTCGCCGAGGGCGCGGTCGACATCTGCGCCGAACCCGAACTCAACCTCTGGGACATGGCGGCCACCGCGATCATCGTCACCGAGGCGGGCGGCACCTTCACGGGCCTCGACGGCCGCCCGGGCCCGCACAGCGGCAACGCGGCTGCGTCGAACGGCATCCTGCACGACGAGTTCCTGGGCTATCTCAACATGCGCTACTGAGCACAACGGGACGCCTGCGCACGCCCCCAACCGGCCGCGCGCGCCCTCTTGTTGACCCGTGCTTTACCTGCAACTCTGAGAGTCCCCCACTTGTGAACTTGTGAATCCGCGAACGAACGGACCCACGGTCCGTGAACCAAGCGGATTCCACTAGGAGGTGGCCTCACCCATGCTGCATCCAAATCCAACGCCGCACCCCACACCGCAATCGACTCCCCAGTCCACGCTGGTCCGCGACGCCATGAGCACGGTGGTCCTCACCATCGGCCCCGCCCACACCCTCCGCCAGGCGGCCGCCCTGATGGCCTCGCGCCACGTCGGCGCGGCCGTGGTCCTCGACCCGGACGCCGGCGGCATCGGCATCCTCACCGAACGCGACATCCTCAACTCCCTCGGCCGGGGCCAGAACCCGGACACCGAGCGCGCCCACGCCCACACCACCACCGACGTCGTCTTCGCCACCCCGGCCTGGACCCTGGAGGACGCGGCCAGCGCGATGGCCCACGGCGGCTTCCGCCACCTCATCGTCCTCGACCGCAGCGAGCCCGCCGGCATCGTCTCGGTCCGCGACATCATCCGCTGCTGGGCACCGGCGCGACAGCAGGTACCGGCCTGAGAACGAGTTGGACAAAGTCCAATTCCGGCCTCCCTCCAAAGTCACACCTATTCGGGAACTGGTCACCCAGCTGTTAAGCTGACCGGCATGAGTGACCTTCTGGAGCGGCTGCGCGGACGCGGATGGCGGATGACCGCACAGCGGCGTGTCGTGGCCGAAGTACTCGACGGCGACCATGTCCACCTGACCGCCGACGAGGTCCACTCCCGCGCCGTGGCAAAGCTCCCCGAGATCTCCCGGGCGACGGTCTACAACACCCTCGGCGAACTGGTCTCCCTCGGCGAGGTCCTCGAAGTCGCCACGGACAAACGAGCCAAGCGCTACGACCCGAACGCACACAGCCCGCACCACCACCTGGTCTGCGCCCAGTGCGGCCAGATCCGCGACGTCCACCCCGGCGGCAACCCCCTCGCCGACCTCCCCGACTCGGAACGCTTCGGCTTCACGGTCTCGGACGTAGAGGTCACCTACCGCGGCCTGTGCCCGAACTGCGCAAGCGCGTAACCAGCACCACCCACCAGCAAAAACACCTAGGGCCGGAATCCAGACTCTGGATTCCGGCCCTAGGCCGCAGTAGCGGGGACAGGATTTGAACCTGCGACCTCTGGGTTATGAGCCCAGCGAGCTACCGAGCTGCTCCACCCCGCGCCGTTGTGATTGCAACGCTACGTCAGACGGACCGACAGAAGCAAATCGATTAACCAGCCAGGTCAGAGCCACCCACCCCAGGCCGGCTATATCCAGCCCGTCCGGCGTTTGAGGACGAGGCCCCTTCAGGGCCGATGGGGGTCTGGGGGCACAGCCCCCAGGCGGGGCGGAAGGGGCGGCAGCCCCTGGGGATGGGACGGGTAGGGGCGGCGGGGGCGAAAAAGCCCCCCCCCTACGCCGTCAGCTCCTGCCGCAACGCATCCCGCAACCGAGCCGCCCGCTCAGAAACCTCCCGGGGCCCAAGCGTCACCGCCCGATCAGCCCACCGCTGTCCCTCGGCCAACTCCCCCCGCCGCGCATAAACCAGCGCCAACCGCAACGCCGCCCGCCCATGCCCCGCATCAGCCGCCCGAGCCCACCACACAGCAGCCTCAGGCTCACTCCCCTCCCGAGCCAGCAACAACCCAAGATTGAAAGCCCCGTTACGAGACCCGGCCTCCGCGGCCTCCCGATACCACCGAGCCGCCTCGACAACATCGCCCCGCGCAGCGGCCAGCATCCCGACCCGAACCTGCGCCCGCCGATGCCCCTGAGAAGCCGCCCGCTCGTACCACTCCTCACACTCGGTCTTCTCATGCACCTGCTCCCCCAACTCATGCGCGGGCGCAGGCGGCCGCCGAGCATCAAGCACCGAGGCCAGCCGGTACGCAGCCTCCGCACTCCCCCCACCGGCGGCACACCGCAGATGCCGCTCGGCCTCCCGCTCATCGCCATCCCGAAGCCGAGCGATCCCGACCTGCAAGGCAGCCTCCGTATGCCCGGCAGCAGCAGCCCGCTCGTACCAGGGCAGAGCAACCCCCTCCTCACCCCGCCCGGCAAAGAGAATCCCGAGGTTGAAGGCAGCGTCCACGCTCCCGGCCTCGGCGGCCTTGGAGAACCACGGCTCGGCTCCGGTGGCGTCGCCGCCCTGAAGCAGCAACACGGCCAGCGCGTTCGCGGCCTCCCGGTGCCCGGCGTAGGCAGCCCGCCGATACCACTGCTCGGCCTGCGCGGTACGAGCCTGCTCGGCACACAACAGCCCGAGGTTGTAAGCGCCGTTCACATCCCCCGCGTCCATCGCGGCCCGGTACCACCGCTCGGCGGTCTGCGTCTCACCCCGCTCGGCGTGCAGCGCGCCCAGCGCGTTGGCCGCGTTGCCGTCGCCGTCCTGGGCGGCCCGGAGCCACCACACGGCGGCGCTCTCGGTGTCGCCGGCGTCACGCAGCAGGAACCCGAGTGCGCAGGCGGCCCGCGCCTCCCCGTCCTTCGCGGACGTCAGATACCAGCGCCCGGCCTCCTTGAGCTCGCCCCGCCGCTCCAAGATCGCCCCGAGCTGCAGCGCGGCCCGCTGGTGCCCCCGCGCGGCGGCCTGCCGGTACCACTGCTCGGCCTCGTTCCCGGGATCCCCGGGGACGTCCGCGGCTCCGGGCGCCGACCCGACACCGTTGTCAGCCCCGCCCTCGTCCTCGTGCGGCGCCCGGCGATCAAGCGCCCGCGCCAGCCGGTAGGCAGCCTCCCGGTGTCCACGCTCGGCGGCGGACCGCATCCACCGCTCGGCCGCGGCATCCCCGCGATGCTCCAGCAGATCGGCGAGCGCGTAGGCACCCAGCGCGTGCCCCTGCTCGGCGGACTGCCGCAGCCAGTACTCGGCGGCGGGCTCGTCACCGCGCTCGCGGTGGAACCGGCCGAGCGCGTGCGCGGCGGCCGCGGATCCCGCCACGGCGGCGATCCGCCACCAGCCGGCGGCCTCGTCGGTGTATCCGCGCTGGTGCAGGAGGACGCCAAGATTGTTGGCCGCGGCCCGGTCGCCCTCGGCGGTGGCGGCACGCAGCAGGGGCTCGGCTCCGTCGAGATCACCGCGGCGCAGCAGCATCGCTCCGAGGACACTCGTCGCCTCGACGTCGCCGGCCTGTGCGGCGAGCCGTGTGCGTGCCTCGTCGACAGCCTCCCCGTCACCGGTCTCGTCCCGGTCGGAAGGCTGCACAAAACGCCCTGTATCCAACAGAGTTGCCTTGTCCCCCATAACGTCCATCGTCGCACCACCTGCAACCTGGGTACACCTGGTATACCGCAGCCAGTGAGGTCTCTACAGCGTTTTGTCGACATGCCCACAGAGAGACAACACAAACACGGTTTCACCAACTCCCCCCGGCGGCACGGCCGTCACCCTCGTCGGCACATGCGTTCGCACAGCGCGAAGGCCCGGATCCTTAAAGGATCCGGGCCTTCGCGTTCAGTAGCGGGGACAGGATTTGAACCTGCGACCTCTGGGTTATGAGCCCAGCGAGCTACCGAGCTGCTCCACCCCGCGCCGTTGTGTTGCAACCGTACCACGGCGTGAGGTGGGCTTTTTCCTATCCGCTGCTGGGGCTACTGCTCGGACTCGGACTACTGCTCGGACTACTGCTGGTCTTGCCAGTGCCCTTGCTCTTGTCCGCCGCGGCCTGCGCCTCCTCGGCCCGCTTCAGCGCGGCCTGGAGATCCTTCTGCGCCTGCCCGTACGCCTCCCAGTCGCCCTTCTTCAGGGCCGTCTGCCCGGCGTCGAAGGCCTTCTGAGCGTCACTCAGCGCCGCCTGGACGGTCGGGTTGCTGGATGTCGGCGGACTGGTGCTCTCGTCCGGTGGCGGGGTCGTCGTACTGCTCTCCGCCCCGAAGACCTTGTTGAGCCCCTCGTCCAACGTGTTCTCGAAGGCGGTCTTGTTCCCGTAGGCCACCAACACCTTGCGCAGGAGCGGGTACTTGAGTCCACCACCGCGTACGTAGACGGGCTCCACGTACAGCAGTCCCCCGTCGAGCGGCACCGTCAGCAGGTTGCCGTACTCGATGTCGGAGTCGCCGCCCTTGAGCAGCTTGATGGATTCGGCGATGTCCTGTTGGGAGTTGAAGGCGCTCTGCACCTGTTTGGGTCCGCCGACGGTCGTACTGGTCGGCAGCTTCAGGATTCTGATCTTGCCGTAGTCCGGGGTGCCGGCCTCGGAGTCGACGGCCATGAAGGCGCTGAGGTTGTCTCTGCCGTTCGGCGTGAACGTCGTCGTCAACGAGAAGGCCTGCGCGGACTGGTCCGGCATCTTCATGCTCAAGTAGTACGGCGGCACCGCACTGTTGGACTGGTTCGTCGGGTCGTTCGGGACCTGCCACACCTCGCTGCCGCTGAGGAACGTCTGCGCGTCCGTCACGTGGTAGCGGGTGAGGAGTTCGCGCTGGACCTTGAACAGGTCCTGCGGGTACCGGAGATGGGCCATCAGCGAGGACGAGATGTCCTTCTTGGGCTCGACCGTGTTCGGGAACGCCTTCATCCAGGTCTTCAGGACCGGGTCCTCGGTGTCCCACTGGTAGAGCTTGACGGCACCGGTGTACGCGTCGACGGTCGCCTTCACCGAGTTGCGGATGTAGTTGACCTGGTTCTGCTGGGCCACCACCGCGCGGTTGTTGTTGGTCGCCGTCAGCGAGTCGGCCGTCGTATCGCCGAGGGTCGTACGTGAGGCGTACGGGTATCCGTTGCTCGTCGTGTACGCGTCGACGATCCACTGGATACGGCCGTCCACGACCGCCGGATAGGCGTCACCGTCGATGGTCAGCCAGGGCGCCACCGCCTCGACGCGCTCCTTGGGCGTGCGGTTGTACAGGATCCGCGAACCCTCGCCGATCGCACCGGAGTACAGGATCTGCGGCTCGTTGAACGCCACCGCGTACGCGGCCCGGTTGAGCGGGTTGGAGAGGTTGACCCCGCTCTTGCCGGTGTAGCTGGTGGTCTTCTCGCCGCTGTCGTCGGAGTAGTCGATCTCCTTCTGGGGACCGCCGACGATCGAGTACGTGGTGGTCTTCTCGCCGTAGTAGATCTGCTGCTTGTACGTCCCGAGGTCACCCGTGGACGGCAGATCGGACTCGGTGAAGACCGGGCGGCCCTCGGAGTCGACCTCGGTGCCCTTGGCGGCGACCACGCCGTAGCCGTGCGTGTAGCGGAAGTGGTCGTTGATCCAGTTGTTCTTCGGGATGCCGTTGAGGTTCAGCTCGCGCAGCCCGATGACCGTGTCCTGGTCCTTGCCGTCCTCGCTGTAGCGGTCGACATCCAGGTTGGTCGGGAACGCGTAGTAGTTCCTGATCTGCTGGAGCTGCTGGAACGTGGGCGACACGACGTTCGGGTCCACGATCCGGATGCTCGCCGTGGAGTCGACGTCCGCGCGAAGCTTGGTCTTGTCCTTGGTGGTGCTCGTCCCCGAGTACTCCGTGACCTTGGTGTCGTCGATGCCGTAGGCCTCGCGCGTCGCCTTCAGGTTCTTCTGGACGTACGGGGCTTCCTTGGCCTGTTCGTTCGGCTGGACCGTGAACTTCTGGACGATCGCCGGGTACAGGCCGCCGATGAGGATCGCGGAGAGCACCATCAGGCCGAAGCCGATGACGGGCAGCTGCCAGGTGCGCCGCCACAGGGTGGCGAAGAACAGCAGCGCGCAGATGACGGCGATGCAGAACAGGATCGTCTTGGCCGGCAGATACGCGTTCGCGTCGACGTACCTCAGGCCCGTCCAGTCACCGGTCGCCTTGAAGTCGCTTGATTTGACCGCGAGTCCGTACCGGTCGAGCCAGTAGGCCACCGCCTTGAGGGCGACGAAGATGCCGAGGAGGACGGACAGATGTCCGGTGGCCGCGGCCGTGGCGCGCGCGCCCGGGCTGGTGATGCGCAGGCCGCCGTACAGGTAGTGGGTCAGCGCGGCGGCGAGCAGCGAGAGGATCGCGGCGGCGAAGCCGAAGCCGAGCAGGAAGCGGTACCAGGGCAGGTCGAACGCGTAGAAGGACACGTCGAGGTGGAACTGTGGGTCCTTCTGGTGGAAGGGCACGCCGTTGACCCACATCAGCCAGACCCGCCACTGACTGGACGCGGAGGCGCCCGCGATCAGCCCGACGAGAGCGGTGATCGCCAGCAGCAGCCACTTCTTGTACGGCGCGATGCCCATCCGGTAGCGGTCGAGGCTCTGCTGCTCCATCGACATGGCGCTGAGCGGCGGGCGCAGGCGGTGCGCCAGCCAGATGTTCACGCCCACCGCGGCCGCCATCAGGAGGCCGAAGACGAAGAAGAGCCCGA
The DNA here is from genome assembly GCF_044457795.1 of Streptomyces sp. NPDC050528. Taxonomy (NCBI): domain Bacteria; kingdom Bacillati; phylum Actinomycetota; class Actinomycetes; order Kitasatosporales; family Streptomycetaceae; genus Streptomyces; species Streptomyces sp. NPDC050528. The sequence goes on from NZ_JBITHH010000001.1 coordinate 818,661, forward strand.
TCTTCGTCGAGAGGGTGGTGGTGAACACGGACGAGTAATGCACCGACCGGTACCAGAGCCAGTCCGTCCAGAAGCCCGCGAACATCGTGAACGCCATGCCGAGTACGGCAAGGACGCCCAGTGTCATGAGCAAAGTCCGGACGCGCCGGGACGGGCGGCCCACTCTGATCCGCGGCCCTGTCGGGCCTCCGCCGCGGTCCGGCATCTGGAAAGCCAAGGTGCGCACCTCGAAGTTCGCTGTTGGTCGCTGTCGTTGCGTCAGGTCCCCGGTTTCGCGGACCCGCCGTAGCCCCACGTGATCGCGGGCCCACACCTATGCAACTTACTCACCGTTTACTCGGTTCCCGATTCCGGCCATGAACGAGGCAGGATTGTGACCATGTCCAACACTCCCATGGCAGCGAACCCCCTCACCCGGGCCGTACTGGAGATCGACGAGTACGCCTCCGGCCTCGGCTGGGACCAGCCCGCTCGCCTTTTCGCCCTCGTAGACACCGCACGGCTGCGGGCCCAGGAACCCGGCCTCGCGGCCCAACTCGGCCTGCGGGACGAGCCCGAGACCACCGGTCTCACCCCGATCGAGCAGGAGGAGATCCCGGCCGGAAAGCCGCTGGACGAGTTCCTCGGCACGATCGCCTGGCCCGACGCGGTGGCCGGCTGCGCGCTCACCGTCGAGCGCCTGATGCTGCCGCCGTCCGCCGAGGCCACCGTCCCGGAGGGGCTGAGCGAGAAGAAGCTCACCCAGTGGGTCGCCCAGCACCCCGACCGCCAGGAGGTCCGCATGACGGTCGCCGTCCTGCGCGACGGCAGCCGCGACTCGGCCCTGCGCCTGCGCGAGAAGGACTCCCCCACGGAGGTCCTCACGGGCGGCGCCCTGGTCCCCGGCCTCGCGGAGGCCCTGTCGGCCACCTTCGAGGACTGACGTCGTCCGCTACGACTCCGGTTGCTCGGGTACGACTCCGGGGGCGCCCCCTGCTTGGGGGGCGCCCCCGGAGTCGTAGCGAGGTCTTCTGTGTCGTACGCGAGGTCTTCTTTAAGAAGGGGCCTTGGTCAGCTCTTGGTGCTGCACTTCGGCAGGTCGTCGGTCTTGCCGCTGTTGATCAGCTTGAGGTCGCTGATCGCGTCCTTGATGGTGTTGACCTTGACGAGCCTGAGGCCACTCGGGGTGTCCTTGGCGGCCTCCGCGCAGTTGTCGGCGGGGGTCAGGAAGTACTGGGCGCCCTTGCTGCGCGCGCCGACCGTCTTCATCGAGATGCCGCCGATCGGGCCGACCTTGCCGGTGTCGTCGATCGTGCCGGTGCCGGCGATGAACTTGCCGCCGGTGAGGTCGCCCGGGGTGAGCTTGTCGTAGATGCCGAGCGCGAACATCAGGCCGGCGCTCGGACCGCCGACATCGGCGAGCTTGATGTCGATGGTGAACGGGAACGTGTGATCGGTGCCGGCCGAGATGCCGACGATGGCGCGCTTGGTGCCGGTGTCGTCGGAGGTCGCGGTGGTGATCGTGATGTTCTTCGTCGCGGTCGCCGTCTTGTTGGCCTTCACGGCGGCGGCCTGCTCCTTGGCGGGCACGATCGTGAACACGACGTTCTCGCCGGGCTTGTGCTTGGTGACCAGCTTCGCGACGTCGTCGGGCTGCTTCACCGCCGTACCGTCGACCGCCTTGATCACGTCACCGGCGTGCAGCTTGCCCTCGGCCGGGGTGCCCTTGACGACCGTCGAGACGATCACCCAGGACTTCACCGGGACGCCCAGCTGGTCCAGGGCGGCGACCTTGGCGCTCTCCTGGGACTGGCTGAACTCCTCGGCGTTCTCCTGGGTGGACTGCTGCTCCGTCTTGCCATCGGGGTACAGCGTGTCGTGCGGGACGATCTTGTCGTCGTGGGCGAGCCAGCCGTACACGGCCTCGATGAGGTTCATGTTGTAGTCGGCGCTGGTGACGCGGACCGTCGTCATGTTCAGGTGACCGGTCGTCGGATAGGTCTTGCGCCCGTTGATCTGCAGCACCGGCTCGCCGTCGTGGTCCCCGAGGGTGTTCACCGTCGGGCCCGGCGACATCTCCGAATACGGGACGTTGATGAGGACTCCCGCGCACAGGAGCGCGATCAGCATCAGGGTGGAGGCGAGCATCGTCGCGGTGCGGCGTGGCATGGCACGACAGTACGGGACGCGTCTGTCAGCGCACCGTCAGGGCCGCCTTCCGATCACGTGCCGGAGTGGGACTTCTCCATGGCCTCGCGGAACCGGGCATAGCCGTCCAATTCCGGGCCGTCGCTGCGCACCTTGCGGGTCCGGTTGGCCCAACTGCCCCACAGGCCGGCACCTATCGCCGCCATCAGCGGAATCAACAACCAGGCGAGTGCCGCCATGCCGACCTCCCAACCCCGGATCAATGACCTCAACTGACTGATCAGCAGATTAGCCAGCCCCACTGACAACGCTCGTGCCCGGGGGGCGGTTACGCAACCGGAGGGCGGGTGAGAAGTCGATCAGGGTGCGGTGAGAAGTCGGTGAGCGGCCGTCAGCACGGACGGTGAGTCGACTTCAGCACGCGCGGTGAGCCGGCATCAGCAGGCGCCGACCCATTCCTCGGTGCCGTCGGAGAACTTCTGGTGCTTCCAGATCGGCACCTCGTGCTTGAGGTCGTCGATCAGCTTCCGGCAGGCCTCGAAGGCCTCACCCCGGTGCGGACACGACACGCCGACGACGACCGCCAGGTCCCCGATGCCGAGATCCCCCACACGGTGGACGGCGGCGAGCGCCCGTACCGGGTACTCCGCGACGACCTTCTCGGCGACGCGCCGCATCTCGTCCTCGGCACTGGGGTGGGCCGAGTACCCCAGCTCGTCGACGTCGGCGCCACCGTCGTGATTGCGCACGGTCCCTACGAAGAGGGCCATCCCACCGGCCGCGTCGTCCCCGACGGCCCGGAAGACCTCGTCCACGGAGAGCGGCGTCTCCCGGATCCCGATCAGCTTGATGGGATCGTGCGCGGCCTGCTCACCGGGATGGTCGATCGTGGGTGCCATGCCTCCATCGTGCCGCACCTCGCGGACAGCGAGGAATAGCACTTTCACCAGGCACACGCGTGTGGGGACTTGGAGCCTTCTACAGGGGCACGATTCACGGGAGTGAGGTCGGGGTGTCCCGGAGGGGCCTGCCGCCTGCCCGTCAGATGCGCCGCCGTGCCTTCCGTGCCCGTCGTACGACCGCCGCCGCGCCCAGCAGCGCGACCGTCGCGCCCGCGGCACCCGCCGCCGTCGCGTCCTTGCGGCCGAGCCGTCGTCCGACGACCGTGTGCCGCCCGGAGACCTCCTCCAGCAGCTCCGCGAGGACTTCCTCGTTGGTCCACTGCGGCCGCCAGCCCGCGTCGTGCAGCCGGCTCCCGCTCACCACCCAGGGGTACATCGTGTACGCCAGGTCGCCCGCCGGAGACGGGGTGAGCCCGATGCGGTGCAGCCGGGCCGCCGCGCCGAGCGCGACCGCGGAGGGCAGCTCCATGCGGCGGATCCCGCTGAGCTCCTCGACCTCCTCCTGCTCCAGCCACCCGTCGCACCCGACGGCCAGCTCGCCCTCGACCTTCTCCAGGACGGCGTACTCCAGGGCGCTGCACAGGTCCTCGACGTGGCAGAACTGCCAGGCGGGCCGCGACCCGGCCACCACCAGCAGCCGGGGCGACTCGAAGTACCTGGTCAGCGCGGTGTCGGTGCCGCCGACGAGCACTCCGGGGCGGACGACGGTGACATTGAGCCCTGGGTGCGCCCGGGGTGCGCGCCGCGCGAGGCGCTCGACCTCCAGGAGGTCGCCGACGCCGGTGGCCTCGGCGGTGGCGCGCAGTTCGGCGTCCTCCGAGAGCGGCAGTTCGTTGTCGGGCAGCGCTCCGTAGACCATCGCCGAGGTGCAGAGCACGACCCGGTGGACGCCCGCCGCGGCCGCGGCGGTGAGTACGGTCTGCGTCCCCCGGACGTTGTACGCCGAACGGGCGGCCGGGTCGGTCTCCAGATCGAGGTCGAGGGCCAGATGGACGACGACGTCCGCGCCGCGCAGTTTCTCCGCGATGGCCGGATCCCGTACGTCGAGGATGTGCCACTGCGCCGCCGCGCACTCGCCGCGCCGCTCGTCGATGGCGATGACCTGCTTGATCTCCTCGGACGCGGCGAGCCGCTCGGTCAGCAGCGCCCCGATCCCGGACGCGGCGCCGGTGACCGCGACGACGGGCCCGCGCACGGCGGGACTGGTTGAGTGGTTTCGCGCTGCGCGAACCTGCGGATCTGGGGAACTCACCGGGCGTCTCCAGCGGTTGTCTTCAGTACGGATGCGCGTGACGCGTCCGGACCAGGTGGCATCCATCCTGCCGCAGGCCGGGTCTCGGCGAAGCACTGAGGCCCGATCGGCCCGCGGTGTCTACGCTGGGTGGTGTTGAAGGGCAGTCGTGCCGTCGGAGAGAACCGGCGGCCTTAACAGCCGAGGAATCCCGTGAGTGACACCCCATTCGGATTCGGCCTTCCGCCGGAGGAGCCGGACGACGGCGACGAGGGCAAGAAGAAGGACCAGGAGAGCGGTGGTGGTCAGGGACCGGCCAACCCGTTCGGATTTGGCGGCCTGCCCGGTGCCGGGGGCTTCGGCGGCCCCGGCGCGGACAATCCGCTCGCAGCCATGTTCGGCTCGCTGAACCCCAATGACCTGGGCGCCGCGTTCCAGCAGCTGGGCCAGATGCTCTCTTACGAGGGCGGCCCGGTGAACTGGGACATGGCCAAGCAGATCGCCCGCCAGACGGTCTCCCAGGGCACGCAGGACGGCGTCAAGGACGCGAGCATCGGCCCCGCCGACCGCAGCGCGGTCGAGGAGGCCGTGCGCCTCGCGGACCTGTGGCTGGACGACGCGACCTCGCTGCCGTCCGGCGCGGGCACCGCCGTGGCGTGGTCCCGCGCGGAGTGGGTCGAGGCGACCCTTCCGGCCTGGAAGGAACTCGTGGACCCGGTCGCCGAGCGCGTCGGCGCGGCCATGGGTGACGTCCTGCCGGAGGAGATGCAGGCCATGGCGGGCCCGCTGATCGGCATGATGCGCTCGATGGGCGGCGCCATGTTCGGCACGCAGATCGGGCAGGCCGTGGGCACACTCGCGGGCGAGGTCGTCGGTTCGACCGACATCGGCCTGCCGCTCGGCCCGGTCGGCAAGGCCGCGCTGCTGCCGCTGAACATCGAGGCGTTCGGCAAGGACCTGGGCGTCCCCCAGGAGGAGGTGCGGCTCTACCTCGCCCTGCGCGAGGCCGCCCACCAGCGTCTCTTCGCGCACGTGCCGTGGCTGCGCTCGCACCTGTACGGCGCGGTCGACGGGTACGCGCGCGGGATCAAGGTCGACACCGCGAAGCTGGAGGACGTGGTCGGTCAGTTCGACCCGGCGAATCCGGAGCAGCTGCAGGACGCCCTCCAGCAGGGCATGTTCCAGCCGGAGGACACCCCGGAGCAGAAGGCCGCCCTGGCCCGTCTGGAGACGGCTCTGGCGCTCGTCGAGGGCTGGGTGGACGCGGTGGTCCACGCGGCCGCGAAGCCGCGTCTGACGTCCGCCGACGCGCTCCGCGAGACCCTGCGCCGCCGTCGCGCGACGGGCGGTCCCGCCGAGCAGACGTTCGCCACGCTGATCGGCCTGGAGCTGCGCCCGCGCCGGCTGCGCGACGCCTCCCGCCTGTGGGCCTCGCTCACGGACGCGCGCGGTGTCGACGGCAGGGACGGTCTGTGGGCCCACCCGGACATGCTGCCGACGGCCTCCGACCTGGACGACCCGGACGGCTTCGTGCACCGCGAGCAGCTGGACTTCTCCGAGCTGGACAAGATGCTCGGCGAGGCGGCGAGCGGCACGGAGGAGAAGCCGGACCTGAAGAAGAAGGACGACGACTCCGAGTGACCCTGCACGACGACGCGGTCCAGGTGCTGGAGAGGTACGTGGGCCAGAAAGACCTCCGTGAGGTCTATCTGGCCCATCTCGAAGGTCACCCCGACGGTATGTGGAAGGACTGCGAGGCCGGGCACATCACGGCGAGCGCCCTGGTGATCGATCCGGAGCAGGGGCGCGTGCTGCTCACCCTGCACAGGAAGCTGCGCATGTGGCTCCAGATGGGTGGGCACTGCGAGCGGAGCGACATCACGCTCGCGGATGCCGCGCTGCGTGAAGCCACGGAGGAGTCCGGCATTCCCTCGCTGAGCCTGCTGCAGAAAACGCCGGTTCGCCTGGACCGGCACCACACACCGTGCGCCTGGCACCTGGACGTGCAGTACGCCGCCGTGGCCCCACGCGGAGCCGTGGAGGCGATCAGCGACGAGTCGCTCGACCTGCGCTGGTTCGCGTACGACGAGGTGGCGTCCGTGGCGGATGCCTCGGTCGTACGGCTGCTCGACGCAACCCGCGCCCGACTCTGAGGGCGTAAGGGGTGACCACCCTTGTGGTCACCCCTTACCCGTCCTCAGCTCCAGGCGTTGCCCTGGTTCTGGGCGTGCACGCCCTGCTGGCCCATGCCGAACTGGGCGGCGAGGCCCTGGCCGATCGCGGCGTTCTGCGGGGGCAGGAGTTCGCTGGGCTGGACGAGCGCGTAACCGCTGCCCATGAAGCTCAGCTCCCAGCCCTCACCGGTGTTGCCGCGGCGCCGCCACACCCCGGAGGAATGCGTCTGGGCCTGCATCTGGACGCGCAGACCGGTGGACCAGGCGACGATCGCGTCGGCGTCGCAGTTGACGTACTTGTCGGGCGTGACCTGCATCATCAGGGGCGCGCCCGAGGTCATCAGGGCGACCTTGCCGCGGCCGGTGATGTTGAGCTGGTACTTCCCCGAACCGGAGATGCCGTACTGGCTGTCCACGGCGATGACCTCGTGGTGCAGCGAGGAGTCCATCGCCAGGACGTAGCTGCTGTCGACGGTCAGGCCGTCCTGTTCCACATCCACTACGTGGATGTGCTGGGCGAGGTTGGCGAGGAAGACCGTGCCCTGCCCGTGGCAGCGCATCAGGCTGAGACCCTCGCCGGTGTAGGCACGCGCGCGTGCCTGCTGGTTGTTCTGGTACTCGGCGTCGAACTCGACGAGCCCCTGGTAGGCGACCATCGTGCCCTTGCGGGCGAGGATGTCGTCGTGGCCCTCCAGGACGACGCGCAGCATCTGCTTGTTCTGGAGGCTGTAGCGGTCCTGGGACTGCGAGTCGTTGAACGCGAAAAGCGGGCTCTGCATAGTGTCGTGTTCCCCCCTCAGCCCCGGAACCGGAGACGGTCGGTGCTGTCCTCGCTGGGCTGGACGACGACGATGCCCGTCCCGGAGAAGGCCATCTGGTAGGCCTCGCCGCTGCCCCGGCCGATGAGCGACTGCGCCTTGAAGCTGCGCTTGCCCTTCACCTTGAGGTTCGGGGACCAGGCGACGAGCGCGTCCGGGTCGACGTACGTCTCGTCCTCGCCACCGCCGCAGTCGACGACGATCGGCGTGCCGCGGGAGGTCAGCGCGACCCAGCCCTGGCCGCTGATCTTGGTGTTCCACAGGCCCTGCCCGGCGAACTTGGCGAGCCCCTTGACGCGCTCGACACCCCAGGTGAGGGACGTGTCGAAAGCGAGCAGGTTGGTGGCGTTGACGGAGATCCCGTCGCCGTTGAGGTTGATGACGACGACATCCGCGCCGTAGTCGGCGAGGTAGAGCAGTCCGTCGCCGGAGCACTTCATCAGGGGCGCGCCCTCGCCGGTCATCCAGTCGCGCGCGATCTGGCGCACGGCCGGCGGGTTGGGCTCGTACTGGATGAAGCCTTCGTAGGCGATCATCGAGCCCACGCGCGCGAAGAGGTCGCTTCCGGTCTGCATGGCGACCTTCAGCATGTTGTTGCCGTGGTTCTCCATGCGGGCGGAGACGGGTGCGGGGGCATAGCCCGCGAGCGGCTGGTTCATGACGGGCTCCCTCAGACCTCGTACGGCTGGACGACGATGAAGTTGCCGGGGGCGGCCCGGAACTGCAGGTTGACGCTCTCCCCGGTGTCGCCCGGATAGGCGTTGCGGCGCATCCGGACCTGGCTGGAGACGATCACCTGGGCGGCCGCGGACCAGGCGACGACCGCGTTGCAGTCGGCGAACGTGGTCGGCGTGACCGGCAGCACCACGGGCGAGCCGTGGGTCTTCACGACGATGGTGCCGGTCCCCTGGAACTGCATCGTGAACAGCGCGCCCCCGGGGATGCCGTGTCCCTCGATGCGTCTGACCTCGTACTGAAGGCTCTCGTCGAAGGCGAGGACGTTCTCCGCGGAGACGCAGATCGCGTCCCCCTGGAGCTCGACGGGGTGCAGGTGGGTGGAGTTCTCGGCGAGGAACACCTGGCCCTGGCCGGTGCAGCGCATCAGCTGCATCTCCTGGCCGGTCGCGTTGCCCACGATCCGTCCGGCGAATCCGGCGCCCTTGTAGCCGAAGTCGACCTTGCCCTGGTAGAGCACCATGCTGCCCTGGCGGGCGAGCACGGGCTGGCCGCCGATGCCGAGGTCGACGCGGATGAGCTTCTTGTTCTGCTGCGTCCAGCGCTGCCCGGTGGGCGTCTCCTTGAACTTCTCCAGCGCGGCCGACACACCGGCGCCCTGCGGAGAACCCTGGGGCACTCCGTAGCCGGCCGCCTGGCCGGGGACCTGCCCGAAGGGAGGCTGCTGCTGGCCGTAGCCAGGAGGCGCGGGCGGCTGGCCGTAGCCGGGGGGAGGAGTCGGCTGACCGTAGCCGGGCGGCGGGCCCGGCGCGGGCGGGGCCTGGGGCTGCGCGTAGCCGGGCGGCGGAGGCGGGGTCTGGCCGGGGGCCTGCTGTCCGTACGGCGCCTGCGGCTGGCCGTAGGGCGCGGGCACGGGACCCGGAGGCGGCACGGTGCCCGCGCCGGGCGGGGTCATGGGCGCGATGATGGTCGGCGCGGCATGCACGGAGGGCACGGGTGCCGGCGCGGGTGTGTACCCCTGCGGGGCGGGCTGGTGGGCGGGTGCCGGGGCCGCGGGGGCGCCGAACGCGGGCGGGGCGAAGCCGGGGGCGGCACCGGACTGCGGCGGCGCGGGCTGCGCCTGCTGCGCCGCGGGTGTCTCCTCCTCGGCGACCTCGCCGCCGAAGTTCTTCAGCAGCGCTTCGAGGCCGCCGTCGAAGCCCTGGCCGACGGCCGCGAACCGCCAGACGTCCTTCAGGTAGAAGTCACCCAGCATCACGGCCCGCTCGGTGGTGAACTCCGTACCGTTGAACGAGTAGCGGGCCACCTCCTCGCCGCCCGCGACGATCCGGACGTACCCGGGGGCGATCTGCGACATCTGCCCGGCGCCGTCGAGCGTCGCCGTGAACGCCAACTTGTGGATCTGCGGGGGGATCTTGTCGAGCGTGACCCGGAAGGACTCCGAGTCGCCCGCCTGGGCGCCCAGGAGCTGGATGGACTCCTCGGGGGACTTCGGCTGGTTGAAGAACACGAAGTACCGGTCGTCCGAGAGCCGCTCCTCGGCGTCGAGGCCGAAGCAGCTGATGTCGAACGTCAGTCCGGGGCCCGTGATCTGCACACCTACGTACAGATCCGTGCCCGCGGTGAGGTCACTGATCTTGGCCTTGTGGCCGCGTTGGAATTCCCTGGCCATGCGTAACGACCGTCCCCCATCCCGAAAGCGAGTGCGTCGCGTCAGGCTAACGGCAATCTCTGACACCGGAGGATGTCGGTACAGACCCGGTACACAATCCCCCACAAGGGGATGTCATTCGTCGCGGGCGCCCGGCGGATGGGGCAGCCGCTCGGCCGCGACCACGCCTTCGAGGTAGCCCTTGGCCCGCTCGGTGCGCGGATACGCCTCCAAGAGCCGCCAGAAACGCGGACCGTGTCCGGGCACCAGGAGATGCGCCAGCTCGTGCAGCAGTACGTAGTCGACGACGTACTCGGGCATGCCCTGCAGCCGGTGCGAGAGGCGGATACTGCCCTCGGAGGGCGTGCAGGAGCCCCAGCGCGTGTTCTGGTTGGTGACCCAGCGCACAGAGGTGGGCCGGGCGCGGCCGTCGAAGTACTGGGCCGACAGTCGCTCGGCGCGCTCGGACAGCTCCGCGTCACCGAGCACGCGTTTGCTTTCCTGGGCGGCGAGTTTGTCGAGCATGACGGTGACCCAGCGCTTCTCCTCCGCCTCGGACATGCGGGCGGGGATGAGCACGACGGTGCGATCGCCCTCGCGGTACGCGGAGACAGTTCTGCGCCGACGCGCACTCCTGCGGACCTCGATCGCGCTCGCCCCCGAGCCGCCTGGCGGCAGGCTCGTCGTACTGCGCTGTGGTTTTCCGGCGCTGTGCAGTGGGTCGGCGGGCACGGCACGACGTTACCCTCTGCACACGCGGGAAGTCCCGCCCCTGGGACGGTTCGGTGTCGATACCCCACCAAGCGTTTGATTCGTACGACGAATCCCCACAGCCTGTGGATAACTTTCGGCACCCGACGGCAGAACCGTGCACGCTGGCATCACCGGCGGAGCACCGACCAGCTCCACCGGCACACGGGACGTACTTCCTAGGGCTACGGGGGCCTGTCATGCATCCGATGGTGAAGCCCGCGCTGCGGCGCGGCTGGCGCGATCTCAACACCGTGCAGTTCGGGATGACACCGGCGCACGCCATGACGCTGGGCCCGATGGACACGGCGACGGAAAGTTTCCTGGACCTGCTCAACGGCACACGCGGACTGCCCCTCCTGCGTGAGGAGGGGCGGCGGATGGATCTGCCCGAGGGCCAGGTCGACCGGCTGGTGGAGGGGCTGACGCAGGCCGGCCTGCTCGACGACGCGAAGGGCGGCGGGCCCGCTGCCGACGCGCTTCGTGCGAAGAAGGACGTCCTCGACCGGCTGCGCCCTGACCTCGCGTCGCTCTCCCTGATCACCGGCGAGCCGGGCGAGTCGATGGGCCGTCTGGCGGCACGTCGCGCACTGCGCGTCCAGGTGAGAGGCGCGGGCCGGGTGGGCGCGGTGCTGGCCGCGCTGTTGTCGGGCGCGGGGGTCGGCGAGGTCGACGTTCGCGACGGCGGGCTCACCGAGCCCTGGGACGTGGCGCCGGGCGGGCTGCCCGCCGAGGCCGTCGGCGAGCGCAGGGACGAGGCGGCGCGGCGCGCGGTACGCCGGGCGGCACCGGACCGCCCGCCCCGCCAGACCTCGCGGGCCGCGTCGGAGGAGGGCGACCCGGGTTTCTCCCTGGTGATCCTCGCCCCGCGTGACGATGTCGCCGTGTACGCGCCGGACCCGGTCGCGGCCACCGGCCTGATCGTCTCGGGGACCCCTCATCTGTACGCCGGTGTCGTGGAGGGCACAGGGGTCGTGGGCCCGCTGGTCCTGCCCGGTGAGACGTCCTGCGCGGGCTGTCTGCATCACGAGCGCACCGACCGGGATGCGACCTGGCCCCGGCTGGTCGCGCAGTGGCGCTCCGGCAGGCAGCCGCAGGTGCGGCCCTGCGACCTGACGCTGGCCACGACCGTCGCCGGTCTGGCGGCCGCGCACGCGCTCGCCTTCCTGGACGGGCAGTCGCCGTCGAGCGCGGGCGCACGGTGGGAGGTCTCGCTCCCCGGTCTGCACTGGCACGCGCGACCGGTCTGGGCGCATTCCGCCTGCCCGTGCGGAGCCGCCGAGAAGGGTACGAAGAAAGGTAAGGAGGGACACACCTCTACGGACGAGGATCCACACGCGACAATGGGAGGGGACCGGCCGTCGAGGGATGTGCGCCGTAAGGCAGACTCGGCCCGGCCGGCCGGGACTTGGAGGGCGCATGTCTGATCTTCCCCGCAAGGCGGTCACCCGCACCGCCAAGCTCGCCGCGCTCCCGCTCGGCTTCGCCGGGAGAGCGACGTGGGGGCTCGGGAAACGGATCGTGGGCGAGTCCGCGGAGATCGTCGGCCGCGAGCTGCAACAGCGCACGGCGGAGCAGCTGTTCAAGGTGCTCGGCGAGCTCAAGGGCGGTGCGATGAAGTTCGGGCAGGCGCTGTCCGTCTTCGAGTCGGCGCTGCCCGAGGATGTCGCCGGCCCCTACCGTGCCGCGCTGACCAAGCTCCAGGAGGCGGCGCCGCCGATGCCGACGCGCACCGTGCACGGCGTGCTGGATGAGCGGCTCGGCGAGGACTGGCGCGAGCTGTTCCTGGAGTTCGAGGAGAAACCCTCGGCCGCGGCGTCGATCGGCCAGGTGCACCGGGCGGTGTGGCACGACGGCCGCGAGGTCGCGGTCAAGGTGCAGTACCCGGGCGCCGGCGAGGCCCTCCTCTCCGACCTGACCCAACTGAGCCGTTTCGCCCGCCTGTTGGGCCCCCTCATCCCCGGCATGGACATCAAGCCCCTCATCGCCGAACTCCGCGACCGGGTCTCCGAGGAGCTGGACTACGCCTTGGAGGCGCAGGCCCAGCAGGTGCACGCGGAGGAGTTCGAGGGCGACCCGGATGTCGTGGTGCCCGCCGTGGTCCACCAGTGCGACCAGGTCCTGGTCACGGAGTGGATCGACGGCATCCCGCTGTCGGAGGTGATCTCCGACGGCACCCAGGAGCAGCGCGACCGGGCAGGCCAGCTCCTGGCCCGCTTCCTCTTCTCCGGCCCGGCCCGCACCGGTCTCCTGCACGCGGACCCGCATCCGGGCAACTTCCGTCTGCTGCCCGCCGATCCGGACGGCAAGGGCGACTGGCGTCTCGGCGTCCTGGACTTCGGCACGGTCGACCGCCTTCCCGGTGGTCTGCCGACGACCATCGGTTACTCCCTGCGCATGACACTCGACGGCGACGCCGAGGCGGTCTACGAACTGCTGCGTACAGAGGGCTTCGTCAAGGAGTCGATAGAGCTCGACCCCGACGCCGTCCTCGACTACCTCGTGCCGATCATCGAGCCGGCCCAGGTCGACGCGTTCACCTTCAGCCGCGGCTGGATGCGCAGCCAGGCGGCCCGTATCGCCGACCCCCGCTCCCCCGCCCACCAGCTGGGCAAGCAGCTCAACCTGCCCCCGGCGTATCTCCTGATACACCGGGTGACATTGAGCACAATCGGCGTGCTGTGCCAGTTGGGCGCGACGGTACGGCTGCGCGAGGAGCTGGAGGAGTGGCTGCCGGGGTTCGTACCGGAGGACGAGTACGAGGAGTTCCTGGACGAGGAGGATCCTGCGGCGGAGGCGTGAGCCGGGCCGCGTGGGTCGGGCTCCGGGTGGGTCGGGCTGCGGGTGGTCTGCGGCCGAGTGGCGCGCGGTCAGGTGATGCGCGGCCTGGTAGCACGCGGCCGGGTGGCCCGCAGCCCTACCACCAGGCCGAGTCCAGGCGTCCCTCGATCGCCCTGAGGTTCTCGCGGGCGCAGGTGTCGCAGAAGTAGTGCCGGGTTCCGTGCTCCACGGAACAGGTCCAGGTCGGCTGGGGATCTTCGGACCGGGTGCCGCAGCGGGCGCACACGAGGGGCCCGGGCTCCGTGGTGGAGGCGCCGGTGTCACTGCCTCCGGGAAGACTCGTCACGCGGCGACGATAACGCCGTAGCCGCGGATCGGTCGGCTGAACGCACCGCGGGGGCCGGTCCGTTCGGACGGACCGGCCCCCGCGAGGAGCTTTCGCCTCCCGGGGTCGGGAGGCCACCGCTTCAGGTGTGATCGGTTACTGCATGACGGCCATGGCGAGCGCACGGCGGGCGCGCATCGAGGCGCGCTCGGCCCTGCGCTGCATCCGACGGGCGGCCATCAGGCGCACGGCCTGACGGTCCCGCTCGGCCTCTCGCAGGCGCTCGTGCATATGCGCACGGGCCAGGGCTTCTGGAATGAGTTGCATCTCTCGGGTCCTGTTCTGGCGCGACTCGGTCGCACCCGGGGTGGTGAAGTCTGGGATCGCGGAGCCCGCGGGCTCGCTGGGAGTGGACGGCTTCATCGGGGCCTGCTTCTTGGGGTCGTGCGTGAGGGGGCGGTCGATCGTTCCGAAGATGTTCATGCCGTGACCGGGTTCTTGCGCGGACGGCCACGCGGCCGCTTGCGGGCCACGACGACACCCTGGACGAAGAGCTCGCCACCCCAGACGCCCCAGGGCTCACGCCGCTCCTTGGCGCCGGCGAGGCAGGCCTCGATCAGCGGGCAGGTGCGGCAGAGGGACTTGGCGTACTCGACATCTGCCGGCGACTCGGCGAAGAAGACCTCCGGGTCGTAGGAACGGCAGGGGACGGGCACGCCCAGGTTCTCGATGGCGTCGTCGAGCGCGGTGAGCGTAGTGAGCGGAGTCAAGGTGGAGTCCTCCGTGAGGCCGGGCGGGGGGATCGTTTCGGAAGGCGGTACGGACGGGGCGTGCGCTTCGAGTTGCACGGTTGTTCTTCCTCGTCTGGTCGGTCCGGCCCTGTTGGGCCGGTTGTCGGCTGGGTACCGGGTTCTTTTCTTGTCCCGAGGCCCCTTCGCTCCGTCGTCCCCGTTCGGGGAAAACAGAAGGGCCGCGGATCCCGGGTGGGGTTCCGCGGCCCTGAAGGCGCCGGCCTGATCGATCAGGCTGGATCACTCCAGGGTTCTGGCCCACGGAAGGCCCACATCTGGTGGTGCTGCGTCGTCTGCTTCCGGCTTCCGGCACCGGGTGCAAAGGCATAGGCCTGCGCCTGTGCCCCTACTGCTTCCAGTGCCTTGGTCGGTCGCTCATTGCGCTCACGGACGGGAAGGACCGCGAGAGACAGGGCGGACGCCGGACGGGCGGCAGAAATGCCGGACAGACCGGTGCCCAGGTTCGAAACGCCGAGGATGCACAGGGAGACGACCGAGGGATCGGTCATTTTCACGGTGCTGCTGGAGCGGGTGTTGATGCTGATCACTGGAATCGCCTCCTCTCGGCGTCTCGGGGGACCGGGGGTGAGACCGGTCCTTCGGATATGCAAGTACAGCACGGAATCAGGGCCTTCGAGAAGGCCCCCTGTTCCCGTGTCTAAGAACCTATGGGGATTGCTGGGGCATGCGCAAACTATTTTCTCGACGAGTTTGAATCAGTCCTCCCCGACACCCTCCGCAGGCTCCTGACCGCCGCAGATGGCCAGGACGTCGGCCCCGTAGCGGTTGAGCTTGCGGACGCCGACGCCGGGGATCCGCGCGAGTTCGCCGTCGTCGTCGGGGACGGTCTCGGCGATGGCCATCAGCGTCTTGTCGGTGAAGACGCAGAAGGCGGGCTGACCGCTGCGCTGCGCCTGGACCTCCCGCCACTCGCGCAACCGCTCGTAGAGGCCCTCGTCCATGTCCGAGGGGCAGTCGTCGCAGCGCATCAGCTTCATCTCACCGGCCTCGGTGAGGGTGCGGCCGCAGACCCGGCAGCGGGCCACGGTGCGCTGGGTCCGCCGTGGGACGGCTTTGGGGCCGCCGCCCGTGAAGCCGCGCTCGATGCCTCCGGGGGCGACCGTGCCGGGTCTGGCCGCACCGCCGGTCGAGCCGGGGCGCAGGCCGTCCAGGAAGCGGCTGGGGCGGCGGTTGGGGCGGCCGCCGGGTGAGCGGGAGAGGGCCCAGGAGACGTGGAGCCGCTCTCTGGCGCGGGTGACGCCGACGTAGAGGAGGCGGCGCTCCTCCTCGATCTGTTCGTCGGTCTTCGCGTAGGTGATGGGCATCATGCCCTCGGCGACGCCGACCAGGAAGACGACGTCCCACTCCAGGCCCTTGGCCGAGTGCAGGGAGGCGAGGGTGACGCCCTGGACGGTCGGGGCGTGCTGGGCGTTGGCCCGCTCGTCGAGTTCGGCGACCAGGTCGCCGAGGGTGGCCCCGGGTTTGGCGGCGGCGAAGTCCTGGGCGAGGTTGACCAGGGCGGCCAGCGACTCCCAGCGCTCTCTGACGGCGCCGGAGCCGGCCGGGGGCTCGGTGGTCCAGCCCTCGCCGGAGAGGACGGCACGGACCTGGGAAGGCAGGTCGATGACGTCGTCCAGGAGGGAGTCGTTGCCCCCGAAGCGGGCCGCGCCGCGCAGGGCGATGCCGGCCTTGCGGACCTCGGGGCGGTCGAAGAACCGCTCGGCGCCCCGCAGTTGGTAGGGGACCCCGGCGTCGGCGAGGGCCTGTTCGTAGGTCTCGGACTGGGAGTTCGTGCGGACCAGGATCGCGATCTCGCTCGCCGGGACGCCCGCGTCCATGAGGTCGCGGATGCGGCGGGCGGCGCCCTCGGCCTCGGCGGGCTCGTCGGTGTACTCGACGTAGACGGGCTCGGGGCCCGCGGCGCGCTGGGAGATCAGCTCCAGCCGGTGGTCGGCGGCGCGGCCGCGGGCCTGGGAGAGCAGGCCGTTGGCGAGGTGGACGACCTGGGGTGTGGAGCGGTAGTCGCGGACCAGCTTGACGACGGTGGCGCCGGGGTGGCGGGTGCGGAAGTCGAGCAGGTGGTCCGGCGTCGCTCCGGTGAAGGAGTAGATCGTCTGGCTGGCGTCCCCGACGACGCACAGGTTGTCGCGGTCGCCCAGCCACAGCTCCAGGAGGCGCTGCTGGAGCGGGCTGACGTCCTGGTACTCGTCGACCACGAAGTGCTGGTACTGCGAGCGGACCTGTTCGGCGATGTCGTGCCGGTCCTGGAGAACGGCGACGGTGAGCAGCAGGACGTCCTCGAAGTCGATGACCGCGCGGTCGCGCTTGACGTCCTCGTAGGTGGCGTAGAGCTGGGCGATCTCGGCGGGGGCGCGGGGAACGTCGCGGCCCGCCTTGGCCGCCGCGGCCGCGTAGTCGGAGGGGACGGTCTGGGTGACCTTGGACCACTCGATCTCGGCGGTGACGTCCCGCAGTTCGCCGCGGTCGAGACGGATGCGGCAGGCGGCGGCCGCGTCGGCGACGAGCTGGATCTTGCGGTCGACGAGCCGGGGCATGCCGCCGCCGATCGCTTTCGGCCAGAAGTACTGGAGCTGGCGCAGCGCGGCCGAGTGGAACGTCCGGGCCTGGACTCCGGTGGCGCCGAGCTGCCGCAGCCGGCCGCGCATCTCGCCGGCGGCGCGGTTGGTGAAGGTGACGGCCAGCACGCTGGAGGACTGCAGGACCCCGGCGCGCACTCCGTAGGCGATCCGGTGGGTGATCGCCCGTGTCTTGCCCGTGCCGGCGCCCGCCAGCACGCACACCGGACCGCGCAGGGCGGTCGCCACCTCGCGTTGCTCGGGGTCGAGTCCTTCGAGCACCGCGTCGGCCGAGTCCGGTACCTGCGGGAAGAGGGAGGAGTGCGTTGCTGCTGTCACACGGCCATGCTGCCAGGTCGCCGGAGACAGGTGAGTCGGTTGTCCACAGGCAGGCACCCGCAGTCGTACTAATGCGGCAGGCGTCACGGGCCGCGGGACGTCCCCGGCGGGAATGGGGGCCGTGTCGCGTACGTTTCCACCACTGCGAGGTCGTATCCCCCGAGCTGTTGAGGAGCGCGAGAGAATGTCGGGCACTGTGACGATGTACAGCACCACCTGGTGCGGTTACTGCCGTCGGCTGAAGAGCCAGATGGACCGCGAGGGAATCGCGTACAACGAGATCAACATCGAGCAGGACCCGGCTTCGGCGGCGTTCGTCGAGAAGGCGAATGGCGGGAATCAGACGGTGCCCACCGTTCTCGTCATTCCCTCCCAGGGCGGCTCCGAGGTCGTCATGACGAACCCGAGCCTTGCCCAGGTGAAGCAGGCACTCGGCGCCTGAACGGCGGTCGGCGCACGCAGCTCCGAAGAGGGCGGCCCCTGACATCAGGGGCCGCCCTCTTCGTCGTTCTCCTCACGCGGCCGGTTTGTCCCACACGACCACGTAGCGCCACAGCAGCCGTCGTCGGAACCGGGCCCCCGGCAACAGGTGCCGGACGGCTTCGCGAGCCTCTCCCCAGCTCATGGCCGAGTCCTCGATCGGCATGCCGACGGGGCCGAGTTTCCCGCCGTTCCGTCGTGTCAGGAACCGGCTCACGGGCAGTCCACAACCGCTGATCACCCAGTCCAGGAGCGTGCGGTTGTACGCCATGCCGACGATCACCAGTCGGCCGCCGGGGGCCAGCAGGCGCAGCAGCCGTCCCACCGCGTCCTCGAAGTCCGTGTGGTGGACGACGGCGACCGCGCTGACGAAGTCGTAGGTGCCGTCGTCGAGTGAGGTGTCGTCGAGGAAATCGGCCTCTACGAAGGTGACGTTTTCCGGCGGCGTGTCCGCGCGGGCGAGCCGGATCATCTGGGGCGAGCGGTCCACGCCCGTCACGGACTCGGCCCTGCTCGCCAGTTTGCGGGCGAGCAGGCCGTCTCCGCAGCCGACGTCCAGGGCGGCACGGCAGCCGTCGGGCACGGCGTCCACCACCACGGGGTGGTAGTGGACGTTGTGGTTCCAGTACGGGTCGGTCATCCGTGCCCCGGGCCTCCGCGCCCCCCGGTCGCCTCAGACGAACGTTCGCGTCGGCAGCGGCTTGCCGTACCAGAGCTCGATCAGGCGGGCCGCGATCGAGATGCCGTACGGGGGCAGTACTTCTTCGGACTCGAAGGCCGCGCGGAGTTCCTCGCGGGAGAACCAGCGGGCCTCGTGGATCTCGTCGCCGTCGACGTTGATGTCGGTCGAGGTGGCGCGGGCCATGAAGCCCAGCATCAGGCTGGACGGGAACGGCCAGGGCTGGCTGGCGACGTACTCGACGTGGCCGACGGTGATGCCGGCCTCCTCGAAGACCTCGCGGCGCACCGACTGCTCGATGGACTCGCCGGGCTCCACGAAGCCGGCGAGCGTCGAGAAGCGGCCCTCCGGCCAGTGGACCTGGCGGCCGAGCAGGATGCGGTCCTCCTCGTCGGTGACGGCCATGATCACGGCGGGGTCGGTGCGCGGGTAGTGCTCGGCGCCGCAGGCGGGGCAGCGGCGGATGTGGCCGGCTGCGGCGATCACCGTGCGCTCGCCGCAGCGGGAGCAGAAGCGGTGCAGGCGCTGCCAGTTCTCCAGGGCAACGGCGTGCACCATGAGGCCCACGTCCCGGGGCGACAGCAGCAGGCCCGCCTCGCGCAGGCCCGCGGGGCGCGCCGACTGGTCGATACGGCCGGGAAGGGCGTCCTTCTGGAGGGCGAAGTAGCTGACGCCGTCGTCGTCGGTGCCCAGGAAGTAGCGGTGGGCCTCGGTGAGGGGGGCTTCGAAGGACGGGGTCATGACGAGTTCGGTCTTGCCGTCGGGTGTCTCGTCGATGAGGGCCTGGCCGCCGGAGACCACGAAGCAGCGGGTGGTGGGGTGGCTCCACGCCGCGGCGAGCCAGGCCTCGTCGAGCCGGTGGTGGGCGGCTCGGTCGATGCCGCTCGGGGCGGTGAGCGAGATGGGTCGGTCGGCTGTGTGGTCGGTCCAGGTGGTCACGGGTGCTTCCAACTCCCCCGGCAATGCGGATTGTTTCGGCGGGCGGTTCAGCGGGACGTACGGCAGGAGGCGACCGGGTCCGGCGGGGACGGGGTGTGCGGGGCGGTTCTTCCAGTGTGCCCCGCGCGCGTGGCCGTTCCGGTCGCGCGGGTTCGTCAGGGCGCTCGGCGCCAGGTGTCGGCGAGGTCTCCCCACAGGTGGGCGGTGGTTTCGACGCCCTTCAGGAGGAGGTCGAGTTCGACCTTCTCGTTCGGGGCGTGCCAGCCGTCGGAGGGGACGGAGATGCCCAGGAAGAGGACGGGTGCCCCGAGGACTTCCTGGAGGTCGGCGGCCGGTCCCGAACCGCCCTCGCGGGTGAAGAGGACCGGTTTCTCGAAGGCTTGGGCCATCGCGCGGACGACGGACTGCAGGGCCGGGTGGTCCAGGGGCGTCAGGCACGGGCGCGTGGCCGCGCTGAAGGTGATCTCCTGGCGGATTCCGTCGGGCACCTGCTGGGCGGCCCAGGCTCGGACGACCGTCTCGATGTGGTCGGGGTCCTGTCCCGCGACCAGCCTGAACGACAGCTTCACCATGGCCGAGGACGGGATGATCGTCTTGCTGCCCGGGCCCTGGTAGCCGCCGCCGATGCCGTTGACCTCGGCGGTGGGGCGGGCCCAGACACGCTCCAGGGTGGTGTGTCCGGCCTCTCCGCGGGTGGCGTGCGACTTGGCGGTGCGCAGCCACTCCTTCTCGTCGAAGGGCAGCTCGGCGAAGAGCTCGCGCTCCTCGTCGGTGAGTTCGACGATGCCGTCGTAGAAGCCGGGGACGGCCACGCGTGCGTGCTCGTCGTGCAGCGCGGCCACCAGGCGGGCTGCGGCGGTCGCCGGGTTGGGCACGGCGCCGCCGAACGAGCCGGAGTGGATGTCCTGGTCGGGGCCGTGCAGCCGGATCTCGCACTCGGCGAGGCCGCGCATGCCGGTGCACACCGTGGGGGTGTCCTCGGACCACATGCCGGTGTCGGAGACGATCACGGCGTCGGCGGCGAGCCGGTCGGCGTGCTCCTCGACGAGCGCCCGGAAGTGCGGGGAGCCGGACTCCTCCTCACCCTCGACGATCAGCTTGAGGTGCACGGCCGGGGCGGTGCGGCCGGTGGCGGCGAGGTGGGCGCGGACGCCGAGTGTGTGGAAGAACACCTGCCCCTTGTCGTCGGCGGCCCCGCGCGCGTAGAGGCGGTTCTCGCGGACGACGGGCTCGAAGGGCTCGCTGTCCCAGCCGTCCTCGCGGGCGGCGGGCTGGACGTCGTGATGGCCGTAGACGAGGACCGTGGGTGCCTCGGGGTCGTCGGAGGGCCACTCGGCGAAGACGGCGGGGGCGCCCGGGGTCGGCCAGACCTCGACGGCGGGGAAGCCGGTCTCCCGGAGTGCGGCGGCGAGCCAGTCCGCGCTGCGCCGGACGTCGGGCGCGTGGTCGGGCTGCGCCGACACGGACGGGATGCGCAGCCACTCGGCGAGGTCGTCGAGGAAGGCTGCGCGGTGCTGCTCGATGTACGTGCGGACCGCGCTGACGGCACTGTCAACGGTGTGGCTCATGGTCACGAGCCTATCGGCCCGCACTGACATCCTCGGTGGGCGGTTCCTCACAGTTTGCTTGCGCGCCCGGCTCCTCCAGCAGCAGCCGCTCCAGCGCGGCCCGGTCCGGCAGGTTCTCCGGCCGTACGACCTCGCCGCCGCGCACGTACAGGAACGCGGCCGTGACCGCCTCCAGGGGCACGCCCTGCCGCTCGGCCCAGGCCAGCCGGTAGATCGCGAGCTGGAGCGGGTCGGCGGCGCGGGTACGGCTGGTCTTCCAGTCGAGGATCTCGTAGGTCGCCTCGTCGCCGTCGCCCTCCTTGTAGACGGCGTCGATACGGCCCCGTACGACGCGGCCGGCGATCGCGAGCTGGAAGGCGGTCTCGACGCGGTAGGGCGTGCGCCGGGCGTACTCGGTGCGTTCGAAGGCTTCCTTGAGTTCCTCCAGGTCGCGTTCGTCGGCGATCTCGGCCTCGCTGCCGGGCAGTTCGTCCGGCTCCAGCATGGGCAGGGTCAGCTCTTCGAAGCGTGATTCCACCCAGGCGTGGAAGCGGGTGCCCCTGCGTGCGGCGGGTTGCGGTGGGCGTGGCAGGGGGCGCGCGAGTTCCTGCGCGAGCGCGTCCGGGTCGGCGGCCAGGAGCAGCAACTGGGTGGCCGTGAGGGAGGCCGGCAGGGGTACGTCGGTGACGCCTCGGCGGGCGCGCAGGAGTTCGCCGGTGAGGGCGTCCAGGTCGCGGTCCCAGGAGTCGATGGCGCGGGCTTCCTCGGGGGTGAGGGGCGTGCCGAGCGGATCCGCGAGGTGCGGGCGTGCGCTCCCTGGCGCACTGGAGTGCTCGGCCGCGTGCGGGGCCGTCGCCTGGTGCGGGACGGTCGGGCGGTCCGTGTTCCAGGCGTCCCAGTCGGCGGGGTCGTCCGCAGGGAGGCCGTCTTCGGCTTCGACTGCCGTCTCGGGGAGGGACTCCTCGTAGGGAGGCTCCTCGAAAGGGGGCTCTTCGTAAGGAGGTTCGTCGTCCTCGGGTGGCGGTGGCCAGTCCGGGTCGTCGTGAACGGTGTTCGGGTCGTGTGCGGCCGCGGGGTGACCCTCGTCGTGGGAGGCGAGGTACTCCAAGTGGTTCATGACCAGCTTGGCGGCCTTGTGGCGGTGGGCCATCGCCGCGTCGTCCAGGGGCAGCGGCCAGGCCTGGTCGGCGGTGGCCGTGTGCAGGGCGGGGTTCTCCGCGCCCTCCTCGGGTTCGTCCGCCCAGGCCTCGATCTCGCCATACCCGGCCGTGCAGTGGTCGTACAGGGCCTGGAGGAAGTCGGAGGGGCCGCGGGGCTTCTTCTGGGTGGGGCCCCACCAGTGGCCGGAGCCGAGCAGCAGAGAGCGGGGGCGGGTGAAGGTGACGTAGCCGAGGCGGAGTTCCTCGGTGTGCTGGTGGTCCTTCATGGCCTCCTGGAAGGCCTTCAGGCCTCGGGAGTCCCAGGACGTGACGTCGGGCAGGGTGGCGGTGTCGCCGCGCAGCGCGTGCGGCAGGACCTTGCCCTGGGCGGTCCACTTCTCGCGGCCCTGGCTGCTGGGGAAGGTCCCGGTGACCAGGCCGGGGACGGCCACGACGTCCCACTCCAGGCCCTTGGACTTGTGCGCGGTGAGGACCTTGACGGTGTTCTCGCCGCCCGGGAGGGCGTTGTCGAGGCCCTTCTCGTACTGGGCGGCGGTGCGCAGGAAGCCGAGGAAGGCGAGCAGGGTCGCCTCGCCGTCGCCCGCGGCGAAGGAGGCGGCGACGTCCAGGAAGTTCGACAGGGTCTCGCGGCGGCGGGCGGCCAGGGCGTGCGGGGACGCCGCCAGTTCGACCTCCAGGCCGGTGACGGCCAGGACGCGGTGCAGGACGTCCATCAGGGGGTCGGAGAGGGAGCGGCGCAGGTCGCGGAGTTCGGTGGCCAGGTGGGCGAAGCGCACGCGCGCGTCCGGTGAGAAGGGCAGCCCGTCGTCGTCCCCGGCGCGGTCGGCGCCGTAGAGGGGTGTCTCCAGGAACGTGTCGAGGGCGTCGGCGAGCGATATCACCTCGGAGGGGTCGACCCCCTCGACGGCTTCGGCGAGCCGGCGGTCGGGGTCTTCGTCGTCGCCCACGCGTGTGTGCGCCACGAGGAGCCGGGCGCGTCGGCCCAGGAGGGCGAGGTCGCGCGGGCCGATGCGCCAGCGGGGGCCGGTCAGCAGCCGGACCAGGGAGGCGTTGGCGCCGGGGTCCTGGAGGACTTCGCAGACGGCGACGAGGTCGGCGACCTCGGGCAGGTGCAGCAGGCCGGAGAGGCCGACCACCTCGACCGGGATGTCGCGGGCCACGAGGGCGCCCTGGATCTCGGCGAAATCGCCGGCTGTGCGGCACAGGACGGCGATCTCGCCCGGTGCCTTCCCGGTCCGTACGAGGTGGGCGATGGAGTCGGCGAGCCAGTCGATCTCCTCGGCGTGGGTGGGCAGCAGCGCGCAGCGGACCATGCCGTCACGCTCGGCGCCGGGGGCCGGGCGGAGGGCCTCCACGCCCGCGTGCATGGCGCGCAGGGGTTCCGCGAGGCCGTTGGCGAGGTCGAGGAGGCGGCCGCCGCTGCGGCGGTTCTCGCTGAGCGACTGGCGGGCGGCGAGGCGGCCGTCGGCGTGCGCGAAGTGCTCCGGGAAGTCGTCCAGGTTGGCGACCGACGCGCCGCGCCAGCCGTAGATCGCCTGGCAAGGGTCGCCGACCGCGGTCACCGGGTGGCCCGTCCCGGCGCCGAACAGGCCTGCCAGGAGGATGCGTTGGGCGACCGAGGTGTCCTGGTACTCGTCGAGCAGCACCACCCGGAACTCCTCGCGCAGGATCTCGCCGACCTCGGGACGGGTGCGCGCCAGGGTCGCCGAGAGGGCGATCTGGTCACCGAAGTCGAGCAGGTCGCGCTCGCGCTTGGCGGTCCGGTAGCGGCTCACCAGCTCGGTGAGTTCACGGCGCGCGGCGGCCGCCTCGGGGACCTTGCGCAGCTCGGCGTTGCTGAGCTTGCGGCCCTCCAGGTCGCGCAGCAGCTCGGCGTCGTAGGCGCGCAACTCCTCGGGGCGTACGAGGTGTTCGGACAGCTCGCCGTCGAGGGTGAGGAGGTCGCTGACGAGGTCAGGGAAGGAGCGGGTGAGCGCCGGGTAGGGGCCGGGGGCCTCGCGCAGCACGCGCGCGGCGAGCTGGAAGCGGGTGGCGTCGGCGAGCAGACGGGCCGTCGGTTCGAGTCCGATCCGCAGGCCGTGGTCGGTCAACAGGCGGCCCGCGAAGGCGTGGTACGTCGAGATCACGGGCTCGCCCGGGGGGTTGTCCGGGTCGATGACGTCGGGGTCGGTGACGCCCGCCTTGATGAGCGCCTTGCGGACGCGCTCGGCGAGTTCACCGGCGGCCTTGTTGGTGAAGGTCAGGCCGAGGACCTGCTCGGGGGCGACCTGGCCGGTGCCGACCAGCCACACCACGCGGGCCGCCATCACCGTCGTCTTGCCCGACCCGGCTCCGGCCACGATCACCTGCGGGGCGGGCGGCGCGATGATGCAGGCCGTCTGCTCCGGGGTGAAGGGGATGCCGAGGAGCTCCTTGAGCTGATCGGGATCGGTGATACGGGCGGGCATGTCGGGAAGGCTAGCGGCGGCCACTGACAGTCGAGGACCAATCGCCCTCAGGGGCAGAAGAAGCGCAGGTCAGCACATGTGGTGCGATACGTCACCCGAGTTACTCGACCACGTGTCGTCCCTCGGGCCGCGCGCTGCACGAGGCCCGGAACGCGCAGTGCGCGCAGTGCTGCCCGGCCGTCGGTGTGAACCGTTCGTCAAGAACCTTGCCCGCGGCCGTGGCCAGCAGCTCACCGGCCCACTCCCCCTCCAGGGGCTCCTGGGCCTGCACCTTGGGTACCGTCTCGCCGCCGTCCCGTTGCGCGGCGCCCTGGCGCAGCTGGACGAGTTCGGCGCCGCCCGGTTCGGGACGCACCCCGTCGAAGGCCTCGTCCACGGCGCCCTCGCGGACCGCCAGCTGGTAGACGGCGAGTTGGGGGTGGCGCTCCACTTCGCGGGCGGTCGGCGTCTGCTTGCCGGTCTTGAAGTCGACGACGTAGGCCCGCCCTTCGCCGTCGGCCTCGACTCGGTCCATGGAGCCGCGAATGCGCACTTCGTAGTCGCCCGCTTCGAGGGTGACGTCGAAGTCGTGCTCACTGGCGACGGGCGTACGGCCGGTGCGGATGCCGTTCGAGTCGACGTGCCACTTCAGGAAGCGTTCGAGCGCCACGCGCGCGTTGTCCTTCTCCTGCGCCGACTTCCAGGGCGCGTCGAAGGCGAGCGCGTTCCACACGGTGTCGAGGCGCTCCATGAGGACGTCGAGGTCGGCCGGGGTGCGTCCGGAGGCGACCTCGTCGGCGAGGACGTGCACTACGTTCCCGAAGCCCTGGGCGGCGGTCGCGGGCGCGTCGGCCTTCACCTCACGGCCCAGGAACCATTGCAGGGCACAGGTGTTGGCGAGCTGGTCGAGGGCGCTTCCGGAAAGCACGACGGGCTGGTCGCGGTCGCGCAGCGGCACCTTGCTCTCGGTCGGCTCGTACATGCCCCACCAGCGGTACGGGTGCGCGGACGGGACCAGCGGGCGGCCCTCCTCGTCGGCGAGCGCGGCCAGCTTGGCCAGCCGGCGCGCGGCGGCCTCCCTGAGCACGTCGGACACGCGCGGGTCGACGGTCGTGGCGCGCAACTCGGCGACCAGGGCCGCGACCGACAGCGGGCGGCGCGGGCGGCCGGTGACGTCCTTGGGCTCGACGCCGAGTTCGGTGAGGAAGCGGGAGGGCTGGTCGCCGTCGTCCGCGGGTGCCTTCACCGCGGTGACGACGAGGCGCTCACGCGCGCGTGTGGCGGCGACGTAGAACAGACGGCGTTCCTCGGCGAGCAGGGCCCCCGGGGTGAGCGGTTCGGCGAGTCCGTCGCGGCCGATGCGGTCGGCCTCCAGGAGGGAACCGCGGCGGCGCAGGTCCGGCCACAGGCCCTCCTGGACGCCGGCCACGACGACCAGGCGCCACTCCAGGCCCTTGGAACGGTGGGCGGTCATCAGGCGCACGGCGTCGGGGCGTACGGCACGCCGGGTGAGCGTGTCGGCGGCGATGTCCTCGGCGTCGATCTCCTCCAGGAAGTTGAGGGCGCCCCGGCCCCCGGTGCGCTCCTCCGCGCGGGCCGCGGTCGCGAACAGCGCGCACATCGCGTCCAGGTCGCGGTCCGCGTTGCGTCCGGCCGCGCCGCCACGCAGGGCGGCCCGCTCCAGGCGCGCGGGCCACGGTGTGCCCTGCCAGAGGTCCCACAGCGCCTCCTCGGCCGTACCGCCGCCCGCCAGGCGCTCCCGTGCCTTGCGCAGCAGCGCGCCCAGGCGTTGGGCTCCCCGCGCGTACGTCGGGTCGTGCGCGACCAGCCGCTCCGGCTCGGCGAGCGCCCGCGTGAGCAGCTCGTCCGAGGGCGGCGGCACGGGGTTGCCACCAGCCCGCTCCTCCTCGCGCAACGCCCGGCCCAGACGTCGCAGATCGGCGGCGTCCATGGCGGCGAGGGGGGAAGCGAGCAGGGTGAGGGCGGTCTCGGTGTCGAGCCAGGAGGGGACGATGGGCTCCTCGGAGGCGGCTTCCGTAGCGGCCTGTTCACCGTCGGCCTCCGCCGTGGCCTGTTCACTGCCGGCTGCCGCAGCGGCCTGTTCGTCGTCGCTCTCCGCCACGGCGTCCACGTCGTCGGCCGTCTCCCCCGCGATTCCTCCGGCTTCGGTGTCGTCCTCGGGTCGTGCCGAAGCCTCCGCTGCCGCCACCGCCCGCAGGGCCGTCAGCAGGGGTGCCACCGCCGGTTCGTGGCGCAGGGGCAGGTCGTCGCCGTCGATGTCCAGGGGGACGCCGGCCGCCGTGAGGGCGCGGCGGATCGTGGGAATGGTCCGGGAGCCGGCGCGCACGAGGACGGCCATGTCGTTCCAGGGGACGCCGTCCTCCAGGTGTGCCCTCCGGAGGATGTCGGCGATGTTGTCCAGCTCCGTGCCGGACGTCGGGTAGGTGTACACCTCGACGCGGCCGCCGTCCCGTACCGGGGACAACTCGCGGTGGGCGCGCACCTTCTGGGCCGGGAGCCTGGTCAGGGGCATGCGCTGGGTGAGCAGGCGGGTGGCGGTCAGCAGGGCGGCGGCGGAGCGGCGGGACGTCCGGAGCACCTCTACGGGAGCCGGTCGGCCGCCCGCGCGCGGGAAGGCGTTCGGGAACTCCAGGATGCCGTTCACGTCGGCGCCCCGGAACGTGTAGATCGACTGGTCGGGGTCGCCGAAGGCGACCAGGGTGCGGCCGCCGCCGGCGAGGGCCTGCAGCAGGCGTACCTGGGCCGGGTCGGTGTCCTGGTACTCGTCGACGAACACAGCGTCGTACTGCGCGGCGAGCCGCTCGGCGACCTCGGGGCGGTGGGCGAGGAGCACCGCGCGGTGGACGAGTTCGGCGTAGTCGAGCACTCCTTGGAGGTCGAGTACGTCGAGGTACTCGGCGAGGAAGGCGGCGGCGGCGCGCCAGTCGGGGCGGCCGATGCGGCGGGCGAAGGCGTCCAGGGAGCCGGGGCCCAGGCCGAGTTCGCGGCTACGGGCGAGGACCGCGCGGACCTCGTCGGCGAAGCCCCGGGTGGTGAGGCAGGCCCGCAGTTCGTCCGGCCAGCGCACGTGCGCGAGGCCGAGCCGCTCCAGGCCGGGCTGGCCGGCGAGCAGTTCGCGTACGGCGACGTCCTGTTCGGGGCCGGACAACAGCCGTAGCGGCTCGACGAACAGGTCGGTGTCCTGGTGGGCGCGGACCAGGGCGTAGCAGAACGAGTGGAAGGTGGTGGCGCGGGGCGCGCGGGCGGCGCCGATGCGCAGGGCCATGCGGTCGCGGAGTTCGACGGCCGCCTTGCGGCTGAACGTCAGCACGAGGATCCGCGCGGGGTCACCTCCCCGGGCGATCCGCGCGGCGACGGACTCCACGAGGGTGGTGGTCTTGCCGGTGCCCGGACCTGCGAGGACGAGCAGTGGTCCGGCTTCGTGGTCAACCACCGAGCGCTGTGGCGCGTCCAGGTGAGGGGGAGCCGGCCGGGTCGGCGGGGTACGCACCAGTCGGTAAGCGCCACGGTTCCCCTGTCGCACCTGGGGGTGCGACAGGCGCCTGGTGGAGGAAGAGGAGCTCACGTGGTTCGCCGGTCCTGGTGGGTGTGCTGGTTGCCTGACCACCGCATGTGGAGTGCGGTGGCCGCGAGGTGAGGGGGACAGGTGCAGCCGACGCTACGCCGACGGGTCGCCGGGAAGCAGGACTTCCGCGCGTTCCCTCACGGCTCGCGCGACCCTCGCGTCCCTCGCCCCTCGAACGTACGGCATGCCACGGACGTGCCGGGTTTCCCCCGTACGGGCCACAGGTCGCCCCGGGGCGCGTCCGATGCCGGAAGCTGTCAGGTGTGACCGTCCGCGCGCTCGCCGCCGTCCCATCGCGCCCGTTTCATGTCGACGCGCGGCAGGTGACCCTCGGCGGATCTGCTCGCCTCTTTAAGAGGTGTGCCCTCCGCGCGGTAGTTGTCGAGCGCCCGCAGCTCGTGGCCGGGGAGCAGGGTCCCGTCCGCGCGGACGACCCGCCACCACGGAACGGCTCCTCCGTAGAGGGCCATCACACGGCCGACCTGGCGTGGGCCGCCCGCCTCCAGCCATTCGGCGACGTCCCCGTACGTCATGACACGCCCGGGCGGAATCCGTTCGGCCACGTCGAGGACCCGCTCCGCGTACTCGGGCAGCGCGTCGCCGTACTCGGGGCCGGTGTCGTCCGGAAGGCTCTCCTCGCTCATCCGCCCCATCCTGCCGCACCCCACCGACAATGCGACGCGCTGGCGACTGTGCGTATCCCTCGCCCCGAAGCGGCGCGTGGGGCAGACTGTGCGCCCCCGCATTTGCACCCTGATGCCCCCGTGTGTCGGTGGGGCATGCCACCATCGTGCGGGCGGTGACCGGTGATACGAGATCAAGAAGAGACGATGAAGCAGCAGGGTGTGCACCCCGAAGACGCGGAGGGCACCTCTGACGCTGCGTCGCGCCCGGACACCGCCGACGCCCACGAGCAGGACCCCTCGGAGGGCCCCGCCGAGACGCCCGCGCCCGGCCCCGTGCCCGGTCTCGACGACTGCGGCGACGACCCGCACGTCGAGGAAGTCGAGGGCGACGAACCGCTGCTCCCCGCGCGCGTGCACCGCCCTTCCGATCTCATGCGCCTCCTGGTGGGCTTTCTCGCGATCGTCGTACTGCTCGCGATCGCCGCGTTCGCGCACGGCACGACCTCGGGGCTCGAACAGGACATCAACAAGGGCACCGGGCAGGCGCCCGACCTCCTGATCAAGATCGCAGGACTGGCGTCCAGCATCGCCATCCTGCTGGTGCCGGTCGCCTTCGCGATCGAGCGGTTGATCAAGCGGGACGGGCTGCGCATCGCCGACGGCGTGCTCGCGGCGGTCCTCGCGCACGGAGTGACACTCGCCACGGACCTGTGGGTCGCCAAGGCCGCCCCGGGCTCCATCCAGGAGGCGCTCACCCAGCCCTCCCCCGGCGACATCCACGCCCTCACCGACCCGGTGCACGGCTATCTGGCGCCCGTCATCGCCTACATGACGGCCGTAGGCATGTCCCGGCGGCCGCGTTGGCGCTCCGTGCTGTGGATCGTGCTGCTGCTCGACGCCTTCTCGATGCTGGTCACCGGGTACACGACGCCGTTCTCGATCATCCTGACGGTGCTGATCGGCTGGACCGTCGCCTACGGGACGCTGTACGCGGTGGGTTCGCCGAACGTCCGTCCCACCGGGCGGACGCTGATGGCGGGCCTGCGGACGGTCGGTTTCCACCCCGTGGGGGCGGCCCGCGAGGAGTTCGTCGACACGGAGAACGGCGACCGCGGCCGGCGCTATTTCGTGACCCTGGAGGACGGTCCGCCGCTGGACGTCACTGTGGTCGACCGCGAACAGCAGGCCCAGGGGTTCTTCTACCGTGCGTGGCGCAATCTGACGCTGCGCGGCTTCGCGACCCGCAGCAGCCTCCAGTCGCTGCGCCAGGCGCTGGAGCAGGAGGCTCTGCTGGCGTACGCGGCGATCGCGGCGGGTGCCAACGCCCCGAAGCTGATCGCGACCTCGGAACTCGGCCCGGACGCCGTGATGCTCGTCTACGAGCACACCGGTGGGCGCACGCTCGACTCGCTCGGGGACGAGGAGATCACCGACGATCTGCTGCGCCTGACCTGGCACCAGGTGCAGGCGTTGCAGTCGCGGCGCATCGCCCACCGCAGGCTCGCCGGTGACGCGATTCTGGTGGATCGTTCCGGCACGGTGATCCTCACGGACCTGCGGGGCGGTGAGATCGCGGCCGGTGAGCTGCTGCTGCGCATGGACGTCGCCCAGTTGGTGACGACGATCGGTCTGCGGGTGGGTGCCGAGCGTGCGGTGGCCTCGGCGGTCGGTGTCCTCGGGCCCGACGCGGTGGCCGACTGTCTGCCGATGCTCCAGCCGATCGCGTTGTCGCGCTCCACGCGCGCGACGCTGCGCCGGCTGTCCCGGGAGCGGGCCCAGCGGGAGCGCGACGCGATCCTGGAGGCGTCCCGGCAGACCAGGCTGGCCCGCGCGGAGGAGGCCTCGGAGGGCTCCACGCCCGTACTGGAGAAGCCCGACAAGAAGGCTGTGCGCGCGGAGCAGCGGGCCGAGAAGCGGGCCATCGACGAGGCGTTGGACGAGGCGCGTGAGGAGGATCTGCTCACCCAGATCCGTCATCAGGTGCTGCTGATCAGACCGCAGGCGCACGTCGAACCGGCGCGTCTGGAGCGGGTGCGGCCGCGCACGTTGATCAGTTTCATCGCGGGCGCGATCGGCGCGTACTTCCTGCTGACGCAGCTCACGCACATCGAGTTCGGTCCGCTCGTCGCCAACGCCCAGTGGGGCTGGGTGGCCGCGGCCGTGCTGTTCTCGGCGCTGAGCTACTTCGCGGCGGCGATGGCCCTCCTGGGGTTCGTGCCGGAGCGGGTGCCGTTCCTGCGGGCCGTGGCGGCGCAGGTCGCCGGGTCGTTCGTGAAGATCGTGGCCCCGGCCGCGGTCGGCGGTGTCGCCCTGAACACGCGCTTTCTGCAGCGTGCCGGGGTGCGGCCCGGGCTCGCGGTGGCGAGTGTCGGCGCGTCGCAGCTGTTCGGCCTGGGCTGCCACATCCTGATGCTGCTGTCGTTCGGCTATCTGACCGGCACCGAGAAGACGCCGTCCCTGTCGCCGTCCCGGACGGTCATCGCCGGTCTGCTGACGGTGGCGGTGCTGGTGCTCGTGGTGACCTCGGTGCCGTTCCTGCGGAAGTTCCTCGTCACGCGCGTGCGGTCGCTTTTCGCGGGCGTCATCCCGCGCATGCTCGACGTGCTCCAGCGGCCGCAGAAGCTGGTCACCGGCATCGGCGGCATGCTGCTGCTGACGGCCTGCTTCGTGATGTGCCTTGACGCGTCGATCCGCGCGTTCGGCGACCAGTCGACGTCGCTCAGCCTGGCCAGCGTGGCGGTCGTCTTCCTCGCGGGCAACGCGCTCGGTTCCGCGGCCCCGACCCCGGGCGGTGTGGGCGCCGTTGAGGCGAGCCTGACCCTCGGTCTGATCGCCGTGGGCCTCCCCAAGGAGGTCGCCGCTCCGGCGGTGCTGCTGTACCGGCTGCTGACGCTGTGGATCCCGGTGCTGCCGGGCTGGCTGTTCTTCAACCACCTGTCCCGCAAGGGCTCCCTGTAGAGCACGATCACGTACGCACGTGGCGCACGCACGCGTGCCGCATCGCCTGGGTATGTGGCGCACGCACGCGTGCGTACCTCTTACGGCCCGCGCCCCGAGCGCACCGCCGCATACGACCCCAGGATGGGGTCATGCCGAACCCCTCCCGGCTGCGTGCCGCTGCCCTGACCGCCACCGTCGTCCTGCTGTCCGCCACGCTGGCGGGCTGCGGCGGCGACTCCAAGGACGAGGATCCGACGGCCCAGAAGCTGAGCTGGAAGGACTGTCCGGCCCCGTCCGAGTCGGAGGGCGGCGGTGCCGCGCCGTCGCCGCTGCCGAACGGCACCAAGTGGCAGTGCGCCACCATGAAGGCGCCGCTCGACTGGAGCAAGCCCAAGGGCGACACGATCGGACTCGCCCTGGTACGGGCGAAGGCGAGCGGCGACAAGAGCAAGCGGATCGGATCGCTCGTCTTCAACTTCGGCGGCCCCGGCGGCTCGGGCGTCACCACGCTGCCCGCGTTCGGCGAGGACTACGCGACCCTGCGCACCCGCTACGACCTGGTGAGCTTCGACCCGCGCGGAGTGGGCCGCAGCGCCGGCGTCGAGTGCGAGAGCGACTCCCAGCTCGACCAGTACTTCCAGCAGGACGCGACCCCGGACACCGCGGCCGAGCGCACCAAGCTGCTGGCCAACACCAAGCAGTTCAACGCGGCCTGCGAGAAGCACTCCAAGAAAATGCTCCCCCAGGTGCGCACCACCGACGCGGCCCACGACATGGACCTGATGCGCCAGGTCCTCGGCGACGACAAGCTGCACTACTTCGGCATTTCCTACGGCACTGAACTCGGCGGTGTCTACGCCCACTTGTTCCCCAAGCACGTGGGCCGCGCCGTCTTCGACGCGGTCGTCGACCCCACCCAGAACTCCGAACAGGGCTCCCTGGGACAGGCCAAGGGCTTCCAGCTCGCGCTCGACAACTTCGCCGACGACTGCACGTCGAAGACCACGGACTGCCCGATCGGCGACACCGCGCAGGACGTCAAGGACCGCATCGCCAAGCTACTCAAGAGCCTCGACAGCAAGCCGATCCCGGGCATCTTCCCGCGCCAGCTGACGCAGACGGCCGCCACGAACGGCATCGCGCAGGCGCTGTACTCGAAGGACTTCTGGGAGTACCTCACCGAAGGCCTCGAACAGGCCTACAGCGGTGACGGCAAGGTCCTCATGGCGTTGTCGGACTCGATGAACGGGCGCAGCGAGAACGGCGAGTACAGCAACATCACCGCGGCCAACATCGCCATCAACTGTGCCGACGACAAGCCGAGATACACCGCCGATTATGTGGAGCAGAAGCTTCCCGAGTTCCGGGCCGCCTCTCCCCTCTTCGGCGATTTCTTGGCCTGGGGCATGGTCAGCTGCACCGACTGGGCGGTGCCGGGCGCCGCCGACCATCCCGACGTGAGCGCGGCCGGGTCGGCGCCGATCCTCGTCGTGGGCAACACCGGTGACCCGGCCACGCCGTACGAGGGGGCGCGGAAGATGGTGGACGCGCTGGGCAAGGGTGTCGCGGTCGAGCTGACGTACAAGGGCCAGGGACATGGCGCGTACGACAGCAAGAACAAGTGCGTGCAGAACGCGGTGAACGGCTATCTGCTGAGCGGAAAAGTCCCGGCGGCCGGCACCGTCTGCTCCTGAAACCGCCCCCGAATTCCGAATAAAACCGCAGGTCAAAAGGTTATCCACAGGCCGTCACGGGCTCGGCCCGTGCCGCCTACTATGGCCTGACCGCCATCCGCGGCGTGACGCGGACGGCCTGCGAGGGGGGAATGCACATGGCGCGATTCGTACGGTGGACGGCCCTGCTGGCCGCCGCCGCACTGCTGACGGCCGGCTGTAGCGGCGGCTCGTCCGACGACGGCAAGGACGGTGCGGGCGCGGGGGACGCCAAGCCGTCCGCAGCCGACTCGTCCACCTCCACTACGTCCGCGCTGCCCGCGTCGCTGACCGGGCAGAAGCTCGGCTGGGGGCGCTGCAAGGCCACCGCCGGCTCGGCCGCGCCGAGCAGTGACTGGCAGTGCGCGACGCTCAAGGTGCCGTTGGACTGGGCGAAGCCGGACGGCTCCACGATCGGGCTGGCCCTGATCCGCTCCAAGTCGACCGGCGGCGACCGCATCGGCTCGCTGCTGTTCAACTTCGGCGGTCCCGGCGGCTCGGGCGTGGACTACATGCCGGCGTACGCCACCACGGTGTCCGCGCTGCACGAGCGCTACGACCTGGTGAGCTGGGACCCGCGCGGGGTCGCCGCCAGCGAGGGCGTCCGCTGCCGCAGCGACAAGGCGATCCGGGCCACCGAGGACATCGACGCCACGCCGGACACCCCGGCCGAGGAGAAGGCGTACTTCCAGGACGCCGCCGACTTCGGCAAGGGCTGCGAAAAGGCCGCCGGAAAGCTGATGGCACACGTGTCGACGACCGACACGGCCCGCGACATGGACCTGATGCGCCAGGTGCTGGGCGACACGAAGATGCACTACTTCGGCATCTCCTACGGCACCGAACTCGGCGGTGTCTACGCCCACTTGTTCCCGAAGAACGTGGGGCGGCTGATCCTGGACGCGGTCGTCGACCCGAGCGCCGACTCGGTGGGCCACGCGCTGAACCAGACCCGGGGCTTCCAGCGCGCGCTGGACGACTACCTCAAGTCGACGAACCAGGATCCGGCCCAGGGTTCGAAGAAGATCGCGGCCCTGCTCAAGCGGATCGACGCCAAGCCGCTGGCCACCTCGACCGGCCGGAAGCTGACCGACACCCTCGCACTGACCGGCATCGTCCTTCCGCTGTACAGCAAGGAGAGCTGGCCCACGCTGACCAGCGCCCTGAACTCCGCGCAGGAGGGCGACGGTTCGGAGCTGCTGGCGCTCGCCGACGGCTACAACGACCGTGACAGCGCGGGGCACTACGGCACGACGACGCAGTCCCAACGGGTCATATCGTGCTTGGACGACAAGCAGCGGCCGACGCCCGCGCAGACGCAGAAGCTGCTGCCCGAGTTCGAGAAGATCTCCCCCGTGTTCGGCGACTTCATGGGCTGGGACACGGCCGGGTGGTGTCACGACTGGCCGGTGGCCGGGCAGTACGACACCCCGGAGGTCAGCGCGCCCGGTGCGGCGCCGATCCTGGTGGTCGGGAACACCGGGGACCCGGCGACGCCGTACGAAGGTGCCCGCAAGATGGTCGACGAGCTGGGCAAGGGCGTCGGTGTGGAGCTCACCTGGAAGGGCGAGGGGCACGGGGCGTACGGGAGTGGGAGCGACTGTGTCGACTCGACGGTGGACGCGTATCTGCTGAAGGGGACGGTGCCCAAGGACGGCAAGGTCTGCGCCTCGTAGCGCGCACGCCCGCCCGGACCGCTGCCCGAACTTCCGCCCGGGCAGCGGAAAGGGGCCCGGCACCTGTGGTGCCGAGCCCCTCCCGGGAAAGCGTGCGTCTAGTAGACGGGCTTGTCCGGCTCGATCTGGTTGACCCAGCCGATCACGCCGCCGCCGACGTGGACCGCGTCCGCGAAGCCGGCCGACTTCAGGACGGCGAGGACTTCCGCACTGCGGACACCCGTCTTGCAGTGCAGGACGATCTTCTTGTCCTGCGGGAGGGTCTCCAGGGCGGTGCCCATGAGGAACTCGTTCTTCGGGATCAGCTTGGCGCCGGGGATCGAGACGATCTCGTACTCATTGACCTCGCGGACATCGATGATCTCGATGTTCTCGCCGTCGTCGATCCACTCCTTGAGCTGCTTGGGAGTGATCGTCGAGCCGGCGGCCGCCTGCTGGGCCTCCTCGGAGACGACGCCGCAGAAGGCCTCGTAGTCGATGAGCTCCGTGACGGTCGGGTTCTCGCCGCAGACCGCGCAGTTGGGGTCCTTGCGGACCTTGACCTGGCGGTACTGCATCTCCAGGGCGTCGTAGATCATCAGGCGGCCGACGAGCGGGTCGCCGATGCCCGTGAGGACCTTGATCGCCTCGGTGACCTGGATGGAGCCGATGGACGCGCACAGCACGCCCAGGACGCCGCCCTCGGCGCAGGAGGGGACCATGCCGGGGGGCGGGGGCTCCGGGTAGAGGCAGCGGTAGCAGGGGCCGTGCTCGGACCAGAAGACGGAGGCCTGGCCGTCGAAGCGGTAGATCGAACCCCACACGTACGGCTTGTTCAGCAGGACGGCGGCGTCGTTGACCAGGTAGCGGGTCGCGAAGTTGTCCGTGCCGTCGACGATCAGGTCGTACTCGCGGAAGATGTCCAGCACGTTCTCGGCTTCGAGCCGCTCCTCGTGCAGGATCACGTTCACGTACGGGTTGATGCCCAGCACGGAGTCGCGCGCCGACTCGGCCTTCGAGCGGCCGATGTCGGCCTGGCTGTGGATGATCTGGCGCTGCAGGTTCGACTCGTCGACCTCGTCGAACTCCACGATGCCGAGCGTGCCCACGCCCGCCGCGGCCAGGTACATCAGCGCCGGCGAGCCCAGACCGCCGGCGCCCACACAGAGCACCTTGGCGTTCTTCAGCCGCTTCTGCCCGTCCATGCCCACGTCGGGGATGATCAGGTGGCGGGAGTACCTGCGAACCTCGTCTACGGTGAGCTCGGCAGCCGGCTCGACCAGGGGTGGCAGCGACACGGGGACTCCGTTGGTCGGTCAATCACTACAGTTGTTCTCCCCGTAACACTGCCATGCCCTTCTTCATTCCGAGACACCCGTTCCGATCCGCGAGACGATCTCGTCCCAGTAGCCGGGCATGGTCTCCCAGGGGTCGGTGCGGCCGCCGTGATCGGTGCGGTCGGTGAAGTAGATGGTCGAGGCGCCCTGCCAGCGGGCGATGCGCAGCGCCTCGTCGAGATGGCCGCGCGGGACACCGTGCACGAAGTGGCAGAAGCGCTCGGGCGGGTAGTCGGCGGTCCACTCGGCCACCTGGGACCAGCGGTAGTCGCTCCACGGGCCGGAGAAGGTCACCAACTGGTCGGCGCACTCGGCGTATCCGGGGTACGGGTGGGTGCCGTGCCCGAGGACGATGTGGGCGCCGTCCCGGAGCTCGCGGAGCGCGGTGACCGTGCGGCGGATCTCGGGGAGCCGGGCGCGTTCGGTGGGGCAGCGCTCCAGGAGGAAGCCGTCGACCTGGTACCAGTCGCGGTAGCGGTGCGCCTCGGAGATCAGGTCGCCGAAGGTGCGGGCGCCGTGCGCGGCGTCCAGGTGACCGAGGACGCGGACGCCCGTGTTGCGCAGCCGCCCGGCCGCCTCCAGGCAGTGTGGGTCGGGGCGGGCCCCCGGGCCGGACGAGACGTTGAGGACGACCCAGTGCAAGGGGGTGCCGGGGCGGGTGAGTTCGCCCCATTCCGTTGGCGCGACCAGGGGGTGCGCGTAGCCGGGGATGCCGAAGCCGGTGCGGACTCGGGTGCTCGCGGTGCCCGGGGTCGTGCTGGTCAGATGCGGCATGCCGCCTCCATCCAGATGTCGGCGAGGGACTCCTCCAGGTTGATCCGGGGCCGCCAGCCGAGCCGGTCGCGCGCGGTGCGCACATCGGCCTGCTGCCAGCTCCCGCAGCCGTCCGGGTACGGGTACGCGACCGGGGCCGCGTGGTCGGGGTCGGTGCGGGGGTGCCCGATGGCCGCCCTCAACGGGCCGGGCGGGCCGTCGAGTTCGTGCAGCGCGCCGCCGTATCCGGCGACGCGGGCGAGGACGGCGGCGGCGTCGCGCAGCCGGACCGCGCGGCCCGAGCCGATGTTGATGACGCCCTGCGCGGCGGAGAGCGAGGCGGCGTGGACGGCGCGGGCCACGTCCCGTACGTCGACGAAGTCGCGTTGCGCGCCCAGGCCGCCGAGTTTGAGTTCGCCGTCGCCGGACTGCATGGCCCGGCGCATGGCCTCGGCGAGCCGGCCGAGCGGGGAACCGGCGGGGGTGCCGGGTCCTGCGGGTGAGAAGACGCGCAGCACCACGGCGTCCAGGCCGGAGCCCAGGACCAGTTCGGTGGCGGCGAGTTTGCTGACGCCGTACGGGCCGCCGGGGCGGGGTACGGCGTCCTCGGCCGTGGAGGAACCGGGCTGGCTGGGGCCGTACTCCGCGCCGCAGCCGATCTGCACCAGCCGGGCTCCGCAGCCGCTGCGGCGGAGGGCCTCGCAGACGGTGGCGACGGCGACGGTGTTGTGCCGGGTGAGTTCGCGGGCGCCGCCTCTGGTGGCGCCGGCGCAGTTGATGACGACTCCGGGGTGGACGGCGTCCAGGAAGCGGGTGAGCGCTCCGGGGCTGCCGGACGCGAGGTCGAAGCGGACGTCGGCGTCGTCGCCGCGGCCGAGCGCGGTGAGCTGGACGGCCGGGTCGGCGAGCAGGCGGTCGGCGACGAAGCGGCCGAGGTAACCGTTGGCTCCGATCAGCAGGACCCTCATCGGACGGCTCCCGGGGCCGACTCTCCGGATCGGGAGGTGATCATCTGGTGTTCTCCTTCACAGGGTGATGCGGTTGCCTCCGGCGGTGGGGCCGGGCGCCTGCGGCTCGGTGACAGCTCTGGCCGGTGCGGGTCATGGCGCTGTCACCGCGATGCGTTCGCCGGCGCGTGCGCGGAGGCTCTGGTCAGCGTGCGGGTGGTGTGGAACAGGAGGGCCAGGGCGGCCGCGCCGCAGGCCAGGGCTGGGATGCCGCCCGGACCGCAGGACTCCAGGACGGTTTCGACGGGGGTGGCCAGGAAGCCGCAGCCGGGGAGGCGGCCGATGAGGTCCAGGGACAAGGCGGTCGCCTCCGTCGCGGCCGCCGCGCCGAGCG
The DNA here is from genome assembly GCF_044457795.1 of Streptomyces sp. NPDC050528. NCBI lineage: Bacteria > Bacillati > Actinomycetota > Actinomycetes > Kitasatosporales > Streptomycetaceae > Streptomyces > Streptomyces sp. NPDC050528. The sequence continues at coordinate 856,982 of NZ_JBITHH010000001.1, forward strand.
CGAGGGTCGGGGCGTGGGTGAACCCGTGGACGGTGAGGAGGCGGGCGAGCAGCAACAGGGCGCCCAGGGTGAGGGTTTGGGCGTACGCGGCGGGCTCGCCCAGGGCCTCGCCGCAGAGAGCGAGGAGGGCGGTGAGAGCGCACAGGAAGACGGCGAAGGTACCGAGCAGCAGCGGCCGCACGGAGTCGGCGAAGTCCTCAAGTCCGCGACTGGTCGCGAGTTTGCGCCGGGCGCGCACGGCGAAGTGGTGGGCGCACCAGGCCGCTGGGGCGCAGGCCAGGGTGAGAGCGAGGACCGGTGCGGTGGCCGTGGGCCAGGCGCCGCCCGCGACGCCGGTGGGCAGGCCGTCGGGGCCGCCGTCGTCCGCGGCGCGGAGCAGTCCGTCGCCGAGGAGGGCGTAGGCCAGCAGCCAGTACGTCCACAGGCGGGTGCCGGGGGGCGGGTGCCACGCGTGTGTGCCGGGCGGGTTGCTCAGCGGGCCGCGCGCGAGGGCGGCGCGCACACCGAGCGCCACGGCGAGAACACCCACGACGGCCACCGTCAGCCGCGTCCGGCCGTCCGTGAGCCGCACACCGATCACGGCCGCGGCGCAGAGGACTCCGGGCAGCAGGGCGAGTACGGCCCAGGTCGCGCGGGGCGCCGGTTCGGTCACGGCGTCGGTGTGCGGGGCCGCCGCGTCGTCGCGGGGCACGCGTGCGTACATCTCCTCGGCGAGCGAGAACACGTCCCGGTGCCGGAACCGGGCGGCGGTCCGGTCGGTGACACCGTGCGCCTCCAGCCCCGCCGCGATCTCCAACGGGTCGACGGCCCGCTCGCACAGTTCGCGGTGCCGGTGCATCAACGCCTTCACGGGGTCGGCGGCACCTCGGCGAGCGGGGGCGGGCTTGCGGTCGGTCGCGCGGGGAGTTGTTCCGGGCGCCGTACGGGGGTGTGCCTGCTGCGCGTCAACTGCGGGGCGGGCGGCGGTGATTCGGGCAGCGTCGTAGGGGTCGGGGCCGGCGGCCTGCGCGGCTTCGTCATGGTCTACGGCGGCACGGACGTCACCGGTGTCCCGACCGACGACCGGCGCGGCCTCGTCGCGGTCAGCGGCGAAGGCGCTGGCGACACGGACGTGACCGTTGCCCTGCCCGGCATCCGGCGGTAGGACTTCATCGCCGGCGACGGCAACACGCACGTCCCCTGCGTCCTGTGCGTCCTGCCCGACAACCGACGGCGCGCCCTGCGCTTCTCCCTCCGCCGCCGTCTCCAACTCCCCACTCCCGCCGAGCTCTTCGCTCCCCCCAAGCCACTCCTCCGACCGCGCATCCCACGCCCCCGCGCTCCCGGGCGTCCCGGGGCGGTCGAGTTCGCCGAGGCCGCTCATCGGGCTGCCTCCGTTGCCGGCAAGGGAGTTGTGGCGCGTACCGGCGCTCCGGTTGCCCACGTGGGGCCGCCGCGGGCCACGACGCGGGCCATCGGGCCGGTCCAGCGGCCGGGGACGTGGGCCTCGGCGGGGGCCGCGAAGGGGAGGGGTTCACCTGCGTCGTCGAGGACGACCCGGCGGACCGGGGAGTGCGAGACGATCTCCAGGTAAATGCCGTGAAATGCCGCGATGTTCTGCTCGACGGTGAACAGTTCGAGCGCTCGGGCGCGCGCGGCGGCGCCCAGGCGCTCCCGGCGCTCCGGGTCGCGCAACAGGCTCACGCAGGCCTCCGCGAGCGCCCGCGGATTGCGCGGGGGCACGACGAGCCCCGTACCGCCGATGACCTCGACCACCGCGCCGACGTCCGTGGACACGGTCGCCCGGCCGCAGAACATGGCCTCGACCAGGCTCAGCGGGAAGCCCTCGACGACACTCGACAGGACGATCACCGTTCCGGCCGCGTACGCATCGGCCAGCGTGGGGGCGTCCGGGCCGCCGATCTCCTCGAACGACACCGGGTTGTCACCGACCGCGTGCACGCCCTCGGCCTCGTCGGGGAAGAGCTGGGCGGCCAGCGCCCGGCAGTGGCCCAGGTAGGCCTCACCCTCGGCGCCGGCGGGCGCGCCGACGATCCGCAGGCGCGCCTTGGGCTCGTCCTTGCGGATCTCCGCGAAGGCGTGGAGCAGGGAGATCAGGTCCTTCGCGGGTTCGATACGGCCGACCCACACGAGCGTGTCGGGGTCCGCGCCGTCGGGCGCCTCGCCGACCTCCGCGAAGCGGGACGCCTCCATGCCGGGGTGGACCGTGCGGAGCTTCGTGCGGTCGGCGCCGCAGCGTTCCTGCCAGCGGCGGGTGTGGCTGTTGCCCGGGGTGATCAACTCGGCCCGCCGGTAGGTCTCGGCGGCCAGTCTGCCGTGGAAGGCGGCGAGCAGGGCCCGTACGGCGGGCGGCGCGTCGGCGGAGGCCAGGTAGTGCGTCCGCAGCTGCACGCCGTACTCGGTCACCAGCAGCGGTACGCCGGCGAAGTGGCGGGCGAGCAGTCCCGGCAGGGCCGCGGTGCCGCCGGCCGTCGCGTGGCAAAGGTCCACGGAGCCTAGGGCGTCGTCCTCGTACCAGTCGAGCGAGAGGGGGCGCAGGGCGCGTTCCAAGTGCGCGGCGACGGTGAGGAGTTCGGGCACGCGCGCCTCGCGTGCCGTACGGAGTGCGCCGGGCGCGCGACAGGCGCATTCCAGCGCACGTACGGCGCGCTCGGAGCGCAGCGCGGCCACGAGTCCGCCCTCGTCGCGGGCGAGTTCGGCGAGCCCGTACAGCGCGTTGGCGAAACGGTCCGCCACATCGGCGGAGGGCTCCCCCTGTTCGCCCGGCGCCCCTCCTTCCGCCGCTTCCGGAGCCTCGCCGTCCCCCGCGCACAGCACGGCCGCGAGCTCCTCGTAGTGCTCGGCGAACCGCCGGCGCGCACGGCGCCCGAGGGTCACCCCGTCGTCCTCGGCGGTCCAGAGCGGCGCGGTGCGCACCCGGCTGACCTGGGGCGGCAGTTCGAGCCAGCCGTCGGCCTCCTGGCGCTCGCTGCGGCTGAGCGCGTAGATGTCGAACTCGTGCTGCCCGAGCCCGCGTACGAGCCGGTCGCACCAGAGTCTGGCGTCACCGCTCACATACGGATAGCCACCCTCCGTAAGCAGTCCTATGCGCACGGGCACACCCCCGATCTCCCATATGGGGAGCCGCCGTTGACCCGGCGGCTCGCAGCGGGACGAACGTATGCGGACAAGGCGGTGGCGCGACGGACGGTTGTCCATCGCGCCACCAAAAGGGGTGAACGGTCGTAACTTTCCCGTGCGGTTCGCGTTCGGTCGCGCTAAGAGATCAATCACGCACGGAACGTCAGGCCGCGGTCGGGCCGTCGCTACGGGGTCGTATCGACGATGCCGTCACGTCGCGGGGACGCAACCGTCGCGTCGTCGCGACGGCACCGTTCCGTCGTCGCAACGGCACCGTCTCGTCGTCACGACGGCACCGTCACGTCGTCGCCAACTCCCGTCGTGCCGCCCTGCGTCGGGCCGCGACCTGGGGATCCAGGGCCGGTACGGCGGCCAGGAGCTGCTTCGTGTATGGGTCCTGGGGGGCGTCGTAGACCTCGTCGGCGGGGCCTTGTTCAACGATCCTCCCGCGTCGCATCACCGCGACCCGGTCGCTGACCTGGCGCACGACGGCGAGGTCGTGGGCGACGAACACGAGCGCGAGGCCGAGTTCGCGCTGGAGTTCGCCGAGCAGGGCGACGACCTGGGCCTGTGTGGTGACGTCGAGCGCGGAGACCGGCTCGTCGCACACGATGACGCGCGGGTCGGCCGCGAGCGCCCGCGCGATGCCCACGCGCTGGCGCTGGCCCCCGCTGAACTCGTGCGGGTAGCGGTCGTAGTGCGCCCCTTCGAGTCCCACGCGCTCCAGGAGTTCGCGTACGCGCCCCCGGATGCGCTGCTCGTCCCGCTCACCACGCGCGCGGAGCGGGTCGGCGATCGACTCGCCCACGCTGCGGCGGGGGTTGAGGGAGGAGACGGGGTCCTGGAAGACCATCTGGACGTCGGGGCGGACCCCGCCGCCGGGCTTGATCTCGCCGGCCGTCGGCTTCAGGAGCCCGACCAGCATCCGGCCCAGCGTCGTCTTGCCGCTGCCGCTCTCACCGACGATGCCGAGGGTCTCGCCCCGGTGGATCGTCAGCGACACGTCGTCCACGGCCGCGAACGCCCGCTTCCCGCGCCCGAATTCACGCCGCAGGCCCGTCGCCTCCAGGACGACCTCCGCGGGCTTCGAGGACGCCGCCGAGCGGGCGCGCGGCGCGTCCACGCGCGGGACCGCGCCGAGCAGGTCGCGGGTGTACGGCTCGGCCGGCGCACTGAGGACGGTGTCCACGGGCCCGTGTTCGACGGCCCGCCCGTGCCGCATGACCAGGATCTCGTCGACGCTCTCTGCGGCGACACCCACGTCGTGCGTGACGAGCAGCAGCCCCAGGCCGGTCTCCTCGCGCAGCGTGTGCAGCAGGTCGAGGATCTGTGCCTGGACGGTCACGTCGAGGGCGGTCGTCGGCTCGTCGGCGATCAACAGGTCCGGCTCGCATGCCAACGCCATGGCGATGAGGGCGCGTTGCCGCATGCCGCCGCTGAACTCGTGCGGGCGTGAACGGGATCGCCGTACCGCGTCCGGAATTCCGACCCGGTCCAGTACCTCGACGGCACGCGCGCGTGAGGCCCGACGGGACACGCGCGTGTGCACCCGGTACACCTCGGCTATCTGGTCGCCGATCGCGTAGTACGGGTCCAGGGACGACAGCGGGTCCTGGAAGACCATCGCGGCCTTCCCGCCGCGCAGCCGGTGCAGGTCCGCGTCGGACGCCTCCTGTACGTCGATGCCGGCCACGCGGACCGAGCCGCCGACCTCGGCGCCCGTGCCCCGGTGCAGCCCCAACAGGGCCGAGGCGACCGTGGACTTGCCCGAGCCGGACTCGCCGACCAGGCCCAGCGCGGCGCCCTTCTCCAGGGTGAAGGAGAGGCCGTCGACGGCCCGCAGGGAACCGAACGCGACCGTCAGGTCGGTGACTTCCACCAAGACGTCCGCCGCGGCGTCCGTTGAGATATCCACCGCACTCATGCGAGCACCACCCGTCGGTCGGCCACCGCGTACAGCACGTCCGCGACGGCGTTGGCGATGACCACGAAGAAGCCGATGACCAGGACCATGCCGACGACCACCGGAAGGTCGACGACATTGACGGCGTGGACGAGTTCCTGTCCGATGCCGGGCAGCCCGAAGAGCGTCTCGGTGAGGACCGCGCCGCCGACCGCCGAGCCGACGTTGTTGGCGTTCAGCGCGATGATCGGCGCGAACGCCCCGCGCAGCGCGTGCCGCCCGATGATCGACCGCTCCCCCACGCCGTACGCGCGGAAGGTGCGGATGTGGTCCTCGGCGAGCGTCTCCAGCATCGACGCCCTGGTGAGCCGGGCGAACGCGGCGGCCTCGATGAGGGCCAGCGAGAGCCAGGGCAACAGCAGGTTCCAGGCCCACTGTTCGGGGTCGTCGGTGAGGGCGACGTACTGCGGGAAGGGCAGGAGTTGCAGCTGCCCGCAGACGACGATCATCAGCACCAGGCCGATCACGAACACCGGGGTGGCGACGCCCGCGAGGGTGATGCCGGTCAGCAGGCGCTCGGTGAACCGGCCGCGCCGCCACGCGGACAGGACGCCCGTGCCGACGCCCAGGATCAGCCACAGCACCATCGCGCCGAACACGAGCGACAGACTGACCGGCAGCTTCGCCAGGATCAGCTGGGTGACCTGCTGGTCGCCCTGGTACGACAGCCCGAGGCAGGGCGCCGCGCAGTGCTCCACGGAGGTGCCCGTGGAGTAGTCATGGCCGACGAGGATGCCCTGGAGGAAGTGCCAGTAGCGGAGGTACAGCGGGTCGTCGAGCCTCAACTGCTGGGCCACCTGGTGCACTTGCTCCGGGGAGCAGCGCGGGCCGCAGGTGATCTGGGCGACGTTCCCGGGGGTGACGAAGAAGACGACGTAGACGATCACCGAGATGGCGAGCAGGGTGATCACGGTGCCGACGCCGCGACGCAGGACGAACCCTCCGAAGCCGCTCATGCCGGGTCCTCCTTCTTGCCGTTCGCGTCGGCCGGCTTGACCACGTTGACGGTCTCGTCGGCCGACTTGACTGGGTTGACGCTCACGTCGGCTGTCTTGATCACCTTGACGCTCGGGTCAACTGTTGATGTACCGGACTTCGCATCCGCATCCGCCTTCGCCTCGCGCTTGCGCCCCGTGCCGACGCGCAGGCGGGAGGCCGCGCGCGGGTCGAGGGCCGTGCGGATGCCGTCGCCCAGGACGGTCAGCGCCAGGACGGTGACGAACAGGGCGCCGGCGGGCAGCAGCAGGTACTGCGGGGCGGCCTGGTACCAGACGTCGGCGGCGGTCAGCATCTGTCCCCAGGAGGGCGTCGGGGGCTTCACACCGACGCCGAGGAAGGACAGCGCGGCCTCGGTGGTGATGTTGATCGGTACGAGGAGTGCCGCGTAGGTGATGACGGGTGCGGCGAGCCCGGGCAGCAGTTCGCGGCGGGCGATCCGCCAGGTGCCCCAGCCGCTGAGCCGGGCGGCGGAGACGTAGTCGAGTTCCTTCAGGGTGAGCGTCTGGGCGCGCACGATCTTCGCGATGTTGCCCCAGGCGATGAGCCCGATGACGAGCGCGACCAACAGGGGCCGCGGGAAACTGCTGGGCACGATCGCCAGCAGGGCCAACGACATGATCATCAACGGCATCGCCACGATGATGTCGGTGATCCGGCTCAACACTTGATCAACCCATCGGCTGCCGAGCGCGGCGGCGACACCGATCACGACCCCGATGGTGACCTGCACGACGGTCGCCCCGAGCGCGACACCGAGCGAGACCCGGGCGCCGTAGGCGAGACGGGCGAACAGGTCGCGCCCGGTCTGCGGTTCGACGCCGAGCCAGTGGTCGCCGGTGATGCCCCCGAAGGAGCCGGTCGGCACACCGCCGCGCGCGGAGTCGATGAGCGAGGGGTGGTAGGTGAAGGGGTCCTGGCCCTCGATCGCGGTGAGCAGCGGCGCGGCGAGCGCGACCAGGACGAGCAGGGCGACGACGGCCGCCGCGACGAGGGCGGCACGCTGCGCACGCAGCCGCCGCCAGAACTGACGGGCCCCCGAAACAGCCGGGACGGAAACGTCCGCCCCGGCTGCCTGGGAGGCGACAAGTGCCTCACTCATGGGGTTACTTGACCGCGACCTGGGAGATGTCCAGGACACCGGTCCAGTCGCTGATGACGACGTTCCTGATGTCCTTGCCGACGAGTCGCTTGTAGACGGGGTGGAACAGCGGCACGGTCAAGGCCTGCTCGCCGATCTTCTTGTCCAGTGCACCCCACCGCTTGGCGGCCTCGTCAAGATTCGTCAACTTGTTGATCGCGTCAATCTCGTCATTGACCGACTTGTCGTTGAGCATGCCGGTGTTGAAGTTCGCGCCGTCCTTGACGATCTGGCGGCCGTCGAAGATCGGGGCGAGGAAGGGACCGCCGGAGGGCCAGTCGGCACCCCAGTGGGCGAGGAAGAAGCCCGGCTCGGTCTTGACGCTGTGGATCTTGTCCTTGTAGTCGTTGATCTCCAGGCCCTGGAGCTTGACGGTGATGCCGGCCTTCTTGAGCGCGTCCTGGATGGCGGTCGCGATCTCCGGGCTCGTCTCGAAGTCCTTGTCGTTGGAGTGCGTCAGGGTGACCGTGATCCCCTTCGGGTAACCGGCCTCCTTCAGCAGTTCCTTGGCCTTCGCCGCGTTGCCGGACGCGCCCGCCGGGAAGAGGTCGTAGGGGTCGTAGCCGAAGGACTTCTGGTTCGGCAGGAAGGTGGTCGCGGCCTCGGCCAGCGACGAACCGCCCGCCGCGTTCACGACCGACGAGCGGTCGATGGCGTACGAGATCGCCTGGCGCACCTTGACGTTGTTGAACGGCGCGACCTTGGGGTTGAACGCGATGTAGTTCGTGTAACCGAAGTGCCCGGTGCCGACGCGCGCGGCGAGTTCCTTGTCGCCGGTGACCTTGGCGAGTTCGGCGGGACCGAGGTTGGTGTCGGTCGTGACGGCGGCGGCATCGGCCCCCTGGGACGCGGACAACCGCTGGTTGATCACGGACGAGTCGAGCCCCGACTTCACGTCGATCTTGTCCGGGTAGGCCTTGCGCTCGGCATCCGTCGCCGTGGACCAGTACTTGTTGCGCTCCAGGACGATCGTCTCACCGTCGTTCTGGTTGCTGACGACCCTGTACGGCCCCGACGAGACCGGGTGCTCCTCGTACTTGGTCCCCGTGTCCTTGCCCTTCGGGACGGGCGTGAACTGCGTCTGCGTGGCGAGGTACGGGAACTCACCCTCGGGCTTGTTCAGATGGAAGACGATGGTCCGACTGTCAGGAGTCTCGATCGCACTGAGCCCCTTCTTGTCCTTGTACGGCCCCTGGTAGTCGGCCGCGCCGACCAGCCAGTCCCTCAAGTAGGGCGCGCCGCCGGAGAGTTCGGGGGCGAAGGAGCGCTCGATGCCGTACTTGATGTCGGCCGAGGTGATCGCCGTACCGTCCTCGTACTTGAGGCCCTTCTTCAGGGTGTACATCCACACGGTCGCGTCCTTGTTGGGGCGCCCGGTGTCGGTGGCGAGGTCCGGGACGACCTTGGCGCCGGCCGCGCCGTTCTCGCGGTTGCGGGTGGTGAGGGTGCGGAAGACGAGGGAGGGGACGTTGCCGCCGCCGGAGGTGTACAGGCGGGCGGGGTCGAAGTCCTCCTGGGGCTGCGCGTTCAGGACCGTGAGCGTGCCGCCCTTGTGGGGCGTGGAGTCGCCACCGGAGCCCTTGGCATCGTTGTCCTTCGGCCCGCAGGCGGCGACGCCCGCCGCCACGGCCAGGCTGACGGATGCCACGGCCACGCGCCGGGCTATGACGGACGGTTGACGCATCGGAATGACGACCTCTCGGGTGACTTTCGAGGATTTCGCGGGGATTTCCCGGAGAACTCTCGAATAGTGAGACGGATGGACGAGGAGTGAGACGGAAGTGAACAGCCGTCTGCCCCGGCGTCAGGTCGTCGAGAAAGCCCTGCCAAGGTCACACGGCAAGGGCATCATGATGCGGGTCGCGACACGAACGCCAGGGGCGGTGTTCAGCGACAGTGGATGTCGGCCACGCAGAGCGGGGTCACGCCGATGAGCGCCAGCTCGATGGCGGCGCGGTTCGGGACATGACTAGACCACATGCCCAAAAATATGAAGGAAGTTGCGGCTCGTGTCAATGTGACATAAGCGTCGCCTGTCACCGACCGTCAACTGCCCGGGTACGGCCAGGGGTTCGCCAGACAGTGGATCCCGTCGTGGTCGAGGAACTTGGTCTGCTGCTGCATGACCGGCGCCAACTCGCCGTCCTTGTCGCAGGTGACGTGCCCGTAGCCGAGACGATGACCGACTTCATGGTTGATCAACATCTGCCGGTACGCGTACATCTTGTCCCCATATGTCGACGACCCCTGCGCCCATCGATACGCGTTGATCATCACGCGCTCCGTGGCCGCCGAGTCGCACGACACATTGTCCTCGGTGGTGTCGAGCCCGGACTTGGCACACCACGTGGCGGTAGTACCAGGACTGGCAAGGGTGATCACGAAGTCCGGTTTGCCGGAGTAGATCCGCTCGAAGGTACGGGCGCCGTTGTGGGCCCAACTCCGCTTGTCGTTCAGCGTCTTCTGCACGGCCTGCGCGAAGAGCGTCCCGTCGAGCCCGAGCCCCTGCTCCACGTCCACGCGGTACGTGTACTTGCGCCCCTTGCCGGGCGCCTTGTCGACACCGGGCACCGCGTCGAACTTGTCCGGCCCCTTGAGCTTGGCGCCGAGCGGGTACTTCTTGTCCATCTTCTGGGCATACGTCAGGGTCGCCAGCCGTGGCGAACTCGACGGGCTGGCCTGCGGCGAGGCCGTGCCTCTCGCGTCCCGCGCCTGACCGGTGGCCGCCCGCGACTGCACACCGTCGCCGTCACTGTCCTTGGCAACCTGCCCGGCCACGATGACGGCCAGCACGGTGGTGACGGCGGCGGCCGCGATACCGGTGTACGTCCGTCCCTTACGGCCCTTGGCAGGCGCGGAGTCGGGGTCGGAATCGAGGTCGGAATCGGTGGGAGGCGCGTCGGCGGCGTCGGTGTCTTCCTCGGGCGTCCAGTCGGTGACGGACCCGTACGGATCGGAGGCGAGCGTCGTAACGCCGGCCCGGGGCGCGAAGACGTCGTCGTCCCCTTCGAAGGCGTCGACATAGTCCTGCCGAGGACCACCCCGACCCCGCCGCCGGGAACCGCCCTGAGGCGCCTGGCGCTGCCGGGGAATGGGAAGCCCCGGCCCGGAACCGGAGGGCGTACCGGCGAGGGGCCCGTGTGACACACCGGACGCACCAGACGCACCAATCGGCCCCTGAGAAACACCGAGCACCCCGCCCGGCCCCACACCGCTCCGCCCCCTCAACTCGCCCCAGCCGCCCCCGGATTCAGACTGCTCGGGGTGACCGGCACGGGCACGGGGAGTGCCGTCGGGCATACGTGACCCACCGCGCGCGGGACTGCCATCGGGCAGCCTCGGGAAACCGTGAGCCGGAGTCCCATCGGCCAACCGAGGAAACCCATGGGCCGGGGTCCCGTCCGGAAGCCGGGGAAACCCGTGAGCCGGAGTCCCGTCCCCGAAACCCGGCCCACCCTGCCCAGGCATGCCATCCGGCGAACGCGGCACCCCGCGCGCGGGACTGCCGTCAGGGAGACGCGAGCCTCCTCCCGTAGGACCACCACCGAAGAAACGCGGCGACCCATGAGCCGGGGTCCCATCGGGAAGACCCGGCCCGGCTTGAGCGGACGGCGCCCCTTGAAAACGCGGAACACCGTGAGCCGGGGTCCCATCGGGAAGCCGCGGCCCACCTTGAGCAGGCGGCTGCCCCTGGAAACGCGGCACGCCATGAGCTGGAGTCCCGTCCACGGAACGCGACGCACCCTGCGCAGACGGCGGCCCTTGGAAGCGCGGAACACCGTGAGCCGGGGTCCCGTCCGGAAGCTGCGGCCCACCTTGAGCAGCCGCCGCCCCCTGGAAGCGCGGAACACCGTGAGCGGGCGTGCCATCAGGAAGCCGCGACCCACCCTGAGCGGAGGGCTGACCCTGGAAACGCGGCACACCATGAGCCGGAGTGCCATCAGCAAGCCGAGGTCCACCCTGCGCAGACGACTGCCCCTGAACCCACGGCACACCCTGAGTCAGCGTCCCATCAGCGGAACGCGACGCACCCTGCGCAGACGGCGCCCCTTGAAAGCGCGGAACACCGTGAGCGGGCGTCCCATCAGAAAGCCTCGGCCCACCCTGAGCGGAGGGCTGGCCCTGGAAGCGCGGAACTCCGTGAGCCGGGGTCCCATCAGAAAGCCGCGGCCCACCCTGCGCGGGCGGCTGCCCCTGGAAACGCGGCACACCCTGAGCCGACGTCCCGTCCACGGAACGCGACGCACCCTCCGCAAACGACTGCCCCTGAACCCGCGGCACCCCGCCCGTCGGAGTCCCGTCCACGAAACGCGACGCACCCTCCGCGGAAGTCGCCCCTTGGAACCGCGGTACGCCACGCGCCGGAGTCCCACCCGGAAAGCCCGAACCGCCCTGCGCAGGCGTCCCGTCCGAAGGCCGAGGCCCCCTTTGAGCGGGCGGCGCGTCCTGGAGCCGTGGAACTCCCCGTGCAGGCGTGCCACCGCCCGCTCCCGAATTCCCGTACCCCGGATTCACGTCCGCCGGATTGCCGTACCCCGGATTCCCATCCACCGAAGACCGCCGCCCCCCAGGTACCACCCCAGGTCGCGGTCGAGGCTCAGTTCCAGGACCCGGCACGGGCTGGCCCGCCTGCCCCCGCTGAGACCGCGGCCCCCCTTGAGTCTGCTGAGTCTGGCGCCCCGCCCCCTGATCCTCCCGGGAACCCTGAGCGCTCTTCCCGCTCTTCCCCGCCGCCCCTATGCCTACGTCCGCGGAGTCACCCTTCGCAGGGGACCGGCGGCGACTATGGCGTCCCACGTCGCCCCCTCAACTCCCCGCGTTCGTATCGTCGTTGCCATCGCCCCCGGCACCTGAACCCGGACCCGAACCTGGTCCCGATCCCGATCCCGCGCGGCCGGCATCACTCACCGTACTCACCGAACCGTCGCCCCGGGACCCCCGCGCACCGCTCACGCCACCTCGGCCGAAACCATCCGCCTCGACCGCGCGACGCCCGCGTACGGAACCCGCACCGGCACCGGTCCCGGAACCCGCCGACACACCCCTCTCCCCCAACTCCCCGACATCCGCGAGAAGTTCACGGAACGCCGCCGCCACCGTCTCCGGATACTCCATCATCGCGACGTGCCCCGCGTCCGGCAGGGACAGCAGGCGGGAGTCCCGGAACGTGCGGGCCGCTCGCTGGGCCATGCGGCAACCGACGAGTTGGTCGCGGCCGCCGTAGACGAGGAGGGTGGGGGCGAGGACGCGTTCGGCCTGGCGCCAGAGGCCGTGTTGGCCGCCCAGGGTGTACGCGTTGACGATGCCGCGCGAGGAACGGGTCATCGCGTCCCAGAAGTACGGGAGTTGAAGGCGTCGCTCCAACTCCTCGACCGCGTAGTGGAATGCCTCGGGCGTGACCTGGCCGGGATCGCCGTAGCAGAGGCCCAGGACGCCGCGGACGCGCTGTTCGGCCGTCCAGTCCCTGCTGATGCGGGTGAACAGGGACGCGATCCCCGGTACGCCGAGCAGCGCCGTCGGCCACGCCGAGCGCTGGACGCGGATCTCCGGCAGGGCCGGCGAGATCAGCGTGAGCGTACGGACCAGGTCCGGGCGGACGGCGGCCACACGCGTGGTGACCGCGCCGCCGAGCGAGTTGCCGAAGAGGTGCACCGGACCGCGCTCGGCCGCGTCCAGGTAACGGATGACCGCGCGCGCGTGCCCGGTGACGGAGTAGTCGCCGTCGTCCGGTGGCGGGGAGTCGCCGAAGCCCGGCAGGTCCAGGGCCTCGCTGTCGACCAGGCCGTCGAACTCGGCCATGAGCTGCGACCAGTTCTGTGAGGATCCGCCGAGCCCGTGGACGTACAGCGCGGGCGGCAGCCCTTCACGCGCCGCCGCTCTCGACCGCACCGTCAGCGTGATCCCCGGCAGCCCGACCGACCGGAGCCGCTCCCCCTCGCCGACCCTGACGGGCGCCACTTTGGGCAGCACACTGGCGGCCGACACGGAAGGCAGCTCTGTCGAAGACATGCGGCAATGTTACGAGACGATCACGCAGTGGCTCGTGTGTTCGCCATCACAAGGCCCGTGACAGCCCCCTACGACCGACTGCCCTGGACGTCCGCCATGGCACCCCCGCCCGCTGTCTCCTAGGCTCAGGACGTACCAGGAAGGGAGCCCGCCATGACCGTCGACCCCAGCGACCCCGCGACGTTCGAGGACGAGAGCGCCACCCCGTTCGATGTCGAAGCCCCCGAGGACGACCCCACCGACGACCAGCCGACCGACCTCGACCCGGGCAAGACCGACGAGGCCAACGAGGCCGACGTCGTCGAACAGGCCCGCGTCGTCGCCCTCGACGAGGACGACTACCGGTGACGCCGAACAGGCCCCTTCAGTAAGAAGAAGGCACTTACCTCCGACCACCCACGACCCCTACATCCCCTTCTCAACGCATTCGCACGGCTTTCACCACCGTCCGGTACGTGAAATTCTGCGCTCGCACCGCGCACACCACGGTTACCGAAAAGTACGATGGCGGCGCGGCGCTCACCGCATGAGGACGACATTTGGGAGGCGGCGTGACAGCCATCGAGCAGACAGAGGCGGCGCGCCCGCGAGGCACCCGCCTGCCGCGCCGTGCCCGACGGAACCAGTTGCTGGGCGCCGCCCAGGAGGTCTTCGTCGCGCAGGGCTACCACGCGGCCGCGATGGACGACATCGCCGAGCGCGCCGGCGTCAGCAAGCCGGTGCTCTACCAGCACTTCCCGGGCAAGCTCGACCTCTACCTCGCCCTCCTGGACCAGCACTGCGAGTCGCTGATCCAGGCGGTCCGCACCGCGCTCGCGTCGACGTCGGACAACAAGCAGCGCGTCCGCGCGACCATGGACGCGTACTTCGCCTACGTCGAGGACGACGGCGGCGCCTTCCGGCTGGTCTTCGAGTCGGACCTGACGAACGAGCCCGCCGTGCGCGAGCGCGTCGACAAGGTGACGAACGAGTGCGCCGAGGCGATCTGCGAGGTCATCGCCGAGGACACCGGCCTGTCCCGGGCCGAGTCGATGCTGCTGGCCTCGGGTCTGGGCGGCCTCGCCCAGGTCGTCGCCCGCTCCTGGCTGCACAGCGACCGCAGCGTCCCGCGCGACCAGGCGGTCCAGCTGCTCGCCTCGCTGGCGTGGCGCGGCATCGCCGGTTTCCCGCTGCACGGCAGCGAACAGCACCACTGACCGCCGTAGAGCCGGGTTTGTTCCCGCGCGCTGTTCGCTCTTGGCGTTCCGGCGCGGAACATCTACGTCCCCTCGCCGGGCTAGTGTGTGCTGCGTACAGCGCGGAAGATCGCGCACTTTGCTGACCGTCGGAGGGACATAGCCGTGGAGGTCAAGATCGGCGTGCTGCACACGCCTCGCGAGATCGTTCTGGAGACCGCTCAGAGCGCCGAAGAGGTCGAGCAGGCCGTGGCCGAGGCGCTGACCGGGAAGGCTCCGCTGCTGAGCCTGGTGGACGAGCACGGCCGCAAGGTCCTCGTCCCCGCCGACCGGCTCGCCTATGTCGAGCTCGGCGAGGCGGCCCCGCGCAAGGTGGGCTTCGGCGCGCTGTAGTCGCGAACGGACGAGGGGCCCGGTGACCGTGGAGGTCACCGGGCCCCTCGCGTTTCCGCCGCTGTTCTTATCTGCGTTTTCACCACAGATGGAGCACAAGTCACCCACAGGGGAGGATTGCATTCCGCAGGTCACGGGTATGACCGGCTACGACCGAACAACGCACGCCGGCCGTGGGAGGGACCCCCGTGATGATCCTGGAAGCGCTCGGCTCCGCCGTGCTGGGTGTGCTGCTCGCCTGGGCTGCCACACACCGGCTCGCACACCGTCTGCCGGCCCGCTCCCTGGTGTTCTCCACGGGCGTCGCCGGAGCCCTTTTCGGTGACTTCGTCACCCACAGCGCGCTCGGCCCCGGCAGCGGACTCCCGAGCCTGCTCGGCGCCGCGGTCGTCTCGGCGGCCTCGCTGTCGCTGCTCCTTCGACCCTCGCGACGACTCCGGGGGCGGTCCGCCCCCGCATGACCGCGCTTAGGCGGCGAGCCCCAGGGCGGCCATCCGCTTGGTGTGCGCCTCGGTGATCCGGGAGAACATCCGGCCCACCTCCGCGAGGTCGAACCCGTCCGCGACACCGCCCACGAGCATCGTCGACAGCGCGTCCCGGTCGGCCACCACCCGCTGCGACTGCGACAGCGCCTCACCCATCAACCGCCGTGCCCACAGGGCGAGTCGGCCCCCCACGCGCGGGTCCGCGTCGATCGCCGCGCGTACCTTCTCCACGGCGAAACTCGCGTGTCCCGTGTCGTCGAGAACCCCGAGCACGAGCGAGCGTGAGTCCCCGTCCAGGCGGGCGGCGACCTCGCGGTAGAAGTCGCTGGCGATCGAGTCGCCGACGTACGCCTTGACGAGCCCTTCCAGCCAGTCCGAGGGCGCCGTCTGCTTGTGGAAGCCGTCGAGCGCGGCGACGAACGGCTGCATCGCGTCGGTCGGCTCGGCGCCGATCTCGGTGAGCCGGTCCCTGAGCTGCTCGAAGTGGTGGAACTCGGCCGACGCCATCTTCGCCAGCTCCGCCTTGTCCGCGAGCGTCGGCGCCAGCTTGGCGTCCTCCGCGAGCCGCTCGAAGGCCGCCAGCTCGCCGTACGCGAGGGCGCCGAGCAGGTCCACGACCGCGTTGCGGTACTGCGGGTCGACGGAGGCCGTGGCCCAGTCCTGGGCGGCGACTCCGGTGGGTTCGGCGGGCGCGTCGGAGGCGTTGTCAGCGGTCGTCATGAAGCGCACAATAGCCCGCTCACAGCACGGCGGAAGTCCCTGGTCAATCAGTGTGACGACGACAACGTGACCAAATCGGCCAACGCATGTGCGTGATTCCGGGGTATGGTGGTAATGCGCCCGCCGAGTATTCGCCGGGCCGCACGAATGAGGATGCCCGGTCGGTGGCCCGATCGGCTCCGACCCGACAGCCCTCCTCGCCCGTACGGCACGTTGCGTACGTCGTTCGGAGGGGGACCCTCAGCGGTTCGAGCGCTAGAGCGTCGGCAGTGGTCCCGTGCAGTACGGCTTGCCCTCACGGGTTGTCCGTAAGGCAGCCGACGTCCCCGGCACGGTCCTGACACGACCCCCGCGCTCGCCTCGCACCGCGCACACAGAAGAGGCAGCACCCTGACTACTTTCCGAGAGCTCGGAATCCTTCCCGAGACCGCTGAGGCCCTTGAGGCCGTCGGTATCGTCTCCCCCTTCCCGATCCAGGAGATGACGCTCCCCGTCGCCCTTTCCGGCACGGACGTCATCGGCCAGGCCAAGACCGGCACCGGCAAGACGCTGGGCTTCGGCCTCCCGCTCCTGGAGCGCGTGACCGTCCCCGCCGACGTCGAGGCCGGCCGCGCCAAGCCCGAGCAGCTGACCGACGCCCCGCAGGCGCTCGTCGTGGTCCCCACGCGCGAGCTGTGCACGCAGGTCACGAACGACCTGCTGACCGCAGGCAAGGTGCGCAACGTCCGCGTCCTCGCCATCTACGGCGGCCGGGCCTACGAGCCGCAGGTCGAGGCGCTCCGCAAGGGCGTCGACGTCATCGTCGGCACCCCGGGCCGCCTGCTGGACCTCGCCGGCCAGAAGAAGCTGGACCTCAAGCACATCAGGTCGCTCGTCCTGGACGAGGCCGACGAGATGCTCGACCTGGGCTTCCTGCCCGACGTCGAGAAGATCATCAACTTCCTGCCGGCCAAGCGTCAGACCATGCTGTTCTCGGCGACCATGCCGGGCGCGGTCATCGGTCTCGCGCGCCGCTACATGTCGCAGCCCACGCACATCCGCGCCACCTCGCCGGACGACGAGGGCGCGACGGTCGCGAACACCAAGCAGTTCGTCTACCGCGCGCACAACATGGACAAGCCCGAGCTCGTCGCCCGCATCCTGCAGGCCGAGGGCCGTGGCCCGGTCATGGTCTTCTGCCGTACGAAGCGCACCGCGGCCGACCTCGCCGACCAGCTCCAGCAGCGCGGTTTCGCCTCCGGCGCGGTCCACGGCGACCTCGGCCAGGGCGCCCGCGAGCAGGCGCTGCGCGCGTTCCGCAACGGCAAGGTGGACGTGCTCGTCTGCACCGACGTCGCCGCGCGCGGTATCGACGTCGAGGGCGTCACGCACGTCATCAACTACCAGTCCCCCGAGGACGAGAAGACCTACCTGCACCGCATCGGCCGCACCGGCCGCGCGGGCGCCAAGGGCATCGCGGTCACGCTCGTCGACTGGGACGACATCCCGCGCTGGCAGCTCATCAACAAGGCGCTGGACCTCGGTTTCCCGAACCCGCCGGAGACGTACTCCACGTCCCCGCACTTCTTCGAGGAAATGAACATCCCCGCGGGCACCAAGGGTGTCCTGCCCCGCTCGGAGCGCACGCTCGCCGGGCTGGCCGCGGAGGAGGTCGAGGACCTCGGCGAGACCGGCGGACGCGGCGGCCCGCGTGGCCGAGGCGGCCGCGACAGCGGTCGTGGTGGCCGTGACAGCGGCCGCGACGGCGGCAGGGGCGGTCGCGACAACGGCCGTGCCAACAACCGCGACGACTCCCGTTCCGCCGCCGACACCGAGCGCGCGCCGCGCACCCCGCGCCGCCGCCGTCGGACCCGCAACGGCGCCCCGATGGAAGCGACTTCGGCCGCTACGGCCGTGACGTCGTCCACTCCGGAGGAGACCGCGCTGGCCGCCTCCGAGGACACGGCAGGCACCGTCGGCCGCACCCCGCGCCGCCGTCGCCGCACGCGCAACGGAGCGACGGGAGAGCAGCTGCCGGCCACGACAGTCACCTCCACGCCCGCGTCCAAGGTCGCGGAAAGCGCCGTAGCCGCGGCCGAGGATCCGGCACTGGACGCCCCGACGACGACGTCTCGGCGTCGGCGTACGCGGAAGTCGGCGGAGCCGGCGGTCGAGACCGCAGTGGCGACTCCGGTCGTCGAGACCCCGGTGGTCGAGGCCCCGGTGGCCGTGACTCCGGTCGAGGAGACCAAACCGCGCCGCCGGACCCGTAAGGCAGTACCGGCCGCGGAGCCGGTCGAGGCCGCAACCCCCGCCGCAACCCCGGCTGCCACCACCGAACCCGCCGCCGTGGCCGCGGTCGACACGGCCGAGGCCGTCGAGGCCAAGCCGCGTCGGACCCGGGCGCGGAAGACCGCGGCTCCGGTCGAGGCGGTCGAGGTCGTCAACACGGTCGAGGCAGTCGAGGAGACCAAGCCGCGCCGCCGTACCGCTACCCGCAAGGCCGTCGCCGAGATCCCCGCCCAGGTGTCCGAGGAGGCGGAGGTCAAGCCCCGTCGCCGTACGACCCGCAAGGTCGCGGAGCCGGTGGTGGAGGCCGTGGAGACGCCGGTCGTCGCCGAGACCAAGCCGCGCCGCACGCGTAAGGCCGCCGTCGCCGCCGAGACCGCCGTAGACACGGTCGAGGCCGTCGAGAGCAAGCCGCGTCGGGCCCGTAAGACGGCCGCCGTTGTTGCCGTCGAGGCACCTGCGGAGGTCGTCGCCGAGGCCAAGCCGCGTCGGACCCGTAAGGCAGCGGTTGCCGCTGTCGACACGGCCGAGGCCGTCGAGGCCAAACCCCGCCGCACCCGCAAGACGGCCGTCGCCGCCGAGATCCCGGCGCAGGTGGCCGAGGAGGCGGAGGTCAAGCCCCGTCGCCGTACGACCCGCAAGGCCGCCGAGGCCCCGGTCGTCGCGGAGACGGCGGAGGCCACCGAGGCCAAGCCGAGGGTGCGTCGCCCGCGCAAGACGGCAGCGGCGGCTGAGACCACCGAGGGCTGACCAGCTCAGTACCGCCGATGGCCCGGTCCACTTCACGTGGGCCGGGCCATCGGCGTTCCACCAGCCCGTTAACCCCGGTTACACCCTCCCGTCCCCCTCCCGCTCAGCCTCGCCGGTTAACCTCACCCCATGAGTAAGCCGCCCTCCTTCACCCCGCCCCCCGGCGCTCGCGCGTACCCGCTGCGGACCGCTCGCGGTGAGTTCGCCGTCGTGGACTCGCCCATGGGCGACGGTGTCGAGGCGAAGGGGGTCGCTCTGTTGCTGCCGGGGTTCACCGGGAGCAAGGAGGACTTCAACCCGCTGCACGAGGCGTTCGGGGCGCGGGGATACCGGACCGTGGCCGTGGACGGGCGGGGACAGTACGAGTCGGACGGCCCTGCCGAGGACGAATCCCCTTACGCCCAGGACGAGTTGGCGCGGGACGTGCTCGCGCTGGCGGAGACCGTGGGCGCGCCGGTGCATCTGCTCGGGCACTCCTTCGGCGGGCACATCGCACGGGCGGCCGTACTGCTGGACCCCACACCGTTCGTGTCGCTGACGCTGATGGCGTCGGGGCCGGCGGAGATCTCGGCCTCGCAGCAGCAGCGCGTGAAGCTGTTGCGGGACGCGCTCGCGGTGATGTCGATGGCCGAGGTGTGGGACGCGATCCAGGCCATGGAGGCACCGGAGGAGACCGAGACCGGCGGTGGGCTGGACGAGGGGCTCGACGACCGGGCCGACCTGCGCCGCCGTTGGCTGGGCACGAAGCCGGCTCAACTCCTCGCCGCGGGACGCCAGTTGTGCGTGGAGCCGGACCGGGTCGCCGAACTGGCCGCCGTCCCGCTCCCCGTCCACGTCCTGTCGGGCTCCCGCGACGACACCTGGCCGGTGCCGCTCCTGGACGACATGGCCGTACGGCTGAAGGCGCGGCGGACGGTCATCGCGCGGGCCGAGCACTCGCCGAACACGGACCAGCCGGCCGCGACGGCCAAGGCGATCGCCGACTTCTGGGACTCGACCGCCCCCTGAGGGATCAGTACTGCGTCTGCAGGTGCTCCCAGAACCCGTCCCGCAACGCCCGCCGCAGATCGGCCTGCCCGCGCAGCGAGTACTGCAGCAGCCCCTCCGCCTCGACCAGCAGGTCCTGGTCGACGGAGCCCGGCAGATACGGATGCCCGGGCAGCAGCTCGACCAGCGCCTCCCGCCCCCGCGCCGCGAGCCACTTCGCGGCGATCTGCGCGCCCACGAAACGGACGTCGTCGCGGGTGGGCCGGGTGGCCGCGGCTTCGTAGACGGCGGACGCGCGCCGGGAGACGTACGGCTTGAAGAAGTCGAGGTCGAAGGTGCGCTGGCTGTCGACCTCCCAGAGGAGCGGCTCGGCCTGGTTACGGCCCTCCGGCGCCTCGATGCCCCACAAGTGGACGCGGGCGCCGTACCCTTGGGCCGCCTCGACCGCCGAGACCAGGTCCTCGTCGCCGCCGATGAGGGCCGCGTCGCTGATGGCGCGGTGCCGGGCGAGGGACTCCAGGTCGGAGCGGATGAGTGAATCGACGCCCTTCTGCTGGTTGTTGGCGTTGAGATTGCCCAACCGCACCTTCACGTCCGGGAGTTCGGCGATGGCCTGCTGCTCGGCGGTGTGGATGCGGCGCCGGGCGCCGTCGTACCAGTACACCCGCAGCAGCCGACTGTCCGCGAAAATCGTGCGGGCTTTGTCGATGAGCGCCTCGATGAGGCCCTCGGTGTCGAGGTCGAAGGTGCGTCGGTCCTCGGTCCCGGAGACGAGGCGGCCCGCGGCTGCATACAAATACCCGGCGTCGACGAAGATCGCATGCGTCGAGGGCGTCTTCGCCACTTCGGCGAGCATGCGCTGCAGCAGCTCGTTCGTGCGGTCGATGCGGGCACTGAGGGCCGCGAGGTCGTCGTTCATCGCCTCCATTGTCCCGGCGGTCACGCTGCGAACACAACCGGTCCCGGTCAGTCTCCCGCCGATCTCTTACCGGTCAGTAATTAGGCGTGCGAAAAATTTCCTTAGCGTAGGGAATGTTTGTAACACACATCCCGTTGACTACATACGTAACCGAGTAGTTCTCCTCAGGAGGATGACCAGACGAAGGGAGAAGCCCATGCGCTTCGAAATCATGCGTCTCGACGAGGTCGACGGCACCACCGTGGACAGCACCGTCGTGGATGCCGCCTCCGTCAACCGGATCGTGCAACAGGCTGCCGCCATAGGACAGCGCCTGTGGATCCGCCCCGCCGAGACCAAAGCCTCGTAACACCTACGACTCTCTGACGACGACGCCGCGAACGACTGAAACGCGGATCAACACCACACTTCAGAACCCCCGCACGGCACCGATGCCGGGCGGGGGTTCTGCGTATACCGGGACTGTTGTGCGCGTACGGGGTGCCTACGACGATCAGCTCGCGCGAACGACCTGGGTGATCCCGTTGATGATCTGCTGCACGGCGATGGCGGAGAGCATCATCCCCGCGAGCCGCGTGACGAGCACGACCCCGCCGTCCTTGATGACCCGGATGATCAGCAGCGAGTACCGCATCACCAGCCACAGCACGACATGGATGGCGAGGATGGCCGTCCACACGGACACCTGCGTGGCCACGCTGTCGGCCTTCTGCACGGCGAGGATGACGGACACGATCGCACCGGGCCCGGCGAGCAACGGCATGCCCAGCGGTACGAGCGCGACGTTGACGTCCTTGGTCTGCTTCGGCTCGTCGGTCTTGCCGGTGAGCAGATCGAGCGCGATGAGCAGGAGCAGCAGTCCGCCCGCGATCATCAGCGCGGGCACGGAGACATGCAGATAGTCGAGGATCTGATGCCCGAGCAGCCCGAACACGGCGATGACACCGCCGGCCACGCACACGGCCTGGAACGCCATGCGCTTCTGCACCTTGGACGGCCGTCCGGCGGTCAGCGCAAGGAAGATCGGGGTGATCCCAGGGGGATCCATGATGACAAAAAGGGTCAGGAAGAGGGAGCCGATGACGGCGACGTCGAACATGGGTGAGCCACGAGCCTTGCAGGTGAGAGTGAGAGTGAGCGGAGACGAACAGACGGAGGCGGGGTTCAGACTCCGCCGGCCCCCGGCACCGGGAACGCCCCGGTGGCCCGCCGCGTGATCTCGCCGTAGACCTCGGGATCGGTCGTGTACTCCCCGAGCTGCACGCTCTTGCGGCTCCCGTGATAGTCACTGGACCCGGTGGCCAGCAGCCCGAGCTCCTTGGCGAGCCCGCGCAACCGCACCCGGGTCTCGGCATCGTGATCCATGTGCTCGACCTCGATCCCGTCGAGCCCGGCGGCAGCCATCTCGGCGATGGCAGCTTCGGGCACGGTGTGCCCACGCTTACTGGCACCCGGGTGCGCGAACACGGTCACGCCTCCCGCGGCCTTCACCAACCGAATGGCTTCAAAGGGATCGGTCTCATGCTTGGCCACATGAGCGCGCCCACCATCGGCCAACCACTCCACGGTGAAGGCGTCGTTCACGGTGGGCACAACGCCCAACTCGACGAGCGCGGTGGCCACATGAGGCCGCCCGACGGACCCGTCCGCGGCGATGCGGGCAACCTGCTCCCAGGTGACCGGCACCCCCAGCTCCTGCAACCGCCCCACCATGGCCCGAGCCCGAGGCACCCGATCGTCCCGAACCAACTCCCGCTCAGCAAGCAGAGCAGGCTCCTCCGGGTCGAACAGGTAGGCCAACATGTGCATGGACACCCCGTCGATCCGACAGGACATCTCAGCCCCGGTGACGAGAGTGAGCCCGGAGGGCAACGCGTCGATCGCCTCCGCATACCCACGACTCGTGTCGTGATCGGTCAGCGCGACAACGTCCAGCCCGGCAGCGGCGGCGTTCCGCACCAGCTCAGCGGGCGTATCCGTACCGTCCGAGGCCGTGGAGTGGGTGTGCAGATCGATACGCACGCGCAGACTCCAAACGGCAACAGTAAAGAAGGGGACCACTCAAGGGTAACGGCATCCCAGGGGCCCCTATAAACACCCTGAGGGTCTTGCCCTTAAGGGGCGCGGGGAACTGCGCGACCAGCCACAACGGCGCCGCACCCGCCCCACAACAAACCGAGGCACCCCCCTAGGCGCTACGGCTCCAACAACCGGGGCGACAACGCCCCACACGGCACCAAGTCGACCTCGGCCCCCGCATCCCGCAAATCCGTCAACACCAGCTCGTCATACATCAACAACCCCGACTGCTCAGGCCAGACAACGGCCCACAGCCACAACCCCAACGCCTCCCCCGCAAACACCGCCCGATCATCCGGCGCCGTAGAAACGTGCCACAACGGCGTAGGCCGCCCCGCCGCAAGCAACTTCGCCTGAGGAGGCTTCTCAACGTTCATGTAGGGCCCAGGATCCGGCCCATCGATCCCCGCATACCGCGCCCCGAGCCCCACCCCCAGCTCCTCGGCAACAAGGATCAACTCCCCGATTCCCCCTAGGGGCCCCGGCCCGGAACAGGCGACAGCCGTAGCCCGCCCCCCACTCCGGTCGTCCCCCGCACAAGCCACACCGGTGAACAGCCACCCCACCGGCAACGGCCACGGCATCCACACCGGCACCTTCGTCCGATGCACCACGACACTGAGCGCCTCGACGCTGGGCGGGATCACGGGCTGCAGCGGATGCACCGTCCCGTGCACATCGCACTGCCAGGAATCGGCGAAGAGTCCGGGAGCCCTGACCCGGCCACCACACTTCGGGCAACTGGGTTCGCCCCTCATAGGGCCCCACGGTCCTACCCTCGCCCGCGCACGTCAAGGACGATCACCCGTCCGGCCGGGCCACTCACGGAACGGAACCGGGACCACTCACGGAGCGAAACCGGCCGGAAGCCGACCCCGAACTAGATGTAGCTTGCATTCATTACCTTGCCTAACTTACTATGTGCATATACCAACTACTTGGGAGGAAGCATGGACGACCCCTTCGACAAGGGAGCAGACGCCGGCACGGGCAGCCTCCTGCGACAGCCCAAGGCCGTCTGGGCCACCGCCGGCGCCTCGGTCGTCGCCTTCATGGGCATCGGACTCGTCGACCCGATCCTGCCGTCGATCGCGAAGGGCCTGGACGCCACGGCCGGCCAGGTCTCGCTGCTGTTCACCTCGTACTTCCTGATCACGGCGATCGCGATGCTGGTGACCGGTTTCGTCTCCAGCCGCATCGGCGGCAAGAAGACCCTGCTGCTCGGCCTCGCCCTCGTCGTGGTCTTCGCCGGTCTCGCCGGCACCTCGGGCTCGGTCGGCGAACTCGTCGGCTTCCGGGCCGGCTGGGGTCTCGGCAACGCGCTCTTCGTCTCGACGGCCCTCGCCGTGATCGTCGGCGCGGCGGCCGGCGGCAGCGCCGCGGCGATCCTGCTCTACGAGTCCGCCCTGGGCCTCGGCATGGCCTGCGGCCCGCTGCTCGGCGCCCTGCTGGGCAACCAGAGCTGGCGCTACCCCTTCTTCGGCACCGCGTTCCTGATGGCGATCGGCTTCCTGTGCATCACGGTGTTCCTGAAGGAACAGCCGAAGCCGGCCCGGAAGACGTCCCTGCTCGACCCGCTGAAGGCGCTCGGCCACGGAGGACTCGCGTCCGCCGCGATCTCGTCCTTCTTCTACAACTACACGTTCTTCACCGTGCTGGCCTTCACCCCGTTCGTGCTGAACATGACCCCGTACAAGTCCGGTGCCGTGTTCTTCGCCTGGGGCGTCCTGCTCGCCGTCTTCTCGGTCTTCGTCGCCCCGCGCCTGCAGACCCGGTTCGGCTCCCTGAAGGTGCTCGGCGGTTCACTCGTGCTGCTCGCCGTCGACGTGCTCGTCCTCGGCTACGGCAGCCACACCACCGCGATCGTCTGCACGATCCTGTCCGGCGCCTTCATCGGCGTGAACAACACCGTCTACACCGAGCTGGCCCTGGGTGTGTCGGACGCGCCGCGCCCGGTGGCGAGCGCGGGCTACAACTTCGTCCGCTGGTTCGCGGCCGCTGCCGCGCCGTTCTTCGCGCCGAAGATCGAGGGGTGGAGCAACATCCACATCCCGTTCGTGGTCGCGGCGATCACCGCGGCGCTGGGCGCGCTGGTGGTCGTCGTACGACGGAACGCGCTCACGCACGAGGCCGAGGAGCTGGAGCCGAGGCACGCGGTGGAGGACAGCGTCGCGGTGTTCGCCAACTAGCCGATGACCGGCCGACGTTGGTGACCGCATGGGTGAGCTTGCTCACTCCGGCTGTCAGTCGAGCGGGACGGACTTGCGGGAGGGATCCCGGAGGTCCGTCCCGTTCGTCAACCAGCGTTCCTGGAGGGCCTGGGCGCCGTGGACGCGTTTCCAGGCGGCCTCGTTCGGGGTCATCGGGAGCAACGGCAGGAAGCGCACCGGGTCGAGGGGCTCGTCGAGTTCCAGGTCCTCGACCAGGCCGCCCGGCTCGGCGACCAGCACCGAGGTGAACGGAGCGCCGGGCCACAGCGGTTCGCCCACGTCGAGCGAGGCGCCGGGGGCCACGATCACGCCCTCGACCTGCGGGGACGCCGCGAGCACGGCAAGGGGTCGTAGGACCTTGTCGGTGTCGGCGAGGCCGCCGCGGACGGAGAGGACCAGCTCGGCGCGGGGGCCCGCGACCGGGTCGGCGAGCATCGACGTGGGGTCGCTCATCGGCTGCGCGGACATGCCGAGGGTGGCGTAGCGGACGACGGTGCCGTCCTGGTTGTCGCCTTGGAAACGCAGTACCTCGACGCGGTCCGTGCCCAGGAAGGTGACCGCGGCGCGGGCGTCCGGTTCGCCCAGCGCGGTGCGCAACCGTGCCTCGACCAGAGCAAGAACATCAACCATGCGGTGAGCATAGAACTCGTCAGTACCGGGCAAAGCAGCGCCTTGACAGTTCAGTCGGCTGATAGTCTTGGCCGGTCGTTCGGGGCAGCACGCAGAAGCGTCGCGATCAAGTCCCGACGCCCTTGAGACTCCCCCACGGGGGACCGGCCGGAGGAGGTGGGGCTGCAATGGACCGAAGTCGGCCTGGCAGTACCACCCGCTCTTCCGGCCGCTGATGTCGTCGCTCTGGCTCTAGCCTCCCCAGACGGCTGCCGCCTCTCGCACTTCTTCACTGTCCCGGAAGAGCACTTCGTTTCTTTTTCCTGATCTGCCTGATCTGTCCGGTGAATCCGATCTGACCGATCTGTCTGTTCCGAAGTCAGTGCCTGTATCAGTAGCGAAGCTCGCCACCGCGACGGAGCGGTGCTCCCCGCTTTGTGGACGTGCCAAACATCCGCACACAGGACGTCCCCATTCCGGGCAGTTCCAACCGTCGTTGGCGCCTTTCGTTGCTCGTCGCGAAGGAGCCCGCCATGTCGATGATCCGCGACCTGCGTGCCGTGGTCCGCCCGTCCCGTCCCTCCCTGCGCAAGGACGGCGGCGCGTACGACACGACCCGCGACCCCGGTACCCCCTCGGCCGTCGTCGACTGCGCCGTCTACCGCGACGGTGCCCGCATCGACACCGGCAAGCCGCTCACCCCGCACGAGGCGATGCGCCTGGTGCGCCGTGACGGCGGCTTCGTGTGGATCGGCCTGCACGAGCCGACCGAGGCCGAATTCGCCGGTATCGCCCGGGAGTTCGGGCTCCACCCGCTCGCCGTCGAGGACGCCGTACAGGCCCACCAGCGCCCCAAGCTGGAGCGCTACGACGACTCCCTGTTCACCGTCTTCAAGACCATCCACTACGTCGAGCACGACCAACTCACCGCCAACAGCGAGGTGGTTGAGACCGGCGAGGTCATGTGCTTCACCGGACGGGACTTCTTCATCACCGTCCGGCACGGCGGCCAGGGCTCGTTGCGGGCGCTGCGGCACCGGCTCCAGGACGACCCCGAGCTGCTCGCGCGCGGTCCCTCGGCGGTGCTGCACTCGATCGCGGACCACGTCGTCGACGGCTATGTCGCGGTCGCGGACGCGGTGCAGGACGACATCGACGAGGTCGAGACCGAGGTGTTCACGCCGGGCCGCAAGGGCGGGGTCTCGCGCGGTGTCGACTCGGCGCGGATCTACCAACTCAAGCGCGAGGTACTGGAGTTCAAGCGCGCGGTGTCGCCGCTGCTGCGTCCGATGCAGCTGCTGAGCGAGCGGCCGATGCGGTTGATCGACCCGGACATCCAGAAGTACTTCCGCGATGTCGCCGACCACCTCGCCCGGGTCCACGAGCAGGT
Source organism: Streptomyces sp. NPDC050528 (assembly GCF_044457795.1). Taxonomy (NCBI): domain Bacteria; kingdom Bacillati; phylum Actinomycetota; class Actinomycetes; order Kitasatosporales; family Streptomycetaceae; genus Streptomyces; species Streptomyces sp. NPDC050528. The sequence continues at coordinate 884,196 of NZ_JBITHH010000001.1, forward strand.
CATCGGCTTCGACGAGCTGCTCAACTCGATCCTCCAGGCCAACCTCGCGCAGGCGTCCGTCGCCCAGAACGAGGACATGCGGAAGATCACCGCGTGGGCCGCGATCATCGCCGTACCGACGATGGTGACCGGCGTCTACGGCATGAACTTCGAGCACATGCCGGAGCTGCACGCGAAGTACGGGTATCCGGCGGTGCTCGCCTTCACCGTGACGGTCTGTCTGGCGATCCACCGCACGCTGAAGCGCAACGGCTGGCTGTGAGCGGCCTGGATAGGCTGGTCGCCATGACTAGCGCTGAGCTGCTCGACCAGGCCCTCGTCGAGGAGGCCACGAAGAAGTCCGGCCTCGTCTGGGTCAACGGTCCCGGCGTCCCGGCCCGCGCCCTGTGGCACGTCTGGCACGAGGGCGCGGCCTGCCTGATCGGCGACGGACCGGGCGAGCAGCCGCTGCCGGGACTGACCGACGGCGGCCCCGCCGAGGTCACGGTCCGCAGCAAGGACAAGGGCGGCCGGCTGGTCACGTGGACCGCGAGGGTCACCGAGCTCGCGCCCGACTCCGAGGCCTGGACGGCGGCCGTGGCCGAGCTGAAGGGCAAGCGCCTCAACGCCCCCGACGGCGAGGCGATGACGGCCCGCTGGGCCCGCGAGTGCAGGGTGCTGCGCCTGGAGCCGACGGGAGCGATCGCCGGCCTGCCGGAGGGTTCGCTGGCACAGCCCCCGCTGCCCTCGCCCGCGACGACCCGTCAGCCGGTCCCGGCTGGCCTGCCGCGCCTGCTCCTGAAGAAGAAACGCAGGCAGCGATAAGTACGTAGCTGCCGTACCTACAGCAACTGCCCCTAAGAAGACGGCAGTTGCTTGCCGTAGTCGACAGTGTCGTCGTCCTTCGGCTGTGTCACCGTGAAGCTCTTGCCCCAGTCCGAGAAGGTCAGCGTGCCCGCGCCGCCCGCGCGGACCAGCCGGAGCGGATACGGCTTGCCCTCCAGGGAGACGTCGAGGGTGCCGCCGGAGCCCTTGTCGCCGGTGATGCGGATCGTCCGGACGCCGTTCTGCGCATGGTGCCCGTCCGTCGCGAGTGAGCCGTGCAGGGTCAGCAAGCTGGAGAGGAGGACGTCCTTGTCCGTGAAACCACTGAACTTCTTGTACGAGGGGTCCCCCTGCGGCACCTTCACGTACTTGCCGTGGAGCGCGTTGCCGGCGCCCGAGTCCCCGTTGCTGTTCCAGAAGTCCGCGTCGGCCTTCAAATACAGCTGCTCGCCGATCCGCAGCAGCCCGAAGGTCGACCCCTTCGAGGTGACCGACCCGCTGCCGCCGTCGGACTTCAGCCGCATGTCGAGCGTGTACGTCCGCCCGCTGGTGACGACCGTCCCGGACAGCCGTACGGCACCGGCGTCACCCGCGGCCGTCACCGACTTGGACTGGATCTTGTCGGCGGACAGCTTGCCGACCCCGTTGGTCCCCGCGTCCGGGTCCCCGCCGCACCCTGTCAGGGCCAGGACACACACCGCGCCGAGCAGCGCCGCACGACGGTTTCGGACCTGGGGGATCGCAGTCACAGGTGGGTTGCCTTCCGTGCGGGGGGCGATGGCGTACGGCAGCGTACCGGGGCCGCGAGGCGCCGGCGGAGCCAGTCCGTCCGGACCGCCCACCAGCGCGGATCACATGGGGACGGGCTAGCCTGAAGCCCGTCCGAGCAGGCATTTCGGAACATCCGGAAACCACGGAATCCACCGTCGGACCAGCAGAGAAAGAAGGAGGTGCGGCCATGGCAGCCGGCGCTCCCCGAGTCTTCGTGTCGCACCTCTCCGGTGTCGCCGTCTTCGACCCGAACGGCGACCAGGTGGGCCGCGTCCGCGACCTCGTCGTCATGCTCCGCGTCGGCAGCCGGCCCCCTCGGCTGCTCGGCCTCGTCGTCGAACTCTCCACCCGGCGCCGCATCTTCCTGCCCATGACCCGCGTCACCGGCATCGAGTCCGGCCAGGTCATCACCACCGGCGTGCTGAACGTCCGCCGCTTCGAGCAACGCCCCACCGAGCGGCTGGTGTTCGGCGAACTGCTGGACCGGCGCGTCACCCTCGTCGAGACCGGCGAGGAGGTCACCGTCCTGGACCTGTCGGTGCAGCATCTGCCGGCCCGCCGGGACTGGGAGATCGACCGGATCTTCGTCCGCAAGGGCAGGACCGGCGGAGCCTTCAGAAGGGCCAAGGGCGAGACGCTGACCGTGGAGTGGTCCGCCGTCACCGGGTTCTCCCTGGAGGAGCAGGGACAGGGCGCGGAGAGCCTCCTGGCCACCTTCGAGCAGCTGCGCCCCGCCGACCTCGCCAACGTCCTGCACCACCTCTCCCCCAAGCGCCGGGCCGAGGTCGCCGCCGCCCTCGACGACGACCGCCTCGCCGACGTCCTCGAAGAGCTCCCGGAGGACGACCAGATCGAGATCCTCGGCAAGCTGAAGGAGGAGCGCGCGGCCGACGTCCTGGAGGCCATGGACCCGGACGACGCGGCCGACCTCCTCTCCGAACTCCCCGAGGACGACAAGGAACGCCTCCTCAACCTGATGCAGCCCTCGGAGGCCGCCGACGTACGCCGCCTGATGTCGTACGAGGAACACACCGCGGGCGGCCTGATGACCACCGAGCCGATCGTCCTACGGCCGGACGCGACCGTCGCCGACGCGCTCGCCCGGGTCCGCAGCGCCGACCTCTCCCCGGCCCTCGCCGCCCAGGTCTACGTCTGCCGCCCGCCCGACGACACCCCGACCGGCAAGTACCTCGGCACGGTCCACTTCCAGCGGCTGCTGCGCGACCCGCCGTACACCCTGGTCAGCGCGATCATCGACGACGATCTTCAGCCGCTCGACCCGGACGCGTCGCTCCAGCTGATCGCCGGGTTCTTCGCGACGTACGACATGGTCGCGGCGCCCGTGGTCGACGAGACCGGGTCGCTGCTCGGGGCGGTGACCGTGGACGACGTGCTGGACCACATGCTGCCGGAGGACTGGCGGGAGACCGAGTTCCACCTCGACGAGGGCGTGGACGCGAACGAGGACGAGGAGGTGGCGGCTCATGACTCCTGAGCGCGAGTCCACGCGCGAGCGGACACCGGCGGGCGCGACCGCCACCACCCGGCCCCGGGCCCGGCTCGACCAGCCGCGTCCGCCCCGGCGCCGGTTCCTGCCCGAGTACGACCCCGAGGCGTTCGGGCGGCTGTCGGAGCGGATCGCGCGGTTCCTGGGGACCGGACGGTTCATCGTCTGGATGACGATCGTCATCATCGTCTGGGTGCTGTGGAACATCTTCGCGCCGCGGGATGTGCGGTTCGACAACTACCCGTTCATCTTCCTCACGCTGATGCTGTCGCTCCAGGCCTCCTACGCGGCCCCGCTGATCCTGCTCGCGCAGAACCGGCAGGACGACCGCGACCGGGTCAACCTCGAACAGGACCGCAAGCAGAACGAGCGGTCGATCGCGGACACCGAGTACCTGACCCGCGAGATCGCCGCCCTGCGCATCGGCCTGGGCGAGGTCGCGACCCGGGACTGGATCCGCTCCGAACTCCAGGATCTGGTGAAAGAGCTGGAGGAACGGGAGAACGGCCACCACAAACACGTCGTATTCCCGGCGGAACGGTCGCACGGACGTGACGTAGACGACCGGTGACGGGCTTACCAGCGGCCCCGCGCGGCGCCGTACCATCGACCCTATGGCTACGGAAGACGCGGTGCGTGAAGCGCTGTCGACGGTGAACGACCCCGAGATCAACCGACCCATCACCGAGTTGGGGATGGTCAAGTCGGTGGAGATCGGTGCGGACGGAGCGGTCGCGGTCACCGTGTACCTGACGGTCTCCGGCTGCCCCATGCGCGAGACCATCACGCAGCGCGTGACCGATGCCGTCATGGGCGTCGAGGGCGTCACCGGCGTCGACGTGACCCTCGACGTGATGAGCGACGAGCAGCGCAAGGAACTCGCGACCGCCCTGCGCGGTGGCAAGGCCGAGCGCGAGGTCCCCTTCGCGCAGCCCGGCTCCCTCACCCGCGTGTACGCGGTCGCCTCCGGCAAGGGCGGCGTCGGCAAGTCCTCGGTGACGGTGAACCTCGCGGCCGCGATGGCCGCCGACGGCCTGAAGGTCGGTGTCGTCGACGCCGACATCTACGGCCACTCCGTGCCCCGCATGCTGGGCGCCGACGGCCACCCCACCCAGGTCGAGAACATGATCATGCCGCCGTCGGCCCACGGCGTGAAGGTCATCTCCATCGGCATGTTCACGCCGGGCAACGCGCCGGTGGTGTGGCGCGGCCCGATGCTGCACCGCGCGCTCCAGCAGTTCCTGGCGGACGTGTACTGGGGCGACCTGGACGTCCTGCTCCTGGACCTCCCCCCGGGCACCGGCGACATCGCGATCTCCGTCGCCCAGCTCGTCCCGAACGCCGAGATCCTGGTCGTGACGACCCCTCAGCAGGCGGCGGCCGAGGTCGCCGAGCGGGCCGGTTCCATCGCCGTACAGACCCACCAGAAGATCGTCGGTGTCGTCGAGAACATGGCGGGCCTGCCGTGCCCGCACTGCGGCGAGATGGTCGACGTCTTCGGCACGGGCGGCGGCCAGTCGGTCGCGGACGGCCTCACGCGCACGACGGGCGCGTCGGTACCGGTCCTCGGCTCCATCCCGATCGACGTCCGCCTCCGCGAGGGCGGCGACGAGGGCAAGCCGGTGGTCCTGAGCGACCCGGACTCCCCGGCGGGCGCGGCGCTGCGCGCGATCGCGGGCAAGCTGGGCGGCCGACAGCGAGGCCTTTCGGGCATGTCGCTGGGGATCACCCCGAGGAACAAGTTCTAGGGATCTTCTTACGGGGTCTCACAGGGGCTTCTCTACGACGATGGGGGCGCCGTCTCACCGGACGGCGCCCCCATCGTCGTAACCGCTACTGGCCTGCGTAAGTAGCGATGTCCTTGATCATGGCGAAGCCGAGCCCATACGCGCTCATGCCCCTGCCGTACGCCCCCACGTGCACGCCCTCCTGAGTCGACCCGGCCAGCACCCAGCCGAACTCGGACTCGCGGTAGTGGAAGGGCGTCGGTACGCCGTCCACGGGGAGGGACAGGGTCGACCAGTCGTCGCCGGCGAGGTCGTCCGCCAGCACCCACGCCGTCTCCGTCTGCTGCTCCAGCCAGTCGTCGCGCAGGGTGTGGTCCATCTGGCCGGGCCAGGTGAAGGACAGCAGTCCCACCCCGGCGAGCCAGGCCGCAGAGGAGACCGAGGTGGCCTCCAGGAGGCCGGTACCGTCGGCCGTGCGCCGCGCGGGGTTGCCCGCGACGGTGACGACGACCGCGAACTTCTCCTTGTCCTCCGTGCCTTCGTTGCGTACGGAGGGCTCGTCGCCGTGCCCGATCGAGCCGTGTTCGACGGCTCCGTCCGCCGCCATGCCCACCTGCATCAGCCAGCGCGGTCCCGTGAAGGCCTCGTCGAGGCCGTACCACGGGAAGGGCGCCAGCAGGTAGCCGTCGACCGTGCGCCGGGCGGAGGGGAGTTGTTGTCCACCCTCCGCGGCCGGCGCCTGCGCGCCTACCCGACTCGTCGTCTCCATGCTCCGGACGCCTCCTCGTTCTCGTCGGACCGGGGCGGCCCGCCCCCCGTCGGGCGACTCGCCCGGTCCGCACAACAACTCGGCAGCATAGCCACCTCGTGCGAGACAGCCCGGAAAGCGCCCGGCGCGCGAGGCGCGAATGGGCCGTGTTCAGGCCGTACGAGGGCGTGACAGAGGTATGAGACGCGTCACGTGAGAGGGGCTCGGGATGTGCGGGGAGATGTGCCCGGGGAGGGTCAGGTGGCGTCGGCGTCGAAGGGCGGGCGGTCGTCCTTCTCCGGGTCCTCGGGCTTCTTGGTCATGTCGAGCCGACCACTCGAAGAGGGCGAGGAACTCGGGGTGTCCGCGCTCTGGACCGCCTCCGTGACCTCGGCCATCTCCTTCTTCAGGTCGAAGCCGTTGCGGATCTCCTTGAGCCCCAGTTCGTCGTTGTCCAGCTGCTTGCGCAGGAACGTCTTGGGGTTGAGGTCCTCGAAGTCGAAGTCCTTGAACTCCGGACCGAGCTCCTCGCGGATGTCCGCCTTGGCGCTCTCCGAGAACTCTCGGATCTTCCGGATCGTCCGCATGACGTCCTGGATGACCTTCGGGAGCTTGTCCGGACCGAAGACGAGCACGGCGAGGACAATGATCGTCACCAGCTCTAGCGGGCCTATGTCATTGAACACCTGAAGCTCCTTGCGATGTCCTCGGTCCTCGGCCCTCGGTGGTCAATGCGCGTCTTCCGTGGTCCGGGCCGGGTCCACGGTACCCGGCGATCCCACCGGACCGGTACTGTCCCGGGGGCTACGAGTGGGTGTACACCACCGGTTTTCCGGGTTGTTTGCCTAGTGGGACCGGGCGCGGGGCTCTCACCTGTGACGTTTCTGTCAATCACCGGTCGAGGAGCCCAGAACGAGCGACACGGTCATGTCTTTGCCGCCTCGCCGCAGGGTCAGCCGCACGTGGTCGCCGGGCCGATGGGCCCGCGTCCTGACGATGAGCTCGTTCCCGGAGTGGACGCTCTCGCCGTCGACCTCGGTGATGACGTCGCCGGCCTTGAGTCCCGCCTTGGCACCGGGACCGCCCGCGGTGACGGCGGGCCCGTCGCCGGTGCCCTTCGTGGCGATACGGGCTCCGTCCCCCGCGTAGTCCGTGTCGAGGGCGACGCCGATGACCGGGTGGGCCGCCTTCCCGGTGTTGATCAGTTCCTCGGCAACCCGCTTGGCCAGATTGACGGGTATGGCGAACCCGAGCCCGATGGACCCGGCCTGTCCGCTCTCCGTCCCGTCCCCATCCCCAGCCCCGTAATCGGCGGACCGAATAGCCGAGTTGACCCCGACGAGCCGTCCCCGCGCATCGAGCAACGGCCCCCCGGAGTTCCCGGGATTGATGGGCGCGTCGGTCTGCAAGGCGTCGACATACGACACATCACTCCCGTCCGACGCCTCGCCCCCGGCCGTGATGGGCCGCTCCTTGGCGCTGATGATCCCGGAGGTCACGGTGTTGTCGAGATCGAAGGGCGCGCCGATCGCGACGACGGGGTCCCCCACCCGCACGTTGTCGGAATTCCCGAGCGGCATCGGCGTCAGCCCCCGCACCCCACGCACCTGCACGACGGCAAGGTCGTACCCGGTGTCGTGCCCGACGACGCTGCCCTTGACGCTCTGCCCTCCACTGAAGCTGACGGATATCGCCCCGTCACCACCGGCGGACCGCACGACATGGTTGTTGGTGAGGATGTGCCCCCGCGTGTCCAACACGATCCCGGTCCCGGTCGCCGACTCCTCACCCCCACTCACATGCAGCGTCACCACACTGGGCAGAGCCCGAGCGGCAATCCCGGCAACGCTGTCGGGCACCCGCTGAGCGTCTTCCTTACCGGCCTGCGGCAACACGACGTCCCCACCAATCCCGTCCCGCTCCAGATGCGCCCCTACGACGCCACCGATGCCCCCGGAGACCAGAGCGAGGGCGAGGGCCGAGGCGGCGAGGAGTTTCCGGGTGCGGGTGCGGTGCTGCTCGGGGGTGAGGGTCGGGGTGCCGGTCTGTTGGAGGGGGGCGGGGGTGGCCCAGGGGTCGTAGCGGTGCCAGGGGTTGGTGGGTGGGGTGGGGTCTGGGTCTGGGGCGGGGGTGGGCGTGTGGTGCGGGGCAACTGAGGTGAGGGGGGCGGAGGTTGAGGTGTTGGGGAGGGGTGGTGCAGGGGGAGCGAGGGGTGCCGGAGGCGTGATGGGGGGTGGGGAGGTGCCGGGGGCCGGGGCGTTGGCGACAGACGCGGGGATGGGGGTGTCGGGGGGTGCGGTATCGGTGAAGGGGGGTGCAGGGGCACCAAGAGACGCGGGAGCGGCGTACGGGACCGGCGATACAGGAGTGCCGGGAGCGGCTGTAGGGGCCTGTGTGACCGCGCCGAGCGCAGAGGTGACCGCCGGGTGCTGCACGGGCGGCGCGGACGCCCAGGGGCCCGGCTCGCCGTACGGCGGGGTGCTGTAGGGGTCGGGGTCATGCAGTGGCTTGAGGCGAACAGGGGGTGGGAGTACCGCGCCGGGGGTCGTCGGGGGTTCGGGCGCGGGAGATACCGGTTCGAAATCGGCGCCGGTGTCGGCGGACCCGGAGCCGGTCGGGGCGGCCGAGGCGGGGTGGGGCGACTCGGGGGCGTCGTCGGCGCCTACGGCAACGTTGCCGACTGGGGAAACCGACGTGGGGCGGCCCAACTCGAAGTCGCCGCCGGGGTCTATGGCCATGCCGCCGGCCGGGGAGAGCGGGGCGGGGTCGTCCAACTCGGAAACGCCATCGGCGTCCACGGCCACACCACCGGCCGCAGAACCCGGCACGGGCCGGCCCAGCTGGTGGCCAACATCCGCTGCCACAAGGCGAGTTGCAGGCTCACCCGCAGGACGGTGGTCCGCCTTCGAGTCACCGCCCTCACCCACGACCACACCACCAGGCGAGGACGCCGGCGCAGGGCGCCCCAACTCGAAATCACCATCAACGTCCGCAACCGCAACCCCAGTTGGAGCCCCACCCCCAGGCAATCCCGGCTCAACGTCACCCCGAGCACCCTCAGGCTCACCGCCACCGCACGCCCCAACCCCAGAACGCCTTGCCTCGAAGTCACCCCCACCGGAAGCCACTTCACCGCCCCGCCCCTCAACAGGCGCCCGCAACTCGAAGTCCCCGTCGCCAGCTTCCCGCAACGCGCCCGGCGGTCGCAGCGCGAAATCCCCATCGGTCGCACCGTCGACAGCCCCAGCGCCCTCGGTATCCGCACCGGCATCACCCACAGGCCCCGGCACAACGCCCCCGGCCTCAGTCGGGCCCGGTATTGGATTCCGCTGCGCTGTCCGGCCCCGAGACCACCACTTCGGCTTCTCAGGCGCCCGCTCCGGTGTCCCCTCGTTCATGGTTCCCGTCCCCCCACAACTGGCCGCGCCACCCCGTACTCCCCGGATTCAACCAGGTTCGCGGGCTGTGGCGCAGAGGCCGGTCAGTGGAGCGGGTGGGCGGGGAACGTGGGGGTGGAAGAGGGGGACGAGGTGGTGTCGGGGGCCGGGGCTCGGAGGAGGCCCGGGGCCATGACCTCGGGGGCCGTGGACCAGGACGTGAGGGCTACCGGCGGGGTCGCGTTGAGCGGGCGTATCAGGGGGGACATGACCGCCGCACCGGCCATCACCGGCGCGGTCAGCGTGTGGATGACCTCGTCGCCCTGGACCGCCGAGGGCGACGGCACTCCGGGGAGCAGGGGGGCGGAGACCGAGGTCGGGACCACCGTGTCGCCCAGCATCGAGCGCTGGCTCGTGCCCTGGGCGAGCAGCGGGCCGACCGCACGGCGACGCCCGGCGTCGGTGGTCGCCGCCGCGCCCGTACCCTGCGTACGCGCCGGCGTCACACCCGTACCGCCGCGCGCCTCCGCGGCCGTGTCGCCCGGCGCGACCGTGGCCACCCCGCCCAGCGCGATCGCGGCCAGCGAGACCGCGCCGGCGGCGACGAACGCGAACCGCATCCCGCGCGAGGCGGAGCGGTCGGCCTCGTGCCGGCTGACGTCATGGATACGGAAGCCCTCGCGGGCGGCGGACCGGGTCGGGGACGAAGGGGTCAGGGCCGTGGCGGCGTGCCGGCCCGCGGGGACGTAGCCGAACTCGAACGCGTCGAGCGGGCCGTCTCTTTTGACGCCGAAGACGCCGATTCCGGCGGCGAACAGTCCCCCGCCGGGCGGCTCCTCGCCGTCCGTGTCGTCGCCTCCCCCGGGAAGCCCCTGGAGTCGGGCCAGGAAGCTCTCGGAGGGGGGCGGTGGGGCCATTTCCGCGAACACGTTCTTCAGTCGGCGCTGCGCGTCGGCCTCGGCCTTGCACTTCGTACAGGTGGCCAGGTGCGCCAGTACGCGCTCGCGCGACTCATGACCGAGCTCCCCGTCCACCAGGGCGGAAAGTCGGTCTCCCAGATGCTGCTCCGCAGGCGTAGGACGTGATCCACTCACGCGGTCGCGCCCCCTCCCCCCAGCGCGGGCACACGCGCCACGAAGGAACGGCGCTCGGCCCGTGCTTCCGGCGAGCGGTGCGCGAGGGCCTTGCGGAGCTGGGAGCGGCCGCGGTGGATCCGGGAACGGACCGTACCGAGCTTGACGCCCAGGGTCGCGGCGATCTCCTCGTACGAGAGACCCTCGATGTCGCACAGGACGACCGCCGCCCGGAACTCCGGGGCGAGGGTGTCCAGGGCCTGCTGGACGTCGGCGTCGAAGTGCGCGTCGTTGAAGACCTGCTGGGGTGACGGCTCGCGGCTGGGCAGTCGCTCGGCCGCGTCCTCCCCCAGCGCGTCGAAACGGATGCGCTGCTTGCGGCGGACCATGTCCAGGAAGAGGTTGGTGGTGATGCGGTGCAGCCAACCCTCGAAGGTGCCGGGCGTGTACGTCGAGAGGGAACGGAAGACCCGGACGAAGACCTCTTGCGTGAGGTCCTCGGCGTCGTGCTGGTTCCCCGTCAGTCGGTACGCGAGCCGGTACACACGGCCGCTGTGGGTGCTGACGATCTCCTCCCAGGTGGGCGGAGTCCACGCCTGCCCGTCCGCGTCGGTGGAGAAGGTCGCGGTCTGGGCATGGTCAGCGGCGTGGCTGTGGTCAGCAGCGGTGTCGTTCACGGATTTCGGCCTGCCCGCCGATCCGAGAAAGCGCCGAAGCACTCCTCCCCGATCCACAGGTACAGCCGCACCTCCCCTGTCGGCTCTGGTGGTGTCCAGTGGAGCCCCTACCATAGCCACCTCGCCCGTTAGCTCCGGATAAGCGGTTTTACGAGAATTTGATACACGCTCATACCGACCTGGCGGTGGTGCGAGCCGATGCTCGTGACCCTGCTCGGCGTCTCGCTCGACGTCTTGCTCGACAACCTGATCCATCGTCATCCCCCGCCCTTCCCTCCGACCGCGTCCCGCAGTGCTTTCCTCCCCCCTCTAAACGCCCGGTCCCATCAGCAGGTTCCCGGCACCAACGGATACAGTCACGCCCAGGCAACCACGGGGACAGGAGAGGGTCATTACCGGCAACCGGCAGACGAGCTGGGCGTTCGCCGACGCCTATGTCGCCGAGGACGAAGCACTGCGCTGGGCCCGTGACCGGGCCCGCGAGGCAGGGCTGCGCTCGGTGTCGCCCGGCACGGGCGCCGCGCTGCGGATGCTCGCCGCCACCGTGGACGCGAAGGCGGTGGCGGAGATCGGCACCGGGACCGGCGTCTCCGGAATGCATCTTCTGTACGGCATGCGGCCGGACGGGGTACTGACCACCGTCGACCCGGAGCCGGACCACCAGCAGTTCGCCCGCCAGGCCTTCCGCGCCTGCGGCTTCGCCAGCAACCGGGCCCGCTTCATCCCGGGCCGCGCCCTGGACGTGCTGCCCCGGCTCGCGGACGCCGGCTACGACCTCGTGTTCTGCGACGGCGACCGGCTGGAGTTCCTGGACTATCTCGCTGAATCGTTGCGCCTGCTGCGTACGGGTGGCCTGGTGGTCTTCGAGGGCGTCTTCGCCAACGGCCGCACCGTCGACTCGGGCCCCCAGCCCACCGAAGTCCTCCGGCTGCGCGAGCTGCTGCGCGCCGTGCGCGAGAGCCCGGAGCTGGTGCCGTCGCTGCTCCCGGTGGGCGACGGCCTGCTGTGCGCCGTAAAACGCTGACCCCTTAAGGACCGCCCGGGAAAGCAGCGACCCCGGCACCGTCTCGGGTGCCGGGGCAGCTGAAGGGGTATGGTCGCGTTCCGCCGCGTCAGCCGACGACCTTCTTGAGGGCGTCGCCCAGCGCGTCGGCCTCGTCAGGGGTCAGCTCGACGACGAGCCGCCCGCCGCCTTCGAGCGGAACGCGCATGACGATGCCCCGCCCCTCCTTGGTCACCTCGAGCGGGCCATCGCCCGTCCGCGGCTTCATGGCCGCCATGCTCGTTCCCCTTCCTGAAACCAGCTCATCGTCGCCGACGGCCCCATGGAGGGCACGCGCGGCCCCTAATGAGACACGCGTCACCGGCATCGAACACATTGCTTCCAAGCCATTATCCCGCATCTCAGGACCCGATGACCAACATCAGTCGGCATCGCTTGGGCAACGCGCGCGAGCAAAACCACTCAATTCGCCGATGTGACTGCGATACTGCGCCGCCGCGCGGACCTCGGCCGACCGGATCCGGGCCGTAATTCTTTGACGCAGGTCACACGTCCGGTCCGGGTCGTGGACGGTGATCTCCGCCATGCTGTCCTACGGACGTACGACGTACCGACCGGTACGCCGGAGCCGCGACACCCGAGGGGATACGCCATGGCCGACACCGTGCTCTACGAGGTGAGCGACGGACTCGCGACGATCACGCTGAACCGCCCCGAGGCGATGAACGCGCTGAACATCGCGACCAAGGTCGCCCTCCGGGAGGCGGTCCAGTCCGCGGCCGCCGACGACGCCGTACGGGCCGTGCTGCTGACGGCGGCGGGCGAGCGGGCGTTCTGCGTGGGGCAGGACCTGAAGGAGCACATCACGTTGCTGGCGTCCGACCGGGAGGCCGGGACCGGGGCCACGATGACCACGGTGAAGGAGCACTACAACCCGATCGTGCGGGCGTTGGCCGGGATGGCGAAGCCCGTTGTCGCCGGGGTCAACGGTGTTGCCGCGGGCGCCGGGTTCGGGCTTGCGCTGGCTGCGGATTACCGGGTCGTGGCCGACACCGCCGGCTTCAACACGTCCTTCGCCGGGGTCGCTCTGACCGCGGACTCCGGCATCTCCTGGACGTTGCCCCGGGTCGTCGGACCTGGGCGTGCTTCCGACCTGTTGCTGTTTCCTCGGACGATCAAGGCGCAGGAAGCGTACGACCTCGGGATCGCCAACCGGCTTGTCCCTGTTGGTGAGCTGCATGCCGAGGCGGAGAAGGTCGCCCAGCAGTTGGCGGACGGGCCGACTGTGGCTTACGCGGCGCTCAAGGAGGCCGTTGCCTTCGGTCTGACGCACAGCCTTGAGGAGACGCTGCAGAAAGAAGACGAACTGCAATCTTGGGCGGGCGCGTCGGAGGATCACGCGATCGCCGTGCAGGCCTTCGTCAACAAGGAGAAGCCGAAGTATTTGGGGCGGTGACCTCAGGAACGGCGTGACACACAGTCCACCAGGTGGTCGTTGACCAATCCGCACGCCTGCATCAGCGCGTATGCCGTCGTCGGGCCTACGAACCTCAAGCCCCGCTTCTTCAGGGCCTTCGACAAGGCCGTCGACTCCTCCGTCACCGCCGGGACGTCCCCGAGTGTCTTCGGGGGCGGGCCCGGCTTCGGGGCGTGGGACCAGATGAACTCGTCGAGTTCGCCCGGTGCCCAGTCGAGCAGCACGCGCGCGTTGGCGATTGTCGCGTCGACCTTGAGGCGGTTGCGGATGATGCCGGTGTCGGCGAGGAGGCGTTCGCGGTCGGTGTCCGTGAAGGTCGCCACCTCCGCGATCTTGAAGCCCGCGAACGCCGCCCGGAAGCCCTCGCGGCGGCGCAGGATCGTGATCCAGGAGAGGCCCGACTGGAAGGCCTCCAGGCTGAGGCGCTCGTAGAGGGCGTCGTCGCCGTGGACCGGGCGGCCCCACTCCTCGTCGTGGTACGTGACGTAGTCCTCCGTGGAGAGTGCCCAGGGGCAGCGCAGGGCGCCGTCCGGGCCCGCCACCGCCCCGCCCTCGCTCACTGCTGGTCGCCTTCGATCGGCTTCCGCAGGGACGCGTGCGCGGTGGCCTGGGCGCCGGCGAGGGCGTGCTCCAGGTCGGCGATCCGGGCGTCGCGCTCGGCGAGTTCGGCGGCGATGCGGCTCAGCGCGTCGTCCACCTCGGCCATGCGGTAGCCCCGCGCGGCGAGCGGGAAGCGGAGGGTCTCGATGTCCGCGTGGTTCACCGGCCGGTCCGGGGGCAGCGGGTCGTCGAGGCGCTCGGCCTCGACGTCGGGCAGCGGGGCGTTCTCGCCGCCGCCGATCACCGAGAGGGTCACGGCGCCGACCACGACGGCGAGCCCGACGACCAGGAACAGGAACATGAACATCTCTGAGGTCTCCACGGGCGTCGATGTCGGACGTGCCGAAGCCGAATGTGTCAGGGTCCGATCGTGCCATGCGACGCTGACAGTTAGGGTCACAGGCGGCTGAAGACCGGTACGTACTAGGAGAGGTCACAGGGGATGCTCAGGCTGGGCAGGCGTGAATTCGACACGCACGAGCCGGTGATCATGGCGATCGTGAACCGGACCCCGGACTCCTTCTACGACCAAGGGGCCACGTTTCGCGACGAGCCCGCCCTCGCGCGCGTGGAGCAGGCGGTGGCCGAGGGCGCGGCCATCATCGACATCGGCGGGGTCAAGGCCGGCCCCGGCGAGGAAGTCACCGCCGATGAGGAAGCGCGGCGCACGGTCGGGTTCGTGGCCGAGGTGCGGCGGCGGTTCCCTGACGTGATCATCAGCGTCGACACCTGGCGGCACGAGGTCGGCGAGGCCGTCTGCGAGGTCGGCGCGGATCTCCTCAACGACGCGTGGGGCGGCGTCGATCCCCGGCTCGCGGAGGTCGCCGCGCGGTACGGGGTCGGGCTGGTGTGTACCCACGCCGGTGGCGCGGAGCCGCGTACCCGGCCGCACCGGGTGGCCTACGACGACGTCATGGGCGACATCCTGCGTGTGACCCTGGGGCTTGCCGAGCGGGCGGTGGCGCTGGGCGTTCCTCGGGAGTCCGTTCTGATCGATCCCGGGCATGACTTCGGGAAGAACACGCGGCACAGTCTGGAGGCGACTCGGCGGCTCGGGGAGATGGTCTCCACGGGGTGGCCGGTGTTGGTGTCGCTGTCCAACAAGGACTTTGTGGGGGAGACGCTCGACAAGCCCGTCAAGGAGCGGGTGGTCGGGACGCTGGCGACGACCGCCGTGTCCGCGTGGCTGGGTGCGCAGGTGTATCGGGTGCACGAAGTCGCGGAGACGCGGCAGGTGTTGGACATGGTGGCGTCCATTGCGGGGCATCGGCCTCCGGCAGTGGGCAGGCGGGGGCTGGCGTAGGTTTTTTCGCCCCCGCCGCCCCTACCCGTCCCATCCCTGGGGGCTGCGCCCCCAGACCCCCGCCATCGGCCTGGACGGCCTCGTCCTCAAACGCCGGACGGGCTGGATGGTGCCGGCCTGCGCTCAAAAGTCACAAACCGAAAGCGACCGGAGTTACCGTCCCGCTTCTTTCGACACCAGTGCTACCGCCTCGTCCACGTCGTCCGTGACGTGGAACAGCAGCAGGTCCTTCTCCGACGCCTTGCCCTGGGCGATCAGTGTGTTCTTGAGCCAGTCGACCAGGCCGCCCCAGTACTCGCTTCCGAAGAGGACGATCGGGAAGCGGGTGACCTTCTGGGTCTGGACCAGGGTGAGGGCCTCGAAGAGTTCGTCGAGGGTGCCGAGGCCGCCGGGGAGGACCACGAAGCCCTGGGCGTACTTGACGAACATCATCTTGCGGACGAAGAAGTAACGGAAGTTCAGCCCGATGTCGACGTACGCGTTGAGGCCCTGTTCGAAGGGCAACTCGATGCCGAGGCCGACGGAGATGCCCTTGGCCTCCAGAGCGCCCTTGTTGGCCGCCTCCATGGCGCCGGGGCCGCCGCCGGTGATCACGGCCCAGCCGGCCTCCACGAGGGCGCGTCCGAGGCGTACGCCCGCTTCGTACTCCGGGGAGTCCGGCTTGGTGCGGGCCGAGCCGAACACGCTGATCGCGGGCGGCAGTTCGGCCAGGGTGCCGAAGCCCTCGATGAACTCCGACTGGATCCGCAGGACGCGCCACGGGTCGGTGTGGACCCAGTCCGAGGGGCCGCCCGCGTCCAGGAGGCGCTGGTCGGTCGTGCTCGCGGTCACCTGGCCGCGCCGCCGGAGGACCGGTCCCAGGCGCTGCTCCTCCGGTGGCTGCTGCTTGCCCTCGGGGTTGCCTGTAGCCATGTGCGCTCCCTCCACTTGCAGGTGTTTCCACCTCAGCGTAGGTCTACGCGGGTTACAGCGGGGGGACGTACGGATGTCAGCCCGTCAGCCAGTCCACGAGGCGCCGTTCGGCCTCGGGGATCAGGGCCGCCTCGACCCGCTCGTCGACCTTGTGGGCGAGGAGTTGGGCGCCGGGGCCGTAGTTCACCGCGGGCACGCCGAGCGCGCTGAAGCGGGCCACGTCGGTCCAGCCGAACTTGGGGCGGGCCTCGCCGCCGACGGCCGCCATGAAGGCAGCGGCGGCCGGGTGGGTCAGGCCGGGGCGGGCGCCGCCGGTGTGGTCGTCGACGATGAACTCGTCGACCCCGCAGTCGGCGAAGTAGTCGCGTACGAAGGCCTCCGCCTCCTCCTCGCTGCGGTCGGGCGCATAGCGGAAGTTGACAACCAGGGTGCACGCGTCGGGGATGACGTTGGTGGCCACGCCCCCTTCGACGCGCACCGCGTTGAGGCCCTCGTGGAACTGGAGGCCGTCGACGACCGGGGTGCGCGGCTCGTACGCGGCGAGCTTGGCCAGCGCCTTTGAGGCCGCGTGGATCGCGTTGGAGCCCATCCACGCGCGCGCGGAGTGCGCTCGTTCACCCTTGAACTTCAGGAACACCCGGAGCGTGCCCTGGCAGCCGCCCTCGACCTGACCGTCCGTCGGCTCCAGGAGGACCGCGAAGTCGCCCTCCAGCCAGTCGGGATGGGCCTCGGAGACGTGCTTGAGGCCGTTGAGGTGGGCGGCGACCTCCTCGTTGTCGTAGAAGACGAACGTCAGGTCGCGGTTGGGGGTCAACACCGTTGCCGCGATGCGGAGTTGGACCGCGACGCCGGACTTCATGTCGCAGGTGCCGCAGCCCCACAGGACGCCGTTCTCGTCGAGGCGCGAGGGGACGTTGTCGGCGATCGGGACGGTGTCGATGTGGCCGGCCAGGACGACGCGTTCCGTACGGCCGAGGTTCGTGCGGGCGACGACGTTGTTGCCGTACCGGTCGACCGTGAGGTGCGGCAGGGCGCGCAGGGCGGTCTCGATCGCGTCGGCGAGGGGCTTCTCGGTGCCGCTCTCCGAGGGGAAGTCGACGAGCTGCGCGGTGAGCCGTGCGGCGTCCAGTGTGAGGTCAAGTGCGGTGTCGGCCATGGCGTCGACCCTAACCCGAAGGGTCTCTCCACCGTTTGTCCACACCCGGCGCAGCGGTAACAGGAGCCTCCGCTACCTTGTGGGGATGCTCCAGTCCCCCACCCCCAAGAAGCGTCGCCGCGGCCGCCTCTTCCGGTTCTCCTCGGCGTTCGTGGTGCTGCTCGCGGTCGCGGGCTATCTCGTCGTCCAGTACGTCACCGGTGGCCGGGGCGGGCCCGGTTGCAAGGTGGTCTCCGGGAAGGACGACGGCCAGGCCTACGAGTTCTCGCAGGAGCAGACGATGAACGCGGCCACGATCGCCGCCGTCGGCACCGGGCGCGGGATGCCGGAGCGGGCCGTGACGATCGCCCTCGCGACCGCCCTCCAGGAGTCGCAGCTGGTCAACATCCAGCACGGCGACCTGGATTCGCTCGGCCTGTTCCAGCAGCGGCCCTCCCAGGGATGGGGCACGAAGAAGGAGATCCTGGACCCGACGTACGCGGCGGGCGTCTTCTACGAGCACCTCGCCAAGGTGAACGACTATCAGCAGCTCCCCCTCACCGTCGCCGCGCAGCGCGTGCAGCGCAGCGGCTACCCGGAGGCGTACGCCAAGCACGAGCCCGAGGCCACGCTGCTGTCCGCCGCCCTCACCGGGCAGGCGGCCGCCACGCTGACCTGCCAGGGCCTCCCGGACAGCACCCAGGCGGCCGTCGGTCCGGACGCCGTACGGGCCGCGCTGGTACGGGACTTCGGGCGCACGGTGCTGAAGGAGACGGGCGCGGAGGTGACCAGTGACTCGTCGTCCAAGGCCAAGGCCAAGGCCAAGTCGACGCCGTCCCCCAGCGCGAGTGCGAGCGGCGGGAGCAGCACCGTGACCCTGCCGGTGCGGTCCGGCAGCACGCGGACCGGGTGGCAGCTCGCGCACTGGGCGGTCGCCAACTCCTCGGTGCTGCACATCGAGCGGGTGTCGTACGCCGGTCGCGAGTGGGCCGCCGGCAGCGCGGACGACCCGTGGCACTCGACCTCGGCGAAGGCCTCCGGCGGGGTGCGGATAGTGACCTCGCGGCAGACCGGGCAGTAGTACGGATCTTCACCCGTAGGGGTCATGCGCAGCCGATCCCGACCCGGGTGGGCTCAGGTTTTCGCGCAGTCACCCCCGCTTGCGCCGGAGTCCTTGAAAACAAAGGGCTGTGAGCGTTTGGCGGGCTTTCACACCCGGCGCTCTTTGTCCGTTTTTATCCGTAGCTGATAATGCGACGCATTGCCAACTCTTTACGTTGCCGCTCCGCAACCTTCGCGCGCTTCGAGCGGTAGTCACTGCGTCCGAGCCCGGAGATCAACACAAGGAGCATCATGTCCCTCCCCCTGACCCGCCGGATCGCCCGTGCCGCGCTGCTCGTCGCAGCGGGAGCGGCAGCCGGGGTCGGTGCGGCCGGCTCCGCCAGTGCGGCCCCCTCCCTGCCGGCCACCCCGAACCTGGGCGCGTTGACCGCCCTGGACGGGGCGAGCGTCGGCAACACGGTCGACGGCGCGAGCCAGAATGTCACGGGGGTCGCCGGCAAGTCCGGTGGCCAGGCCCTGGAGAAGGCGGTGCCGGCCGCGGGCAAGACCGGTGGGAAGGTTGCCAAGACGGTGGCGCCGGCTGCGCAGCATGTTGCCGGGGATACGGCTGGGCAGGCCGGAGGCCTGCTGGGTGAGACCGCTAAGACGGCGACGTCGGGTGGCGGGTTGCCTACGGACGCCGTCACCAAGGGTGGGTTGCCCACGGCGCAGGAGCTGCCGCTGAAGGGGCTGCCGCTCGGCTAATTCGGCTGCGTTTTAGTGCGGCTGCGTTAAGGGGTCCAGGGAGTTCCCTGGACCCCTTTTTCGGTTGTTCGTCGAGTGCCAGCCGGTGGGGGCTTGTCGCGCAGTTCCCCGCGCCCCTAAAAACTTCAGCCCAGCCTCTCTACAGCTGCACGGACTCGTTCATCCGTAGCTGTCAAAGCAACCCTTACGAAGTTTTCGCCGGCCTCTCCGTAGAAGTCGCCCGGGGCTACGAGGATGCCTAGGTCGGCCAGGTGGGCGACCGTCTTCCAGCAGGACTCGTCCCTTGTTGCCCACAAGTAGAGGCTGGCCTCGCTGTGTTCGATGCGGAAGCCGTGGGCGACGAGGGCCTCCCTCAGGGCCGTGCGGCGGGTCAGGTAGCGCTCGCGTTGCTCCTGGACGTGGGTGTCGTCGGCGAGGGCTGCCACCACCGCTGCCTGCGTGGGTGCCGACGTCATCATGCCGCCGTGCTTGCGGATTTCCAGGAGGGGGGCGAGGACCTCGGGGTCGCCGGCGAGGAAGGCCGCGCGGTAACCGGCGAGGTTGGAGCGCTTGGAGAGGGAGTGGACGGCGACGATTCCGTCGTAGGAACCGCCGTTGACGTCCGGGTGGAGGACCGAGACCGGGTCGGCCTCCCAGCCCAGTTCGAGGTAGCACTCGTCGGAGAAGACGAGGATGTCGTGCTCGCGGGCCCAGGAGACGGCGCGCTTCAGTTCGTCCTTGCCGAGCACCTTGCCGGTGGGGTTCGACGGGGAGTTGAGCCAGAGGAGCTTCAGGCCCTCGGGGTTCAGCTGTGTCGGGTCGTCGTAGGTCTCGTAGTCGGCTCGGGCCAGGCGGGCGCCTACCTCGTACGTCGGGTACGCCAGGCGCGGGTACGCCACGCGGTCGCCGGGGCCCAGGCCCAGTTGGGTCGGGAGCCAGGCGACGAGTTCCTTGGAGCCGACGATCGGCAGGACGTGGCGGTGGGTCACCTCGCGGGCGCCCAGGCGGCGCTCCACCCAGCCGGTGATCGCGTCGCGCAGTGCGGGTGTGCCCCAGACCGTCGGATAGCCGGGCGAGTCGGCCGCGGCGATCAGCGCTTTCTGGATCAGGTCGGGAACCGGGTCCACCGGGGTGCCGACCGACAGGTCGACGATGCCGTCCGGGTGCGCCGCGGCCGTCTTCTTGTACGGCTCCAGCTTGTCCCAGGGGAAGGTGGGCAGGCGGTCGGTTACTGCGGACACGGTTACTCGCTCACTTTCTTCGGTACGGCAAACGCCTCGGCCCCGTAGGGCGCTGATCGGGCGTGATCAGGCCGTACGGGACCGAGGCGGCGCGCGTCTGTGCGGGCCGCTCTTACTGGTTCTGCGGCGGCAGCGCGGCGACGAACGGGTGGTCGCGCTCGATCAGGCCCAGCTTGCTGGCACCGCCCGGGGAGCCGAGCTCGTCGAAGAACTCGACGTTCGCCTTGTAGTAGTCCTTCCACTCCTCGGGAGTGTCGTCCTCGTAGAAGATCGCCTCGACCGGGCACACCGGCTCACAGGCTCCACAGTCGACGCATTCGTCCGGGTGGATGTACAAGGACCGGGAGCCCTCGTAGATGCAGTCGACCGGGCACTCCTCGATGCACGCCTTGTCCTTGACGTCGACACAAGGCTGCGCGATGACGTAGGTCACGCTGTCGTTCCTCCTCGATAGGGCGCTGGCGGGCCTCCGTAGGCTCCGCCGCCAGGCGCGCTGGAGCGCGGCGTCGTCCATGCCCGCACCTAGTATCTCCGTTCCGGGGCGTGATCCATACAGGAGGGGTGAACTGACCTGTGGAAATCTCTGCGGCGGGACGTCTTGAGGTCCGCATAACCGCTGCTGACGTGGGCAAACGGGTGTCCGTCAGGTGCTTGACAGATGCTGAAGACACGACGGAGAAGTTCACCGACACGGTGGGTGTTCTCACATCATGGGACAACGGTGTGCTGACGATCACACGGAAGGGTGGCGAGTCCGTCCGTATGTCGGAATCCTCGCTGGTCGCGGGCAAGGTCGTCCCGGCCGCCCCGGCCCGTCGGCGGGGACCCTCCGCCGGCTACCCGGAGTTGGCCCATGTCTCCGCGCGCGCGTGGCGGCCGGTGGTGAGCGAACGGCTCGGCGCGTGGGAGCTGCGCGCCGCCGCCGGATACACCCGGCGCGCCAACTCCGTGCTCCCGCTCGGCGATCCCGGCCTGCCCCTCGACGAGGCCCTGAGTGTCGTACGACGGTGGTACGGCGACCGGGGCCTGCCCGCGTACGTCCAGACCGCGACCGGCGCCGAGGGCACGCAGGAGCTGCTCTGCGCCGAGCTCGAACAGCGCGGCTGGACCCGTGAGGTCACGGCCGAGCTGTGGGTCGGGGCGCTGGCCCCCGTCGCCGACCGCGCCGACCCGTCCGGGGTCGTGCTGTCCCGGTCCGCCGACGAGGGGTGGCTGGCCCGCTATCAGCGCAAGGGGGTGAGCGAGGTGGCTCTGAAGGTGCTCGGGAGCGGGCCGTCCGTGTGGTTCGCGACCGTGCCCGGCGAGGATGCGGACTCGGCTCCCGCCGCCATCGGGCGGTGTGTCGTCGACGGGCGGTGGGCCGGATTCGGCGCGGTCGAGGTGGATCCGGCGCTACGGCGGCGGGGGCTCGCCTCGCTCGTCATGGCCGCGTTGGCCTCGCGGGCGTTGGAGGAGGGGGCTTCGGCCGCGTGGTTGCAGGTCGAGGCGGACAATGTGGGGGCGCGGGCGTTGTACTCCGGGATGGGGTTCTCCGCGCATCACGCCTATCACCACTACCGCGACCCTCGCGATGGTTCGTCGTGAGCGGGTCCGGGTCCGGGTTCGGGTTCGAGTTCGCCGCGTCTTCGCCCTGCCCTCCTTCGGCTGAACGGGCCGCCGAGGTGCGGGAGTTGTTCGCCGCGGAGGCTCGGGCCGAGCGGCCCGATCTTGCGACGTTGTGTCTGCTGGTGGGGGCCGCGGCGGACGGGGGGCTGGACGACGCCGGGATCGACTCCGTCCAGGTGGAGCTTGATGGGCTGGCCGGACAGGTGCCGTACCGTCCCGGCGGGCCCGGTGCCTGGGCCGGCGCCTTGCGTCGACTCCTGGGTGAGCGGTTCGAGTTCCGGGGTTCGCCCTCTGACTATCAGCGGCTGGAGTCCTCGTTGCTGCACGCGGTGTTGCGGCGGCGGCGTGGGTTGCCGATCTTGTTGTCCGTGGTGTGGATGGAGGTTGGGCGGCGGGCGGGAGCGCCGGTGTACGGGGTCGGGTTGCCGGGGCATTTTGTTGTGGGGTTCGGGGTGGGGGCCGGGGCTGGGGATCAGGTGTTGGTTGATCCCTTTGACGGGGGGCGGGTGTTGTCCGGGGGTGATGCGGAGTTGTTGGTGGGGGCGACTTTGCGGCCTTCCATGCTGGAGCCGGCTGATCCCCTTGATGTGGTGGTGCGGGTTCTCAACAACATTCGGGCGTGGGCGGCGGCGAGGCCTGAGCGGTCGGATGTTGCCCTGTGGGCCGTTGAGTTGGCGTTGGTGTTGCCGTCTCATTCGGCTCGGTTGCGGTATGAGCGGGCTCAACTTCTTGTGCAGCGCGGGGATTTCTTGACCGGCGCTGCTGAGTTGGATGCTTATGCCGAGGTGGTGGCTGCGGTGGATGAAGCTGCTGCGGAGCGGGTGCGGGGGCAGGCTTCATCGGCTCGGGCCATGTTGAACTGACCTTCGCCTATTCGCCGTTGGGGCTTCTGTCGGCTTGCGAGTGCGGGCTCGTCGTGGCTGGTCGCGCCCACGCGGCGGAGCCGCAAATCGATACAGCCCCGCGCCCCTAGGGAGATCGGCCTAGCCTGCGATTACAACCAACCCTTTTCCCTTGCGATTCGCACCGCCTCTGCCCTGTTCCGTACCGCCAGTTTCTGGATCGCTGTCGACAGGTAGTTCCGGACCGTGCCCTGCGACAAATGCAGCGCCTTCGCGAGCTCGGCGTTTGTCGAACCGTCCGCCGCCGCCCGCAGCACCTCGCGCTCGCGGTCGGTCAAAGGGTTGGCGCCCTCCGCCAGGGCCGCCGCAGCCAAGGTCGGGTCGATGACCCGCTCCCCCGCGAGTACCTTCCGTACCGCTGACGCCAGTTGGGCCGCCGGTGCGTCCTTTACGAGGAAGGCGTCCGCTCCCGCCTCCATCGCGCTGCGGAGGTAGCCGGGGCGGCCGAAGGTCGTGAGGACGACCAGTTTCACCGCCGGGAGCGCCTTGTGGACCTGGGCCGCCGCCTCGATGCCCGTGCAACCCGGCATTTCGATGTCGAGGAGGGCCACGTCCACGGCGTGCTCCCGTGCTGCCGTCAACACCTCGTCGCCGCGCGCGACTTGGGCGACGACCTCGATGTCGTCCTCCAGGCCGAGCAGTGCGGCCAGTGCCTCGCGGACCATCGACTGGTCCTCGGCGAGGAGGACCTTGATCGTACGGCTCATGCGGGGGATCCTACGTCCGTCACGGCGGCCGGGGCGTCGGCGGGCACCCGTGCCACCAGCCGGAAGCCGTGTTTGAGGCGGGTCGTCTCCAGGGAGCCGCCGGTCTTCTCCAGGCGCTCGGTGAGGCCGGTCAGACCGTTGCCGGGGCCTTTGCCGGAGCCGCCCGAGCCGCCCGAGCCGTTGTCCTCGACGGAGAGTTCCAGCATCGGGCCGTCCAGGGTCTGGCGTCGGACCAGTTCGACCACGCAGCGCTGGGCGCCGCTGTGCCGGACTACGTTCGTGATCGCCTCGCGCAGGGCCCAGGCCAGGGCCGACTCGTTCTCCTTCGACAGGGCCTTCAGGTCCGGTTCGACTGGGAGGTCCGCGATCACTCCCGCCGCCGTCAACGCGACCTGCGCGCCCGCCAGTTCGCCGGCCAGGCGGGGGCGGCGGTAGCCGGTGACCGCCTCGCGGACGTCCACCAGGGCCTGGCGGCTGACCTGTTCGATGTCGGCGACCTGCTGGGCCGCCTTGTCGGGGTGGCCGGGGAGCATCCGGCCCGCGAGTTCGCTCTTCAGCGTGATCAGGGAGAGGGAGTGGCCCAGGAGGTCGTGCAGGTCTCTCGCCAGCCTCAACCTCTCCTCGTTCGCCGCCAGTTGGGCCACCGTGGCGCGCGCCTTGCGCAACTCGACCGTCGTGCGCACCAGTTGCCGTACTCCCGTCATGGAGTAGCCCACCAGCAGGACGATCAGGAACAGGCCCCAGGCGTCGTCCAGGTCGTCCACGTACCAGCCCGCGAGCATCATCGCGGCCGTCGTCAGCGGGATCGTCCAGTACGCGGCCAGCAGCGGGAGGGTCACCCCGCAGGTGACGGAGACGTAGACGAAGAGGCCGAGCCAGGCGTGGCCGAGGGAGCAGGTCAGGGCGACCGCCAGGACCCACAGCACGGCGACCATGGCGCCGACCAGCCAGCCGGAGTACGGGCGGCCCATGGTGCGGAAGACGACCGCCAGGTAGATCGCGGTGAAGGCCACCAGGCCCACCCAGCCGGCCGTCGTGGCCGCGGTGGTGTGGTGGTGGGCCGTGAGGTCCTGGACGGGTGCGCCCAGGAAGACCAGCCAGGGCAGGATCCACACCAGCTTGCGCAGCATCTCGCCCCGGTCGCGGGGCGGCTGTCCGATCCGGATCAGCCGCTCCACCCTGGCCTTCTCCGGCAGCGGGTCCTCGGTCATCGCGCTCACGCCTTCAGCGTGTCCTTCCGGTACAGCCAGGCCGCCCCGCCCGCGAACAGGGCGAAGTAGACGACGAGGAGGGTGACGTCCTTGGCGTGCGGCGACCGGCTCTGCTCGATCGCCTGGCCGAGGGCAGCGTACGCGTGCGTGGGCAGCCATTTCGCGATGGACTGGAGCCAGTCGGGGAACGTCGTCGCGGGCATCCACAGGCCGCCCAGCATCGACAGTCCGAAGTACGTGATCATCGTGATCGGGCGGACCGCGTCCCCGCTCGCCATGTACCCGATGGCCACCCCGAGCGCCGCGAAGACCAGGCTCCCGGCCCAGATCGCGCCGGTCAGCGCGAGCCACTGCCAGGCGTCCAGCCGTACGTCCTTCACGGTCGCGGCGACGATGAAGACGACGATGATGGAGGGCAGGCTGACCACGGCGGCGCTGGCCGTCTTCGCGATCACATAGCCGCGCCCGGGCAGTGTGGTGAGCCTCAACTGCCGTACCCAGCCGCTCTCCCGCTCCTTCGCGATGCGCTCGCTGTTGCCCATCAGGACGGCGGTCAGGGCGCCGAAGGACGCCATCGAGACCATCATGTAGGTCGCGACCGTCAGGCCCGTGCCGTCGATCTTGTCCGTGCCGCCCGCGCTGCCCGCGATCAGCAGGAACAGGGCCGAGGGGTAGATCACCGAGAAGAACAGGAACTTGCGGTTGCGCAGGGCGCGGGTGAGTTCCAGTTTGATCAGGCTGTTCATGACTGCTTGGCCTCCTCGGCGGCGGTGATGGCGACGAAGGCCTGCTCCAGGCCGAGCCCGGCGACTTCGAGGTTGCGGGGGTAGACGCCCAGGCCGTAGAGCGCGTGGACGGTCGCGTCCGCGTCGGTGGACTGGATGCGGATCGTGGAGCCGCTTATGTCGATCGACGTCAGGAACGGGAGGGACCTCAGCGGCGCCTCGTCGATCTCGCCCTCCAGGTCGAAGGCGACCTTGCGGGCGCCCGCCTTCGCCTTGATCTCGGCGGCGGTGCCGTCCGCGAGGAGCCGGCCTCGGTGCAGGACCAGGACGCGGTCCGCGATGGCGTCGGCCTCTTCGAGGTAGTGGGTGGCGAAGAGGACCGTACGGCCCTGGTCGGCCTGTTCGCGCATGGTCGCCCAGAAGGCCTGGCGGGCGGTGACGTCCATGCCGGTGGTCGGCTCGTCGAGGACGATCAGGTCGCTGTCGCCCGCGGTCGCGAGGGCGAAGCGGACGCGCTGGGCCTGGCCGCCGGAGAGCTTGTTGACCTTGCGGTCGGCGATCTGCGCGATGCCCGCGCGGGCGATCACGTCGGCGACCTTGTACGGCTTGGGGTGCAAGTCGCAGGCCAGCCTGACCAGTTCACCGACGGTGACCTCGTCCATCAGGCCGCCGCTCTGGAGCATCGCGCCCACCCGCCCGGCGACGATGGCCTCGCGCGGACTCGTCCCGAAGACGCTGACCGTGCCGCGGTCGGCCTGCTTGAGGCCGAGCAGCAGGTCCAGGGTGGTCGACTTGCCGGCCCCGTTCGGACCCAGCAGGGCCACCGTCTCCCCCGGGTGCAGCACGAGCGACAGCCCGTCCACGGCCCGGACCTCGCCGTAGCTCTTGCTCACCTGATCGAACCCGACCACCGGGTTGCCGGTGGTCGCCGCTGTTGTCGTCATGGCAACCATCCTGGCCGCCGGGGGCCACCGCCCGGCAGTGTCGGCGGTCCGGTGTGCCGCATGACAGATGTCATGGGCGGGGGGCGGATGTCGCACCACAGTCAGTCGTACGACGAGGGGGCACCCGGCGCTGTGCCGGGTGCCCCCTCGTCGTACGACTGACTGTGCGGTTAGTTGGGGGTCGTGTCGATGATCCCCACCCGGTCGGTCTTGCTCACCAGGGCCTTGCGCAGGGCGAGGTAGACGTCCTCGGGTGTGACGGCGGTCTTCTGGCCGCTCGCCCGGGTGATCTGGACGCTGTCGAAGGTGCTGCCGTAGAGCGTCTTGAGGGCGGTCAGGTCGGGGCTGTCGGTGAGCTTGCCGCCCACGGCCTTCACCTTGAGGAACTTCCACAGGGAGTTCTTCGGGCTCAGCTGCAGGGTGACCCCGGTGTCCGTCTTGACCGTGACGAGGTCGGACATCGCGGGCTGCGCGAAGGCCTTCATCTCGCGGTCGACCTCGGCGTTCGAGACCGTCGGCTGCTTGGTGGTCGTCGGGACGGTCACCGCGGTCGCCGTGCCGGTCTCCACCTCGGTGCGGTACGCCTCCTCGACGGCCCCGGTCGAGGCGGACGCGTCGATGGCCTTGCCCGCCTTGCCGTAGACGGCGACCGCCTTGCCGGACGTGAACTGGATCGTGCCCTCGGTCACCGCGCCGGAGCCGGAGCCGCCGCCGAGGTCCGCGAGGGCCGCCTGGAGCTTCTCCTCGTCGATCGGCATGACCGGGGCGACGACCCGGTGCTGGCCGAAGAGCGAGCCGATCACGGAGACCGGGTTGTAGTCGCTGGTGGCGGCCGCGCTGACGGTGGCCGTGGTGTCGAACTGCAGCCCCGCCTGGTCCGGCTTGAGCGAGACCGTCTTTCCGCCGACCGACAGCTTCAGCGGCTTGTTCACGCGGTCGCCGAACGCGTCGTCGAGCTTCTTGACGGCGTCGTCACGGGTGCCGCCGCCGATGTCGACGCCGAGCACGGTGGTGCCCTTGGGCACGTCGGTGTGGTTCATCAGCAGGCCCGCGCAGTAGGCGCCGCCGCCGATGACGATCACGCCGACGCAGAGCAGGACCAGCTTGCTGCGGCCCTTCTTCTTTTTCTTCGCGCTCTTGCCGGAGTTCTTGGCGGCGACGGGCGCACTCTGTGCCGAGCCGGGGTCGGGCAGCTTCGGGGGCGTGTGCGGGAGCGGTCCGTCGGGGTGGGTGCCGGTGCCGAACGGCGCGTTGCCCGCGCCCGGGATGACCGGCATACCGCTGGTGACGGTGTGTCCGGAGACCTGGTCGGCGGGGGCGCCGTACCCGGGGCCACCGGGTTCGGGGGCCGGCTTCTGCGGGGTGAGGATCGCGGTGTCGTCGCTGAGCCCACCGCCGGGGATCATGCCCCCGGGGAGACTCGCGCCGCCCGGACCCATACCGGGACCGCCAGGGCCCATACCCGGGCCACCGGGACCGCCGGGCCCCACGCCAAGACCGTTGGAGCCCGCGCCGGGACCACCGGGACCTGCGCCAGGACCGCCGGGCCCCCTGCCGTGACGGCCGGAGGGCGCACCCGGGGTGCCGGGGCCGCCAGGGCCTCCGGGACCGCCGGTGCCGTTCGGGCCGCCGGGTCCGGGACCGTCCGCGTAGCCGCTCAGCGCGCTGGGCGCACCCGGGGCTCCGCCCATGGGGCCGCCGGGCGGGAGCATCAGGCCGTTGCCGGTGACCGGACCGCCGGTCGGGCCAGCGGGACCCTCGGGACCGCCCTGGCCACCGCGCCCGTTCGGGCCGTTGAAACCGCTGGGTCCACCCGGACCACCGGGACCGCCCGGGCCCATGCCCTGGCCGCTCGGCCCGGGGAACTGTTCGGCTCGCCCGCCGGGACCGTTGCCCCCGGGGAAACCGCCCGGCTCACCCTGGCCGTTGGGCTCGGGGTAACCGCCTTGGCCGCCCTGCCCGTTGGGGCCGGGGTAACCGCCCTGCTGCCCGTTGTCCGAGAAGTACGGCAGGGTGTCGCGGCGCGGTTCGCCGGGACCGCCACCGTTGGGACCAGCGTTCGGTCCGCCGCCGTTCGGGCGCGACCCATTACCGGCCGCCAGTGCTTCCGTCACGTCGAAGGAACCGGTGCCGCCACCGTGCCCGGGGGCGACGGGTCCGGCTCCGGTGGCGCCGCCGATTCCGGCGCCGTTCGTGCCGCCGTTCGCGGCGGCCTGGCGGGCGGCGCCCGTCACGCTCATGCCGCCGACCACACCGCCGGGGCGGCCGGGGCTCGGCCTGCCCGGACCGGGCGCACCGGGCGCACCGGCAGCGGGCGCACTCGGGGTACCGGCGGCCGAACCACCCGGAATTCCCGCGCCGTTGGTGCCGCCACCGCCCTGACCGCCCTTCGCGGGGCCGGACTTGCGGGGTGCGAACCAGTCGCTGGTCTTCTCCTCGGCGCCGGGCAGCGCGAGTTCGCCGGTCGGCTCGACAACGCCGCGCGTGGGCAGCGCGGAACTCGGCAGCTGCACCTCGGCGGTCGTGGAGCCGTCGCCGGACTCGGTGTCCGCGACGGGCGTGCGCACGACGACAGGCGGAATCGGCCGCGAACCGGGGATGTTGATCCGGATCCGGGTCGTCAGCGTCGTCTCGGTCTTGCGTTCCTCCGGCTGCGCGGCCGAACGCCCCGCATCCGTACGGTCGTCGGAAGCCGCGGGCGTCCCGTACGGCGGGGTCCCCGAGGGGTAAGCGGCTCCGCCGCGCCCGTCGGGCCCGGAGGACGGAGTGTCAGTTTCACGACTCAAGGCAGGTTCTCCCGGTTGGCTCCGCCGCCCGACACCCACGGGCGACTCGGCGGCGCGCACCACCATACTGGCCACTTCTTGGCGGTATCCCACGGCCGCTGGGGAAACCCACACCGGACTCGCACGCGCGCGTCACCGCGAAGTGGTACGTCACTTGCCAAGTCGGACGTCAGGGCTGCTTGGTTGCCGCCCCAAACCCAACGTGGCACAGATCACAGCTACGGCCATCCCGCCGAGCAGGAAGAGATAGGAACCGACCCCCGCGCCGAAAAGAAAGTCGCCTTCCGGGCGGCTGGCGGTGAGCAGGATGACGGCCACCATCCAGCCGGCGGCGGGCGCCACGGCACCGCCCCGGCCCTCGGTCGCTCTCGCCCCGCCGACGAACGCCCCGGCCGCTCCCACGAGCGCGAGCAGCAGCCCGCCCGGGAACCACGCGGCCTGCACGAGCGCCCCGGCCGCCCCGACGACCGCGCCGAGCACGAAGAGCCCGAGGTAGGCCAACACCCGCAGCGCGGACGGCCGTTGCAGCGGCTGCGCGAGCAGACTCCCGCCGTTGGTGGCACTCATCACAGGCCCAGCCCTTCGAAGAGATCGGTCTCGGGCGCCCCACCGGGTACCCCCTGGACCAACTCGTAGTACTCGGTGGTGAACACGGGTTGCGCGAGGAGGTTCGAGAGCGCGAAGTATGGCGCGTCCGGGGCCACTTCGACCTGCGTGGCGTGCGCGCGCAACGCGGCGGTCTTAGCGGCGGCGTACGCGGTGCCGTCGATCACGGTGGTGATCCGCCCGTCGTCCACGACCCCCGGCACATCGTCCACGGCGGCCGTCTCCCCGAAGGGCAACTCCGGCAACGCGTCCCGCAGCCGCGCGAAACCGTCTTCTACGACGGTCCGGGGTACGCGATTCCAGTAGACCTTGTCGATCAACTGCCCGGCGTCAGCGGCGAGTTCGGCCGCACGCATGGCGACACGGTGGGCCTGGATGTGGTCGGGGTGCCCGTACCCCCCGTCGGGGTCGTAGGTCACAAGAACCTGCGGACGCACGTCACGAATGACCTCGACGAGATGCCCGGCGGCCTCGTCGACGTCGGCCCGCCAGAAGCAGCCGGGGTCGTCGTTGTCCGAGGTACCCATCATCCCGGAGTCCCGATACCGCCCGGGCCCGCCCAGCAGACGGTGATCGGTGACCCCCAGAGCCTTCATGGCGGCGGCGAGCTCCCTCTCCCGTTCCTCGGCCAGCTCGGCGCCCGACAGATGCCGCAGCGCGGGCGGGATGATCTCGCCGCCCTCTCCGAGGGTGCACGTGATCAGCGTCACGTGGGCACCCTCGGCCGCGTACTTGGCCATCGTCGCGCCGTTGTTGATCGACTCGTCGTCCGGATGCGCGTGCACCAGGAGCAGACGACGGGCGGGCAGTTCGGTCATACCCCCACCCTACGAGGCCACGGGCCTCACCCGTAGCGCGGCAGGTTGTCCGTCGCGATCGTCCAGTCGCCGATGGTGACGTCCTCGCCGTAGACGAAGTCCTTGCGGGTGGCGTAGCGGGGGCCGTCGGGGGTGGCGTGGATGTCGGTGAGGACGGCGCCGGTACCGGTGCGCGGGTCGAAGACGGCATAGGTGGGGATCCCGATCAGGGGATAGTCGCGCATCTTGCTGACCCAGTCGTTGTCCGGGTTGGAGCGGGAGACCACTTCGACGGCGGCGACGAGAGTGCGCGGGTCGAACGAACCCGGCACGTCCATGTCCGCCCAAGCGATCACCATCACGTCGGGACGCCGCATGATGCCCTCGGCTTCGCCTTCCACGTCCGGCGTCCATCCCCTCCTTGGTGATCTCGAACCTGCCCGGAAGGGTGTCGTCCATGGACTCAAGGAAGTCCCTCATGGCCCGGTAACGGCGGGAAGGGAGCGGCCCTTTCACCAGGCGGCCTCCGGAGCATCGGTTCGGCAGTCGCGGCAGCGACCTGGGGTTGGGGAGCGGAAAGCGCGGTCGCAGGCCTCGCAGGTCTGGAGCGGGTGCCGTACGGCCGGTGGTGGCGCCGGGGTCCGGAACGGGGGCGGGGGTGGCAGTTGGGCCGTCAGGCGGTGGGCCAGGAGGGCGGCGGGGCGGCGCAGGGCCTCGGGGGGCAGATCGGCGGTCAGGGCGTGGCGTACGGCTGTGGGGGTGACGTCCCGCTCCAGCCAGGCGGCGACGCCCGGGGCGAGGTGGGCCGTGTCGCAGGCCGAGAGGAGCAGGCGGGGGTCGTGGCGGCGGAGGCCCGCCAGGAGATCCGTGGCCTGCTGGACGAGCGCGGGGGCCGGGTACGCCGGGCGCGGTACAGGTGGCAGCGCCTTGCGGGGCGCGGGTTTCGCTGCCCTGGTTGTCCTGGCTGCGCCGGTTGCTTTGGGTGCCGCGGGAGCATCTCTGTGGGCTTCTCTACGGCTGCTTCCGGGCTGGTTGCACGAGATCGTGCGGGTGACGATGCGGCCGTCCGGGATGCGGTGCCGTTCGCGGCGGAGGTAGCCGTGGGTCTCCAACTCCCGTAGCGCGGCGGCGATTCGGGTCCTGCCCTCCGGGAAGCGGGCCGCGAGGGTGTTGATGTCGGCGCGGGCCCCTGCGGGGAGGGACTGGATGTGGACGCCGAGGCCGATCGCCAGCGCCGACAACTCCGGGTGCTGGGCGAGGTGGTTGCCGATCACCGTGAAGCGGGTGGTGTGGCGGGCGTTCTCGTGGGTGAGACCGACGCCGGGTGCGCGGTTGCTCCGCTGGTTCGGGTGTTTGTCGGCGGCGTGCCGGGACTGGGCGCGCGAGGGCGCGCTAATGTCGTGCGTATCCATCGGGAAGGGGCTTCTTCCTTGGTGGTCAGGCCCTCGCCTTGGGATTGCCGTCCCGGCGAGGGCCGTCGTATGTCTGAAGGTTGGTGTGCACAGCCTGAGTTGCTGCTGCGCTGAGCGTAGATCACGTAACCCGCTCGGAATCCAGCCCAGTTGATGATGTTCACCCGGATGGGTGAGTGTCGGCTCCGGCCGCCGGGAGGGTGGGGTGGGGCTTGGTGGGGGTCATTTCGCCGTCGTGGGTTCTTGGGAAAAGGCGTCACCCGCACCGGAGTTCGGGTTTCCGGGTTTCGGTGCGAGGCGCAGTTCGGCCCAGACCGTCTTGCGGGGGCGCGGTCCCGGGTCCCAGCCCCAGCGGTCGGCGAGCGCGTCGACGATCAGCAGACCCCGGCCCGACTCCGACTCCCCGCCCGGCGCCGGGACTTGGAGGCACGGCGGTCGGTCACCCCGGGTGTCGGTGACCTCGATGCGCAGGATGCCGGCGACGACGTAGAGGGTGAGTCTGAAATCCCTCCCCGGTACGCGACTGTGCGTGGCCGCGTTGGTGGCGAGTTCGGCGACGATCTGGCGGGCCGGGTCCAACGGGACGGCCCAGGACCGGAGTTGTTCGGTGGCCAGGAGACGGGCGAGGCGGGCGCCGCGGAGCGTGGGGGACAACTGCACCGTGAAGTTGCGGGTGGGGTTGCCGAGTTGGGGTTTGGGCCGGGCTTCCGAGGCGGTGGTTTCTTGAATCACGTCACTCAGCGTGGCCGTCCGTGTTTACCGTGAACAGTGACATGGCCGTTGCGTACGGTGACTGTCCAGGCGTTGTCCGGTCGTGTCCAAGCTGTCTGGACCGGTCGCGCGGGTAGGGGCGTCGCGGCACGGTCGTACGGATCAGGAGGGGTGCGGGATGAGCGAACCGGATCAGGTCAACGGCGAGGCGGATGAGCCGGGTTGGGAGGTCGACCCGGACGACGAGTGGGGATTGGCCGTCCTCGCGACGGTCGGGCGGCAGTTGAGGCTGCGACGCGAGGCCGCAGGCATGCGGGTCGCGGAATTCGCGGTCGCGGTGGGGTACGGCGAGGACCTCGTCTACAAGATCGAGGGCGGTAAGCGGATCCCCCGGCCCGAGTATCTGGACAAGGCGGAGGAGGTGTTGGGGGCGGATGGGTTGATCGCCGCGATGAAGGAGGACGTGGAGAAGGTCCGGTATCCGAAGAAGGTGCGGGACCTGGCGGAGTCGGAAGCCAAGGCGGTTGAATTCGGGGTCTACGTCGGGCTCAGCCTCCACGGCCTGTTGCAGACACCGGAACACGCGCGAGCCCTGTTCGAGGTATCCCAATCCGCTTACTCGGAAGGGGAGATGGAGCGCCTGATCGCTGCTCGCATGGCGCGGAAGTCAATCTTCGAGCGATCTCCGGCGCCCATGCTCAGCTTCGTTCAGGAAGAGGTGACGCTACGCCGACGGGTGGGAGGCACAATGGTCTGGCGTCAGCAGCTCGAACACCTGGCGGAGGTTGCGGAGCTACGCAACGTCACCTTTCAGGTAATGCCGACCGACTCTGGGGCTCACCCTGGACTGAGTGGCAAGATCGAGGTGCTGAAGTTCGTGGACGGTACGGCGGTGGGGCGCTCCGACGGGGCGTTCAATGGTCGCCCGACCTCTGAGCTGAAGCAGCTTCGCATTCTTGAGCTGCGATACAGCACCATTCGGGCTCAGGCTCTCACCCCACGGGAGTCTCTGTCCTTCATCGAACGCCTGCTGGGAGAAACATGATCCGCGAGCCCGAACTGGCCTGGTACAAGAGCAGCTACAGCGACGGCCCCGAGGGCGACTCCTGCGTCGAGATCGCCACCGCCCCCGGCATAGTCAACGTCCGCGACTCCAAGAACGTAGAGGGCCCTCGGTTCACGGTCACCTCGGCAGCGTGGACAGGTTTCGTGCAGCAGCTGGGAGAAGCGTGACAGCGCCTGAACTGACCTGGTTCAAGAGCAGTTACAGCGCTGGCCCTGACGGCGACTCCTGCGTCGAGATCGCCGTAACGCCCCGCGCTGTCCACATCCGCGACTCCAAGACCGCCGAAGGCCCCCGCCCCCGCCCTCGGTTCACGGTCACCCCGGACGCGTGGACGGACTTCGTGCCGTACGTGTCCCAGGCCTGAACGACAACGCGCGGCGGACTCGTGACTTCGAGCACGCCGCGCGGTTGAGGCCGGTCAGAACTTGATGCTGCCGATCATGCTCGCGATGTTGGTCGTGAGATCGCTGATCGTGGGCGCGACCGTCGACGAGGCCAGATAGAAGCCCAGGAGGACACAGACGACCGCGTGTCCGCCCTTCAGCCCTGATTTCTTGACCAGAAGGAAGACGACGATCGCCAGCAGCACCACCGCCGAAATCGAGAGTGCCACGGCGGCTCACCTCCAATGATCCCAGGGACTAGGGGGGTCGGACTATGGGGGCAGCGGATCCATGGGGTGGATCCCTGGAGCAAATCGGTACAGCAAATCCATACAGGAGCCAGCAGGTTCATACCCACCCAGCGCTAGTGATCATAACTATGCGAGCTCGCGCATCGCTCGGCGCACAGCCGCACAAGGGGGCGCATGGCCAATATGGTCGGGTCATGACGACCGAGGCTGACTCCTTCCCCCGACGGCACGCCCGTACCCAGCGGTTCACGCTCGGCGCGCCGCGCGCGTTCACCGTGTCACCTGACGGTTCCCGGGTCGTGTTCCTGCGCTCCCCGTCCGGCACGGACCGGGCGAACGCGCTGTGGGTCCTCGATCCGGCGGCCGGCGAGGAGCGCGTGGCGGCCGACCCGCGCGCCCTCCTGGGCGGGGCCTCGGAACGCCTCTTCCCCGAGGAGCGGGCCCGCCGCGAACGCACCCGCGAGGGCGGTGCGGGGATCGTCGGCTACGCCACCGACAGCGAGGCCGAGTTGGCGTCTTTCGCCTTGTCAGGGCGGCTTTTCACGGCCGAGCTGCGGGCCGGTACGGCACGCGAACTCCCGGTCCCGGGACCGGTGATCGACCCCCGCCCCTCCCCCGACGGCCGGCACATCGCCTACGTCACGGGCGGCGCCCTGCGCGTCGTGGGAGCCGACGGGGACGGTGACCGCGCGCTCGCCGAGCCGGAGTCGGACCAAGTTACCTATGGATTGGCCGAGTTCATCGCGGCCGAGGAGATGAGCCGGACGCGCGGCTTCTGGTGGTCGCCGGAGTCGGACCGGCTGCTGGTCGCGCGCGCGGACGACACGCCGGTACAGCGCTGGTGGATCGCCGACCCGGCCCACCCCGAGCGCGAGCCGCAGCGGGTCGCGTACCCGGCGGCGGGCACGGCCAACGCGGACGTCCGGCTGTACGTGATCGGGCTCGACGGGACGCGCACG
Source organism: Streptomyces sp. NPDC050528 (assembly GCF_044457795.1). NCBI lineage: Bacteria > Bacillati > Actinomycetota > Actinomycetes > Kitasatosporales > Streptomycetaceae > Streptomyces > Streptomyces sp. NPDC050528. Next base: position 919,401 of record NZ_JBITHH010000001.1, read on the forward strand.
GAGGTCCGCTGGGACCGCGCCCGGTACCCGTATCTGGCGCGAGTGCACTGGTCAGCGGCGGGTGCGCCGCTGCTCCTTGTGCAGGCCCGGGACCAGCGCAGCCAGCTGTTCCTCGCCGTGGAGCCCGACTCCGGGGCGACCCGGATGGTGCATGCCGACGAAGATCCAATTTGGCTTGATCTTTTCCCTGGAGTGCCGTGCTGGAGCCCCTCGGGACGGCTCGTGCGGATCGCCGACGAGGGCGGTGCCCGGGTGCTCGCGGTGGGTGAACGCCTGCTCACAGGGCCGCAGTTGCACGTCCGCGCGGTGCTGGACGTCTCCGACGACCACGTGCTGATCTCGGCGTCGGCGGGCGAGGACGCGCCTGCCCCGGAGACCGGCGAGGTGCATGTCTATCGCGTCAACGAACTCGGTTTGGAGCGTCTCTCGCAAGAGCCCGGCGTGCACTCGGCGGTACGCGCCGGGGGCGTGACCGTGCTGGTCTCGGCGGTACCGGACCGGCCGGGCACGCAGATCCAAGTGCTGCGCGAGGGCAAGAAGACGGTGACGATCGCGTCGTACGCCGAAGATCCCGGTCTGTCCCCGCGCATGACGTTCACCGAGGGGGGCGCACGGCGCGTCCCGTGCGCCCTGCTTATGCCACAGGACTACGACGGCAGCAGTCCGCTTCCGGTTTTGATGGACCCGTACGGCGGTCCGCACGGCCCCCGCGTGGTCGCCGCGCACAACGCCCACCTCACCTCGCAGTGGTTCGCGGACCAGGGTTTCGCGGTGCTCGTCGCCGACGGGCGGGGCACCCCCGGCCGCTCACCGGCGTGGGAGAAGGCCGTCCACCGCGACTTCACGGTTTCCCTGGACGACCAGATCGACGCCCTCCAGGACCTCGCGAAGTCCCACCCGCTGGACCTCTCCCGGGTGGCCATCCGGGGCTGGTCGTACGGGGGTTGGCTCGCGGGACTCGCCGTACTCCGCCGCCCGGACGTCTTCCACGCGGGCATCGCGGGCGCCCCGGTCACCGACTGGCGGCTGTACGACACCCACTACACGGAGCGGTACCTGGGCGACCCGGCCAAGGACCCGGAGTCGTACGCGAAGAGCAGTCTGGTGACGGACGACGGACTGTCCTCCCCCGCCGACCCGGACCGCCCGCTGATGGTCGTGCACGGTCTCGCCGACGACAACGTGGTGGTCGCCCACGCCCTGCGGCTGTCCTCCGCGCTGCTGGCCGCCGGCCGCCCGCACGAGGTGCTGCCGCTGTCGGGCGTCACGCACATGACCCCGCAGGAACAGGTCGCGGAGAATTTGCTCCTGCTCCAAGTGGACTTCCTGAAGCGGGCGTTGGGCCTGTCCTAGGTACGGCAACGGACCGGGGCGACATGGCGCGCCCCGGTCCGTTTACGGCACCCGCACGGCCGTACGTCACTCAGGTTGACTCGTCCGTATATCGAGACCGGGTCGGCGGAGTTGCCTGCGTGTTAACGCGGTTGATGCCTGTTTGTGGTGTTATTCCGCCCCATCCGCAAGATCGTCCGGGGTTGCTTCGGGGGCCGCTGCGGGGGTCTCCTCCTTCGGTACGACCGTCTTCTCCTCGGCGAAGTGGCAGGCCGAGTCGTGTGCCGTGGGGCCGCTCACGAGCCGGAACTCGGCCGGTACCGCGAGCAGCGGGACCTCCAGTGAGCAGCGCTCCTGTGCCTTCCAGCAGCGGGTGCGGAAGCGGCACCCGGACGGGATGTTCGTCGGCGACGGCACGTCACCCGCGAGGATGATCCGCTCCCGGTGCTCGCGCGCGTCCGGGTCGGGGACGGGGACGGCGGAGAGCAGCGCCTGGGTGTACGGGTGCGTCGGGTGGTCGTAGATCTCCTCGTCCTTGCCGATCTCCACGATCCGGCCGAGGTACATGACCCCGACCCGGTCCGAGATGTGCCGGACGATCGACAGGTCGTGCGCGATGAAGATGTAGGAGAGGTCGAACTCGTCCTGGAGGCGGTCGAGGAGGTTGATGACCTGGGCCTGTACGGAGACGTCGAGCGCGGAGACGGGTTCGTCGGCGACGATGACCTCGGGGCGGAGCGCCAACCCCCGTGCGATGCCGATGCGTTGGCGCTGGCCGCCGGAGAACTGGTGCGGATACCGGTTGATGTACTCGGGGTTGAGCCCGACCACGTCCAGCAGATCCTGAACTCGCTTGCGCCGGTCACCCTTTGGCGCCACCTCGGGGTGGATCTCGTACGGCTCCCCGATGATGTCGCCGACCGTCATACGGGGGTTGAGGGAGGTGTAGGGGTCCTGGAACACCATCTGGATGTTGCGGCGGGCGGCCTTCAGTTCCTTGCCGGACATCCGGCTGATGTCCTCGCCCTTGAACTTGATCGACCCTTCGGTCGGCCGCTCAAGGTTGACCAGCATCTTGGCGACGGTTGATTTACCGCACCCGGACTCGCCCACGATGCCGAGGGTCTCGCCCCTGTTGAGCGTGAAGTCCACCCCGTCGACGGCCTTGACGGCACCGACCTGCTTCTTGAAGAGGATGCCCTGGGTCAGGGGGTAGTGCTTGACGAGCCCCTCAACCTCCAGGATCGGCTCAACTGTTGATCCTGTTACGGCTGTTGACTCAACCATTGAGGCATTCCCTCCAGAAGTGGCAGGCGCTGCCCCGGTGTTGATCCACCTCGTACAGCTCGGGTTCGTCGGTCCTGCACACGTCCTGGGCCATCGGGCAGCGGGGGTTGAAGGCGCAGCCGGGCGGGATGTGCATGAGGTTCGGCGGGAGGCCCTTGATGGCGTAGAGCTCCTGCCCCTTCTGGTCCAGACGTGGGATGGAGTCCAACAGGCCGCGCGTGTAGGGGTGGGCGGGCGCCTTGTAGATGTCGTGGACGGGGGCCGACTCGACGATGCGACCGGCGTACATCACGGCGATCTTGTCGGCGACGTCGGCGACGACTCCGAGGTCGTGGGTGATGAGGATGAGCCCCATGTGCAGTTCGCGCTGCAACTCGGCGAGCAGGTCCATGACTTGGGCCTGGACGGTGACGTCGAGGGCGGTGGTGGGTTCGTCGGCGATGATGAGCGCGGGCTCCAGGGCGAGCGCCATGGCGATCATGATGCGTTGCCGCATCCCGCCGGAGAACTGGTGCGGATAGTCCCGGACGCGCTGAGCGGCACCGGGAATCCGCACCCGGTCCATCAACTCAACTGCCTTGGTCCGCGCGTCCTTTCGGGACATTCCCCGGTGCACGATGAACATCTCGCCGAGCTGATCGCCCACGGAGAGCACGGGGTTGAGCGAGGACAGCGCGTCCTGGAAGATCATCGCCATCTCGGCACCGCGAACCTTGCGCCGCTCGTCTTCTTTGAACTTCAGCAGATCCTCGCCCCGGAAGAGAATCTCCCCGCCGGTGATCTTCCCCGGCGGGGTGTCGAGGATCCCCATGACAGCCTGCGCGGTCACGGACTTCCCGGACCCCGACTCCCCCAGCACGGCCAGGGTCTCCCCCGCGTCCACGCTGTAGTTGACCCCGTTGACGGCCTTGGCGACCCCGTCCCTGGTCCTGAACTCCACGTGCAGATCCCGCACTTCGAGCAGCATGACGCGGGTCACCTCAACTTCGGGTCGAGGGCGTCGCGGACCGCGTCGCCGAGCATGATGAATGCGAGGACCGTGATCGCCAGGGCGCCGGCGGGCCAGAGGAGCATGTGGGGGGCGTTGCGGATGTACTGGGAGGCGGCCGAGATGTCGATGCCCCAGCTGACCGTGGGGGGCTTCAGGCCTACGCCGAGGTACGACAGGGTCGCCTCCAGCGAGATGTAGGTGCCGAGGGCGATGGTGGCGACCACGATCACCGGGGCTACCGCGTTCGGGGTGATGTGGCGTAGCAACAGGCGGGAGTTGGAGGCGCCCAATGCTCGCGCGGCCTGGACGTAGTCGTTCTGTTTGGCGGTGATGACCGAGCCGCGGGCGATGCGGGAGATCTGCGGCCAGCCGAGCAGCACCATGAAGCCGATGACCGGCCAGACCGTGTTGCTCGTCACCACGGAGAGCAGGACAAGGCCGCCGAGGACCACCGGGATCGCGAAGAAGATGTCCGTCAGGCGGGAGAGGATCGAGTCCCAGATCCCGCCGAAGAAGCCCGCCAGGCCGCCCAGTACCGAGCCGAAGATCGCTACCCCGAGCGTGGCCAGCACGCCTACCGTCACCGACGTCCGCGTGCCGTACACCGTGCGCGTGTAGACGTCGCAGCCCTGGCCGTCGTAGCCGAAGGGGTGGCCCGGTTGGGAGCCCTCCTGCGCCTTGGCGAGGTCGCACTTGAGGGGGTTGCCCGAGGCGATCAGGGACGGCCAGAGGGAGATGATCACCAGGAAGACGATGACGAGCGCGGAGATGATGAAGACGGGGTTGCGGCGCAGGTCGCGCCACGCGTCTGACCAGAGGCTGCGGGGCCTCTCCTGCGGGCCCGTGCCTTCCGGGCCGCCCGGCGTCTTCTCCAGGGTTTCCGCCTCGCTCGCGGCGAGGTCCATCGCGCCGCCCATGCCGGTCCCGGCAATCGCGCGCTCCGGTTCGAACGGCTGCTCAGGCATAGCGGATCCTCGGGTCGAGTACGGCGTAGAGGAGGTCGACGAGAAGATTCGCGACCAGGAAGACCAGGACCAGGACCGTCACGAAGCCGACCACCGTCTGGGTGTTCTGGCGCACGATCCCCTGGTAGAGCTGGAAGCCGACGCCGTGGATGTTGAAGATCCGCTCGGTGACGATCGCGCCGCCCATCAGGGCCCCGATGTCGGTGCCGATGAAGGTGACCACCGGGATGAGCGAGTTGCGCAGCAGGTGGCGGACGATCACCCGGCGTCTCGGGAGACCCTTCGCCACCGCCGTACGGACGTAGTCGGAGCGCCGGTTCTCCGCGATGGACGTCCGGGTCAGCCGGGTCACGTACGCGAGCGAGACCGAGGCCAACACCAGCCCGGGGACGATGAGTTCGCCGAAGTTCGCGTCCGTGGACACCGACGGTTTGATCCAGCCCCATTCGACGCCGAGCAGCAGTTGCAGCAGCAGACCGGTGACGAAGGTCGGGATGGAGATCACGATGAGGGTGAGCAGGAGGACCGTGGTGTCGATCGGGCGGCCGCGCTTGAGGCCGGTGATCACGCCGAGCGCGATGCCGACGACGACCTCGATGACGATCGCCACGACGGTCAGCCGGATGGTGACGGGGAACGCGGTCGACATCAGCTCGGTGACCTTCTGGCCGTTGAACGCCGTACCGAAGTCACCGGTAAAGACGTTCCCCATGTAGGTCAGGTACTGCTGCCACACGGGCTTGTCGAGGCCGAACTCCCGCTTGAGCTGGGCGGCCGTCGCCGGGTCGCACTGCCGGTCGCCGCACAGGCCCGCGATGGGGTCGCCCATCACGTTCACCATCAGGAAGATCAACAGTGTGGCGCCGATGAAGACCGGGATCATCTGCAGCAGACGCCGGATTACGTACCGTCCCATGGAGGCTCCGGGGATCGTGAGGGCGGGCGAGCGTGAACCCGCCCCCGGTGCGGCTCAGCTGACCTTGATCTCGTTGTAGACGGGGACGCTGAACGGGTTCAGCGCCACGTTGGAGAGCCGGTCGGAGTAGCCCGCGCTGCCGTTCTGGTACCAGAGCGGAATGGCGGCCATGTTGTCGCGGACGACACCCTCGGCCTGCTGGAAGAGCTTGATCGCCTTGCTGGTGTCGGTCTCCGCGTTGGCCTGGTCGACGAGCTTGTCGAAGTCCTTGTTGGACCACTGGCCGTCGTTGGACGAGGCGTTGGTGTAGTACAGCGGCTGGAGGAAGTTCTGGATGAGCGGGTAGTCCATCTGCCAGCCGGCGCGGAACGGGCCCGTCATCTTGTGCTGGCCGATCTGGTTGCGGAAGTCCGCGAAGGTGCCGACCGGGTTCCCGACGCACGCCTTGTCGTTGCCGAGCGCGTTGTTGATGGAGTTGCACACCGCGTCCACCCACTCCTTGTGCGAGCCCGTGTCCGCGTTGTACGTGATCTTGACCTGGCCGCCGGGAATGCCGCCGCCCTCCTGGACCAGCTTCTTCGCCTCGGTCGGGTTGTACTTGCAGGCGTCCCCGCACAGCCCGTCCTGGAAGCCGCCCTCGGTGCCGAGCACCGGTGAGGTCCAGTCGGTGGCGGGGGTACGCGTCTTCTGGAAGATCGTGTTGGTGATCTGGTCTCGGTTGATGGCCATGGACAGCCCCTGGCGGACCTTCTCCGAGCCGCTCTTGTTCCAGTTCTTGTCGTAGTACGGGAACGCGAGGGTCTGGATGATGCCGGCGGGCGTGTTGATGTACCGGCTGCCGAGGTCGCTCTTGACGTTCTTCAGCTGCGAGGCCGGGATGTCGTCGACGAGGTCGAGGTTGCCGGCCATCAGGTCGGTGTAGGCGGTGTTGTTGTCGGTGTAGACCTTGAGGGTCACCCCGCCGTTCTGCGCCTTGTCCGAACCGGTGTACCCGTCCCACTTCTTGAGCTGCATCTGCGAGCCCTTGGTGTACGACGAGATGGTGTACGGCCCGTTCCCGACCGGCTTCTTCAGCCAGGCCGCGTGGTCCGAGAAGAACGTCGACGGCAGCGGGGAGTAGGCCGCGTAGCCGAGGGTGTCGGGGAAGGTCGAGAACTTCTGGGTGAGCTTGATGGTGAAGGTGTTGGTGCCGGTCACCTTGAGCCCGGTGAGCGTGGTCGCGCTCTGCGAGCCGCTGTCGGGGTGGACCTTGTCGTAGCCCTCGATGTACCCGAAGAAGTACGCGTTCTTCTGGTTGTTCTTGAGGCTCGCCCCGTAGTTCCAGGCGTCCACGAACGACTTCGCGGTGACGGCCTCGCCGTTGCTGAACTTCCAGCCGCTCTTGACGGTGACCGTGAAGTTCTGCGAGTCCGTGGTGTCGATCTTGTCGGCGAGCATGTCCTCGGCCTTGCCGGTCTTCGGGTCGTACCGCTTCAGACCGCGGAAGACCATGTCGAGGACCTTGCCGCCCTGCACCTCGTTGGTGTTGGCCGGCTCCAGCGGGTTCTGCGGGTCTCCCCAGGAGGCGCTGAGCACCGCGCTGCCGTCGCCACCACCGCCGCCGCTGCTCCCGCCGCCCCCACAGGCGGTCGCCGCGAGGGCTACCGCCGCCGCGCAAGCGGCCCATTTGGCGTGCGTGGCTCCACGCATCGAGTGCCTCCTCAGGAAAGCCGATCCGTGCACATCCGTTACCGGCCAATATCTGCACAAAGTGGGCACAGCGCACACGCAGTCACCCGAATGCAGCACAAGCCGCGCGTGAGAGGGGTGATGCCACCTGGACCGAGGTGGTCCGGACAGACCGTCAGGGCCCCACCAGGCACGCTTCAGTGGTGTGGACCAATAAACCTCCGATCTCGCCGTCAACTCCCCGTTTCCGCAGGCCACATGGGCTTTCAGGCACCGTTGACGGGCGCCGACCGGCGCTGATAGACACACTCTTCAACCCAGCCCGGCGTCACCAGCGCGAGGTCAGGACCATGAGCACTCAGGACCGCACCGGCACAGAGCACTCACGCCCGAGACGACCACGACCCCGCCCGCACCGGCTGGTGGCCGGAGCGGCCGGCGCCCTGGCGCTCACGGCGGCGCTCGCCACCCCCCTCAATCCGGCACCGCAGCAGGCCGAGGCCAAGGCCCAGAAGAGCGACAAGGTCCTCACCGTCGCCGTCGCGCAGAGCGTGGACTCCCTGAGCCCGTTCCTGGCGACCCGCCTGGTCAGCACGAGCATCGGCCGGCTGATGTACGACTACCTCACCAACTACGACCCCAAGGACAACCACACCATCCCCGGGCTGGCCACCAAGTGGACGTCGTCGGCGGACAAGCTGACCTGGACGTACACGATCCGCTCGAACTCCAAGTGGTCCGACGGACAGCAGGCCACCGCCGAGGACGCGGCGTGGACGTTCAACACGATGATGACCGACCCGGGCGCCGCCACCGCCAACGGCAGCTTCGTCACCAACTTCGCGAAGGTCACCGCCCCGAGCCCCACCCAGCTGGTCATCAAGCTGAAGAAGCCGCAGGCCACGATGACCGCGCTCGACGTGCCGATCGTGCCGAAGCACATCTGGGAGAAGGCCGGCGACCTCTCCAAGTTCAACAACGACAAGACCTTCCCGATCGTCGGCAACGGCCCGTTCGTCCTCACCGACTACAAGGCCGACAGCTACGTCCGCCTCAAGGCCAACAAGACCTTCTGGCGCGGGGCACCCAAGTTCGACGAGCTGGTCTTCCGCTACTACAAGGACCAGGACGCCGCGGTCGCCGCCCTGCGCAAGGGCGAGGTCTCCTTCGTCGCCGGGTCCCCGTCCCTGACGCCCGCCCAGGCCGCGTCCCTCAAGGGCGAGAAGAACATCAAGGTCAACGACGCCCCCGGCCGCCGCTTCTACGCCCTCGCCACCAACCCCGGCGCACAGGCGAAGAACGGGCAGCACTTCGGCGACGGCGACCCCTCCCTGCTCGACGAGAACGTGCGGCACGCCCTGTTCATGGCGGTCGACCGCAAGACCCTCATCGACAAGGTCTTCCAGGGCCACGCCGTCGAGGGCCAGGGCTACATCCCGCCGCGCTTCTCGACGTACTTCTGGAAACCGTCGGCGAGCCAGGAACTCGCCTACGACCCCACCAAGGCGGCCCAACTCCTCGACCAGGCGGGCTACAAGAAGAACAGTGACGGCAAACGCGTCGGCAAGGACGGCAAGCCGATCACCTACCGCCTGCTGTGCCACGCCACCGACCCGAACGACAAGGCGGTCGGCCAGTACCTCCAGGAGTGGTGGGGCAAGCTCGGCATCGGCGTGAGCCTCGACTGCCTCGACAACGTCACCGACCCCTGGCTCGCGGGCAAGTACGACCTCGCCTTCGACGGCTGGTCCGTCAACCCCGACCCGGACTTCGTCCTGTCCATCCACACCTGCGCGGCCCTGCCGGCGACGCCCAAGGACATCGGCGCGACCGACAACTTCGTCTGCGACAAGGCGTACGACACGCTCTACGCCCAGCAGTTGGCCGAGTACGACCCGGCCAAGCGGGCGGACATCGTCAAGCAGATGGAGTCCCGGCTCTACGACCTCGGGTACATGAACGTCATGGCGTACCCGAACGCCGTCGAGGCCTACCGCACCGACCAGATCAAGTCCATCGAGACGATGCCCAGCAGTGGCGGCAACATCTACGGCCAGGACGGCTACTGGAGTTGGTGGTCCGCGGTGCCGGCCGCCTCCGACGGGTCGTCGTCCGGCGGGCTCTCGGGCGGGGCGATCGCCGGGATCGCCGTCGGGGGTGTGGTCGTCGTCGGTGCGCTGGTCCTGTTCGGGCTGCGGCGCCGGGCCACGGCCGAGGACCGGGAGTAGCCGATGGCGCCGATCCTCAACAGCGGTGCGCGGGGCGGCCGTTGATGGCAGCCGACGCACCATCGGTTCTGGTGGAGGAGACGACCGGTCCGGGAGCGGGCACCCGGACCGGCTATGTCCGGTACGTGGCGGGCAAGTTGGGCGGCGCGGCCGTCTCGTTGCTCGCCGTGCTGGTCACCGGCTTCTTCCTGTTCCGGCTCATCCCGGGCGACCCGGTCAAGACGATGACGGGCGGCCGCCCGATCTCCGCCGGGCAACTCGCGCAGTACCGCAAGGAGTTCGGGCTCGACCTGCCACTGTGGCAGCAGTTCACCGACTACTGCAGCAAGGCGCTCACCGGTGACCTCGGGACGTCGTACCAGTTCAAGGCGCCCGTCATCGACAAGATCACCGAGGCGCTGCCGAACACGCTGCTGCTCACCGGCACGGCCTTCGTGCTGTACACAGCGCTCGGCATGTTCCTCGGGACGCGCTCCGCGTGGCGGCACGGCAGCCTCTCGGACCGGCTCAACACCGGTCTGGCGCTGACCCTTTACTCGGTCCCGTCGTTCTGGCTGGGCCTGCTGCTGATCATCGTGTTCTCGGTGGGCGTGGGCCCGATCCCGGGGCTCTTCCCGACGGGCGGCATGGAATCGGGCGGCAAGGAGGGCCTCGCGTACGTCCTGGACGTCGCCCACCACTTGGTCCTCCCGGTGATCACGCTGGTGGCGGTCGAGTACGGGCAGACGCTGCTGGTCACCCGCTCCGCGCTGCTCGACGAGATGGGCAGCGACTATCTGACGACCGCGCGAGCCAAGGGACTTCGGGACGACCTGGTCCGGCGCCGGCACGCGGTCCCGAACGCGCTGCTGCCGACCGTGACCCTCGTCTTCGTCAACCTCGGCCGTACGGTCGCGGGGGTGATCCTGGTGGAGACCGTGTTCTCCTGGCCCGGCCTGGGCGGGCTGTTCTACCAGGCCCTCAGCGTGCCCGATCTGCCCCTGGTCCAGGGCCTGTTCCTCTTCTTCGCGTCGGCGGTGATCGTCATGAACACACTGGCGGACCTGGTCTATCCGCTGCTCGACCCCCGGGTGGGCCGATGACCACTCCCCCCGTCGCGCAAGCAGGTCCTCGGGCGCTCGCCTGGCAGCGCCGGCGCCGGTCCGCCGCGCGGTTCTGGACGAGGTACCGCACCCACCGCTCCGGCCTGATCGGCCTGGCCGCGCTCGCCCTCTTCGCGCTGATCGCGCTCACCGCGCCGCTGACGGTCGGCTCCGACGTGTCGAGCGTGACCGACGCGCCGGGCGACCCGCTGGAGAGCCCGAGCGCCCAATTCCCGCTGGGCACCGACCAGTTCGGGCGGAACCTGCTGGGGCTCGTCGTCTGGGGAGCCCGGGTCTCGCTGCTCGTCGGACTGCTCGCGGCGGTGCTGTCGGTGGCGATCGGCGCGGTGGTCGGGATCACCGCCGGGCACTTCCGGGGCGCGTACGGGACCGTGCTGATGCGGATCACCGACTGGTTCCTGGTCATGCCGACGCTGGTGCTGGCGATCGCGCTGGCCACGGTCATGTCCCGCTCTCTCGGGACGGTGATCCTGGCGATCGGCGTGACCACGTGGCCGACCACGGCCCGGCTGGTGCGGGCGCAGACGCTGGCGGTGGAGTCACGGCCGTACATCGAACGCGCGCGGGCGCTGGGCGGCGGCCACTGGCACGTCATGTCCCGGCACGTGCTGCCCAATGTGATGCCCCTGATCCTGGCCCAGACGACCCTGATGGTCTCGACCTCCATCCTCACGGAGGCGACCCTCGCGTTCCTGGGGCTCGGGGATCCGACGGTGGTGTCGTGGGGCGGGCTGCTCCAGGACGCCCGGGAAGCGGGCGCGGTGAGCGCGGGTGACTGGTGGTATCTGATCCCGCCCGGCATCGCGATCGCCGTGGTCGCGCTGGCGTTCACGCTGTGCGGGCGCGCGGTGGAGTCGGTCCTCAACCCCCGGCTGGGGGTGGCGGGTTGACGCTCCTGGAGGTCAAGAACCTGGAAGTGACGTACCCGGGCGGTGTGGCCGCGGTACGGGGCGTGGACCTGTCCCTGACGGCCGGTCAGAAAGTGGGCGTGGCGGGCGAGTCGGGCTGCGGCAAGTCCACGTTGGCCCTCGCGCTGCTCCGGCTGTTGCCGCCGGGGACCCGGGTCACCGGGGAGATCCTGCTGAACGGGGAGGACGTGCTGACGATGCGCTGGGGGCGGGTGCGGGCGGTCCGCTGGGCCGGCGCCTCCATCGTCTTCCAGGGCGCGATGCACTCCCTCAACCCCGTGCACCGCATCGGCGACCAGATCGCGGAGCCGGTGCTGCTGCACCAGGGTGCGACGGCGGCACAGGCCCGCAAGCGCACCGGGGAACTCCTGGAACAGGCCGGACTGCCGGCGTCCCGGGCGACGGCGTACCCGCACGAACTCTCCGGCGGCCAACGCCAACGCGTGATGATCGCCATGGCCCTGGCCTGCGCCCCCCAACTGATCATCGCCGACGAGCCGACCACCGCCCTCGACGTGATGATCCAGGCCCAGATCCTGAACCTCCTCGAACGCCTCGTCACGGACCAGGACTTGGGCCTGATCATGATCAGCCACGACCTGGCCGTCCTGGCGGACATCTGCGACCGCCTGGTGGTGATGTACGCAGGCCGAATCATCGAGGAGGGCCCCGCCCAAGAGGTCTACGAAAACGCCCTCCACCCCTACGCCAAGGCCCTCTCGGCCTCCTTCTCCCACATCGGCGACCCGACCTCCCGCTTCGCGCCCCGCGGCTTGCCGGGCGACCCACCCGACCCGTCGGAACTCCCGTCCGGCTGCGCGTTCCATCCACGCTGCGGGGAGGCGGTGGACGTGTGTCTGACTGAGGACCAGGTCTTGCGGGGGGCGGGGCGGGGGCGACGGGCGGCTTGTGTTCATGTGCCGGTGCCTGCCGTGAGCACGGGGACGGCGACCGAGGGCACACAGGAACCAGCCACCCCCGCCCCTGACACAAGGAGTGCGCCATGACGACGACTTCGGGGCCGTTGCTCAGTGCTCAGGGGCTGCGTGTGGCGTTTCCCGCGCGGCGTGGGGGTGCGGAGGCTCGGGCTGTGGACGGGGTCGATCTCGATATCCGGGCGGGTGAGATCGTGGCGCTCGTCGGGGAGTCCGGGTGTGGGAAGACGACGTTGGCGCGGTCGTTGCTGGGGCTGGTGGCGCCGAGCGCGGGGCGGGTCGCGTTCGACGGGGAGGCGCTGCGGTACAACTCCCGGGCGCTGAAGGCCTATCGGCGGCGGGTTCAGCTTGTCCTCCAGGATCCGAGCGGGTCGCTCAATCCGCGGCACACGGTGTACGACGCGGTGGCCGAGGGGCTGCGGATCCATGGAAGTGCCGGTGACGAACGCGCGGCGGTCGCGCAGGCGTTGGCCCGGGCGGGGCTCCGGCCGCCCGAGCGGTTCTTCCTGCGTTATCCGCACGAGCTGTCCGGCGGGCAGCGTCAGCGCGTGGTGATCGCCGGTGCGCTCGTCCTGGAGCCCGAACTCCTCGTCGCCGACGAGCCGGTGGCCTCCCTGGACGCCTCCGTGCGCGGCGAGATCCTCGCCCTCCTGCTGCGGCTGCGCACCGAACTCGGCCTGGCCGCCCTGGTGGTGACCCACGATCTGGGGCTGGCGTGGAACATCGCCGACCGGGTCGCGGTGATGTACCTGGGGCGGATCGTGGAGACCGGGGACGCGGAGCAGGTGCTGACGGCGCCTCAACATCCTTACACCCAGGCCCTGTTGTCGGTCCTGCCGGAGGCGCCCGGCGATCCCGTCGTCCTCAGCGGCGAGCCTCCGGACCCGTCCCGTATCCCGACCGGCTGCCGGTTCCGGGCGCGCTGCCAGGTCCTGGCGAGCGGCGAGGCGGAGCGCGCGGGTGTCGCACACCGGTGCCGGACCGAGGACCTGGAGGTGCTGGGCGGCGGCGGGGACGCGCAGGTGGCCTGTCACTGGGCGCGGGCGCTGGACCCCGCGGTCTGAGCACACGGGCACCGGCACCGCCCCGGTCCGGGAACGCCGGTTCCCGGCACCGTGGGACGGTGCCGGGAACCAGTGGCCGTAGAGAGGACGCCGCGGCTCAGCTCGCGTGCACCACGTCCCTGACCTCGGCGAAGTGGCACGCCGACTCGTGCGCGGCCGGGGTGTCGTCCCCGCGGAAGCGCTCGGGCACCGCCAGCAGCGGGACCTCGGTCGAGCACTTGTCCTGCGCCTTCCAGCAACGGGTGCGGAAGCTGCAGCCGGACGGCGGGTTCGCCGGCGACGGGACGTCACCGGTGAGGATGATCCGCTCGCGGCCCTCACGGGCCTCCGGGTCGGGCACCGGGACCGCCGACAGCAGAGCCTGGGTGTAGGGGTGCGTCGGGTGGTCGTAGATCTGCTCGTCGCTGCCGATCTCGGCGAGCTTGCCGAGGTACATGACCCCGACCCGGTCCGAGATGTGGCGGACGATCGACAGGTCGTGCGCGATGAAGATGTAGGAGAGGTTGAACTCGTCCTGCAGTCGCTCCATCAGGTTGATGACCTGTGCCTGCACCGACACGTCGAGCGCGGAGACCGGCTCGTCGCAGATGATGACCTCGGGGTTGAGCGCGAGGCCGCGGGCGATGCCGATGCGCTGGCGCTGACCGCCCGAGAACTGGTGCGGGTAGCGGTTGATGTACTCGGGGTTGAGACCGACGACGTCGAGGAGTTCCTGCACCTTGCGGCGCCGGTCGCCCTTGGGGGCCACCTCGGGGTGGATGTCGAAGGGCTCGCCGATGATGTCGCCGACCGTCATCCGGGGGTTGAGCGAGGTGTACGGGTCCTGGAACACCATCTGGATGTTGCGGCGGACGGCCTTCAGCGCGCGGCCGGACAGCTTGGTGATGTCCTGGCCCTTGTAGAAGATCTCGCCCGCGGTGACCTGCTCCAGGTTCATCAAGAGCTTGGCGACCGTGGACTTGCCGCAGCCGGACTCGCCCACGATGCCCAGGGTCTCGCCCTGGTACAGGTCGAAGGAGACACCGTCGACGGCCTTGACCGCGCCGATCTGTTTCCGGAACAGGATGCCCTGGGTGAGCGGGAAGTGCTTCACCAGGTTCCGCACCTGGAGGATCGGCTCGCCCCGGTCGACGGGCGCCTCGATGGCGCCGACCGCCTCCGTCTCGGAGTGGACCTCGGCGACCTCCACCTCGGAGACGTTCGGCGTGGCCTCCTGCGGCTCGTCGTTCTTGCTGAGCTCAGCCATGGATCGTCTCCTTCCAGAAGTGGCATGCCGAACCCCGGCCGACCAGTTCGGTGCCGTCCTGCTCGGTCACCGGAACCAGCTCCGGGACCTCCGTACGGCAGATGTCCTGCGCCTTCGGGCAGCGCGGGTTGAAGGCGCAACCGGTGGGCACGTGCAGCAGGTTGGGCGGCAGGCCCTTGATCGCGTAGAGCTCCTGGCCCTTCTGGTCCAGGCGCGGGATCGAGTCCAGCAGACCCCGGGTGTAGGGGTGCGCGGGCCTCTTGTAGAGCTCGTGCACCGGCGCGCGCTCGACGATCCGGCCCGCGTACATCACCGCGATCTTGTCCGCGACGTCGGCGACGACGCCGAGGTCGTGGGTGATCAGGATGAGCCCCATGTTGTACTCGCGCTGGAGGTCCGCGAGCAGGTCCATGACCTGGGCCTGGACGGTCACGTCGAGGGCCGTGGTGGGCTCGTCGGCGATGATCAGGTCCGGCTCCAGGGCCAGCGCCATGGCGATCATGATGCGCTGGCGCATACCGCCGGAGAACTGGTGCGGGTAGTCGTTCACCCGCGCCGCGGCGGCCGGGATCTTCACCCGGTCCATCAGGTCGATGGACTTGGCCTTGGCCTCCTTCTTGGAGAGGCCCTGGTGGACGCGGAACATCTCGCCGAGCTGGTAGCCCACGGAGAGCACCGGGTTCAGCGAACTGAGCGCGTCCTGGAAGATCATGGCGATGCGGCGGCCGCGGATCTTGCGGCGTTCCTCGCCGGACATCTTGAGCATGTCCTGGCCGCGGAAGAGGATCTCGCCCTGCGGGATCCGGGCCGGCGGCATGTCGAGAATGCCCATGACCGCCTGCGCGGTCACCGACTTGCCGGAGCCGGACTCGCCGAGCACGGCGAGGGTCTCGCCGGCGTGGACGTTGTAGTTGACGCCGTTGACAGCCCGTACGACACCCTCGCGGGTGACGAACTCGACGTGCAGGTCACGCACTTCGAGCAGTGGGGTGTCCTCGCCGTCGCGGGGCGCCGGCACCGGCGCTGCTTCTTCGATGATGGTCACGTACGCCTCCCTCAGCGTGTCTTCGGGTCGAGGGCGTTGCGGACCGCTTCGCCGAGCATGATGAATGCCAGCACCGTGATGGTGAGGATGATCGACGGGTAGAGCATGATCCACTGGGCAACCCGGATCGAGCTGCCGCCGTCGGAGATGTCGTTGCCCCAGGAGACGCCGTTCAGGCCGAGCCCCAGGAAGGACAGCGTGGCCTCGGAGCCGATGTAGACGCCGAGCGAGATGGTCGCCACGACGATCACCGGGGCCAGGGTGTTCGGCAGGATGTGCCGGAACAGGATGCGTGGGGTACTCGCACCCAGTGCCTTGGCCGCCTGGACGTAGTCGGAGTGCTTGGTGGTGATCACCGCGCCGCGCATCACGCGGGCCAGCTGGGTCCAGCCGAAGAAGCTCAGGGCACCGATGACGACCCAGGTCGTGCGATTCGGGAAGGAGTTGAGGACGACCATGGTGCCCAGCAGGAACGGGATGCCGAAGAAGACGTCCACGAGCCGCGACAGGACGGAGTCGATGATCCCGCCGAAGTAGCCGGCGATCATGCCGACCAGTCCGCCGATGACCGTCACGGCGAACGTGGTGCCGAAGCCGACGGCTATGGAGGCCCGGGCGCCGTAGATGAGCCGGGCGTAGACGCTGCGGCCCTGCTGGTCGTAGCCCAGCCACTCGGTCGAGAAGACCTTTCCGAGCTGGGGCTTCTGCAGGTAGTGCTTGGACAGGTCGCCGTAGGTCGGGTTGCCGCTGGTGAACCAGCCGGGGAAGAACGTGATCGCCAGGAGCAGCAGGATCAGCACCGACGAGACGAGGAAGATCTTGTTGCGCCGCAGGTCCTGCCAGGCGTCGCCCCACAGGCTGCGGGTCTTCTCGGCCTTGGCCGGCTGGGGGCTCTGGGTGGCCGCGCCCTCGGTGTCCGGCTCGGCGGTGACGGTGTCGGATTTGGTCATGTCAGGCATAGCGAATCCTCGGGTCAAGGACCGCGTAGAGCAGGTCGACAAGGAGGCTGGCGACGAGATAGACGAGGACGAGGATGGTCACCAGGCCCACGAGGGTGGTGCCTTCCCGGCGGATGATCGACTGGTAGATCGTGCCGCCGATGCCCTGGATGTTGAAGATGCCCTCGGTGACGACGGCACCTCCGAGCAGGCTGCCGATGTCGGTGCCGAGGTAGGTGACCACGGGGATCATCGAGTTGCGCATGAGGTGGACGGTCACCACCCGGCGCCGGGGCAGACCCTTGGCGATGGCCGTACGGACGTAGTCGGCGCGCATGTTCTCCGCGATCGACGTACGGGTCAGCCGTGACACATAGGCGAGTGACGCCGTGGCCAGCACAATCGCAGGCATCAGCAACTGACCGTAGTTCGACGCGTCGTTGACGTTCGGTTCCAGCCACTGGAGTTGGTCGGCGAAGATCCACTGGAGGATGAAGCCGAGCACGAAGACCGGGATCGAGATCAGGAGCAGGGTGACGAGCAGCACCGCGGTGTCGGCGGCCCGGCCGGCGCGCAGACCGGCGTAGACGCCGAGGCCGACGCCGAGGACGATCTCGATGGCGAAGGCGAAGCCGCCCAGGCGCAGGGTGACCGGGAAGGCGTCGCCGAGCACGTCGGTGACGGGGCGTCCGCTGGCTATCTGCGTGCCGAAGTCGGCGTGCAGAACGATGCCCTTCATGTAATTGAAGTACTGCACAAAGATGTTCTGATCCAGGCCGTACTGGTGTCGCAGCGCGGCGATCACCTGCGGGCTGCCGCCCTTGTCGCCGAACAGCCCTCGGACGGGATCACCGGGCAGGGCATAGACCATCAGGAAGATGAGCAGGGTGGTCCCGAAGAAGACCGGAATCATCTGGAGCAGTCGTCGTGCGACATAGCGCCCCATCGTGCCTCCATAAAAAAGTCACAGCGGCAACAGGCGGGCCCTTTCCTTGCGCACCGCTGAGCGGTACGCAAGGAAAGGGCCCCCCGGCCGCTTCCGCCGCGACCGGGGCGCGCTCAGCGCGCCCCGGGCAACGGATTGCCTGCGGTTACTTTTTGACCTGAACGCCGGTCAGGATCGGGTCGCCGTCCTGGGCGAACTTGACGCCCGAGACCTTCTCCGAGTAGCCCGCGTTGACCTTGTAGTACCAGAGCGGAATGCTCGGCATGTAGTTCACGAGCTGCTTCTCGATCGCCTGGTACTTCTTCACCGAGTCGTCCAGCGTGGCGGCGCTGTCGGCGGCGGCGATCTCACTGTCGATCGTCGCGTTGGAGAAGCCGCTCTGGTTGCCGTCCGACTTGCTGCCGTACAGGTCCCGGATGAAGTTGGCGTTCATCGGGAAGTCCAGCACCCAGCCCGAGCGGTACAGGGACTTGACCTCGTGCGCGTCACGGGCGTCGAGGTCGGCCTGGAAGTCGGCCTTCGGGTCGGTGCCGCACTTCACACCGGTGGCGTTGGTGATGGAGTTGCAGACCGCCTCCACCCACTCCTTGTGACCACCGTCGGTGTTGTACTGGATGGTGATGGAGTTGCCGGGAACGCCGCCACCCTCCTTGATGAGCGCCTTGGCCTTGGCCGGGTCGTACTTGGTGACGTCGCCCGCGGCGTTCGGCTGGTAGCCGAGGACGCCCTTGGCGACCCAGCCGGTGGCCGGCTCACGGGTGCCCTGGAGCACGGTCTTGGTGATCGTGTCGCGGTCGATCGCCATCGACAGACCCTGGAGGACCTTCGGGTTGATGTCCTTCCACTGCTTGGAGTAGAAGGCCGGCGCGATGGTCTGGATCGCGGAGTACGCCTGGTCGATCGCGCGGTCGCCGAGGTCCTGCTTGTAGACCGGCAGGTCCTTCGGGGCGACCTGGGTGATGACGTCGAGGTTGCCGGACTTCAGGTCCGCGTACGCCGTCTCCGGGGTGGAGTAGTTCTTGAAGACCACGCCACCGTTCTTCGCCGCGTTGGGGCCCTTGTAGTCAGGGTTCTTGGCGACCGTGATCGCCTTCTTGTGCTCCCAGCTGACGAACTTGTACGGGCCGTTGCCGACCGGCTTCTGACCGGCGGCGGCCGGGTCCTTGTAGAAGGACGCGGGCAGCGGCGAGAAGACCTCGTAACCCAGCTTGTAGATGAAGTAAGGAATCGCCTTCGACAACGTGATGGTGAAGGTGTTGTCGTCCACGACCTTCAGGCCGGAGAGCTCGGTGGCCTTGGGCTTGCCCTTGGCCGGCGCGACGTCGTCGTAGCCCGCGATGTCCGAGAACCAGAAGCTGTTGGTCTGCTTGTTGGCCGGGTTCGCGGCCCAGTTCCAGGCCTTGACGTAGGACTCGGAAGTGACGGGGGTGCCGTCGGTGAACTTCCAGCCGGACTTCAGCTTGACCGTGTAGGTCTTGCTGTCCTTGGTGTCGACGGACTGGGCGTTCATCATGACGATCTTGCCGGCGCTGTCGTAGTCCACCAGGCCGGTGAACAGCGACTTGATGACGATGCTGCCGTAGGACTCCATGGTGTTGGCCGGCTGCAGCGGGTTCTGCGGCTCGCCCGACTCGACCGTGAACGTGCCGTTCGGGTTGACCGCGGCCTTGGTGTCGCTCTTGCCGTCGTCGCTGCCACCACCGCAGGCGGTCGCCCCCAGTGCCACAACCGCCGCTATCGCGACCCACTTGGCACTCTTCGCACCGCGCATGGGCTCCTCCTTCAAGAATCCATAGGTTCACTGCACGGGACAGCACACGTCACAACACCGTCACCGGTGCCTGAAAATGTGTCGGTGCCCCCAGCGCTCGCGAGCCTGCGCCTCCTGTCGGCGCCCGACCCGTCGTACCCGAGCTCTACGCGCCTAACTATCTGCCATGAGCGAAGGCCGAACCACACTGCCAAGGTCTCGGTTCGATCACACCTGACGCGTACATCTTCCAAAATCCGGACAAAGGGTTTGGTGAAAGACCCCTGCGAAACGGACTTGTTACACACCTATCGGGCCTGAATGTCCGCATGCCGAACGCTCGCCCGGTGAAAATCCAGTTGCGGTTCTGCGAACGTTGTGCAATCAACAGGTCCATGTGCCGGGAGCATGCGACCGGCACTTCAGAGAGCATGGACAGGATCGCGCCAACGGCAGAGTAGTGCGGATGGACCCGCCTGTGCGGATTCCGGGCGAGGACAAGGGTTATCCCTGTATTCAGCCAACCTCGACCGAGCGGAATCCCCCCACGACCAGCTCGACCTCGAAGCCCTCCTCGTTCTCCAGGTAGGCGGCACAGTGGTCCGGGCCGCCCGCGTACGGATACCGGTCCGGGAACAGGGGAGCCCAGCCGTGCTTCGGCGCCGCCTCGACCAGCGCGTCGAGTTCGGCACGGCCGCCGCGCACATAGAAGGCCAGGTGGTTCAGCCCCGGCCGCATCCGGTCGTGCGCGGTGTCCGGGCGCAGCGCCGGCGACTGCTCGATCACGAGATACGTCTCCGCCATCCGCCAACTGCGCCCCGCCGCCCAGTGCTGGTACGGCGCGTAGCCGAGGCGCTCCAGCAGCCATCCCCACGATGCTTCGGACCGCTCCAGATCCGCGACCCACAGTTCGACGTGATGCAACAACGCCTGACACCTCCATAGTTGAGAACCCGTCAAGAATGCGCCCGGCCCCGCCGTCGCGCTTCACCGGGTGTGTCAGGCTGCCGCGGTGGTGGATCGATCGTTCGCGGACCCGTCCCTGGCCTCGCTGTACGACCAGCTCAATCCGTGGGGCGAGGGGGACGACTTCTGTCTGGAGCTGGTGATGTCCGCCGGGGCCGTGCTCGATGTCGGCTGCGGTACCGGACGGTTGCTGCGCACGGCCCGCCGCGACGGACATCCGGGGCGGCTCACCGGCATCGACCCCGCCGCCGCGATGCTCGTCCAGGCCCGCCGGCGGGAACCCGGCGTCGAGTGGGTGCTCGGGGATCTGCGGACCGTGCCCTGGCGCGGCGCCTTCGACCTCGTCGTGATGACCGGGCACGCCTTCCAAGTCCTCGTCGGCGACGAGGAGTTGAGGCTCGCGCTGCGCGCCGTCCGGACCGCCCTCGCGCCCGGCGGCCGGTTCGTCTTCGAGACCCGGAACCCGGCGGCCCGCGCCTGGGAGACCTGGACGCCCGACCGGGAGCGCCGTCTCACCGGCCCGGACGGCGAGGTCGTACGGGTGCGGCAGGAGGTCGAACTCCCTGTGCCCGGGGACCGGTTGACGTTCACCGAGACCTTCGAGGGCGCGTGCTGGCCGCGGCCGCGGGTCAGCCGGTCCACCCTGCGGTTCCTGGACCCGGCCGCCCTGTCCGGGTTCCTCACCGGGGCCGGACTGACGGTCGCCGAGCGGTACGGCGACTGGGACCGGAGTCCGTTCACCGCCGCGAGCCCCGAGATCGTCACCGTCGCCCGGCCCACGGACTGAGCCCGGGCACCCCGACTCGGGGGCGCCCGGGCTCAGTCGAGCTGTACCGGGGTGCGTCAGCCGTGCTTGGCGCGGCTCGCGGAGCGGCCGCGCTCCTTCTGGTCGAGGACGACCTTGCGGATACGGACGGCCTCCGGGGTCACCTCGACGCACTCGTCGTCGCGGCAGAACTCCAGGGACTGCTCCAGGGAGAGCTTGCGCGGCGGGACGATCGCCTCGAACGAGTCGGCGGCGGCCGAGCGCATGTTGGTGAGCTTCTTCTCCTTGGTGATGTTCACGTCCATGTCGTCGGCGCGCGAGTTCTCGCCGACGATCATGCCCTCGTACACCTCGGTGCCGGGGTCGGTGAACAGCACACCGCGCTCCTGGAGGTTCGTCATCGCGAACGCGGTGACGGCACCGGCGCGGTCGGCGACCAGCGAGCCGTTGTTACGGGTCGTCAGCACGCCGAACCACGGCTCGTGGCCCTCGTGGATGGAGTGGGCGATGCCCGTGCCGCGCGTCCCGGTGAGGAACTCGGTACGGAAGCCGATGAGACCGCGGGACGGGACGACGAACTCCAGGCGGACCCAACCCGAGCCGTGGTTGGACATGTTGTCCATCCGGCCCTTGCGGACGCCCATGAGCTGGGTGACCGCGCCCATGTGCTCCTCGGGCACGTCGATCGTCATGCGCTCGACGGGCTCGTACGTCTTGCCGTCGATCTGCTGGGTGACGACCTGCGGCTTGCCGATGGTCAGCTCGAAGCCCTCGCGGCGCATCTGCTCGACCAGGATGGCCAGCGCCAGCTCACCGCGGCCCTGCACCTCCCAGGCGTCGGGGCGCTCGGTGTCGAGGACGCGCAGCGAGACGTTACCGATCAGCTCGCGGTCCAGGCGGTCCTTGACCTGACGGGCCGTCACCTTGCGGTCCTTGACGGCCGCCTTCGCGGTGGCGCCCTTGCCGGTGCCGCCGCGGCCGACCAGCGGCGAGGTGTTCGTACCGATGGTCATGGAGATCGCCGGCTCGTCGACCGTGATCAGCGGCAGCGCGATCGGGTTCTCGGGGTCGGCGAGGGTCTCGCCGATCATGATGTCCGGGATACCGGCCACGGCGCAGATGTCACCGGGGCCCGCCATCTCGGCCGGCTTGCGGGTGAGCGCCTCGGTCATCAGCAGCTCGGTGATGCGCACGTTGGACATCGTGCCGTCGCGCTTGATCCACGTGACGGTCTGGCCCTTGCGCAGCTCGCCCTGCTCGACGCGGAGCAGCGCGATACGGCCGAGGAAGTTGTCGGCGTCCAGGTTGGTGACGTGCGCCTGGAGGGGGGCGGCCTCGTCGAACTCGGGGGCCGGGACGTGCGACAGGATCGTGGAGAAGAAGGGCTCCAGGTTGTCGCTGTCCTGCGGGACCGTGCCGTTCTCGGGCTTGGTCAGCGAGGCGACACCGTCACGCGCACACGCGTAGACGATGGGGAACTCGATCTGCTCCTCGTCCGCGTCCAGGTCCAGGAACAGGTCGTACGTCTCGTTGACGACCTCGTCGATCCGGGAGTCGGGGCGGTCCGTCTTGTTGATGCAGAGGATGACGGGCAGGCGCTGCTGGAGCGCCTTGCGCAGCACGAAGCGGGTCTGGGGCAGCGGGCCCTCGGACGCGTCGACGAGCAGCACCACCGCGTCCACCATCGACAGACCGCGCTCGACCTCGCCACCGAAGTCGGCGTGGCCCGGGGTGTCGATGATGTTGATGGTGATGACGTCGCCGCCATCCTTCGGGTGGTACTTCACGGCCGTGTTCTTGGCCAGGATCGTGATGCCCTTCTCACGCTCCAGATCGTTCGAGTCCATCATTCGGTCGTCGAGCGATTCGGCGGCGTGCGCGGCGAAGGCACCGGCCTGCTTCAGCATGGCGTCGACGAGGGTCGTCTTCCCGTGGTCGACGTGGGCGACGATGGCGACGTTGCGGATGTCGTGGCGCGTGGCCATATTGCGGCGAACTCCCGGAGAGTGAGGAAGGCCTGCGCGTACGTCTGTGTTACGCGGACCCTGCCGGGCTGGACACGCCACGGCCTTACCCCATCGTACGTGGCGTATGGGGAAGGGGCCTCCGCAGGGCCTTACCGGCGACGCCGGGACCGGATCAGACGGGTTCGGTCGCGGGGGAACCGGCCGGGCACAGGCGCCGGGCCGCGGCCAGCCCGGCGTCCTCGTCCGAGGGCTCCGAGCAGGGCAGGAACCCCACGCCGACCGTCTCCCAGGTCCGCACCCGGCCCCGCACCGGCAGGGTGGCCCCGCAGGTATAAGTGAAGTCGGCCTCAACCAGGCTGATCGACCCCCAGGCGTAGTACGCGCCCTCCAGGTCCCCGGTGTCCGCGAAGTACTCCGACGGCTCGGGCCGCACCACCTCCGACGGATCGGCCAGCGGCTCGTCCACCTTCAGCCGCTCGCCCAGCGCCGTGACCACGCGGGCCGCGCGGACTCCCCTGGGCACAGGGGAGACGACGACCCGGTAGACGGTGTCACCGACGGGCTTGAGGTGCGACTCGTAGTGCTCGGTCCCCTTGGGGAAGGTGACCGGGTCCGCGAGCGCGGTCAGCTCCTGCGACCGCCGGACCCCGGACCACTGGTACGTCCCGTTCCCACAGATCGTGGCCGCCCCGGCGGCGTCCCGGCCGTCATCGGTGGCCACGGCTCCGCAGCCGGCCGTCGCCAACATCATCACCGTGACCGTCGCAGCCCAGCTTCGCATCGCCCGCCCCGCTCCCCCGTACGACAACCGCCGCCCCGCAACCAGGTGCGGGACGGCGGCCGTGCTCGTCATGTACGCACGATGTTAGTCCTTGGTCGGGCTCGCCGAGGGGTGGGCGCCCTTCTTCAGGAAGCCCATGTCCTCGTAGACCGGTGTCTGGAAGCCGAACGAGCCCGCGTTGACGATGGTCCTGCGGGCGGCCGTGAGCTGGGGGCGCTGGTAGAGGGGGATCGAGCCGGCCGCCGCCCAGATGCGGGCGTCGGCCTTGCGGACCAGGGCGGCGGACTCGTCCTGGTCGAGGGTGGAAGCGGCCTGGTCGAAGAGCTGGTCGACCTGGTCGGTGCCGACGCGGGTGTAGTTCTGCTCGACGTTGAGGGAGCCGTCCGCGGCCGGGACCGGCTTGGCGAAGATCGGACGGGCGTCGGTGGCGGGGTAGGCGGACGCGGGCCAGGAGTAGAGGGCGAGGTCGTACTGGCCGGACGCGATGTGGTCCTTGAAGTAGCTGTCGTCGGAGACCTTGGTGATCTCCGTGCGGATGCCGACCTTCTCCAGCATCCGGGAGATGCTGTCGGCGACCGCGCCCAGCGACTCCGAACCGGTACCGGACGGGAGCACGAAGCGGAGGGTGAGCGGCTTGCCGTCCTTGGCGAGCGGCCCGTTCTTCGCGCCGGCCGGGGCCGCCGTGCCCTTCGGGGCGTACGCGCCGGGCGCCCCGCCCTGCTTCACCTTGCGCCCGTCGTACTGCTTGCCGTCGGCGAGGTGCCTGGAGCTCTCGTCCCCGTGTCCGTGCTTCTTGGTGTGGTCCTGCGGGTCCTTGTTGTCCTCGCCGACGATGTACTGCCCGTCGGAACCGCCCTCGGACTCGGCCTCGTCGTCGGACTTCTTGCCCTCGGAACCGGCGGCCTTCTCGCCCTTGTCCTTGAGCGGACCGCCGGGCACCCACCCGGCGTCGGCGAGCAGCGCCTGCGCCTCCGAGGTGTCGTGGTCGCCGAGCGCACCGCTGTTGTCGGCGTACGCGGCCTGCCCGGAGAGCGCGAGGTGACTGCCGACCGGCACGGCGGGCAGGCCGAGCGGCTTGAGGACGACCTTCGCCAGCTCGGTGCGGTCGAGCGCGCGGGCCACCGCACGCCGGACGCGCTCGTCGCGGAGGGGGCCCTCGGAGCCGTTCAGCGCGAGCTGTGTGTACGCGGGCTCAAGGGAGCGGCGGACGATGAAGGCACGCAACTCGTCCTGCTGGCGCAGGAACTTGGCGAGCGCCTTGCGCTCCTTCTTGCCGAGCTTCTTCTTCTGCCGGCTCTCGTTCTTGCTCTCGTCCTTGGCCGTGGAGCTCGAACTCGCGCCCTGGAGCGGGGTGTTCGTCCCCTTCGCCCGGCCCGCGAGGGCGATCCGGCTCGCGTCGGCGGGGTCGATCTCGGCCAGGTCGACCGTGCCGTCGGCGAGCGCGGCGGCCCGCTTGTCGAGCGGTACGGCGTGCAGCACGATCTCGGAGAGCTTCGCGGGCCGGCCCCACCAGTGCGGGTTGCGGGCTAGGACGATCTCCTTGTCCTTGCGGTCGACCTTCTGCAGACCGAACGCGCCGGCGGTGACCTTCAGCTTGCGGCGCGCGCCGTCGTTGAAGGCGTCCGGGGTGCCCATGACGTCCTTGGGGTACAGCGGCGAGAACAGCGCCTTCCAGTCGGCGTACGGCCTGCTGAAAGTGACCTTGACCTCAAGGTTGTTGGCGCCGCGCTCGATCTTCTCGATGCGGTCGTAGCCGGCGTTGCGCGCGGTCCAGTACGCGGAGTCCTTGCCGGACAGGGCGCGCCACTGGGCGGCGAAGTCGGCGGCGCCGATCTCCCGGCCGTCGCTCCACACGGCCTGCTGGTCCAGCTTGTAGAGGACGACCTGCTTGGGCTCGGTGTCGACGACCTTCGCGGACTCCAGGAAGTCGGCGTCCCGCTGCGGGCGTCCCTGGGCGTCGAGCCGGAACATCGCGGGCAGCACGGCCTGGGCGACCCGGGTGGTGGTGTCGTCGGCGTCCGACTGGAACGTGTTGAGGGTCTCCGGCACGTCGTCCACGGCCCAGTTCAGGGTGCCGCCGTCGGCGACCAGGTCACGGCCGGCCGGCGCGATGTCCTGCCCGGCCAACGGCTTGCCCGATTCATCCTCGGAACTGCAGGCCGCGAGGGTGGTCACCGCGAGCGCGCCCGCGGTGAGGAAGGCGACCGAGCGCATGACCGCGCGCAGTCTGACGCCGTCGTGGGACATCACTGCTACCTCCGGTAAGCCGCGGGACTTCTGATCACTTATGGGCGTATATGGAGCTGATCAGATCTTTGCGGCCACTGAAGAGGAAACGGTTCGGCCATGAAGGGCGACACGGCGAGGGGCGCCGGGAAGCCCACCCGTGCGGCGCAATGTTCGAATCTGCCCCCGTACACACCAACGCACCCCGGCCAATCCGTGCACACCGCTTCCCACCGGTAGGTGTGACGCGCAACACTCGCAGGCGCATGAACGTTGCCGTCCAGGGCCGACGCCCGCGGAAGTGAGGTCACGTCATGTCCGTGCACGACGAACTGACGTCAGTCCAGCGCTGTCTCGACGACCTGTTCAGGTCGGTGGGACGGCTGGAGAACCAATTCGGCAGCGGCGGCCTGGAAATGCGCAGGGTCAAGGCCGACGCCGACCGGCTGCGCGAGAGCGTCGCGCTGCTGCGCGACGCCGCACCAAAGATCGAGCGCCCCCGGCGCCCCGATCTCGTCCCCATCTCCGACGCCCCGTACGACAAGAGCCTGTGGACGGACACGGACGACGAGGGACTCGGCGCCCACCACGGCCCCGGCCACTGAGGCGTCCCCAGCAACCGACCGGAGTCTTCAAGTTGGCCACTGGTACGGAACCCCAACAGAAGAGCGGCGGCGTCCACACCGGGACGCGCGCCGCGATCGACGCCCCGCATCTGCGGACCGACCGCTGGTGGCTGGCCCCGGCCGTCACCGCCGCCGGACTGCTGGCCTTCGTCGTCTACTCGACCTGGCGGGCCTTCGCGGACTCGAACTACTACGCGGCGCCCTATGTCTCGCCGTTCTACTCACCCTGTCTGGCCGACCGGTGCAGAACCATGCACGCCGGCCCGAACGCCGACCTGTTCGGGAGCTGGTGGGGCATCTCCCCCGCCATCATCATCCTGATCTTCCCGCTCGGCTTCCGCCTGACCTGCTACTACTACCGCAAGGCCTACTACCGCGGCTTCTGGGCCTCTCCCCCGGCCTGCGCGGTGGCCGAGCCGCACAAGAAGTACAGCGGTGAGACCCGCTTCCCGCTGATCCTGCAGAACGTCCACCGGTACTTCTTCTACGCGGCGCTCCTGGTGGCGGGCACGCTGACCTACGACACCGTGCTGACCTTCCGCGACGAGCACTACCACTGGGGCCACATGGGCCTGGGCACCCTCGTCTTCGTGGCCAACATCGTGCTGATCTGGGCGTACACCCTCTCCTGCCACTCCTGCCGGCACATCGTCGGCGGCAAGCTCAAGCACTTCTCCAAGCATCCCGTGCGCTACAAGGCGTGGAAGTTCGTCGGGAAGCTGAACAACCGTCACATGCAGCTGGCCTGGGCGTCGTTGATCAGCGTCGCGGCTGCCGACTTCTACGTGTACCTGGTCGCCTCCGGCGCTTTCAACGATCCGAGGTTCTTCTGATATGTCCGTGGTCGAGCGACAGGAGTGGGACGTCGTCGTGGTCGGTGCCGGTGGCGCGGGCCTCCGGGCCGCCATCGAGGCGCGCGAGCGCGGTGCCCGTACGGCGGTGATCTGCAAGTCGCTGTTCGGCAAGGCCCATACGGTGATGGCCGAGGGCGGCATCGCGGCGGCGATGGCCAACGTCAACGAGCACGACAACTGGCAGGTCCACTTCCGCGACACCCTGCGCGGCGGCAAGTTCCTCAACCAGTGGCGCATGTCGGAGCTGCACGCGAAGGAAGCCCCGGACCGGGTCTGGGAGTTGGAGACCTGGGGCGCCCTCTTCGACCGTACGAAGGACGGCAAGATCTCGCAGCGGAACTTCGGCGGCCACGAGTACCCGCGCCTCGCCCACGTCGGCGACCGTACGGGACTTGAGCTGATCCGCACGCTCCAGCAGAAGATCGTGTCGCTCCAGCAGGAGGACCACAAGGAGACCGGCGACTACGAGTCCCGCCTGAAGGTCTATCAGGAGTGCACTGTCACAAGGGTGTTGAAGGACGGCAGCCGAGTCTCGGGGGTCTTCGCCTACGAGCGCGAGACGGGCCGTTTCCTCGTCCTGGAGGCGCCCTCCGTGGTGATCGCGACGGGCGGGATCGGCAAGTCCTTCAAGGTGACGTCGAATTCGTGGGAGTACACGGGCGACGGCCACGCGCTGGCACTCCTCGCCGGAGCCCCTCTGCTCAACATGGAGTTCGTGCAGTTCCACCCGACCGGCATGGTCTGGCCGCCGTCCGTGAAGGGCATCCTCGTCACCGAGTCGGTGCGCGGTGACGGCGGGGTGCTGCGCAACTCCGAGGGCAAGCGGTTCATGTTCGACTACATCCCCGACGTCTTCAAGGAGAAGTACGCCGAGTCGGAGGCCGAGGGCGACCGCTGGTACGAGGACCCCGACACCAACCGCCGTCCCCCCGAACTGCTCCCCCGCGACGAGGTCGCCCGCGCCATCAACTCCGAGGTGAAGGCGGGCCGCGGCTCACCGCACGGCGGGGTCTTCCTGGACGTGTCGACGCGGATGCCGGCGGAGGTCATCCGGCGCCGACTCCCGTCCATGTACCACCAGTTCAAGGAGCTGGCCGACGTCGACATCACGGCCGAGGCGATGGAGGTCGGGCCGACCTGTCACTACGTGATGGGCGGCATCGCGGTCGACTCGGACACCGCGGCGGCACGCGGAGTGGAGGGCCTGTTCGCGGCCGGCGAGGTGGCCGGCGGCATGCACGGCTCCAACCGGCTGGGCGGCAACTCCCTTTCCGATCTCCTGGTGTTCGGCCGCCGGGCGGGCTGGCACGCGGCGGACCACGCGGCGGACCTGGCGGACAGCCGCCCGCTGGTGGACGACACGGAGGTCGACCTGGCGGCGGCGGAGGCCCTGCGCCCGTTCTCGGCGGAGGGCCCGGAACCGGGCCAGGAGAACGGCCGCACGCCCGAGAACCCGTACACCCTCCATCAGGAACTCCAGCAGACCATGAACGACCTCGTCGGCATCATCCGCCGCCAGGGCGAGATGGAACAGGCGCTGGAGAAACTGGCGGATCTTCGAGTACGGGCCCGCAGGGCGGGAGTTGAGGGGCACCGGCAGTTCAACCCGGGCTGGCATCTCGCGCTGGACCTGCGGAACATGCTGCTGGTGAGCGAGTGCGTGGCCCGGGCGGCCCTGGAACGCACCGAGTCACGCGGCGGACACACCCGCGAGGACCACCCCGGCATGAACCGCGACTGGCGCCGCATCAACCTGATCTGCCAACTCACCCACCCCAACGGCGGGTTGGCGGCCGCGGACCCGGTGTCCGGCCAGATCAGCCTGACCCGCGAGACGACCGAACCCATCCGCGCCGACCTGCTCGCCCTCTTCGAGAAGGAAGAGCTGGTCAAGTACCTCGCCGAAGAGGAGCTCTACGAGTGAGCAGCTACGAGGCCCGCTTCAAGGTGTGGCGGGGGGACGTCGAAGGCGGCGGCCTGGAGGACTACAAGGTCGAGGTCAACGACGGCGAGGTGATCCTCGACATCATCCACCGCATCCAGGCCACCCAGGCCTCCGACCTCGCCGTGCGCTGGAACTGCAAGGCGGGCAAGTGCGGTTCGTGCTCGGCGGAGATCAACGGACGTCCCCGGCTGATGTGCATGACCCGCATGTCGACGTTCACCCGCGAGGAGACGATCACCGTCACACCGCTCCGCGCCTTCCCCGTCGTCCGCGACCTCGTCACGGACGTCGGCTTCAACTACCAGAAGGCCAGGGAGGTTCCGGCGTTCGTACCGCCGGAGGGGGTCGCGGCCGGCGAGTACCGGATGATGCAGGAGGACGTCGACCGCTCGCAGGAGTTCCGCAAGTGCATCGAGTGCTTCCTGTGCCAGGACACCTGCCATGTCGTGCGCGACCACGAGGAGAACAAGACGGCGTTCGCCGGTCCCCGATTCCTCATGCGGGTCGCGGAGTTGGACATGCACCCGCTGGACGCGGCGGCCCAGAGCGGCCTGGACCGGAAGAAGACCGCCCAGGACGAGCACGGCCTCGGCTACTGCAACATCACCAAGTGCTGCACCGAGGTCTGCCCCGAGGGCATCCACATCACGGACAACGCGCTGATTCCCTTGAAGGAAAGGGCAGTTGACCGCAAGTACGACCCGTTGGTGTGGCTGGGGTCGAAGATCAGGAGGCGTTCTCCAGAAAGCTGAGGGCCAGACCGAGGTGGTGCTCGGCGATGCCGCGCATGAACTCCGGGTCGTGGAAGTCCCCGACGTCGAGCAGACGCAGGGGACCCGCCACGAGGGAGAGATGCGTGGCCAGCCGGTAGAGACGCAGGCGGTCCTCGTCCAGACCCTCGGTGCGTTCGGCGTCTTCGGTGCGCAGGGCGTCGTAGTGGTGCCCGAAGCGCTGGCGGAGGAAGACGTGTTCCCACTCGGCGTCGAAGTACA
Source organism: Streptomyces sp. NPDC050528 (assembly GCF_044457795.1). NCBI lineage: Bacteria > Bacillati > Actinomycetota > Actinomycetes > Kitasatosporales > Streptomycetaceae > Streptomyces > Streptomyces sp. NPDC050528. The sequence goes on from NZ_JBITHH010000001.1 coordinate 949,846, forward strand.
TCAGGCCTTCGATGTCGATGAGGGCGAGGTCGCCGTCGGGGGTCACGCGGACGTGGTCGGGGCCGAGTTCGCCGTGGATGAGGGCGGGGGGTTCGGCGCGGGGCTGGACTTGCGCGGCCAACGTCCGTATCGCCTCGGCCAGTTGGGGGTGGGCTGCTGCCGCTCGTGGGTCGCGTGCGGGTAGCTCGTCGAGGTCGCTCTGGGCCCGTTCCACTACGACCGCCTCGCACGAACCGCCGTACGAGGAACCGCCGTTGTCGACGACCGCGACCTTCCCGAAGCGCGGTCCGGTGCACGCGTGCAGGGTGTCGAGCAGGGCCGCCATCCGCTCCAGCGCGTCCGCCTTCGCTACGGCGGGCAGGTCGCCGTTCAGCAGGTCCTCCAGGCTGCCGCCCGGGAGGTCCTCGACGAGCGCCACGTCCGCCGGGAGGTGGGTGTGCGTGTTGTCGGCGTGGAGGAGGCGGGGGGCGCGGACGCCGGCTGCGGCGAGGCGGTTCGCGGCCGCGGTGAAGAGGGGGAGGCCGGAGGCGTGGGAGAAGGGGTCACGGGGGTCTGCGGGGCCGGCGTCCCAGAGGTCCTCGTCCGGGGACCAGACGTAGGCCACGGCGGTCGAACGGTCCTGGAAGGTGAGGCGGTAGACACCCTTTTTCGAGCCGCCCCGGAGACGGGTGACGTCGGTCAGGGTGTGGCCGAGGGCGCGGGCGAAGGGAGACAGGTCGGTGGGGGTGAGGGTCTTGCGGGTGGCGGTCATCGGGGTGCGGGGCACTGTGCGCGCCACTGGATCGCACAGCCGAGGGCGATCAGGGCGAGCGCGGTCACGCCACCCGCGTCGCCCAGGGCAAGGGAACTCGCCCACCAGCGCAGGGAGATGCCCGTCGCCATGCCGGACGCGAAGACCAGTTGCCCGTAACCCCACAACTCCGGCCGTACGACCCGGCCTTGCATCGTCGGCAGCATACGGCCGGTTGTCACCGCGACGACTCCGCTCACGGCCACCAGCGCACAGGCCACCGCGGCCAGTCCCGTCCACACCATCGCCCACCCCCATCGGACCTGGCCGATCATCGCACCCCGGGCTCTGAACAGCGCGGTATTTTCAGGGAACTTGAGCGTGCGCCCAGTGCTCAGCGCACCCAGCCCTCCCGGTACGCCGTCCAGTCCGCCTCCGTCGCCGCGAAGTCGACGTACAGGGCGACGCCGAAGTTCGTACGCTGCGCGTCCGTGCGGGACAGGCCGAGGCGTACGCCGCGTACGGCGGCGGGGACGGTCTCGGCGGCGCCGCGGTGGCCGAAGCGGTTCTCGTGGAAGAAGGGCAGGCCCATGAGGAGGTCGGTGTCGTCCGGGGTGACCTCCAGGGCGAGGGAGGTCTGTTGGGCGACGTAGCCGCCGTAGAGGCTCTGGAGGGGTTGCATCGTGTCGTACGACATGACGGCGATCTGGTCGACGCGGCGGGCGACCTGGCCGAAGTACGCCTGCGACCACCACTTGGGGTGGTTGGTGACGGTGCCCCAGAAGGAGTGGAAGGCGGGGAGCGGGTCTATCTGGTGGGCGGCGACGGAGAGTTGGGCGTGGTGGGCCTGCGTGACCTCGTGGAGTCGGTCGAGGAGGTCGAGGTAGTTCGCGTCGCCGGAGTGGAGGGGTTCCAGGTCGAAGTGGGCGCCGTCGAAGCCGGCGGCGAGGATCTGGCGGGTCGAGGCGACGATGGCGGTACGGGTCGCGGGGTTCTGCAGGCGCAGGCCGTCCGGGCTCTCGGTGGCGAGCTTGTCCCCCAGCCAGGCCTGTACCCGAACCCCGGGCAGCTCCCTGTGCACGGACTCGATCAACCACGCCGCCCTCGGATAGTCCGACTCGGGGAGGGTGCCGTCGTGCTCCAGGGGGCCTGAATGGACGTACAGGTCGCGGATACCGGTGCGCTTCAGCCGACCGGCGAGCGCGGTGAAGTCGGCGTCGGTTTTACGACCGTCCACCCAGGCGTGGCCGAGCCAGATCGCGTCCTTGCTCCGGGTGTACGTCCCGTCGGCGAGGTCACCGGCGTAATTGAGCCGAAGGGCGGCCTCCGCACCGAGGAGGGGCAGCACCAGGGCAAGCACAAGACCGAGGACACTCCGCCGAACCCACTTCGCTCCCCCACCCCGCCCACCCGTACTACTTTCGTCGTCGGGTGCGGGTGGCCCTTGTGGGGGTACAGCGCCATCGGCGGCCGCAGGCACATCGGTCACCACGGGCGCACCCACCCCAGACTCCGGATCACCTGACGCACGCCCGGCAGGGGCAACGGCCTCAGCGGAGTCGGTCCCCACAGACCCGCCCGAACCCACAGACCCGCCCGAACCCACAGACCCGCCCGAACCCACAGACCCGCCCGAACCCACAGACCCGCCCGAACCCACAGACCCGCCGGTCGCTTTGCTCCCGGCGTGCTTCCCGGCCTCTGGTTCCCCCGGCGCAACTCCGTCGCCGGCCACTGAAAGGACCTCGGGGTCCCCCTCCTTGGTCTCCGGTCGGGCTACCGCGTCCCCTTTCCCCGCCTTCGGATCTACCGGCGCTCCCGCCATCCCGGCCTCGGAATCCACCGACGCCTCCGTCTCCCCAGGCTCAGGCCCCGCCAACGCTCTCGTCTTCTCGGCTCCAGAACCCGCAGACACATCGGCCACCCCGCCCTCGGAACCCGCAGACACGTCCGCCTCTCCGTCCTCGGGACCCACCGACACGTCCGCCTCTCCGTCCTCGGGACCCACCGACACCGGCGGCTCGCCGATCTCGGAACCCGCCGACGCACTCGCCTCCCCAGCCTCAGGACCCGCCGACATCCCCGAACCGACCGCAGCCTCCCCGGCCTCCGCCCCCGCAGACGCGTCCCCCTCGCCGATCACCAGCTCAGCCGGCGCCTCCCCTTCACCCGTTCCGGCCCCCGCACCCATCCCCGCGCCCCCAACCTGCCCCATCCCGGAACCACCCCTCCCGATAGCCGCACCCCCGCACCTCACACCCCCCACTCACCCCCAGGTCCCACCCCCGCCCCACCCCGGTCGCGCGCCCGCATTCCTGCTCATACGCTCCGAAATGTGACGTCATCCTTGATACGGGGCCGACCGCGGCGCGGGACCTCCCACATATCCGTGCGGGTGGTGCATGCCGTGTTGGGTGGGGCGGCCGGGGTCGTGTGGCTGGTGTTGCCGGTGATGACGATCAATGCGGAGGCTCCGGTTGCGGCGACGAGGGCCGGGCCCGTCGCGGGCACCGCCGCGCAGGACACCGAGGGCAGCACATACGCCGCCACCCAGGACCTCGGACGAAGCGCATCCACCCCCGCACAAGACACCGACCTCAGCACACCCCCCACCCCCCAGCACGCCGAAGCCAGCACCTCCGGCGCCGACCTCGTCCTCCCCCTCGTCGCCCTCGGCGGAGTGGTCGTCCTCGCGGGGTACGGGTATGTGCGCCGTACCCGTAGGGCCCGTACCCGTACGACCCCCGGTGTCGGTGTCGTGTCACCCCAACCCCCCGCCACCCCGCTCCCCGTACTGGAACGCCAGGCCGGTGCCGCCCTCGTCCAAGCCGACGACTGCTTGCGTACGAGCCGTGAGGAACTCGCCTTTGCCGAGGCCCGGTTCGGGGACGTGGCCGTCGGATCGTTCGTACGGGCCCTGCGCGAAGCCGAGCGTGAACTCTCCGCCGCCTTCGCGATACGCCTGCGCTACGAGCATGGGGTACCGGACGAAGAAACCGGCCGGCGGCAAGCCCTCGCCGGGATCGTCGGGCGGTGTGCCGAAGCCGGGCGTCGGTTGGACGCGGAGGCGCCTGCGTTCGATCAACTCCGGGCGTTGGAGCGGGAGATGAACGACGCCCTCGGCGTCGCGGAGGCGCGGTTCCGGGAACTGGCCGGACGTACAGGGGGCGTCGACGCCACGCTCGACCACCTGAACACGCACTACCCGGCCACCGCGACCACCCCCGTCACCGGATACGTCGAACAGGCCAAGGACCGGCTCGTGTTCGCCACCACTCATCTCAACCAGGCCCGCCAGGCAGCCGACTTGGACCACACCGGCGAAGCCATCCGCTCCCTCCGTGCCGCCGAAGGTGCCATCAGTCAGGCCGACGTCCTCCTCAACGACGTCGACCGCCTCGCCAACTCCCTCGCCGCCGCTACCGAGTTGCTGCCCGCCACCCTCACCGGCGCCGAAGCCGCGATCGCACGGGCAACCAACGAACCCGCACCGGGACACCTCCACGCCCAAGCCGCCCACACCGCCCGCGCCACCCTCGCCGTCGTACGAGACGAACTCACCGGCGACGACCCCTACGACCCCCTCGACGCCCTGCGCCGTATCGTCCGAGCCCTGTCGCCGTTGGGCGCGGGGCGCGACGGAGTCCTCGGTGTCGCCGCCTGGCTCGTCGCGCGGAGCGACCTCGGGTCGGCGGACGGTTTCGTGGCGACGCACCGAGGTGCCGTGGGCGTAGCAGCCCGCACCCGGCTGGCCGAGGCGGAACCGCTGCTCACCACCGACCCCGCCGCAGCCGACGTATGCGCCCTGGAGGCCCGGGAATTGGCCGAGCAGGACGTCCGCGTCCACGGGAACCCGTACGCCGGTACCGCCGAAGAGCACACCAGCGGGGTCGGCGGGGCGGTCCTCGGCGGGATCCTGCTGGGCGAGGACCCGGACGGCGGCCCGCCCCTCGCCTTCGGCGGACCGGACACCCGGAAACGCCGGGGCCTCCCGCCGACGTAGAACAACACCACAGTCGGCACCAGCGGGCCGCCCCAACAGCCAAAGCCGCCGGCTCGATCAGGCCCGCCCGCTCCCTCAGAACAGGCTGAGCAGTGCCTCCGCCGGGTCCACCATCCCGTTCTCCCCATCCGGCAACGGCAGTTCGAACCACACCGTCTTGCCGCGTGGCGTCCGGCGTGAGCCCCACGCCGCCGACAGAAGGCCGACCAGCTGCAACCCCCGGCCGCCCTCGTCCGTGTCGCGGGCGCGGCGGCGGCGCGGTTGGACCAGGCCCGCGTCCCAGACCTCGCACACCAGGGTGCGGTCCAGCAACAGCCTCAGCCTGATCTCGCCCTCGCCGTACCGCAGCGCGTTCGTCACCAGCTCGCTGACCAGCAACTCGGCGGTGTCCACGAGGGGTTCGAGGTCCCAGGACTGGAGGCGGGCGCGGGCGTACTCGCGGGCGCGGCCCACGCTGCGCGGTTCGCGCGGCAGGGTCCAGTCGCCGACCGAGTCCTCCGGCAGGCCCTGAACGCGGGCCATGAGGAGCGCGATGTCGTCCTCGCCGTGGTGGGTGTCGAGGGTGCTGAGGACGTGGTCGCAGACGTCCTCCAGGTCGCGGTGGGTCTCGGCGTTCAGTGCCGCCGCGGTGGGCGGGGGGCCGTCGGACGAACCACGCGTCGCCGGGTCGGTCAGCGCGCCCACGAACGCCTGGAGGCCCTCGTCCAGGGGGTGGTCGCGGGATTCGACCAGTCCATCCGTGTAGAGCGCCAGCAGCGCGCCTTCGGGGAGTTCGACCTCCACCTCCTCGAAGGGCTCGCCGCCTACCCCTAGGGGCATGCCGGGAGGGACGTCCAGCATCAGCGCCGCCTCGCCCGGTTCCACCAGGACCGGCGGGAGATGCCCCGCGTTGGCGAACGTGCAGCGCCTGGTCACCGAGTCGTAGACCGCGTAGATACAGGTGGCCAGATACACCTCTGCCAGGTCCGCCTCGCGGGGGCGGCGGGCCGCCCTCGTTGCCTGCTGGACTCCGCCGGGGGTGCCCAGGCCTCGGGCGATCTCGTCCAACGCCGAGAGGACTTCGGCCGGTTCGAGGTCAAGCAGGGCCAACGTGCGGACCGCCGTGCGGAGTTCGCCCATGGCCACCGCAGCGCGCAGACCGCGGCCCATCACGTCGCCCACCACCAACGCCGTGCGGTGGCCGGGGAGTTCGATGACGTCGAACCAGTCACCGCCGACCTCCGTCGCCGCGTTTCCGGGCAGGTAGCGGCAGGCGATGTCGAGGCCGGAGGCCTCCGGGTCGCCGGGCGGGAGGAGGGACCGTTGCAGTATCAACGCCCGTTCGTGCTCGCGCCGGTACAGCCGCGCGTTGTCGATGCAGACGGCGGCCCGCGCCGCCAGCTCCACCGCGAGATCCCGGTCCCGGTCCCCGAACGGCTCGCTGCCCTTCGTCCGGGCGAACTGCGCGAGCCCTACGACGGTGTCGTGGGCGACCATCGGCACGGCCAGCGTGGACTGGACGAGGCCGCCCTCCTCGGCGGGGACGTACTGCGGGCGGGCGGTGCGCAAAGCGTCCGCGCAGGGCGAGTTGAAGGGGTAGTGGTGGACCGCGCCGACCGCGACGGGTGCGCCGCCGCCTACGAAGGGGGCGTCCGAGACCGCGCTGGCGAAGGCCACCCGGCGGAGTTCCGCGCTGCCGTCGGCGCGGCCGGGCGGGGTCTCGTCGCCGGCCAGGAGGCCCTGGTAGAGGTCGACGGTCGCCAGGTCGCAGAAGCCGGGGACGACGACGTCGAGGAGTTCGCGGGCCGTGGTCTCCAGGTCGAGGGAGTTCCCGATCCGGGCGCCGGCCTCGTTCAGAAGGGCGAGATTGCGCCGCGCGGAGGCGGCCTCACGGGCGGCGGCGCGACGCGCGGTGATGTCGGTGCCGAGCCAGGCGATGCCGATGGGGCGGCCGCTGCCGCTGTGCACGCGGTAGAGGTTGATGGACCAGTGCCGGCGCTCCTCGGAACCCGGCACGAGGCCGGTGACATGCATGTCCGTGATGGAGTTGCCGGTCTCCAGGACCCGGCGCAGGGTCGCGGTGACCCGCTCGGCCTCGGGGCTCTGCAGATAGTCCTGGACGCCCCGGCCGCGGTGGTCGTCGGGGGTGCCGCCGAAGGTGTTGGCGATCTGCTGGTTGGCCCGCCGGACCCGCAGGTCGGGGTCGATCAGCAGGAAGCCGAAGGGAGATTGACCGAATATCGACTGCGAGGCGGCGAGATCGGTCTCGATCCGGCGCAGGATGCGGACGTCGACGACGATGCAGACGGCGGCCCGCTCGCCCTCCTCGGTCCGCGTCGGCATCACATAGACCTCGGCGAGACCCTCCTTGCCCGGCTCTCCCCCGGGGGTCTCCGGCACCTTGAAGGGGACCACCCCGGTCCACTCCCGGCCGTCCAGGATCTCGGCCATCTTCCGCTGGCCGTGCTCGTGCAACTCGGGGTCGACGAACGCCTCGATGGGATCCATGCCCACCGCGCGCTCCGTGGAGATGCCGAACAGCTGCTCGGCCCGCAGGCTCCACTGGTCGACGAGCCCGTCGGGGCCTATGGAGAAGGAGGCGACCTTGATGTAGTCGTAGATCGAGCCGGGTGGGCTGCTCTGCCACATGGCGTCGCCGACGGACAGAACGCCCTCGCCGGGCACGTCGATGAAGCCCGCGGCCTCAGCCCTCGCGCCGTCCGACGGGTCCTCGGACTCCGTGGCCTTCGCTGGTATCTCGCTCACGCGAACCGTCCCCTCCAGCTCACCGCGTCCGGCACCGGTCACCGGGGGCGGCTGCCCGCAGTATCCAGCACTACGGCGCCGCACAACACGGTGTTCACGATCACAGGACAATCCCGATGCATTTCGGACCTGCCTGCGACAACACTTCCAGTCTTCTAACCAGCGGACACGCAGTCGAACCACGCGGATCGACAACCGTCACAGGCCTGAACCAGTCGATGGACACGACTGTCCGGTTCGTACAGCTGTGTTCGGTCCCGGTTCACCCGGGCACGGCCAGCTCGAACCATACGGTTTTGCCCGTTTCCCCGGGGCGGGTACCCCAGCGGACGCAGGCACCGGCGACCAGTTGGAGACCCCGGCCGCTCTCGTCCTCGGGGCGGGCGACGCGCTCGCGGGGCAGGTCCGGGAGTGGGTCGGAGACCTCGACCAGCAGCACGCCGGCCGGGCCGACGGGCCGCACCAGCCGGACTCCGATGGGTCCTGTGGCGTGCCGCAACGCGTTGGTCACCAGCTCACTGACCAGCAGCGCCGCGATGTCGGCGAGGGCGTCGAGGTCCCAGTCGCGCAACTGGGCGCGGACGGCGGTGCGCGCGGTGCGGACGGCTCCCGGATCCGCGGGAAACGTCCACTCGACGCGGTCGCCTTCGGTGTCGATCAAGCCGATCACCTCCCGGGCCAGCCCGCTCACCCATGTCCGATTTCATGGGGTTAATGGGCACATACCCGATATTCAGGGCCCGGTACCGTCCCCGAGGGCGCACTGTGGCACGAACGGCGTACGCCTCATCCGGCACACTCCCCCGTCTCGGCCCACGACACCTTCGGCGCGCCCCGGTGACAAGCCGGGCGGGGACGACGAGTTCAGCGCGCCCCGGCATCGAGCAGCGCGAGCGTCTCCCGTACGGCGGGCACATCCTGGTCGAGCCAGTCGACGGTCCAGATGTCGGCGGGGGCGAGCCAGCGCAGTTCGTCGTGGTCTTCGAGGGGTCGGGGCTCCGCCGATCCGGGGAGCAGCCGGGCCGTCCAGACCTGGAGGACGTACGGCGGCTTCAGCGGCCACTCGCCCGGGACGCGCTCGACGGTCTCGGCGTCGACGCCGAGTTCCTCGCGCAACTCGCGCACCAGCGCGGCATCGGGGCGCTCGCCGGACTCGACCTTGCCGCCGGGGAGTTCCCAGCGCCCGGCCAGTTCGGGGGGTGCGCTGCGGCGCGCGGCGAGCAGGCGGCCGCCGTCGAACAGGGCGGCTCCGACCACCACGATCCGTGTCGTCATGCGCCGGAGCCTACGGGGTGCGGGGGCGCGGTCAGTTGCGGGTGGCGTCCTCGCTCTGCCCGATCCGCTCGACCCAGTAGAGCTGCTTGTGCCGGCGGTCGTCGAGGCTGTCCGCGATCTTCTGGGCCTCGGCGCGGGTCGCGTACCGGCCCACGCGGTAGCGATTGCCGTTGTCGTCCTGCCGTATGACGAGCCAGGGAAGAGTGATCGTGCCGTCGTTCATCGCCATCGCGCCCCTCCGCCTCCCGCTCGCGGTTCGTGCCGTGCCCCACCCCATAAGGAAACCGCAATCCGCATATGCCGGAGCCTACGCCTAACCTTCACGCAGCGAATACGGCTTTTCACAAAGAGGTACGCAACCAGCCAAGACGCAGGGGGCGCACGACCACGAACGCGCCGTTGGCGCACCTCGATGCTTCCGGTGAGAGGCACGCTACAGGCGCCGTGAACGACCTGCGAGATAGACCGGAATCCAACGGCCCGCAGGGCAGGGCGGATTGACCGGATCCGGCGACAAGACGGGTCAACTGCCGGAAAGCGTGCGCTACTTCACCACCGGTGTGCTACTTCACCGCCCGCGCGCTGCTCCACCGCCCGTGCGCTACTTCACCGGAAGGTGGTAGGCGATCCGGTACCGGTCGGCCGGGACCACGACATCGGCCGTCTCCACCGGGCGACCCGAGGCGTAGTACGTGCGCTGGATGACCAGCACCACATGCCCGGGGACTCCCCCCAGGGCGAGCAACTCCTCGGCGAGACCCGGCCGGGCGCCGACCTCCTCGGTGACGTTGTCGACGACGACGTCGATGGCACGCATCCGCTCGACGACCCCCATGCCGCCGAGCGGCCCCTCCTCGGGCAGCATCACGGGCGTACGGCCGGTCACCGCGAGGGGCTCCCAGGACGTGGAGAGCATCATCGTCTCGCCGGCGTCCCGGAACACGTACTTCGTGCACATCACGCGCTCACCGGGCTGGAGCGCGAGCCGCTCGGCGATGGCGGCGCCGGCCTCGGCCTGCTCGCTGCTGGACTCCCAGGTGCCGCGCGCCTCCCCCTCGGCCTGCTCCTGCCGGAACGGGGTCGCGCCGGCCGGCGGCCGGAACCCGGAACGGGAGACGCGCCGCGGCACGGGACGCTCGCGCACGTACGTCCCCGACCCGGAGCGGCCTTCGACCAGGCCCTCGGCCATCAGCACCTTGCGCGCTTCGAGGGCGACCGTGTCGGACACCCCGTACTCCTCGCGGATCCTGGCCTGCGAGGGGAGCCGGGTGTGCGGGGGCAGCTGGCCGTCGACGATCTTCTTGCGGAGATCACCCGCGACGCGCAGATATGCCGGCTGCTCACCGAATGTCACTGGCCGCTCCCATCAGGTTGTACAGACAGCAACAGCCTGGCAACCGTGGGTTGTGCCATGCAAGCAAAGGCCAGAGAATCACTCGATGTGATGACTTATCCCCGGCGTGGGCTTTACCCAGGCACTTTCTCCCCGCTATAGGGGCCGTCACACCTCCATGCCGCCGGCGTCTCCCCCGCCGTCCCCGCCGCTGTCGTTCTCGTCGTACGACGGAGGGGTCGTGGCGAGCCCCAGAGCCTTGCGGGCGGTGACGGACTTCTGGGGGGCGATCAGGTCGGCGCCCTTGTCGTAGTGCGCGTAGAACTCGTCCGCGTCCGAGGCCTCGGCCGCCTTCGCCCACTCCTTCTGTGCCGCCCGCAGGTCCTTGACCAGGGCCGCGACCGGCTCGTCGGAGGCGGCGGACCACTCATGACCGTCGAGCAGGTCGGCCTGCTGGGTGAGCGCGGCCGACACCCGGCCCGCCCAGGCCTTGTGCCCCGGGAGGTCGTCCTCGACGTACTGCGCGTCGGGGGCCGAGTCCAGCGCCGAGTTGAGGACGTGCGCCGCCTTCAGATAGGCGACCTGGTCGGAGTCGAGGTTCGTGGCGTCGTTGCGCAGCGAACCGCCGGGCAGGCTCGCCTCCTCGTCCGTGTTGCCGAACACACAGGTGATCTCGCGGTCGCCCAGGCTCCAGCTCTGCGAGGTCGGGGTGACGTAGTAGATGTCCACGTCGTCGGGCACGGCCCAGCCGTCCATGGCGTACGCGTCCTGGAGCGCGTAGCACTTGTCGTCGGCGGTGGCCGTGACCTTCTTGTCCCCCGGGTACGCGCCACTCCCCATCCGTACGACGGCGAACACCTCCCCGTCGTGCGCGCCGTCGCAGGACACCACGTCGAAGTCGTACGTCATGCCCTCCAGCGAACCGCTGGGCGCGTCGAAGCACTCGCCCTTCACCGGGGAGGCACTGGAGTTGTCCCGCGCGCTGTCCTTGACCTCGTCCCAGAACCCGGTCGCCGCGCCGGTCGCCCCGAGCACCCACACCATCAGCCCGAACGCCGACAGCACCATCCCGGCCGCCGCCATGCTCCGCCCGCGCTCGCCCCGCTTCTTGATCTGGTTCAGCGAGATCAGCCCGAGGACGATCCCGACCCCCGGTATGCAGCACAGGATGCCGAGCACGAGCGCGGCGACGGACATGCCGTTGAGGGGCGCGGGGTTGTTGTACGGGGTGTAGCCCTGGGACCAGGTCTGGTAGGGCTGCGGGCCGTAAGGGCTGAGAGTGGGGGGACCCGGAGGGGTTTGCGGGCCTTGGGGGTACGGGGCGTAGAGGGTCCCCGGCGGTGTCCCGTAAGGGGGTTGGGGCTGCGGCTGCGCGCCGTAGGGAGTGGGCGGGTTCTGCGCGGGCGGGGCGTACGGGTCCTGCTGCGGTGGGGCGTACGGGTTGTACGGGGTGGCTGCCTGCGGGGAGGGAGACGGGCCCGGGGCCGGGGGCTGGTCCTGGGGGCTCTCGGGGCCCTGGGTGGGCGGCCCTTGGGGCTCCGGGGGCGGGGGTATGGACACGGGTACCGTGCTCCTGGTTCAGGCGGGGATCTCCGGGGGAGAGCTGGAGACCTTCAGATGCGGGACTGACGTACGACTTGGCGCATGGTAAGCGGCAGGTGAGCGGAGGCGGAATGCGGGTTGGGCGGGGAACCGTAGGGGCGGTGAACGCGCTTACGGCGCGGTGGGCCGGGGCCGTCGACGGGGGCACGGTGTTCTCGGCGGCGGGGGTGTGGCCGTTGCTGGCGCTGCTGGCGGACGGTGCCGGGGGCGCGGCGCGGGCCGAGCTGGCGGACGCGGTAGGAATGCCGGCGGATCAATCGGCCGCCGCCGCAAGGGAGTTGCTGGGCGGGCTCGCGGCGATACGGGACGTGGACTCGGCGCTCGGACTGTGGACGAAGCGGACGCTGGAGCTGCGGGAGGCATGGGCGGCGGGGCTGCCGGCCGAGGCGCACGGGGTCCTCACGGGTGACCTCGACGCCGACCGCACGGCCCTGGACACGTGGGCGGCGAAACGCACCGGCGGACTGATCGAGCGGATGCCGGTCGCGCTGACCGACGACACCCAACTGGTGCTGGCGAGCGCGCTGGCCCTGCGCACGGAGTGGCTGCGGCCGTTCGACGAGGTGCCGATGGAGAGCCCGTACTGGAGCGACCGGGTCCCGCTCGGCCTGCGTCGCAGCTCGGCCCTCCTGGACCGGATCGGCGTCGCGAACACACCGGACGGCCATGTCACCCGGCTCAAGGTCCTCGGCAAGTCGGCGGTCGACGTCCATCTCCTGCTCGGGGAGGAGGGGATGACGTCCGGGCAGGTGCTCGGCGCGGGCGTGGGCATCCTGGACGGCCGGCATCCCGTAGTACCCGGGGAACAACTCCCCTACGGGGAACCGGGACCGGGCCTCAGCGTGGCGAAGGAACGCCGCACGCGCCCACAGCCGCCCTCGCTCGACGTGACGACGGTGGCGTACGACATGAGCGCGCGGCACGATCTCCTGCGCCTGCACCGCCTGTTCGGGCTCACGGCGGCGCGGGACGCCACGGACGGTCACTTCCCTGGAATCAGCCCGTCTCCGCTGGCCATCGGGTCGGCCGAGCAGTCGACGACGGCGAGGTTCGGCGCACACGGCTTCCGCGCGGCGGCGGTGACAGCCGTCGCCGCCGTCCCCGGCGGTGCCGCGCCCGCCCTGCGCTACGTGTCGACCACCGTCACCGCCCGCTTCGACCGCCCCTTCGCCTTCCTCGCCCTGCACCGTCACTCACGGTTGGTACTGGCGGCGGGCTGGGTCACGGAACCGGAGCCGTACCCCGAGCAGGACGAGGGGGACTGGGGCTGAGCGTCGGATGCGGGGCGGGCGACGATAGCCTTTCCGTGCGCGATCTTGCGCTACGGGACTCACGGGGGCGGAAGTGGGAGCGGTGCGGGGCACGACGGTCGACGGTGTGGCGCTCGGGAGCGCGGTGGACGCGGCCAATCGGCTGACGGCGCGTTGGGCGGACGCGGTGACCGACGGCTCGGTCTTCTCGGCGGCCGGAGTGTGGCCGCTGCTCGCGTTCCTCGCCGACGGGGCGTCGGGCGCCGCGCGGGCGGAGCTGGCGGACGCGGTCGGGATGCCCGCCGACCAAGCGGCCGCCGCCGCACGGGAGTTGCTGGCCGCGATGGGGTCGATGCCCGGGCTGAACCCCGCGCTCGGCCTGTGGACCCGGCCCGAACTGGCCGTACGGGAGGAGTGGCGGGCCGGGTTGCCCGCGGACACGCACGGGGTGCTCGCCGGGGATCTCCAGGTCTGCCAGAAGGAGTTGGACTCCTGGGCGGCCGAGCGGACCGACGGGCTGATCGAGCGGATGCCGGTCACGCTGGACCCGGGCGTGCTGATGGTCCTCGCCAGCGCGCTCGCGCTCCGGACCGAATGGCCGCGCCCCTTCAGCGAGTTGAGGCTCGGCCCGGACGCCGGGCCCTGGCAGGGACGGCAGTTGGTGGGCCTGTACCGCACCGGCGTGCGGCTCGACCGGGTCGGCGTGGTGAGCGGCCCGCACGGTTACGTCACCGAGCTGAAGGTCCCCGGCGACAACGGGATCGACGTCCACCTGCTGCTCGGCGAACCGCGCATGACCCCGGGTCAGGTGCTGGGCACGGGAGTTGACGTGCTGGCCCGCCGGCTGGCCGTCGTACCGAGTGGCCAACTCCCGTACGGGGACGTGGGACCGGGCCTGCGCGTCGAGCAACAGCGGTGCGCCATACCGCAACCGCCCGAGCTGCACGTCACGACGGTGGCGTACGACATGCGGGCGCGGCACGATCTCCTGGACCTGCCCGGCCTGTTCGGGCTCACCACGGCGAAGGACACCGGCGCCGGCCACTTCCCCGGCATCAGCCCGAACCCGCTGGCCATCGGGCAGGCCGAACAGTCCGCGATGGCCCAGTTCGGCGCGCTCGGCTTCCGTGCGGGCGCGGTGACCGCGATCGCCGGCTACGGCGCCGGGGTCCGTCCCGACCTCCGCCACACGACCACCGTCGTCACCGCCCTCTTCGACCGCCCCTTCGGCTTCCTGGCCGTACACCGGGAGTCCCGGCTGATCCTGACGGCGGGCTGGGTCACCGATCCGACCCCTTACGGGAGGTAGGGGGTTCGGGGCCGGGTGCGCCCCGTACGTGGTAATTCCCCGCGCGCTTCCCGCCGTCGTCCCGCGGGGCACTCCATCGTCGAACGGTGACCAAGCCGACCCGCCTGCTGCTCCCGCTCCTCGCCGCCGCGCTGCTCCTCCCCCTTCCCCTCCCCCCGGCGTCCGCCGCACCCCTCCCCCGCACCCACCCCCGCGACGACTGCGCCGCGCGCGGCTGGGCGCCCGCCGCCACCCGGATCGACCCGGCCGACACGTACCACCCCTACGTCGGCAACGGCTATCTCGGCACCCGGGTCCCGCCCGCCGGCGCGGGGTACGCCGCCTCCGGTGAGAAGACCGGCTGGCCGCTCTACACCCCGCGCTACGACGGCGCGTTCGTCTCCGGGCTCTATGCCCGGGGCCCCGCGAACACGGCCGGCCGCGAGGCCCTCGCCGCGCTCCCGAACTGGACCGGCCTCGACGTCACGGCGGGCGGCGAGACCTACGGCGGGAGCAGCGGCGGCCGGGTCAGTCACTACCGGCAGACCCTCAACCTCCGTTGCGGATACGTCCGTACGTCCCTCACCTGGACCACCGCCGACGGCCGCCGCACCGACCTCACCTACGACGTCCTCGCCGCCCGCGACACCCCGCACACCGGCGCCGTGCACCTGCGGGTGACCCCGCACTGGGACGGCGAACTCACCCTCACCGACCGCCTCGACGGCCGCGGCGCCCGCCGGATCACACAGACCGACGGCGGGCACGTGGGCGAACACACCATCGGCGTGGCGTTCCGCACGGACGGGACGGGGGTCGACGGGGCCGTCGCGTCCGTGCTGGATGCGCCCGGCCAGTCCCAACAGACCGGCAGGCAGGGGAAGTTGAGTTCAAGTCAGTCGACCGTCCTCCCCGTCCGCTCCGGGCACACCTACACCGCCACCAAGTACGTCGGCGTCGACACCACCCTCACCTCGCACGATCCCCGGTCCGCCGCGCAGGACGCCGCCGGGGTGGCCGCGCGGCGCGGATGGGACGCGTTGCTCGCCTCGCACCGTGCCGCCTGGCGCGCGTTGTGGTCGTCGGACATCGAGGTTCCGGGGCATCCCGATCTCCAACTCTGGGTCCGTTCCGCGCAGTACGGGCTGTTGTCCGCGCTGCGGCCGGGAGCCGCGAACAGCATCGCGCCCGCCGGGCTGACCAGCGACAACTACGCGGGCATGGTGTTCTGGGACGCCGAGACGTGGATGTTCCCCTCACTGCTCGCGACCCACCCCGACCTCGCCCGCCCGGTCCTCGAATACCGCTACCGCACCCGCGCGGCCGCCGCCGAGAACGCCGCGAAGACCGCGGTGAAGGGCCTGTTCTTCCCGTGGACGAGCGCGAGTCACGGGAAGCTGTGGAACGAGTGCCAGAGCTGGCAGCCGCCGCACTGCGTCACCCAGAACCACCTCCAGGGCGACATCGCCCTCGCCGCCTGGCAGTACTACCTCGCCACCGGCGACCGCACCTGGCTCCGCACCCGGGGCTGGCCCCTCCTCAACGGCCTTGCCCAGTACTGGACTTCGCGGGCGACCAAGAACACCGACGGCTCGTACTCCGTCAAGGAGGTCGCCGGACCCGACGAGTACAGCAACGGCGTCAACGACGGCGTCTACACCAACGCCGTCGCCGCCACCGCCCTCCGCGCCGCGACCGACGCCGCCCGCGCCCTGGGCACCAACGCCCCCGCCGACTGGCTCAGCGTCGCGAACGGCCTGCGCATCCCCTACGACCCGAAGCGCAAGATCTTCCTCCAGTACGACGGCTACAACGGCTCCCAGATCAAGCAGGCCGACACCGTGTTGCTGATCTACCCGCTGGAGTGGCCGATGCCGGCCGGTGCCGCGGCCGCCACCCTCGACTACTACGCCCAGCGAACCGACCCGGACGGCCCCGCCATGACCGACGCCGTCCACGCGATCGACGCGGCGGCGATCGGCGAACCCGGCTGTGCCGCGTACACCTTCCTGCGGCGGGCCTACCAGCCCTTCGCGCGCGGCCCGTTCGCCCTCTTCTCGGAGTCGCGCGGCGACAAGGCGGGCGCGTCCGACCCCCTCGCGGGCTCCCCCGCCCAGGACTTCCTCACCGGCAAGGGCGGCTTCCTCCAGGTCTTCACCCACGGCCTGACCGGTCTACGGCTCCGCCCTGACGCCCTCCACCTGGACCCGACCCTGCCGCCCCAACTCCCGGACGGCGTCCGCCTGTCGGGGCTGCGCTGGCACGGTCGTACGTACGACATCGCGATCGGGGCGAAGACGACGACGGTACGGCTGCGGTCCGGGGCGCCCTTCGCCCTGGACACCCCCGAGGGGCGCCGCACCCTCTCCGGCACGGTCACCCTGAAGACCCGGCGCCCGGACCTCACCCCCACCACCGACCTGGCCCGCTGCCGACCGGCGACGGCCACCTCCTCGGTCTCCGGCCTCTACCCGGAGGCGGCCGTGGACGGCAGCCCCGCGACCGCCTGGTCCCCGGACGCCGACCGGGCCTCCCTCACCGTCGACTTGGGGCGGCCGGTGCGCGTACGGACGGTTCACCCCACGTGGACCAAGCAGCCGGGGTCGTACACGGTCGAGGTCTCGGCGGACCGTCGTACCTGGCACACGCCCGACGGAACGGCAGCCCGGTACGTCCGCGTCAGCGTGCGCAGTGGCGGCAAGGGCGCCACTCTCGCCGAGCTCGACGTGCGCTCGTGACGGTCGAACTCCCCTGAAGGAAGCGTCAGTTGGTGGCCTCCGCCGCCAGTCTCCGCTGCTCCTCCTCCACGATCCGGCGGGCCAGCGTGGCGTCGGAGATGTCGATCGCGTCCGGGGTGGCGTCCGCGAGGGCGCTGCGCCGGGCGAAGGCGTCGAAGAGGCGGTCCTTGTTCTTGAGGATGGTCAGGAGCCGGTCGTCCACGCTGTCGGGGGCGAGCATGCGGTGCACCTGGACCGTGCGTATCTGGCCCATGCGGTGGACGCGGGCCACGGCCTGGTGCTCGACCGTCGGCTTGACCTGGGGTTCGCAGAGGATGACCAGGGAGGCGGCCTGGAGGTTGAGGCCGACACCGCCCGCCTCGATCTGGGAGAGCAGGACGGCGTGGCCGGTGGCCTGGGTGAAGTCGTCGACGAGCTGCTGTCGGCGGGCCGCCGGGACGCTTCCGGAGATGGGCCCGAACACGCCCTTTTCCAGGGCCTGTTCGACCGCGGCGAGCACGTCCCGGAAGTAGGAGAAGATCACCACCTTCACCCCGTTGTCCGCCGCCTCGGCGACCAGCTCGCGCAGGCGCTGGAGCTTGGCGGACTTCTCGGTGTCGGCGTAGGCGGCCCGGCGCATCGCCATGAAGTTGCCGTCGCCGACCGCGCGTTCGTACGCCTCGCGGTCGGCGACGCCGAGCTCGACCCACTCGTCGACCTGGACCAGGGCGGGCAGTTCGGTGAGCACGTCCTCCTGGTTGCGGCGCAGGTAGGCGGGGGCGACGGACTTGCGGAAGGCGTGCGGTCCGGCCGCCGCGCTGCCGTTGCTGATGGTCGGCAGGAGGTCGGGGCGGAGGTGGCGGACGAGGGTGCGGAACTCCTCGACGTGGTTCTCCATGGGGGTGCCGGTGAGGAACAGGACGCGGTCGCAGCGCTCGGTCCACAGGGCGACCGATTTGGTACGGCGGGTGTCCGGGTTCTTCACGTAGTGGGCCTCGTCCACGACGAGCATGCCCGGGGTGGGGCCGGTGGGCGCGTCGGTCTTCGTCCGCCTGCCCTTGGGTGATGTGTCGGCGGGTGCGGGCAGGGTGTGCAGCGTGTCGAAGGTCGTGATCGCGACTCCGCCGCGCTCGCCCCACTCCGCGTAGGCCTCGTGCCGGTCCGGGCCGTGCACGGGCAGCGCGCGCAGGGTGCTGCGGGCGCCGATCTCGCGGGTCCAGTTGATCAGCACGCTCGCCGGGCAGACCACAAGGAAGTGGTTGTGCCCCTCGGCCGCGAGATGGGCGAGCGCGGCGATGGCCTGGACGGTCTTGCCGAGTCCCATCTCATCCCCGAGGACGACCCGGCGTTGGGCCAGGGCGAACCGCGCCCCGAACGACTGGTACCCGCGCAGCGAGACCCGGCGGTGGGTGTCGTCCAGCGGCTGGGCGTGCACGCGCTCGGCCAGCTCCGCCGGCAGGAAGCCCTCGCTCGCCGCGAGGTCCGGCTGCTGCCCGTCGACCTCGGCGAGTTGGCTGTAGTACTCGGCGGACCGCAGCTCGAAGTCGACCCACGCCTCGATCTCGGAGACCGGCGGCCGCAGCAGATCGGTGGAGGCCTGGGCGATCAGCAGCCGTACGTCCTTGGCGGCCGGGTCGCCGACCAGTTCACGGATTTCGGCGACCGCGGCGAGCGCGCCGTCCCTTCGCCTGCGCCCGGCGAGCGCCATCAGGAGCCTGCTGCTGGCGGGCCGCGCCACGGGCAGCAGCGCGCCGAGCCGCTCGTCGAGCCGGTTCGCGGCGTCCAGGGCGCGGCGCAGCTCCGGGCCTGCCTCGACGAGCCGTTGCAGAGCGATGACCAGGGCGGTGGTCCGGGGCTCGGGGTGGTCGACGTCGATGCGGACGGAGACGGTCTCCGCGACGGCCCGCGCGATCTGCCGGGCGGCGGCGAGGGCGCGGTCGGCGGTCTGCTGTCCTACGCCGGGCAGTTGCCGCAGCTCGTACCGGCTCGCCTCGTGCACCGCGCGCACGGAGGTCAGTCCCGCCGCCTCCACGGCCCCGAGCCGCAGCCGTCCCTCGGTGACGTCCTTCAGGCGGGCGACCGGGATGGACTCCAGCTCCTGCGCGACGAGTTCGGCCCGCAGCGGCTCCAGCGCGGAGCGGACGGTGTCGAGCGCGCGGGTGTGGTCGGCACGCAGGGCGCGCGCCACGTCGTAGAGCTGCGTGCCCCGTGCGCACAGCTCCCTGGCCCGCCGCCCGGCCCGCGGAAACTCGCCCTCCATGTCACCCCCGCTCCCCATGTTTCTCGCCGTGCACCCATCGTGGCACGCACCACTGACAACGGGAGCGGGCCCGGCTCCTCAGCCCTTCCTCACGCGTCGAACCCCGTCGCCCGGGTCCGCTTCTCCCAGGCCGCGATGTCGCCGCGCACCTGGTCGAGGTGGTCGAGGACGGCGTCGACCGCGTCGTCGCCCAACGGCAGGTGCAGCGGGGTCTGTTCGGCGTCCAGCGCGGCGAGGATGAGGGCCGCCGCCTTCGCGGGGTCGCCGGCCTGGGCACCGTCGCCGCCGGAGACGAAGCCGCGGGTCTCGCTCACCTTGGCGTACACCCCGCTGTCGACGCTGACCCCGGCCCGGCTCGTGTCGAAGAGGGCGGTCCGGAAGGCACCCGGCTCGACGATCAGCACCTTGACGCCGTACTCGGCGACCTCGTCCGCGAGCCCCTCGGAGAGCCCCTCCAGGGCGAACTTCGTTCCGCTGTACGCCGAGAAGCCCGCGAAGGACATCTGCCCGCCCATGCTGCTCATCTGCACGATCGCCCCGGAGCGCCGTTCCCGCATGGACGGCAGCACCGCGCGCGTGAGGGCCGCGGGCCCGAAGACATGCAGGTCGAACAGGTCCCGCAGCTCCTGCTCGGTGGTCTCCTCCAAGGCCCCGACGTGCGTACGGCCCGCATTGTTGACGAGCACGTCGATCCGCCCGTACCGCGCCACCACGTCCCGTACGGCCGCCTCCGCCGCCCGGGTGTCGGTGACGTCCAGACGCAACGCCTCCATCTGGTCGGGACGCGCGGCCACCAGGTCGTCCAGTCCCTCGGTCCGCCGGGCCGCACCGACCACCACGTCACCGGCCGCGAGCGCCGCCTCGACGATCGCCCGCCCGAACCCGCTGCTCGCACCGGTGACCAGCCACACCTTGTTCATGACGTCTCCCCTTGAGATCCCCTGTTGTCCATCTGCCGACCAGCCTGCTCCCGCCCCCGATCACCCGTCCAAGACCTACGCTGATAACCAATGGCCATGACGACGGACGTACACGTACGGGACCTGCGCTACTTCGTCGCGGTCGCCGAGGAGCTCCACTTCACGCGCGCGGCCGAGAGGCTGTACGTCTCGCAGCCCGCCCTGAGCAAGCAGATCCGGGCGCTGGAGCGGCAGTTGGGCGCCGAGTTGTTCCGGCGTGACCGGCAGGGCGTGGCGCTCACGGCCGCCGGTGCGGCCCTACTGCCGTACGCGGAACGGCTGTTGGCGACCTGGGCGGAGGGCACGGCCGCGCTGGCGGAGGTCACGGCGGCCGAACGCAGCACCCTGGTGGTCGGCATGAGCACCAGCCCGGGCCGGGGCGGTCTGCTCCCGGCGATCCGCTCCCGCTTCACGGCGGCGCGTCCGGAGGCGAACGTACGGCTGCGGCAGGTGAGTTGGGACGATCCGACGGCCGGTCTCGCGGACGGCGACGCGGACGTGGCGTTCGTCTGGCTGCCGCTGCCCGACGCGGAGCGCTACGGCTGGACGGTCGTCGCCGAGGAACCCCGCCTTGTCGCGCTCCCGGACACCCATCCACTGGCCGCCCGCTCCGAGGTCGACTTCGCGGACCTCGCCGACGAACAGTTCCTCGCCCTCCCGACCGACGCCGGTCCCCTGCGCGACCATTGGCTCGCCCTCGACGAACGCGACGGCCGACTCCCGCGCATCGGCGCGGAGATCGCGAGCACCGAGGAGACGTACGAGGCGCTGGTCGCCGGTCTGGGCGTCTGCCTGGTCGCCACGGGCAACGCCCATCTGATCACCCTCGGCGGTGTCGTCACCCGCCCGGTGCACGGCATTTCGCCGAGCCGTTACGCCCTCGCGTGGCGGCGCGAGGACGGGGCACGGCCGCTGGTCCGGGCGTACGCGGAGGCGTGCCGGCTGGTGGCGGGGCGCTGATCGAACTCCCTTGCGGCACAGTTACGATGAGCCGTTTTCGGGGGTTGGGGTTCGGGACTCGGAGGGGAACCATGTCCACAGGGGGAAGCATGTCCGTACGACGGACAAGACGCACGCCGCTCGCATCGCTCGCGTTCGTCGGAGTGGCCGCGCTCGCGGGGCCGTTGGTCGTCTCCGCCGGCAACGCGCAGGCGGCGTCGGGGTCGTTGACCGTCACCACGCTGGGGCGGCACGGCGCCAAGGTCGCGACGACGGTCACCGTCGTCAACGCGTCGTCGGGTGAGACGCGTACCGTCAAGTCGGGCAAGCGGCTCAGCCTGCCGGCGGGCACGTATCTCGCGATGGCCGACATCTACGAGAGCACCGCGGACGGTCTGGGCACCGACACCCTCGGCGCGCAGGTCGTGTCCGTGTCGGGGGCCAAGTCCACGACGCTGGACGCCCGCAAGGGCAAGGCGGTGAAGGTGTCGCTGGACACTCCGGCCGATGTCACCGAGCCTGCCACGATCGGCGCGCAGGTGTGCTCCGCCGACGCCAACATGCCCTCCGCCGTCGCCGTGAGCGGCGGGAACCGCGCGGGGTCGCTCTACGCCATCCCCAACTCCTCCAAGCGGCTGCAGTTCGGGTACCTGGCGCAGTGGTCCGGCAACGACAGCTATGTCGCGGTCAAGAACACGACCGGCATCCCGGCCGCGCCCGGCGGATCGTTCAAGCGGTCCCAGCTGGCGACGATGCGTTTCTCGGTGCGCGGCGGGACACAGATGGCGAACGAGCACAACGTCGCGCTCCAGGCCGCCCCGAAGGTCGACAACTGCACGACCGATCTGTACGCCAACGTCAACGACGACAGCGCGCCGTACAGCGCCACCGTCCATGTGACGCCCGGGAGTTGGCAGCCGCGCGACGACATCTTCGCGAGCAACGGCGACGACGTCGGCGGGGGCTTCCCGGCGGTGCGGACGCTGAAGGCGGGGCAGAGTTTCACCCAGTCCTTCGGGCGGGCCGTGTGGAGCCCGCTGCACTATCTGCCGTTCGTCTGGCAGAAGTCCGTGAACTTCATCCCGGACGCGCTGATCGGCGACCCCGACGTGGGCACGAGCGGGGCCGACCCGACGAAGGAGACGGTGGTCCTGTCCAAGGGGAGCACCACCGTCAAGAAGAAGACCCTGACCAACTGGGGTTCCTCCGACGCCGACTTCGCCGCCACGATCCACTCGGCGGGCACCTACCGGCTGACCGTGGACGCCCACCGCTACCGCCCGGGCATCACCTTCCCGTCCGGCATGCTGTCGTCGCGCGTCACCCTGGACTGGCGGTTCAAGGCCGACCCCGCCAAGTCGGTGGTCGCCCCCGTCTTCATGACCCGCTTCCTGCCCGCCGGCCTCGACAGCCGCAACCGGGCCAAGGCGAACAGCACCACGTCGGTCACCGTCAGCGCGGGCCGCGGATCCCAGGGCCCGGACGTCAAGTTCACCAAGTCGACGGTCAAGTCCCTGAAGGTCTGGGCGTCTTCGGACGGCGGCACGACCTGGAAGGCCGCCACCGTCACCCGCTCCGGTTCCTCCTGGAAGGCGTCCGTGCACAACCCGGCCTCCGGCGCGGTCGCCCTGCGCTCCCAGGTGACCGACTCCGCGGGCGGTACGTCAGTGGAGACCGTCTACCGCGCCTACGCCATCGGCTGATCCGCCCGCGTCGCCGCCCGTAACCCCGCCCCGGTCTCCGGCTCCGTCCCCTGTCTGAGCACAGGGCTGGCCGTCGGCCGGGGTGGACGGTTCGGGCGTCTCCGGGGTGGTCACCGGGTCCCCAACGGGACTGGGATCGGCGGGAGTTGGTTCCCCCGTCGACGGCTCGGAGGGGGTCGTGGGCTCCGGCTTCGGCTCGCCGGTCTTGGGCGGTGCCGGAGTCGGGTCGGTGGGCGTCGGTTCCGGGGCCGGGTCCGTGACCACCGGCGGTTTGGGCGTGGGCTTCGGCTCCGGTTCAGGTTCCGTGGTCACCGGCGGTGCGGGAACCGGCTCGGTGGTCACCGGCGGCGACTCAACTGGCGCCGTAGGAACCGGAGTTGTCCCGCTCGCACCCGACCCGTCGCCCGTGTCGCCAAGTACGGCCGGGGGCACGGCACTTATGGACCCGTCCGCCGCAGGGGCCGTAGAACCCGTGCTCTTGCCCGGTGTCTTCGGGGGCTTCCCCGAGCGCGGTTCGGACGCCACCGGGGCCTGGGTGACCGGGACTTCGGCCACCGGGCCCTTCGCGACCGGGACTTCGGTGGCGTCGGTGCCGCCGAAGAGGACGACGACCGCGACGGCGCCCGCCACGGCCGTACCGACGGCGGCCGCCATCTGTGTCTTGGAGGCGCCGACTGCCGCGTGCCGTACGCCGTGCAGCAGTCCGGCACCGTGGCCGCCCGCAGCGGCGGCGGAACCCGCGCCGAACCCGGCGAGCAGGAACTTGCCCGCACCGCCGAGCACGAACACCAGCAGAGCCGGTGCGACGAGCGCGGGCAGGCGGTCGTTGGCGCGCATCAGGGCCGCGAGGCGGGCGCGGCAGTCGTCGCACGCGTCGACATGGCCGAGGAGGCGTTCGGACTGCCGCTCGGTGGCGGCTCCGCGTACGTACGCGGGCATACGGGCCCAGTGGACCTGGCACGCGGGGTCGTCCGGGGCGCCGGTCTGCTCGCGCAGGAACGCCTGCCGCATGCCCTCCCGCGCGCGGTGCAGCAGTACGGCGGTGGCGCCCTGCTTGGTGCCGAGCTGGGGGCCGATCGCGGCCAGCGGCAGGCCCTCCGCCTCGGCCAGCCACAGCGCCTTCACCCAGCGCTCGGGCAACTGCTCAAGTACCCTTACCAGAAGGTCCGTTGAGGACACCTGCTCGGCCGGGTCGCCCCCGTGGACCTGCGCGTGGTTCCCCTCGGCCCGCTCGTCGGCCTGCGGATCACGCGGTGTCTCGCGTGCGGCGCTCCCCGCGGCCGTGGCGAGGTGCTTCACCGTCGTCATGAGGTACGCCGGGACGTTGTCGATCTCATGGCCGGCGGACAGCCTGCGCCACACCCTGAAGTGCGCCTCGGCGACGAGGTCTTCGGCGACCCAGGTGTTCCGGGTGAGCGAGCGGGCGTAGGCGACGAGGCGCGGCTGCTGCTCCTCGTAGATCCGGGCGTACTCGGCGGTGGGACCGTCGGTCATGGCAGCAACGCTCCAGTTGCCAAGGGGGCGGGGAAGGATTTTGTAAGCCTAGATGGCGAAACTTTCAACTAAAGTTGCAGCAATAACGGAAGGTGACTCAGATCACATCAACCAACTTCCGCAACGGCGTAATCAAGTGCCCCTCCGCGCGCTCAAGGAGGGTGAGTCGGCACAACCGGCCGCCGCCCCGCCCGAATCGGAGACCACCCATGCGCCACGTCACCCTGGAACAGCCCACCAGTGCCCGGCTGCTCGCCGACGACGACCAGGAGCTGGCCGTCACGGTCACGCTCCGCTACTCCTCCGGCGACCCCTTCGCCGTCCAACTCCTGTTCCCCGCCTGGATATCGCTCGACGGCAAGAAGGTGACATGGACCTTCGCGCGGGCACTCCTGGAGGAGGGCCTCGCCGCTCCCGCCGGGATGGGCAACGTGCACATCAGGCCCTACGGCCCCGCCCACACGGCCGTCGAGTTCCACTCGCCGGAGGGCATCGCGATGATCCGCTTCGACACGGTCGCCCTGCACCACTTCCTGCGCCGCACCTACCGGGTGACCGAGCCGGGCCGGGAAGCCCTGGAACCGTCCCTCGACCGGGGGCTCGCCTCGCTGCTCGACGGCGCGTGAGGCCGACGGCCCCGTTTCGGTCCCCTTGCGATTGGCATATTCTGCGAGACCTCTCGATGTGATCGAGACCTCTCGATGTGATCTGGTTCGCCGGTGCTCCTCTGGAGAAAGCAGCCCCCCATGAGTGAATCGCCGCGCCCCGCGTCCCGCATGTCCACCCGTGCCGTCGTCATCGGCGGCAGCCTCGCCGGCATGCTCGCCGCGGCGGCCGTCCGGGACCATGTCGACACCGTCGAGATCATCGAGGCGCACGGCCTGCCCGAGGGTCCCGAGGCACGTCCGGGTGTGCCCCAAGCGGCGCATTTCCACGTCCTGTTGTCCGGCGGGGCCAACGCGATCGAGGAGCTGTTGCCGGGCACGGTCAAGGAGTTGCTGTCCGCGGGCGCCAACCGGGTGCCCATGACGACGAACATGCTGATCCACTCGCCCGAGGGCTGGTACCGCCGTTGGCAGCGGGACAGCCACTATCTGATCACCGCGAGCCGCGACCTCACGGACTCCGTCGTCCGCCGCCAGGTGGTGAAGGACCCGCGCGTCAACGTACGCCCGCACACCAACGTCACTGCCCTGCTGGGGAGTTCGGACCGCGTCACCGGCGTACGGCTGCGCGCGGCGGACGGCACCGAGACCGGCCTCACCGCCGACCTGGTGATCGACGCCTCCGGACGAGCGTCCCGACTTCCGCGCTGGCTGGGCGAGTTGGGCGCCCCGGGCCCGGCCGAGGACCGCATCGACTCCGGTATCGCGTACGCCAGCCGTATCTACCGCGCGCCCGTCCCCACCCACAACTGGCCCGTGATCAACGTCCAGGCCGATCCGCGCTCCGGCGAACCCGGCCGGACGGGCGGCATCGTCCCGATCGAGGACGGCCGCTGGCACGTCAGCCTGATCGGCACGCCGGGGGCCCAACCCACGCGTGAGGCCGCCGAGTTCGAGCCCTACGCCCGCACCCTCCGCCACCCCGTCGTCGCCGACCTGCTGGCCCACGCCGAGCCGCTCACGGACGTCGCCCTGACCCACAGCACGGTCAACCGCCGCTACTACTACGAACGTCTGAAGTCCTGGCCCGAAGGCCTGGTCGCCCTGGGCGACTCGGTCGCCGCGTTCAACCCGGTCTACGGCCACGGCATGTCGGTGGCGGCCATCGGCGCCGTGGCCCTGCGCACCCGCCTGACGTCCGTGGGCCTCGCCGACGGCCTCTCCCGCAAGGCACAACGGGCCATCGCGAGACCCGTCGAACTCGCCTGGAGTCTCGC
Source organism: Streptomyces sp. NPDC050528 (assembly GCF_044457795.1). Taxonomy (NCBI): domain Bacteria; kingdom Bacillati; phylum Actinomycetota; class Actinomycetes; order Kitasatosporales; family Streptomycetaceae; genus Streptomyces; species Streptomyces sp. NPDC050528. The sequence continues at coordinate 976,026 of NZ_JBITHH010000001.1, forward strand.
CGTGGGCCAGGACATCCACTACAGGACGACACAGGGCCGCACCGCGGGCACGGCCGACCGACTCCTCCAGCGCTACGTCAGCCGCCTGTCCCACACCGCGACGGGCTCGTACCGCGTGGCCACCGCGATGACGGAAGTCCTGACCCTCCAGTCCCCCGGCACCGTCCTGCTCCGCCCAAGTGTCCTGGCAGCGGCGGCAATTGGGCCACTACGGCCGCAGCTCGACGGGCCAACGTTCACGGGTGGGGAGCTGCGGTTGCTGGCCGATGCCGGTATCGCGTTGCCGTGGATGGCCCGGTAGCGCGCCGGAGTTGTCAGTGGCGGCTGCTTCCATGAGGTCATGAGCACCGTGTACGAGGCCGCCGCCCTCCTCCCCGATCCCGCCGAACTCCGCGTCCATCTGCGGGCGTTGGCCGTCCTGGACGCCACGATCGGCGACGATCCGCAGTTCGTCCAGTACGTCTTCGACACAGGCTGGGGCCCCGGCACGGAAGCGGCCCTGATGGACAACGGCTCGGGGGACGACTTCTCGGTCCTCTTCGCCCCGGCCGGCGTGCTCATCCGCGGCTTCGACCACGAGTCGGCGATGAGCCCGTACGGGACGGACGACGAGGAGGTCTGGCCCGGGGTCGTCGACGAAGTGCCCGCTGTACTGCGTCCGTTGCTGGACGATCCGGCCTTCCGCGACGAGGGCCCGGACGTCACCCGCGTCACCGTCTGCCTGTGGCGCGAGACCGGCGACACCGCGTGGCGCGCCGGTTCGGCCATCGACTTCCCCGTGGGTGACGCGGACCCGGACGGTTCCGACTTCCTCTTCCACCTCCTCACCGACCGTTCCCCGGAGACCGTCCAGGCCCACTTCGAGGACGACTACGAGCGCCCCGTCCCGCTCGACGCGGTCCGCCACGTCCTCGCGGGACACCCCGTGACCCCGGCGATCGCGGCGGCCCTCAGCCCGGCCGGGGTCAACTAGCCGTACAAGAGACCGTGGGCCAGGTCCAGTTGCCGTTCGGCTGGATGGTCACGCCCCAACTGTTGCCCGCGCCGTTGGGTTTGGCCGTCAGCACCTGGGAACTGGGGTACGTGGCCGCGATGTTCCAGGTGGCGATGATCTTCGCGGGCGACGGGACGTTCATCGTCACGGTCCACGCACTGGAGCCGGTGACCGCGACGTTGAGGTTGTACCGGTCGCTCCACTGCGTACCGGCGGACAGGGTCGCCGTGCAACTGCCGCCGCTGCCACCGCCGTTGCCGCTGCCGTCGGGGGCCACCGCGCGGCCCGTGGTCGGGGAGATCATTCCGGCGCAGAGGTTGCGGGCGGCCAGGCCCTGGGCGATGCGCGGGATCGCCGCGACCGTGTTGGCGGGCCAGTCGTGCATGAGGATGATCTGGCCGTTGGTGAGCCGGGCGGCCGCCGCGACGATCGCGTCGGTGCTCGCGCCGTTCCAGTCCTGCGAGTCGACGTCCCAAATGATCTCCGTGAGACCGTACTTGGCCTCCACGGCCTTCACCGTCGCGTTGGTCTCGCCGTACGGCGGACGGAACAGCTTGGGGGTGCCGCCGCCCGCCGCCGCGATGGCCTGCTGGGTCCGGGAGATCTCCGAGTCGATCGTCGCCTGGGTCTGCGTGGTCAGATGCGGGTGCGTGTAGCTGTGGTTGCCGACCCACATACCGGCGTCGACCTGCGCCTTGACCTGGGCCGGGTACGCGGCCGCGTACTGACCCTCGTTGAACATCGTGGCCCGAAGACCGTTCTGCTTCAGCGCGTTGAGCAGGGTGGGGGTGTTGCCGGACGGGCCGTCGTCGAAGGTGAGCCCGACGTAGCCGCTGCAAGTGGCTGCCTGAGCGGGGGTGTTGACACCGACGGCGAGGGTGCCCGCGGCGGCCAGGGCGACCACGGCCAGCCTGGCGACCAGGGGCCGTAGGGATCGTAGGGCGCGCAATGAGAAGACGTTCGGTGCGGGTGCCATGTGAAGTGGTCCTCCAGCCTTGGGAGTTGGGTGGGGACGGTCAGTTCGCCGTGCAGGAGACCGTGGGCCAGGTCCAGTTGCCGTTGGGCTGGATGGTGGCGCCCCAACTGTTGCCCGCGCCGTTGGGTTTGGCGGACAGCACCTGCGAACTCGGGTACGTGGCCGCGATGTTCCAGGTGGAGAGGACCTTCGCCGGTGACGGGACGTTCATCGTCACGGTCCAGTTGCTGGAACCGGTGACCGCGACGTTGAGGTTGTACCTGTCGCTCCACTGCGTACCGGCGGACAGGGTCGCCGTGCAGCCGCTGGTGCCGCCGCCCGAACTCGTCCCGCCCACCGTGATGTTGGAGTTGCCGCTGCTCTGGTAGCCCTCGGTCGCGAGGATCATGTAGTAGCTGAAGCTGCCGAGCGGCATGCCGGCGCGGGCCCAGGCGTCGAAGTGGTTGCCGGTGGTGATGGTGCCGCCGGTCCGCTTCGTCTGCCGCACGCTCCAGTACTGGTCGAAGGTTTTCGTGCCCTCCACCGAAGGGGCGTTGTAGCGCGTGGTCTTGTAGATGTCGTACGTGCCGCCGTCACTGGTGACGGTGCCCATGTATGTGCCCGTGGGCCGGTAGGTGCCCCAGTTGTCGACGATGTAGTACTCGACGAGCGGGTTCGAGGTCCAGCCGTACAGCGACAGATAGCCGTTGCCGGACGGATTGAAGGTCCCCGAGTACGTCACGCTCCGGCGCCCGCCGGTGCTCCAGCCTTTGCCGGCCACGAAGTTGCCGGTGTTGCTCCAGCTGGTGCTGTAGTTGCCGCCGGAGCCGAGGTTCATGGAGACCGACCCCTGGGAGTCGGTCCAGAACGAGTAGTAGTAGCCGTTGTTGGTGCCGGTCTGGTTCGTGGTGACGACCGTGTCGGCACGGGCGGTGCCGGGCAGGGTCATCAGCGCCAGGAGGGCCAGCAGCAAGGCGCAGGCTCCGCTGACGGAGAGCCTTAAGTGTTTCGACGTGCGTGCGGGTGTGTTGTCCATGGCGCGTCAGTTTTGGTCTGCCCCTGCCAACTGTCAATAGTTTCGGTGCCGAGTACGAAATATTCGCCGCTCGCGAATGCGGGACGCTTCGTCTAATTCCCCAGCTCATAGCCACTATTGAACGATTCACGCCGGGAGGTCGCCCATGGATCGCCGACAATCAAGATCCGACCGTCGAATGTTTTCGCCCGAATGTTTCGAAGAATTCCCCGATCATACGGCCCGCTATCCCACGGTCGCCGAAGTCACCGGGTCCGCGCGGCAGTTGGTCTCCCGATATCCCGCGGCCTGCCGACTGCGCCGGATCGGCAGCTCCCGCGCGGGCCGCCCGATCCTGATGCTGTCCGTGGGACACGGCCCGCACCACGTCCTCGTGGTCGCCGGACCGCACCCCGACGAGCCGGTCGGCGGCGCGACCGCGCTCGTGCTGGCGGAGCAAGTGGCGCGCGGAGAGCGGCCGTTCGCGGCGACCGACCCCGCCCTCGCCACCTGGGACTTCGTCCTGTGTCTCGACCCGGACGGCGCGGCCGTGAGCGAGGCCGGCGCCGAAGAAGCCACGGCCGCTCCCGCGACCGTCCCCACCCTGCGGACCTACTACCGCACCACCTACCGCCCGATCGCCGCCGAGCAGCCGGAGTGGGCGCCGATCGTCGGGTGCCGACTCCCCGAGAGCCAGGCCCTGTTCGCGGTGATCGACGAGCTCCGTCCCGTCCTCCAGTGCTCGCTCCACAGCACCGACATCGGCGGCAGCTGGGTCCAGTTGACCGCGATCTCCCCGAACTGGCCGCACCCTTCCGCCGATCCGCCGCGGAACTCCGCATCCCCCTCCAGCACGGCACGTACGACGCCCTGTACTGGGAGAACCCCGGTCCCGCGGTCTACGTCCTGCCCCCGCCGGACAACACCGCGCGCCTCGCGGCCGGTTCGGAGAACATCGGGGCGTCGACCTGGTGCGCGCCCGCGCGGTACGGCGGAGTCACCGCGATCGTCGAAGTCCCCATGTGGGCAAGCGACTTGGCCGAGGACCTGTCCCCGTACCCGGATGCCGAGCACGCGCTCCGCGAACTGGCCGACCTGGTCCTGGACGGCGGGCGTCAGGTGACCGCCGTACTCGACAAGGCACGCGTCTTCCTGCCGTCGCCTCAACACGACCCGCTCAGGCGGGTGGTGGAGTGGATGGCCGACGGCCTCTACGAGATGGTCGCCGACTCCTGGGAACCACTGGCCCGTCAGGCAGCCGCCGCGTCGACCGCCGACGACCCTCGACACCTGACGACGGCCCAGGTCGCGGCCCTGAACATCGTCGCCCGCCGCCAACCCGTCCGCGCGGCAGGCCTGTTGCTACGGCTGCTGAAGGCATCGGGCGACAGGGCGGCCCCGGCGCTGTACCGCGAACTCGACGAACTCTTCACCGCGTGGTGCACCGACGCCGAAGAAGCCCTGCGCGTGCGCTGGGTACCGGTCCGCCACCAGGTGGAACACCAGGCGCGCACGGTTCTGGCCGCCGGCGAGAGCGCGTTGACGGCGCTTCGCTGAAACGCGTGACGGACCGGCGCCCTGAGAGGCCCTCCCCCTCACCGCCCCCCGGCCAGCAGCGCCGCCACCCCGGACTCGTACCGCTCCTCGAACGACGTCGGCGCGAGATGGCCGGCCACGCGGTGGAGCGCGGGGTGGGTCGTCTCGGAGATCGCGCGCGCCAGGACGTCGCCCAACGGGCGGTGATCCAGGGCCTGTTCCTCCTGGGTGAGACCGAGGGCGAAGTAGACGAGCGCCCACGCGGTCCACGCGGCCTTGCGCTCGTCCAGGCCGGAGGCGAGCAGCGCCTCGACCAGGCTCTCCGCGAAGGCCAGGGTCATGGGCTCGGCGGCGTAGGTGCCGACCACGAGGGCCGCGCCGTCGCGGTAGGACAGCAGGGCGCGGCGGAACCGGCGGGCCAGTTCGCGGGCGCGTTCGGCGGGGACTTCCGGAAGGTCAGTGAGCGGAATCTCGCCAAGTACGGCGTCCGCCATCAGCTCCAGCATCCGGGCCTTGGTCTTCACATGCCACTGCACGGTGTTGATCCGCACGCCGAGCCGGTCGGCGACCGCGCGCGTGGACACCGCGTCCAGGCCCTTCTCGTCCAGGAGGGCCAGACCCGCGCGGATCACCGTGGCCGGATCCAGTCGGTCGCTCTGTTGCTTGTTGGTCACCGACCTAGTTTACTGCACTCAAAGACTCTAGGTCAGCGACCAAGAAATGGGTGATCTCATGAGCGCACAGCAGGCGGCAGCGCGGCAGGCCGGGGCACAGCGGGTGGAAACAGAGCAGGTCGTGATCTCCGGAGGCGGCCCCGTCGGCCTCTGGCTCGCCGCCGAGCTGCGGCTGAACGGCATCTCCGTCACCGTCCTGGAGATCCGCACCGAGATCGACAACCGCTCCAAGGCGCTCACCGTGCACCCGCGCGGTGTCGAGGTGCTGGCCTCGCGCGGGATCCACCAACGCTTCCTCGACGAGAGCCTGAAGATCTCCACCGGGCACTTCGCCAACCTGTCCAACCGGCTCGACTTCTCGGTCATGGACACCCCGTTCCCGTACACGCTCTTCATCCCCCAGGCCCGTACCGAGGCGCTCTTCGAGGAGTATGCCCGCGGGCTCGGCGCGACGATCCGGCGCGGGCACCGCGTCACCGGCTTCACCGAGGACGCGGACTCGGTGACCGTCCAGGTGGAGGGGCCGCAGGGGCCGTACGAGATCGAGGCGGAGTACATCGCGGGCTGCGACGGGACGCGGAGCACCGTGCGCGACGTCGCCGGGATCGAGTTCCCCGGGACGGACTCGCGCTATCTCGGCTGGCTCGGTGACGTCCTCTTCGACAACCCGCCGGCGCCCGGCTTCAACCGGTTCACCGAGCGCGGCGGCCTGATGATCGTGCCGCTGCCCGACAACCGCTGGCGCATCGCGGGCACCAGCCCCGACAGCGCGACCACGGAATGGCCCGGCGACTTCACGATGGACGAGCTGCGGCAGAAGGTCGTCGACATCGCCGGCGAGGACTTCGGCATGCGCGACCCGTCCTGGCTCTCCCGCTACGGCAACGCCACCCGCCTCGCCTCCCACTACCGGCGTGGCCGCGTCGTGCTCGCCGGCGACGCCGCGCACCAGCACTACCCCACCGGCGGCGTCGGCATGAACGTCGGTTTCCAGGACGCCTTCAACCTCGGCTGGAAGCTGGCCGCGACGATCGACGGCTGGGCCTCGGAGGGCTTGCTGGACAGCTACCACACCGACCGTTACCCGGTCGGCGAGCAGCTGATGGAGCACAGCCGCGCGCAGACCTACCTGTTCCACGCCTTCACACCGGAGGGCCTCGCCCTGCGCGACCTGCTGAGCCGAATGGTCCCGGAATCACGGGAGTTCAGCGACGTACTCGCCGGCCGCCTCACCGCGCTCGACGTCGCCTACCCGAGCGCCGACCCGACGGCCCACCCGGTGACCGGAACCCGCGCCCCCGACTTGCCCCTGACCAGCACGGACGGCACGCTGTTCGGCGCGCTGCGGGCGGACGCGTACGTCCTGCTCGACCTGACGGAGAGCGGCGCGCTGGCGGACCGCGCCCAGCGGCGGATCGCCGTGCACACCGGGGCGCCCGACCGGACGCGGCCCGCGTGGGCGGACGTACGCGCCGCCCTGGTCCGCCCCGACGGACATGTCACCTGGGCGTGGACGGACGAGGACGACACCAAGCTGGCGGCGCGGGTGGACGCCGTCGTCACCACGACCCTGGGCCTCTAGAAGGGACCGGACACAAGAGACAGGAAGGGACAGGACTCATGGATCTCGGACTGAAGGACAAGGTGTACGTCGTCACCGGCGGCACGCGCGGGCTGGGCTACGCCATCGCCCGCGAACTGGTCGCCGACGGCGCCAAAGTGGTCGTCACCGGCCGCGACGAGAAGCGCGCGGCGGAGGCGGCGGCCGAGCTGGGCCCGGACGCGGCCGGCGTCGCCGTGGACAACTCCGACCCGCAGGCCCCTCGCCAACTGATCGCCGCGGCACGGAAGTTGTTCGGCGGCTTCGACGGCATCCTCGTCAGCGTCGGCGGCCCGCCGGCGGGCGATGTGGCGGCCACCACCGACGACCAGTGGCAGACGGCGTTCGAGTCGGTGTTCCTGGGCGCGGTACGGCTGGCCCGGGCGGCCGCGGCGGAACTGGGACCCGGCGGAGTCATCGGCTTCGTCCTCTCCGGCACGGCCCACGAACCGGCCCCCGGCATGGCCATCTCCAACGGCCTGCGCCCCGGCCTGGCCGGCTTCGCCAAGTCCCTGGCCGACGAGTTGGGCCCCCGCGGCATCCGCGTCGTAGGCCTGCTCCCGGGCCGGATCGCCACGGACCGTATGCGCGAACTGGACGGTCTGGCCCCCGACCCGGCGGCCAGGCAGGCCGCCAACGAGGCCGCGATTCCGCTCGGGCGGTACGGATCGCCGGAGGAGTTCGGCCGCACGGGCGCGTTCGTGCTGTCGCCGGCGGCTTCGTATGTCACCGGGGTGATGGTGTCGGTGGACGGCGGGGCGCGGCGGGGCTTCTGACAACTGTCGACCTCTGGCAACTGTCGGGGAGCGGATGCGGGGCGCGGGGGCGCTTGTTCAGTTCACCCCGCGCCCCTTGGCGTTCCCGTGCGCTGGGGCGCTTGATCGGTTCCCCGCGCCCCTTTGCGTATCCGTGCGCTGGAGCGCGTACGCCCGCGCGGAATCGAAGCCGGAGCGCGAGCCGGAGCCGGGCTCGGGCGCCGCACACCGGACCGGCCGAAAACCGTCAAACGGTTCTTGCCGAAAAGCAGCCAACGGGCCACGGAATGAGCACAATTGGGATTGTCAGCAGTTCTGCTCACATAAGGGGGAATGAGCGGTGACGCGTGTTGTAGGCATCGATCTCGGGACGACGTACTGCGCGGTGGCGGTGGCCGACCGTTCGGGACGGCCGTCCATCGTCCGCAACCGGGAGGGCGAGAACATCACCCCGTCCGTGGTGATGTTCCAGGGCGACACCGTGGTCGTCGGCTCCCAGGCGAAGCGGTCCGCGGCCACGGCGCCCGACCACGTCGTGCAGTTCGTCAAGCGCTACATGGGGGAGACGAAACCGGTCTACCACTCGGAGTCCGGTACGGCGTACCGGCCCGAGGAGATCTCCGCCCTGCTGCTCAAACGCCTCAAGGAGGACGCCGAGATGATGCTCGGCGAGCCGGTCGAGCAGGCGGTCATCACCGTACCCGCGTACTTCGACGACGCCCGGCGCAAGGCCACGCAGGACGCCGGACGGCTCGCCGGTCTCGATGTGCTGCGGATCGTCAACGAACCCACCGCGGCCGCGCTCGCCTACGGCCTCGACCAGTCCGCCGGCGACGGCCGGGACGACGGCGAGGACATCGGCACCGTGCTCGTCTACGACCTGGGCGGCGGCACCTTCGACGTCACCGTCATGCGCGTCGAGGACGGCGACTACACGGTGATCGCCACCGACGGCGACCGCAACCTCGGCGGCTTCGACTGGGACGGCGCCCTGATGAACCACCTCAACGGCGCGTTCATCGCCGCGGGCGGTCCCGACCTCACCGAAGACAGCGCGCTGCAGGCCGAGTTGCGCGACAAGGCGGAGATCGCCAAGCGCACCCTCTCGAACGCCCCGCAGTCCGTCGTGATCCTCTCCGCCGGTGGCCGCCACGAGCAGATCCGGGTGACCCGCGAGAAGTTCGAGGAGATCACCGCCGACCTGCTCGACCGCACCCGCATCATCACCGAGGGCGTGCTGGAGGAGGCGGGGCTCGGCTGGTCCGGCATCGACCGGCTGCTGCTGGTCGGCGGCTCGACGCGGATGCCGATGGTGCAGGAGCTGATCCAGCGGCTGGCCGGGAGAGAGCCCGAGCGCGGCATCGCCCAGGACGAGGTGGTCGCGCTCGGCGCCGCGCTGATCGGGCTGGACGCCGCGGTGCGTGCCGAGGACGCGCAGGAGAAGCGGAAGTACGTCGGCGGCGGCGCGGCCGTCGACTCCGCGCCCGGCGACGGCCTGGCCCGCCTCACCAAGGGCAAGGTGAAGTCCATCAAGGACGTCACCTCGCAGTCGCTCGGCATGATCGCGCTCCGCGACGCGGACCTCGACGTCGAGTACAACGCGGTGATCATCCCGCACAACACGCCCGTGCCGGCCAAGAAGAGCGACACCTTCCACACCGTCGCCGAGCAGCAGAGCCGGCTCAAGGTCCAGGTGACGGAGGGGGACGACGAGGACCTGGAGTACGTGAAGACGGTCGGGGACGGCACGATCGACATCCCGCGCTATCCCAAGGGCGCGCCGTTCGAGGTGTCGTACTCCTACGACGTCGACGGCGTCATCCACGTAGAGGTGAAGGACGTCACGACGGGCAAGTGGCTCGGCGAGTTCGAGCTCGAACGCCCGGACAACCTGAACGCCGCCGAGCTGGCCGAGCTCGGTGACCGTGTCGCCCGCATCCCGACCCTCTAGGTCCTGACCTTCCAGCGGGAGCCGGCAGCGATGACGACCGAGGACGTCCCCGACTACTACACGGAGTTCCAGATCGACCGGTCCGCGTCCGCGGACACGGTGAAAGGAGAGCTCGACAAGGCGTTCCGCACCTGGTCGAGCCGGGCGAGCCGGGCCCCCGACGCCACGAAGCGGCGGGAGGCCGAGGACAAGGTGGAGCTGATATCCCGGGCGCGGCACGACCTGCTCGACCCGGCCCGGCGCCAGGACTACCACCGAAGACTGGACCAGTCGCGACAGCGCCGGAGCGCACCGGAGCCGATGCCCGGACCGCAGACACAGCCTCGACCGCACCCCACCCTGGGCGGCCGGGACTGGGTGGGACACGCCCGCAGCATGATCAGCCAGGGCAATCACGAGGGCGCGCTGTACGAGCTGCGGCAGGCCGTGCACTACGACGACGGCAACGGCGACGCCTGGCGGCTGCTCGGTGCGGTCCACGCCGGACAGGGTCAGTGGAAGGACGCGTTGCAGGAGTTCCAGCGGGCCCGAGAGCTGTACCCCCGCGACGCGCTCACCCACACCCTGATCGCCCGGGTGCACGAGGCGCGCGGCGACACCACGACCGCCGCCAACTGGCATCTGGAGGCGGCCCGGCTCGCGCCCGACGACACGGACGCACGGGTCGCCGCCGCCGACAGCCTGTACCAGGCCCAGCGGTACGACGAGGCGCTGAGCAACTACGAACAGGCCCTGGCGAAGCGGTCCGGCGACCCGGCCGTCCGCGACCAGATCGGCCGCATCTGGTCGCTGCGGGCCGAGGGCGCCATGGTCTATCACCCGGCCAGGAGCCGGTACGTCATCGCCTCGGAGGCCGGCGTCCCGTTGGTCACGCACTGCGTGGAACAGGCGCTGGCCGTCGGCATCACGGACCCCGGACTCGCCGACCGCCTGAACGGCTACCGGGCCGAGGCGAGCACGGCACTCGACAAGACCTGGCGCTGGCACAACAGCATGGCCGTGATCATGGGCATCTGCCTCCTCGGCCTGGCATACGACTCGACCCCGCTGCGAGTGCTGCTCGTAGCCGGACTCTTCCTGCTGCCCTTCGTGATGGGGGTCAAGCCGCGTTGGCAGCACACGTTGAACGACCTGCCCCCGCACCAAAGGCCGCAGATCAGGAGCTTCTCATGACCACTCCACCGCACCCGCCCCAGCCGGAGGACCCGCCCGTCCCCCAGCCCGTGGCGCCGGCCGAGCCGCCGCCCGGCCCGGCGGCGCAGCCCGACCCGTTCGCCGTCGTGGCCGACGCGGTCGACGGCATGCGCGACGAACTGGCCGCCCTCGGCGACCAGTTCCGCCGCCGGCTGCTCAACGACCGGGAGGTCCGCCGAAGCCTCGACGGACTGCTCACCGAGCTCGACCACGCACACCAGGCCGCCGAGGGCCGCGTCGTACAGCCGCTCCTCTACGACCTCGTCCTCCTCGTCGACCGGATCGAACGGCAGGCCACGCAGGACGACGCGTTCGTCGGCTCGGTGGCGGCGGAGCTGTTGGCCGTGCTGGAGAAATACGGCATGACCCGTATCCCGGTCACCCGCAACCCGTTCGACCCCGAGACGCAGGAGGCCGTAGGGGCGCTGGCCGCGCTCTCCCCGGAACAGAGCGGGGAGGTCGCGGAGGTGGTGCGGCACGGCTACCGGATGGACGCGCGTATCGTTCGGCCGCAGCAGGTGCGGGTCTATACCGAGCGGTGAGGGGCCGGAACTCGATGTCGCGGACCGATGCGGTGGGGGAATGAGTGCCCAGGTATGGATCCTGCCGGCGGTGATCGCCGTCGGCTGGATCCTGTCGTGGTGGGGGCCGCCGTGGATCCGCTGGACCCTGCTGCCCACCGGGGCCGTCGTCTCCGTGCTCGTCGTCGTCATGGGGTTCAACCTGCCGGTGCCACCGCTCCCTCCGGACATCGGCTGCACCCGGCAACAGGTTCAGTGCTGGGACGAGCGTCCGGTCGTCTGGCTGGAGAGCGGGCTGCTCGGCTTCGTGTGCTGCGTGGTGCTGGTGGTCCCGACGCTCGTGGCCGAAATCGTCGTCCGGATCGGCAACCGGCGCGCGGCGGACGCACCGGGCTGACGGGAGCGGCGACTTGACGCCCGGTCAGTCCTCGATGAGCGGCCGCACCGGCGACAGAAACGGGTCGAGCCGCTCCGTCACCTCACCGCGGGCCAGCACCCGGACCCGGAAGGCGCCCGGCCCCGGCGGCGAGGGCAGGTCGTCCGCGCGCTCGTACAGGAGACCCCACGCGCCGGGGAAGCGCCGGGCGACGAAGGCGACCAGGGCATCGAGCTCCTCGGCCTCGTCACGCCGCCGGTTGACCAGCCCGTCGGCGCGCACGAACCACTCCCCGTTGTGGGCGCGCAGCACCGCCTCGCCCGTCGACCAGTCGAGCGCCTCGATCCGCTCCCTCAGCTCGGCGATGCCCTCGTCGAGAGTGCCGGTGTCGGCCTCCTCCGGCGACTCCGCGATGCCGAACCAGCCGTGGAACTCGTACATGGTCCTCTTTCGGTAACGGCGATCCGGGCGGGCTCACCCCGGGCGGGTACGACTTCGTCGAGCAGCCGAGCAACTCGGGTAAGGGCACGCGTGGTTGTGTGACACGCCCCCAACTCCCGTACCGCGTCCGTCATCCGCCGCTCACAGCGGCCAGGCCGTCAGCAGATCGTCGGGGCCGTAGGCGGCGTCGAGTCCCGGGCAGTCGACTCCGCTGCGCGAGACCGCCAGGACGGGAACGGGATCCGGAGTGAGGGCGGCCCGATGGCGATGGAGGGCTGCCAGGTCATGCCGGTCGAAGGGGGACTGCTCCAGCCACTTGACGGAGCCGACGAAGAGCAGCTCTTTGGCGATGGGGGCGCGGTCCGCCCCGACGATGTCGATCTCGACGTCGTTGGTGCGGGTCCAGTAGCCGCCGACGGCGGGCGCGGCGGGGAGCCGGTCGTCGGGCAGGATCCGCGCCAGGGCTTCGCGGACGAGGGGCTCGACCGCCCGGCCGCGCCAGCTGGTCCAGTTCTCCCGGATGCGCGCCAGGGTCAGATCGCCCCGCCCCCGCTCGATCTCCTCCATGGACGGGCCGAGCAGGTGCAACCAGAACCGCAGGTAGGGATCCGTCACCCGGTAGCGACGGTCCTTCGACGGACGCGGCGACACGGGCAGTTCCGCGGCGACGATCCGCTTCTCCGTGAGCAGTTCCAGCGCCCGTTGCAACGGCGTGGCCCCGATCCCGCCGGCCGCACGGGCGATGTTGGTGAAGGTCCGCTCGCCACTGCCGATGGCCGCCAGCACCGTACGAGCCTGGGCCTGCGGCGGGAACTCGGCGGCCAGCGAACGCTCGGCCGACACCAGCAGGGCCGAGACCGGGTCGCTCAGCGCCTCGTCGAGGAAGTCCCACAGCCCGGCGCCGCGCGGCCACTCCGCGCAGATCAGCGGCAGCCCGCCGGTGACCAGCGCGGCGTCGAAGGCTTCCGCCGGTGCCAGCCCGAGCATCCGCCCCACCTCGGCGGGGTTCAGCGGCCCCAGCACCATCTCCCGGCCGCGCTGGTGGAAGGGGCGTCCGTAGCTGTTCAGGGCCTCCATCATCGACAGATCGGAGCCGATGAGGACCAGCAGCACGGGCTTGGTCTCCAGCACCCGGTCCCAGGCCCGTTGCAGCATCCCCTCGAAGGCGCCGTCGGCATCCATCAGGTACGGCACCTCGTCGACGACCAGCACGCTCGCCCGGTCGGCGGGCAGCGCCGCGGCCAGCACGTCGAACGCCGCGTCCCAGCTCTCCGGCCGGGCGGCGGCCACGAGCGGCGCCATCGGCAGCGTCGACGCCTGGGCGTCCCGGGCGAGCCGGGCGAGATCGCTGCGAAGGGACGCGCCGGTCGCCGCGTAGAACAGGAACGGGGCCCCGGAGCGCTCCGCGAACCGCTCCACCAGCCGCGACTTGCCCACCCGGCGCCGCCCACGCAACATCAGGCACCGCCCGGGCCGCTCCCCGCCGACGGCTGCCGCCACCTTCCGCAGCTCCCGCTCCAGCGTCGCCAGTTCCGGACGCCGGCCTACGAAATCCACCATGCGGGCCGACCTCCGGGCTTGGTACTAACGACGACGTTACTAACGTAGATGTTAGCAACCAGCCTCGCCGGCCCGCCACCTCGCCATGCGCCACACACGGCACCGAACCCCAGATTCAACAAACCCGAAGATACTGTTATCCCTTCTCATTTTCTCATTCAAACGAAGGAAGGGTCTGATCGGCGGGTTAACCACCTCCCCCCAGGGCAGAAAGCCGTTGTTTCCATCCAAGAAAGGAAAGGACGGGCGAGGGGGTGGAAAGAGTGGAGGGTATTTTCGTCGCATGGCGGCAGGCGTGAACCCAATCGCCGGAGCATTTCTTTCGTTCGATCATTGGTGACACGCATGCACTTATGCCGCGATTCCTTCTGGACTGAAGTCCTCCAGCATCGCGAACGCCTCCTGCGTCTGGTGCGCCGGCGACTGCCCAATCCGCACGACGCCGAGGACTGCGTCCAGGAGGCCATGCTGCGGGCGGCGACCCACCGCGACCTGGACCGCGACCGGCTCGGGGCGTTCCTGACCACGGTCGCCATGCGGCTGTGCATCGACAGCTACCGGGAACGGGAGCGCTGGCAGCGGCTGTTGCTGCGCATCACCGACGGGGAGCCCGAGATGCTGGAGGAGGCCGTCTGCGACCGGGAATTCGGCCGCTGGCTGCTCCGGCAGGCCGGCCAGCTCCGGGGCCGGGAGCGGCAGGTGATGCTCGCGCGGGCCGACGGTATCTCCATCGCCGAGTTCGCCCGCATCAACCAGATCTCCGTAAAGGCCGCCGAGGGTGCATTCACACGTGGCAGAGCCAGGCTCCGGCACATGTGCACCCAGTCTCTGGGCGAATCCTGCGGATGACCGAAAAACGGTTGGGCATTCTGGTGAATTCCATGATGCCCCTAGGGAAGGACACCCGAAAAAGTGGCTGACAAACCGAGTGCACAGGACACCATCAAGAACTTACTCGGCGATATCGCCGACAGTTCCAACAAGGCCTTCAACGATTTCCTCGACCCGCCGAACAAGTCCAACAAGTCCGACTTCCCGGACTGGTTCGGCTCCGGCAATCCGATGGCGGCCCTCGCCGGAACGCCCCTCGGGGCACTGCAGGCGATGGCGGCGTTCGGCGGCGGCGGGCTGAACCCCGTGGCCGCACTCGCCGGCGCCAACCCGCTCGCCCTCCTGGCGGGCGCCTCCTCCGACCGGGGTTCCGGCTCGGTGAACCCCCTGGCCGCACTCGCGAACGCCAACCCGCTCGCCGTCCTGGCGGGCGCGAACCCGGCGGCCGCCCTCGCCGGGCTGGCCGGCCAGTCCCCCTCCTCCACCAACAATCCGCTCGCCGCCTTCGGCCAGCTCGCCGGTGCGGCGGCGGGGCTGCCCGGTGCCGTGGGCGGTCTCGGCGGTCTGGCCGAGTCCCTGGCGACCCTGCCCCAGCAGATCGCCAAACTGACCGACCTGCTCTCCACGCTGGTCGGCGCTCTCGACACGATCAGCGATGTCGCGGCAAGTGCCGGGGTCCGTACGCCGGCCAAGAAGGGATGACCGACGCCGTCCTGTCACCAGGCCGTTGACCCGCGGTCCGCGCCCGGTGCGCCGGGCCGGCTGCCGCAGAACCCCGAGAACCCTTAGGAGGGAACCCGCGTCGTGAGGACCTTGATCGGCGACCGGCTCCGGCTGGTCGTGAAGGTGCTGGGCAGTCTGATCGCCGACGAGGTCGGTCACACGGCGCGGGAACGCGGCAGATCCAAGGGGAACGGCCGGTCCCCGGCGGAGGAGGAGGAATCCGCCGCCGGGGACGCCCAACGACGCGCCAGAGCCGTACGGAAAGCCCTGGAGAGCCTCGGCCCCTTCTACGTGAAGCTCGGCCAGATCCTGTCCACGCGGCCGGACATGGTGCCGCCGTCGATGATCGCCGAGTTCCAGAACCTGCACGACCAGGTCGACGTGCAGCCGTTCTCCGTGTTCGAGCCGGTCCTGGAGAGTGATCTCGGCCCGGACTGGAAGCTCAGGTTCGACGACATCGACACCACCAAGCCCCTGGGCGCGGCCTCGCTGGCCCAGGTCTACAAGGTGACCCTGCCCGGGGGCAGACCGGCCGTGGTGAAGATCCAGCGGCCGGCGATCCGCGAGGCGGTACGGGCCGACATGGCCCTGCTGCGCCGCGCGTCCCGCATCGTCGCCCGCGCGGCACCCCGCTTCAACGAGGTCATCGACGTCGAGGCGATGCTGGGCTCGATCTTCGACGCCATGGAACCCGAACTCGACTTCACCGGCGAGGCCCGCAACATGGAGGAGGGCAGGGAGGCGGCCCGCGACTTCAGCACCCTCGCCGTCCCCGAGGTCCTCCTGGCCACACCCCGGGTGCTGGTGCAGTCGATGGCTCCCGGCATGTCCGTACGGCATCTGGACCCCAGGGCGTTCAGCGACCGCGAACGCACCGACATCGGCAAGGATTTGCTGCGGTTCATGTACCGCGGCTACTTCGTGCAGCGGACGTTCCACGCGGACCCGCACGCGGGCAACGTCTTCGCGCTGCCCGGCGGACCCGCGACCCTGATCGACTGGGGCATGGTCGGACGCCTCGACAAGCGGACCAGCCTCCAACTGCTGCCCCTGCTCATGGCGTTGGCGCAGAACGACGGACACGGCCTGGCCCGCGCCTGGGCCGACATGGGGAAGCTCACCGCCTGGGCGAACCTGCCGGCGTTCGCCGCCGACATGGCGGCGTTGGTCCCCAAGATCTCCAGCGCCTCGCTGGGCGAACTCAACTTCGGCGTCTCGCTGACCACGGTGCTGGAGAAGGCCACGAAGCGGGGCATCGGCTCCGCGCCCTCGATCTCCCTGCTCGGCAAGTCCTTCGCCAACCTCGAAGGCTCGGTGCGCTGTCTGGCGCCCGAGCTGTCGCTCGCGGAGATCTTCAAGGGCGAGGTCCGCGGCATCGTGATGTCCCTGCTGGGCGAGTTCATCTCGCTGGAGCAACTGGGCCGTACGGCAATGGACTTGATGGTCACGGCCACCACCAGCCCCGAGCAGCTGCGCGGACTGCTGGCCGACGCGTCCAACCGGCGCTTCGCACTCCAGGTCCACCACCCCAGGACCCCGGCCGCCCTGGGAGGCCAACGCGGCTCCTCCTACGGCGGGTTGATCGCCCTGGGTGCGATGGCGCTGCTGCTCGATCACCGCCGTAGAACCCGCTGACGCGTCCAGGGTCTGAGGCCGGTTCCGGAGCCGGGTCCGGGCGCACCCCGTCCTCAACCGCCCACCAAACCAACAGGGTTCCGCCTCAGCCGCTCTCCAGTGCTGCCCGGAGGGCGGCGAGGGTCGCCCGCATCGTCGCGCGGTTGCGCTCGCGGCGCCGGACCACGCCCGTGAACACCGGGGTGACGGCGGTGAGCAGTCGTCCCGCGACCGGCGAGCGCAGGTCCAGCCACTCCTCCGTCACCTCGCAGCCCCCGGGCAACTCCCTGAACCGGTACGTCCATTGGGACAGGGCGACACCCAGGAAGCTGACCCTGAAGGCGAAGCGGCTCTCCGGCTCGGCGGCGACCACCGTGCACAGGGTGGCCCAGGGCAGCCACGAGGCGCGGTTGAGTCCCACGAAGCGGGTTCCCACGCGCACGGGCCCGCGGCCGCCCAGCACTTGGGAGCCGCGGACCTCCGGACTCCACTGCCCCATGCGCGTGACGTCGCTGACGGCCGCGTACGCCGTGCCCGGCGGCACCCGGACCGTGATGCTCTCGGTGAGCACGGCCGAGCCCCTCACGCGCGGATGGTGATGCCGTGCTCACGGTCGTCCGTGAGGATCTCCATCAGGGCGCGGCTGTCGGTCTTGAGCGCGGTCCGCTTGCCGGTGACCCGGTTGGCGATCTCCACCGTGCAGGAGCCGATCTTCGTGTTGAGGCAGTGTTTGATCCCGCCGGGCGGGTTGTAGTAGTTGAGGCCCACGAACCGTTCCTTGGGGGCGGTCATCCGGCCGCGGATGTCGACGGTGCCGTCGGACGTGGCGAAGTCCCAGTAGAAGTAGCCGAAGTCGGCCTTGGCGGAGAGCGCCTGACGCAGGGACACCAGCGAGTACTCGCGGTCGTCGTGGCGCAGGACGAGGAAGGTGACCTGCGGGATGTGCACCGGGCCGAGTTTGGCGCGGGCCGTGACGACCTCCAGAAAGCTGTCGGGCTCCCCGTCGAACCCGGCGACCTGCCCGAAGGCGTAGTGATCGGTGTGGCGGCTGCCCCAGTTGTGGTTCTGACTGCCGGTCCAGCCGTCGATGGAGATCTCCTCGCCATTGACGTCGAGGCTGCCGCTGTACTCGGCGAGCGGTGTGCCGACCAGGCTCTTGGCCTTGGGGAACCCGCCCGTGTACATCCTCGGCGGCAGCAGGAACAGCGGCTGCTGGCCCCCGCTGTACGTGAGATCCCAGCCGATCCGGCCGTCCGGTCCCCGTGCCTCGCCCTTGAGGCGGCCCGGCTCCAGCACGCGGTCGCCGACCCGGGCGCCGAACGACTCGGTGCTGAAGTGGCAGTCGGCGATGGGGTGTTCCTCCTTGGCCACCACATGCCGACCGGTCACCCCGTCGAACCAGATCGCCCACAGCTCGCCGATCGCCGCCTCGGGCATCCCGGCCGGGCTGAACACGGTGTACCTGATCCAGAACGCGCGGGGTTCCGTGGGGTGGTTGCCCCGCTGGTAGAAGCTCTCGTAGTGACCGGCCCGCTGGCCCGGCCGGTAACGGGTCCGGTTGATGTGCTCGGGGTCGAGGAGCGAGGCGTCGGCGTTCATGAGGTCCGTTCTCCGGCGACATGGGCGGTGCGTGCGGCCGAGGGCGTCCGCTGATGCATCGTCATCAGCATTCCGTACCGCGGCCGCAGCGTGATGGTGGCGTGGTTCACCACCCGGTGAGAGGGAACATGGCGGAACTCCCAGCGGCGCACCAGGGCGCACAGCAGCAGATGCGCCTCCATGAGCGCGAAGTGCTTCCCGATGCACAGGTGCGGCCCCGCGCCGAACGGCAGATACGCGAAGCGGTGCCGCCCCTTGCCGGCCTCCGGCAGGAACCGGTCCGGGTCGAAGCGCTCGGGGTCCGGCCAGTGCCGCGGGTGCCGGTGGATGTCGTACAGGTTCACCAGGACGCGTGACCCGGCCGGCACCCGGTAGCCGCCCAGTTCGGTGTCCCGCCGCACCAGCCGGGGCAGGATCGGCGCCGACGGATAGAGCCGCAGGGCCTCCTCGAAGACCCGCAGGGTGTACGGCATCTCCGCCAGGTCGTCAGGCGTGGGCAGTTCGTCGCCGAGGACGCCGTCGACCTCCCGCTGGACCCGCTCCAGCACGTCCCGGTGCCGGGAGAGCAGGTAGAAGGCCCAGGTGAGGGTGATCGCGGTGGTCTCGTGCCCGGCGGCGAAGGTGGTGATCACCTCGTCCCGCAGCTCCCGGTCGGTCATCCCCTCACCGGTGTCGGCGTCGCGGGCGGCCAGCAGCATGTCGAGGAGATCCCCACCGCCGGTGGGGGCGTCGGGCTGCCGGCGTTCCGCGATGATCCGGTAGATGAGGTCGTCGAGTCCCCGCATGACGTCCTGGAAGCGCCGGTTGCGTGGGGTCGGCCAGGACGTCGGCGGGCTCAGCGGGTTCTGCAGCCGGTCGAAGGCGTAGTTGATGGCGACGTCCACCGCGTCCGGTCCGAGCCCGGCCAGGGTCCGGCTCACATCGGTGCTGAACATGCAGCGGCTGACGATGTCGAGGGTGACCCGCATCATCTCCGTGTGCAGGTCCACCACCGCGCCCGTGCGGTAGCGGTCGGCCATGTGCGCGATCTGCTCGGCGGCCGAGACGCCCATCGTCGCGAACATTCCCGCGAGGGCCTGCTTGGTGTAGATCGGCTGCATCATCCGCCGGTTGCGCAGCCAGCTCTTGTGGTCGTCGCTGGTCAGCAGCCCCTCACCGAGAACGAGCCGCAACGGATTGTCCGGCCCGAGCTTCCCGAACCGCTCACTGTCGGTCAGCACCTCGGCGGCCAGCTCCGGACTGGTCACGCCGTGCACCGCGACGGGCCCGAGCCGGTACTGCACCAGGTCCCCATGGGCGCTACGCCCGCGATGCATGGCCTGGAGGATGTCGCGCCGGAAGTCCAGCACGCTGCCGAGCAAGGGCAACCCGGCGGCCCGAGGAGCACCCAGGACACCATCGCGCACAACACTCATGTCCCTCACCCTCACTTCCGTGCCAGGGCGCAGACCCAGCCCAGCGAACGGCGTGGCTCCGACACGAAGCGGGCGTCCTGGAACCCGGCTTTGGTGAGCCGTTCCACCAGGTCGTCCCCGGAGAGGATGTGCAGCCCCGCCCGCTGCGAACGTTCCGTGAAGCGCCGCCCGAAGAACCGCTGGGTGAGTGACGGATCGTCGGCGGCCTCCCGGCTCATCTCCAGCGTGACGGCGACCTGCCCGCCCGGCTTGAGCACCCGGTACGCCTCGGCGAGCCCGCCCAGCGGGTCCGGCCAGAAGTAAAAAGTCTCAATAGCGCAGACCTGGTCGAACGACGCGTCCTCGTACGGCAGTTGAGAACAATCCCCGTGCCGGACCTCGACCCGCCCGCGCGCGATGGCCGGCACATTCCGCCGCGCCGCCTGCTCGACCATCTCCATCGAGTAGTCCACCCCGGCGACGAACCCCTGAGCGGCCCGCCGCGACAACAGCTTCACCGCCATGCCCCCGCCGCAGCCGACGTCCAGCACCCGCTGACGGCCGCGCACGTCCATGTGCTCGATCGTCCACTCGGTGAGACTCCGGTGCTGCACCGCCATCAGATTCCCGAAGAACCGCCCGGCTCTCCCGACCGGCCTCCGAAAGTTCTCCTCCATGAGCTCCAACGGCCTTGCCAACAGTGTCCCGATCATTGACGTTTCCTTTCCCGGTCGCCCTGGCGTCCGTGTGGTGGTGAGCAGTCGAAGGGGGGTCGGACGGATGACCTACGGCACGGATGCTCTACGGCGGCTCCTCACCCCCGGGGTCCGAGCTCGGGCCAGGCAGCGCGGCGGACCGTGCGGTCCATCGAGGCCAGCCGGGCTCGCAGCAGCGGGCGGGCCGGGCCCGATACCGGCAGGCGTGGTGCTCGGGAGCGGTGCCAGGGCAGTGGGTCATGCGGGTCCGCGTCGCCCAGGAGGGCCGCGGCGAGGTGGGAGCCGTGGGCCACCGACATCGCGAGACCGTGCCCGTTGCAGCCGCCCGCGTACCAGACGCCGGGTCGGCCCCGGACCGGTCCCACCACGGGGAGCCCGTCCGCCGTCACCCCGATCCCGCCCGCCCAGCGGTGCGTGACCTCGACCCCGGCCAGGGCGGGGTGCAGTGCCCGTAGCCACCGCTCCAGCCGGTCGAAGGCGAAGACCCGCAGCACGGCCGTACGACGTGGTCCGATCCCGTCCGGACAGAGGGCGGTACCGCCTCCCACCACCAGCCGGCCTTCCGGGGTGAGGCGGAAGTACGGGGCGAGTGGCACCGCGTCGATCACCGCCAGGCCGCCCTGCCCGAGGAGCGCCCGCGCCTCGTGGCCCAGCGGCTCGGTCGCCACCGCGTGCACCTCAAGCCCGAGCACCGTGCCGACCGGCAGCCCGAGCCCGGCCACCCCGGCGTTCACCGCCAGCACGGACTTCGGTGCCCTCACCATGCCGTGCGGGAACAGCAGTTGGGGCTGCTGTCCGTCCCCGCCGCGCACCTCCCGCAGCGGGCTGCCGCCGTAGAGCCGTACGCCCTTGGCGACGCAGGCCCTCGCCAGGGCCGCCGTCAGCGCGGCCGGATCGAGGGTGGCCGTATGCCGGTGGAGCAACCCCGCGTGGTACGGCACGTCGACCCGGCGCCGGATGTCGGCGGCGCACAACACGGGCACCTCCAGGTCCAGGGCGCGGTAGGCGGCGGCCTGCCGGGCCAGGGACGCAAGCCCGGTGCGGGAACGCGCCGCGACGATCTGTTCGCCGTCCGCGCAGGGCACCCCGAGCCGGTCGCACAGCTCCACGACCTGTCGTACGGCCTCGACGCTGGCCCGGTGCATCCGGCGGGCGACGGCGGGCCCGTGCCGCCGCACCGCCCGGTCGACCGGCGGGCCCACGCGCGGTCCCAGCAGCCCGGTGCCCCGCCCACTGGCCCCGGCCGCCGGCCGCCGCGCGTCCACCACCACGATGTCCAGGGAGGGTTGACGTTCCGCGAGGTGGAAGGCGGTGGACAGTCCTACGAGTCCCGCGCCCACCACCGCGACATCGGCACCGATCCGGCCGCGCACGGTGGACGGCGGGTCCGTGCCGTCCGGGTCCCCGGGCTCCCAGCAGGGCGTGCCCGGCGCGAACAGGGTCACTGGGGCGCTCCTTCCCCGGCTCCTGACAGTGCCCCGAACCGCCGGTCGTGCCAGAGCAGGGGCCGGCCCGACGCCACCTGCACCGCGGCCACCCGTCCCACCACCGCGCTGTGGTCGCCGTAGCGGCGGATGTCCTCGACCAGGCAGACCGACCAGCCGAGCGCGTCGCCGAAGACGGGTGCGCCCAGGACGCGACGGAGCGGGACCTCGCGGAACCGCTCCGGCGACGGGACGGCCGGATCCGCGAAGCGGGCGGCTCGCGAACTCTGGCTGTCCCGGAGGAGGTTGACCGCGAAGACGCCCTGGCCGCTGATGGCCGACAGGGTGTGGGAGCCGTTGCGGAGGCAGGCGAGGAGGAGGGGTGGGCGGGCCGAGAGCGAGGTGAGGGAGGAGACGGTCATTCCGGTGGGGCCGGTCCCGCCCTGGGTGGTGATCACGGTGACGCCGGAGGCGAGTTTCGCGTAGAGGCGCAGGCAGTGTTCGGTGTCGGGGCCGGGTTCGTCCCGCAACTGTTCGCCCGGATCGAAGGGCCGGGCCAGGGCGAGGTCAGCCATGCGCGGCGTCCGCGAGACCGGCCGGCGACACCGTGCCGAGCAGACCCTGGAGGATCTTCTCGATGTTGGTGCGTAACGTCGACTCGGCCACCGGGTCGAGGATCTCGGCGAGGGTGGGGATCCCCAGGTCGAACGCGGCCCGGAAAGTGACGGTCGTGCCGTCCGGGTGCGCCTCGCAGGCCCAACTGCCCTCGAAGGTCTCGAAGTCACCGCTGAGCTGCTCGAACGCGATGGAGCGGGCGGCCGGCGAGAAGGTGTCGCGTTCCGTCCAGCGCATCAGCCCGTTGCGGAAGGCCACCGTCCACGCGGAGACCACGGAACCGTCGGGACGCGGCGGCTGCACCTCCACCGCCCGTACGGTCGTGGTGAGTTCGGGGTACCGGCTGAAGTCGCTGATCCTCCGGTAGGCGTGCTCGGGGTCGATGCCCTGAGCCGTCATCCGGACTGTCACTTGGCGCATGGGGTTCGTCCTCACTGGCGTGGGGGGCTGTCGTGACCAAAGGGGGTGGTGCTGTCGTACAGCGGTCCTGGGGGGGGTAGTCAGCCGAGGCGGGTGTGCACGGCCCGTAGTGCTTCGGCGAGGGCGTCCAGGAAGAACTGGACCTCGTCCGCGTCGGCGATCGCCGGGGGCGTCAGCCGGAGGACGCGCGTGGAGTTGAGCGAGTGGTTGACCAGGACACCGCGGCTCACCAGCTCCAGCAGCGTCTCGCCGACGGCCTGCGCCTGCGTGAACTCGATCCCGATGAGCAGTCCCCGGCCCCGGACCTCGTGCACGAGACGCTCCCGGTAGGGGGCGCAGATCTCCTCGACTCCCCCGAGCAACTGCCGGCCGAGCGCGGCGGCCCGGCCCACGATGTCCTCGCGGTCGATCGTCTCCACCGCGGCCATCGCCGCGGCACAGGCGATCGGCGAGGCGCCGAAGGTGGAGGTGTGGAGGTAGGGGTCGCGCGAGAACGGCCCATAGGCATCCTTGGTGGCCACCATCGCGGCCACCGGCACGACACCGCCGCTCAGCCCCTTCCCCACGAGAAGGACATCGGGCACGACCCCCTCCGCGTCCACGCCCCACCAGCTGCCGAGCCGCCCCAACCCGGTCTGTACCTCGTCCACGATCAGAAAGGCGCCGTACGCCCGGCACAGCGCGGCCGCCTCCGCGAGA
Source organism: Streptomyces sp. NPDC050528 (assembly GCF_044457795.1). Classification (NCBI taxonomy): domain Bacteria; kingdom Bacillati; phylum Actinomycetota; class Actinomycetes; order Kitasatosporales; family Streptomycetaceae; genus Streptomyces; species Streptomyces sp. NPDC050528. Next base: position 999,633 of record NZ_JBITHH010000001.1, read on the forward strand.
TACCCGGGCGGCGGAATCCGCACCCCGCCCTCCCCCTGCACCGGCTCAAGAATCACGCAGGCCCGGTCCCGACGCTGACGCAGTGCCGCCTCCAACTCGCCCAAGTCCCCGTAGGCAACCTGCGCGGTGTCCGGCAGCAACGGCTCAAAAGCCTCCTGATAAAGGGAGTTGGCGGTAACGCTCAACGCCCCCAGGGTCTTGCCGTGATAGCCGGACACGGTACTCACCAACGCGTTGCGCCCATGAGCACGGGCCAGCTTCAGCCCCGCCTCGGCCGCCTCGGCACCGGAGTTGACGAAGTGCACGTGATCGAGCCCGGCCGGGGTACGGGCGGCAAGCGCGGCCGCGGCCCGCGCGGCAACGGGCTCCAGAAACACCCGCGTGGCCAACGGATGCGCACCCAACTGCCCCTGCACCGCGTCGAGTACGGCCGGATGCCGATGCCCCAGGATGAAAACGCCGTAGCCCCCGAAGTCGAGATACCGCCGCCCGTCGTCGACGTACACCCAGGCGCCTTCGGAGTACACCTCGGCCATCCCGCCGAGCACTGTGCCCATGACTGCGCGTCCGGTGCTGAGGTGACGGTGGTAGAGCTCGGCGGTGGTGGGGGGTGGGGTTGGGGTGGCGGGGGGTGGGCTTGTGGGGGTGGGGGCGGTCGGCTCTGCGGGGGTGGGGGGAGGCGGCTGCACGGCGACTGGAGGGGTCGTCTCTTTGGGGGTGGGAGCAGTCACCCCGGCGGGGGCGGGAGCGGCCGTCTCTTCAACGGCGGGACCGGCTGTCTCCTCGGGGGCGGGACCGGTCACCGCTGAAGTGGCGGGAGCAGCCATGTCTACGGCGGCATGAGCGGCCGCTCCTACGGGGGCGTGAGTCGCCGCCTCTCCTGCGACGGGACCGGCCATCCCTTCGGGGGTGGGACTGGTCATCCCTACGGCCACCGGGCCGGCCGTCCCTTCAACGGCTGTGGCAGCCACCCCTAGGGCGGAGGGAGCAGCCATCTCCACGGCGGCGTGGGCGGCCGCTCCCACGAGGGCGTGAGCCGCCACCTCTGCTACCACAGGACCGGCCCCCTCCTCGGGAGCGGAAGCAGCCATCTCCACGGTGGCGGGACCAGGCACCTCCACGGCAGCAGGACCCGCCACCCCTGCGGGCGCCTGAGCCGCAGCCTCCACCGCCGTCATGACGCCAGCTCCGCCGGGGTCTGGGTCGGCCGGGATCGTCGTAGGCCTCCTCGGCCGGTGGCCCAGCACTCGACGTTGCGGGTCAGTGCCGAGCGGATCGCGGCGCGGGTGGGGGCCGTGCCGCAGTGGGGTGTTCCCAGATCGGAGGCGAAGGGCAACTCCCGTTGGAAGACCAGGAGTAGCTCGGCGTAGTCCTGGAGCCGGCGGCGTACCAGCGCGGGGAAGGACGGTCCCTCCAGCAGCGGAAGCAGCAGCCGGTGCACCGCTTCCACGGGGATCAGCCGTGGCGGGTGCGGGCGTTCACCGTGGTGTCCTGCGAACTCCAGGCAGATGTCGACGACTTCCCGCTGCAGGATCGCCTCGCGCCCGGCGGTCAGCCAGTACTCGCCCTGGGCGACCCCGGACCTGACCAGGTCACCGACCGCGCGGGCCACCACGTCCTGCGGCACCATGTCGATCCGTGTCCCGGGCGAGCCCGGCAGCACCGGGACCTGGCCCTTGACGATCCCGCCCAGCGCCCGGGTCAGACCCTGCACCCGGGCGATCCGGCCGGTGGACGAGTCACCCATGACCAGCGACGGCCGCAGGATGACCCCGGGAACCTCGGCCGACCGTACGGCCTCCTCGGCAGCCGCCTTGGAGGCGAGGTAGGCCGCCGCCCCGGGAAAACGCTCCCGTTCCTCGGGCGCGAGCGGGTTCGCCACGAAGGCGGTGCTCATGTAGAAGAAGGGGGCGTCGGCGCGAGCCGCGAGGTCGAGCATCGACCGGGTGCCGTCGAGGTTGGTGCGCCAGATGTCGGCCGGGTCCAGGCGCCAGTTGGTGGCGGCGGCGGAGTGCACGACCACGTCCACCTCGGCGGCGAGGTCCAGCCGTTGGGCGGCCGACAGCCCGAGACCGGGGGCTCTCAGGTCGGCGGTGACCTCCCGTACCCGGGGGTCGTCCAGGGGTGCCCGGTGGCGGAGGCAGATCAGGTCGTAGTCGTCGCAGAGCTCGTCGATCAGGGCTTGACCGAGGACGCCTGCGGCGCCGGTCAGCAGCAGGGTCGGGCGTGGGTTCCGGGGGCGGGACGGACCGGTGGGTTCTGGCGGCATGGTTCGGAAACTCCCGTCGGGTGGGGGGTGTTGGGGGTGGAGGGCGTGGGGGGTGCGATGCGGTTCGCGTGGACGTGGGGAGTCGCGCCCGGGGGCGGGGGCGGGGTCGGGGTCGGATCAGACGACGGTGAACGGCCCGTCGGGTGAGGGGTGTTGGGGCGAGACGCGGTTCGTGGAAACGTGCGGAGTCGCACCCGGAGTCGGAGTCGAAGTCCCGCCCGGGGTCGGAATCGGGACCGGGGTCGGAATCGGGACCGGATCAGGCGACAGTGAGCGGTCCGTCGGCCAGGTGGGTCGCCAGCGGGCCCGTCATCCTGGACCGGGCCGGCGGGTGCAGGGAGAGCCCGTTGGCGCAGGCCGCGAGGTGTCCTACCTCGTCCGAGCTCATGAAGTTGAGGCCGCCGAGCAGCTCCACCGCCCGGGGGACGATGCGGGCCAGGGCGTCCTGGACGGAGTACCGCACGTACAGCGAGTCGGCGAGTGTCGACTCGTCCGGGCAACCCTCGTCGAGCCGGCGGGCGACACCCTCCGCTGCGGCCATCGCACCCTCGGTCTCCACCAGCAGCCGGACCCGTTCGGACTCGGGCACCCGCTCGTTGCACAACACCCGCTCCACCAGCGCGCTGGCGACCCCGAGATAGCTCCCCGTCATGAGCAGCTCGAACCAGACCAGTCCCGCGGTCTGCAGTTCGTCCAGGCGCCCGTCCGAGCACGAGGTACGCAGCAACAGTTCCGGCGGCACGAGCACATCCGTGAGGGTGACCTGGTCGCTCTCCGCCCCCGACAGGAAGGAACTGGACCAGAACCCGCTGACGCTGACGCCCTCGCTCTCGGCGGGCACCAACGCCACCGCCAACTCCTCACGCACCCCTCCCTCACCGGGCACCAGGACACTGGCGGTGAGCAGATCCATGGACCGGGCGAGACTGCACGGGCGCTTCACCCCGCTGATCCGCACCCCGTCGGGCCCCACCGTGGCGGTCATCGACGGCGAGAGAATGCCGGCGCCCGGGCGCCCCTCGGCGAACCCGGAGGCCACCAGACGATTCCCGGAGGCCACGCCTTCGACGAGCATCCACTCCAGTCCCTCGCCGTCGGTGACGAGACCGACCAGGGTGGCCATCGAGAAGTGATGCATCGTGGTGGCCACGGCCAGGGACGGCGACCTGCTGCCCAGCGCACGCTGCACCCGCAGGGCGTCCAGCGCGGTGGCCCCCTTCCCCTGACAGGAAACCGGCACCACAAGCCCGGGCCCGCCACTGTCACGGAAGAGCCCGATACCCGGACTGCGCGGGCTCTCCAACTCCATGAGCGACACCGCCCGCAGACTCTCGTCGAGCCCCGGCAACAACTTCGTCAGTACGGCGCGTTCGCGCTCCAAAAACCTCATGTGCTCCCCTGCTCCGGGACGACCCGGTCGCGCTGGACCCCGTCCGGCGGACGGGAATGACGGGTGGCGGGAAAGACGGGATGGCGGGATGGCGGGATGGGCGGGTCGACGGGGCTAGCCGAATGGACGGGCGGAACTGATCGATGGACGGGACTGATCGATGGACGGAACTGGCAGGACCGGTCGCCCGATCACCCGGCCCCTACAGCGCCCGCGTAGCACGCAACAGCTGCCACACCGCCGCAAGCCCAGGCCGCCCCTGAAACGCGATGTACTCCGGCAGCACCACATGCGGCGCCCATTTCCGCTTGTACTCAAGCTGCGCCGCAGCCGGATAAATCCGCTCCCCGTGCTGGGCGAGCAACCGCACGCAACGCGTGAACGTACGGCTCGCGCAAGGCAGTTCGTGCTCGTCGGCAAGACCGGTGAAGGGCGTGAAACCGAAGTGCAGCCAGCCCGCGCCGTCGGCAGACATCCGCTCCATCGCGGTCGCGTTGAGCGCCTCCATCACCCCGGGCGGAGCCTCCGGAGAACGCCGGCTCAGGTCATGCAGCCAGCCCGGCCGACTCCCGAACACCGGCGAGTAACTGATGTACCCGACGGCCACCCCACCGATCCGCCCCACGAACAACCGCCGGTGCCGCTGGGCAAGCCCGGTCCGCTCACCCACCAGGAACCGCAGCTCCTTCGCACCGCCCTTGCCCCGCAACCAGGCCCGGTCGATCAGATCCAGCTCGTTCCGCACCTCGTCGTCGGCCACAGTGGGTGCCTCGACCACCTCAAGTCCGGCACGCCGGGCCCTGGATATCTTGTTCCGCAGCCGTACGAAGGCCGACCCGCGCAGCGTGAACCGGCCCAGGTCGACCGCGTACGACGCCCCGAGCTGATTCACCGTGAACCCGTGCGCCCCGTACAACTCGGCGTCCGCCCGCTGCAGTTGTACGGCCACCACCCGCCGCGGCCGGGCCTGCGCCGCGAAGGCGTCCAACAGCCCCGCACGCTGCTCCTCCGCCGCGAAGGGCCCCGCGAACTGCAGCAGGTGCCGCCCCGACCGGCGATAGACGCACGTGCCGTCGAAGCGCGGATCTCGAAAGTATTCGTTGCCCTGATTGAGGGCAAGAAAAGAACTCGGATTGTCACTGTGCCGGACCAGGGCATCAAAGACGGACGACATCCGCACCCCTTCGGGATTCACCGGAATTCTCTCCGGCCGAAAGCGAGTATGCCCGCTCGAATTCGACATACGCCGGATGCGGGTCCGGTTCGAAACGCACCCCGAACGGCTTGAGCGAATTCCCGAACAGAGCCCGGTCCCCCAACAGATGCAGGGGCAGAGCGAGCAGCGCCCATTCCGGCCTCACCAGCACCGCCCACAATCCGGCGACGACACCCCCGGTCACAAGGCTGTGCATGGTGTTGTACGCCACGAAGTACCACCGCGAGATACACCCGCCCCGACTCCTCCGAAAGGCCAGGGCGCCGGGAAGATAACCGATGACATCGATCACGACGAAGAGAGCGACAAACACTCCCCACCGAATCTCCGAAAAATGCCGCACGGCGAGCACGGCACATACGACCAGACCACCCAGCCATTCCATCCGCAGCAGCAGGAAGGTGACTCTCGTCTCGAATCTGTTTTTCGCATCCATGCGCCCTCCACCCTTCACCCTTGTTTACGGGGGAAGCGACGGAAACCCTCACAGGAAAACAAATACAGAATTAATCACTTTTAAGATAAGCCCACGAGGCCGGACCCGGGTTCTGGTTCCGGCCCTGGTTCCGGCCCTGGTTTCGCCGTCATGAGCCGGTCAGCGCACGCCGTGGGCTGACGTCGCCGACCGCACCCGCCCGTCCGCATCCGGGCGCCGGGCCCACTCCGAGCGCACCCCGCACCCCACGTCCCCGTGGACCCTGATCGCTGTCAGGCAGTCGTCACGACAGTGCCGACGCTTTCGAGCGCCGCTACTTCGTCGGCGGACGCGGTGGTGTCGGTGACGAGGGTGTGCACGAGTGCGGAGGGGCCGACGTAGGCGTGGGCGGTGCGGCCGAGCTTGCTGCCGTCGGCGACGGCGATGACGCGGCGCGTGGAGGCGATGATCGCCTTCTTCACCGCCGCGTCGTCGAGGTCGTAGGCGGTCAGGCCCTCGGCGGCGCTCAGGCCGCAGCAGCCGACGATCGCGGTGTCGAAGCGCAACGCCGCGAGGGAAGCGAGTGCGAGGGGGCCGGTCAGGGCGCCCTCGGCGGCGCGGGGGCGTCCGCCGGGCACCAGCAACGTGGTCGGGCCGGGTGTCTCGCCGAGTACGTGAATGGCCTGCAGCGACAGGGGCATCACGGTGATGTGCCGGCCACGCAGCAGGCGGGCCACCTCCAGGCAGGTGGTACCGCTGTCGAGCAGAACGGTCTCGCCGTCGGCGACGAGCCGGGACACCTCGGACGCGATCCGGCGCTTCTCGTCGGCCGCCTCGTGGGCGCGCAGCGCGAAGGGCGGTTCCTCGCCCCTGAGCAGCAGGGTGAGCGCCCCGCCGCGGACACGCTGGAGAGCACCCTGCGCGGCCAGCGTGTCCAGGTCGCGCCGGATGGTCATCTCCGAGGCGCCGGTCAGCTCGGCGAGTTCCGGGACCGTGGCACTGCCCGACTCCTTGACGGCCTGGGCGATCAGCCGGTGCCGGTCTGCGTTGCTCATGCCGCGATTGAACACCACCCGGAAACAGCCCACTTCACGCCGGCGTGTGACTGGCGCAGATCCCCGCCGACGTCACATCGCCGACGTGGTGGAGCTCAGTTGTTGAACCGGAACTCGACGACATCCCCGTCCTGCATCACATACTCCTTGCCCTCCATACGCGCCTTCCCCTTGGCCCGGGCCTCGGCGACCGAGCCCGTCTCCACCAGGTCGGCGAAGGAGATGACCTCCGCCTTGATGAAGCCCTTCTGGAAGTCGGTGTGGATGACGCCGGCGGCCTCGGGGGCGGTGGCGCCCTTCTTGATGGTCCAGGCGCGGGATTCCTTGGGACCTGCCGTCAGGTACGTCTGGAGGCCGAGGGTGTCGAAGCCGACGCGGGCCAGGGTCGTCATGCCGGGCTCCTCGACGCCGACCGACTCCAGGAGCTCCATCGCCTCCTCCTCGTCGAGCTCGGCGAGGTCCGCCTCCAGCTTGGCGTTGAGGAAGATCGCCTCGGCGGGGGCGACCAGGGCGCGCTGTGCGGTCTTGAAGTCCTCGTCCACCAGCTCGTCCTCGTCGACGTTGAAGACGTAGAGGAAGGGCTTGGTCGTCAACAGGTGCAGGTCGTGGAGGAGTTCCTCCTTGCCGGACCCCTGGACGATGCCCTGCGAGAAGAGCGTGTCGCCCCTCTCCAGGATCTCCTGCGCCGCCTCGACCGCCGCGACCTTCGGGCCGATGTCCTTCTTGATGCGCGACTCCCGCTGGAGGCGCGGCAGGACCTTCTCGATGGTCTGCAGGTCGGCGAGGATCAGCTCGGTGTTGATCGTCTCGATGTCGTCCTTGGGCGAGACCTTGCCGTCGACGTGGACGACGTTCTCGTCCTGGAAGGCGCGGATGACCTGGCAGATCGCGTCGGACTCACGGATGTTCGCGAGGAACTTGTTGCCCAGCCCCTCGCCCTCCGACGCGCCCTTCACGATGCCCGCGATGTCGACGAAGTCGACCGTCGCCGGGAGGATCTTCTGCGAGGAGAAGATCTCGGCCAGCTTGGTCAGGCGCGGGTCGGGGACACCGACCACGCCGACGTTCGGCTCGATCGTGGCGAACGGGTAGTTGGCCGCCAGCACGTCGTTCTTGGTCAGGGCGTTGAACAGGGTCGACTTGCCGACATTCGGCAGACCGACGATTCCGATCGTGAGCGACACGTTGCGACTTCCCGTACGTGAGTGGCGTGAGAGCAGTGGAGGGGACCGGCCGGGGCTACGGAGCCTTGGGCCCGGGGCCGATCCACCAGTCTACGGCGTGAGCCGCGCCCTTCCGGCTCCGCGTCGAACACGTGGCCAAGCTCTGCCCATCGGCGTGTCTCAAGACCTATTGGGCACATAAACCGACCTAAGTTGGTCCAGTGGAGCAACACAGGACACGACCCCCACAGGCCGGCGCAAGACGCGGGGCCCCGCCCCTGCCCCCGCAGGCGGGCCGGGGCCCGAACGGCGGCCCGGCCCGCACGACCAGGGCCGGAAAGCCCGGACCCCAGCCACGCGGCACCGCACAGCGCCGCCCGTCGGCGGTACGACGCCCGGGTCCTACGGCGGCCCAGTCCGTACGGCAGCTGCCGAACCCCCGGCTCACCGGCCTCGGCGGCGGGCTCTTCTGCACGGCCGTGATGTTCGTGCTCGGATGTATCGACCAGTTCCTGTTCGGGGCGTCGCTGACCGTGTACGGCGTGCTGTTCCTGCCGGTGTGCGTGCTGACCGCGGTCTGGATCCGGCGCGGTGACCTGCTGACCGCGCCGGTCGTCGTACCGATCGCCTTCGCCGTCGGCCTGTTCCCCCTGGCCGACGGCAACGGCGGCCTCGCCAACCGCATGGTGGCCCTCTTCACCGGGCTCGCCACACAGGCCGGCTGGCTGTACGGGGGGACCCTCGTCGCGGGGCTCATCGCGACGGTTCGCAGGGTCCGGCTGCTGAGGCGTCGCCGGCGGGCGTGACTCCCGTAACCCCCTTGGGCACTCGCGCGTGACTCCCGACTCCCGTACGCACGCGCGCGTGCCCCCTCCGGACTCCGGGGTCTAGTCGTCCCCCGCCGCGTGCATCGCCGCCCCGACGATCCCCGCGTTGTTCTGCAGCTGCGCCGGCACGATCTCGGCCTTGATGTCCTCGATGAAGTGCAGGAACTTGTCGGCCTTGCGGCTGACTCCGCCGCCGATGATGAACAGCTCGGGCGAGAACAGCATCTCGACATGGGCGAGGTACTTCTGGACGCGGTGCGCCCAGTGCTCCCAGGTCAGCTCGCCGTCGTCCTTGGCCTTGCTGGACGCCTTCTTCTCGGCGTCGTGGCCGTTCAGCTCAAGGTGGCCCAGCTCCGTGTTCGGCACGAGGATGCCGTTGACGAACAGGGCGCTGCCGATGCCCGTGCCGAAGGTCAGCAGGATCACCGTGCCCTTGCGGCCCTGGCCGGCGCCGAAGTGCATCTCGGCGACGCCGGCCGCGTCCGCGTCGTTGACGACCGTCACCGGGAGGCCGCCCAGCCGGTCGGCGAAGAGCGCGCCCGCGTCCTTGTCGATCCAGCTCTTGTCGACGTTCGCCGCCGTACGGATCGTGGCCCCGCCGGTGACCACGCCCGGAAACGTGAGCCCGACCGGTCCCGTCCAGCCGAAGTGGTCGACGACTTCCTTCACGCCGTCGGCCACTCCGTCCGGTGTCGCCGGGTGCGGGGTCAGCACCTTGCACCGCTCTTGTGTCAATTCGCCCTTGTCCAGGTCCACAGGGGCGCCCTTGATCCCGGATCCACCGATGTCCACGCCGAAGATCTGCATGGATCCACGCTACGACGAACGACTGACGGTCACTGCCCGGAGGGTGCCGTACGGTCCGAACCGGTGCGCTCGGCGACCAGCGCGGCCGCCTCTTCGCGCAGGTCGCGGCGGAGTTCCTTGGGCAGCGAGAACGTGATGGACTCCTCGGCCGCCTTGACCAGTTCGACGTCCTCGTAGCCACGCGTCGACAGCCACTCCAGGACCTGCTCGACCAGAACCTCCGGCACGGAGGCGCCCGAGGTCACGCCGACCGTGGTGACGCCCTCCAGCCAGGCCTCCTCGATCTCGTCGGCGAAGTCCACCAGGTAGGCGGCGCGGGCGCCGGCCAGCTTGGCGACCTCGACGAGCCGTACCGAGTTGGAGGAGTTCTTCGAGCCGACCACGATCACCAGGTCGGCCTCCTCGCCCATCTGCTTCACGGCGAGCTGGCGGTTCTGCGTGGCGTAGCAGATGTCGTCGCTGGGCGGCGAGATGAGCTGCGGGAACTTCTCCTTCAGGGCGTCGACCGTCTCCATGGTCTCGTCCACGGAGAGGGTCGTCTGGGAGAGCCAGACGACCCGGGACGGGTCGCGCACCTCGACCTTGGCGACGTCCTTGGGGCCGTCCACGAGCGTGATGTGGTCGGGGGCCTCTCCGGAGGTGCCGATGACCTCCTCGTGGCCCTCGTGGCCGATGAGCAGGATGTCGAAGTCCTCGTTGGCGAAACGGACGGCTTCCTTGTGGACCTTGGTCACCAGGGGGCAGGTCGCGTCGATGGTGGCCAGGCGGCCCTGCTTGGCCTCGTCGTGGACGACGGGGGCGACGCCGTGCGCGGAGAACATCACGATGTTCCCCTCGGGGACCTCCTCGGTCCGCTCGACGAAGACGGCGCCCTTCTTCTCCAGGGTCTGGACGACGTACTTGTTGTGCACGATCTCGTGCCGGACATAGATCGGAGCCCCGTACTGCTCAAGGGCTTTCTCGACGGCGATCACGGCGCGGTCCACGCCCGCGCAGTAGCCCCGGGGGGCGGCGAGCAGGACACGGCGGCCAGACGAAGCAGTCATGCGTCCCATCGTAAGGCCGCGCTCGACGGGTCAAAGATCGCGTCCTTGGGGAGACTGGCCGTGGAGTGGGAGGGGTGGGGGCCGGGCACGACGTACGGGAGACGCGAGATGGCGGACAGGGACAGCGATACGGCCACCGATACGACGACCTCGGCCGACGACGGGCCCCAGCTGCGGCGCAGCCTCGGCTTCCGGGATCTCGTCGTCTACGGGCTGCTGTTCATCGCCCCGATGGCGCCGGTCGGCGTCTTCGGCACCCTGGACGCCAAGTCGCACGGGGCCGTCGCGCTGGTCTACGTCGTGGCCACGGTCGCGATGGCGTTCACGGCGTTCAGCTACGCGCAGATGGTGCGGGTCGTCCCTCAGGCGGGCTCGGTGTTCGCCTACGCGCGCGTGGGGCTCGGCAAGGAGGCCGGGTTCATCGCCGGCTGGATGGCGATGCTGGACTACATCCTGATCCCCGCCGTCGCCTACCTGTTCTCCGGGATCGCCATGAACGCGCTGGTCCCGGACGTGTCGCGGTGGGTGTGGACGGCGCTGGCGGTCGTCATCACGACCTGCCTCAACCTCTGGGGTGTGCGCGCGGCGGCCCGCGTTGGCTTCTTGGTCCTCGCGATGGAGATCGTCGTCCTCATCATCTTCGTCGTGTCGGCGATCGTCGTCCTCGCGCGCGACGGTGCCGAACGCGGCTGGCTGTCGCCGCTCTCCGGGGACGGCACGCAGGGCGCGTTCGCGCTGTCGGCGGTGATCGGCGCGGTCTCGGTCGCCGTCCTGTCCTACCTGGGCTTCGACGCGGTCGCCACCTTCGCGGAAGAGGTCACCGGCGGCTCCGAGAAGGTCGCCAGGGCGCTGCTGTTCTGCCTCGCCCTGGCCGGCGTGCTGTTCATCGCCCAGACGTACCTGGTCGCCCTCCTGGAGCCGACGACGTCCGCACAACTGGCCGCCGACCCGGGCAAACAGGGATCGGCGTTCTACGACGCGGTCGACGTCTCGGTCGGCGACTGGCTGCACAACCTGGTCGCCGTCAGCAAGGCGATCGGCGCGGCGTTCGCTGCGCTGGCCGGGCAGGCGGCGGCGGGGCGCCTGGTGTTCGCGATGGCCCGCGACCGGCGCCTGCCCCGCGCCCTGTCGAAGACCGACTCCGGGGTACCGAGGGTCGCCCTGTTGTCTGCGGCGGTCATCACCCTGATCGCCGCGGTGTGGGCGGCCCGCCGCGACGACGGCCTCGACCACCTGGTCTCGGTCGTCGACATCGGCGCGCTCACCGCGTTCACGTTGCTGCACGCGAGCGTGGTGGGGTGGTTCGCGGTACGGCGGCGGGGTGGGCCGGTGGTGTGGTGGCGGCACGTGCTGGTGCCGGTGCTGGGGGCGGCGATCACGATCGCCGTGATCGTGGAGGCGTCCGGGACGGCGCAGGTGGTGGGGGCGATCTGGTTGGCGGTGGGGTTGGTGGTGCTGGCTGTGCAGTCACGTGGGGCGGTCCGGCAGTAGCTGTCCAGCGGCGTGGGTGGGGGCGGGCGTCTCCTGGGGGCTCCGCCCCCGGACCCCCGTCGGCCCTGAAGGGGCCTCGTCCTCAAACGCCGGACGGGCTGAAAATAGGCGGCCTGCGTTGAAAAGGCGCCGGACGGCACGTCAACGGCAGCCCCCCATCAGCCCAGGCCACCAGCCCGCCCCCATGTCCCACCCCTCACCGCCCCACCACGCCACACCTCGACCCCGTTGTCAGAGGCGGCCGTTACTCTCGGCGCATGGCTCTCAACACTGCTCCGGACGCGCCGCTCCCCGTCGGTGAGGTCTCCCGGCTGATCGGCGGGTGGATCGATCGGCTCGGTGCGGTGTGGGTCGAGGGGCAGATCACGCAGTTGTCGCGGCGGCCCGGTGCCGGTGTGGTGTTTCTGACGCTGCGCGACCCGTCGTACGACATCTCGGTGAGCGTGACCTGTTTTCGGCAGGTGTTCGACGAGATCGCCGATGTCGTCACCGAGGGCGCGCGAGTCGTCGTACTCGCGAAGCCGGAGTGGTACGCGCCGCGGGGGCAGTTGTCGTTGCGGGCGACCGAGATAAGGCCGGTCGGGGTTGGGGAACTCCTCGCGCGGCTGGAGCAGTTGAAGAAGTCGTTGGCCGCGGAGGGGCTGTTCGCGGCCGACCGGAAGAAGCCGTTGCCGTTTCTGCCGCAGCTGATCGGGCTGGTCTGCGGGCGGGCCTCGGCGGCCGAGCGGGACGTCCTGGAGAACGCGCGGCATCGCTGGCCGGCGGTCCGTTTCGAGGTGCGCAACGTGCCCGTGCAGGGTGTGCACGCCGTGCCGCAGGTCGTGCAGGCCGTGAAGGAGCTGGACGCGCTCGACGGTGTGGACGTGATCATCGTGGCGCGGGGCGGCGGCAGCGTGGAGGACCTGTTGCCGTTCTCGGACGAGCAGCTCGTACGGGCGGTGGCTGCCTGTCGTACGCCCGTGGTGTCCGCGATCGGGCACGAGCCCGACACTCCCCTCCTGGACTACGTGGCCGACCTGCGCGCCTCCACCCCCACCGACGCGGCGAAGAAGGTCGTACCGGACGTGGGCGAGGAGTACGAGCGCGTACGGCAACTGCGCGACCGGGCGCGGCGGTGTGTCGTGGCGTTCGTGGACCGGGAGGAGCGTGGGCTGGCGCAGGCGTTGTCGCGGCCGTCGATACAGGATCCGCACCGGATGATCGACGAGCGGGCGGATCACGTGGCCGCCCTCCTCGACCGCGGCCGGCGCACCCTCGGCCACCTCCTGGACCGCGCCGACTCGGAGCTGACCCACACGCACGCGCGCGTGGTGGCCCTCTCCCCCGCGGCCACCTTGAAGCGGGGGTACGCGGTGCTGCAGCGGGCCGACGGGCATGTCGTCCGGGCCCCGGACGAGGTGAGCGCGGACGATGCGCTCCGCGCGCGGGTCGCCGAGGGCGAGTTCACGGTTCGGGTCGAGGCGTAGTTCCTGTTGATGCATAGGGTGGGCGAATGACCAGCAAGGTGACGGAAGAGTCGCTCGGGTACGAGCAGGCACGCGACGAACTGATCGAGGTCGTACGGCGCCTGGAGGCGGGCGGTACAACCCTGGAGGAGTCCCTCGCCCTCTGGGAGCGCGGCGAGGAACTGTCCAAGGTGTGCCGCCGCTGGCTGGACGGGGCGCGGGCGCGACTGGACGCGGCGTTGGCGGAGGAAGAGGGCTCAGCCGTAGAAGCGGACGGCGACGGCGAGTAGCGAGCGGGGGCGGCTCACGCGGGGGCGGACGGCTCACGCGGGTTGACGGCTGACGGGGGCAGCGGACAACAAGCGGCGGACGCCAGTCGGCAGCGACAGCTAAGAGCTAACAACGGGCCAGTGGCCGAGGACTGGCAGCGCAGGGCGACTCACAACAGCCAGCAGCAGACGGCACGTAGCGCCAGCCGACATCCGGCTGCCAGCCACGGCGGAAACGGTGACAGCTAGCAACTGCTGGCAACGGACGCCGAGTTACGACAGCCGACAGCAACAGCGACTCGCGCCGACAGACACCTTAGCGACAGCGGCCAGCCAGTACCCACCACCGCCCACCGCCGTCAACGCCGAACCTCTACCAGCACCAGCACGCACCCGACACCCCGCACCCCGCACCCCGCACCCCGCACCCCGCACCCGATGACCATCCCCACCCACACCCCCCTCCCCCGTGATACGGATCACCCCCCTCCATTTTTGGTTGAACGTTGAACCTCTCTTCGCGTACCGTCGGTCCTGTCAGTCGATCCGGACCGTGGTCCGGTAATCCTGTTCCCGGCTATCCGAGGAAGTTCACGTATGTCTCTCGTCCTTGACCCCACCGCCCAGGACCTGCTGTTCCGCGAGGCCCGTACCGCGAACACGTTCACCGACGAGCCGGTGACGGACGAGCAGGTGCAGGCGATCTACGACCTGGTCAAGTACGGCCCGACCTCGATGAACCAGTCGCCGCTGCGCATCACCCTGGTCCGCTCCCCCGAGGCCCGCGAGCGCCTCGTGCAGCACCTCTCCGAGGGCAACCAGAAGAAGACCGCCGCCGCCCCGCTGGTCGCGATCCTCTCCGCGGACAACGAGTTCCACGAGGAACTACCGAACCTGTTCCCGCACTTCCCGCAGGCCAAGGACGCCGTCTTCGGCGACCGTTCGGTCCGTGAGGGCAACGCCGCGCTGAACGCCGCCCTCCAGGCCGCGTACTTCATCATCGGCATCCGCGCCGCCGGTCTCGCCGCCGGCCCGATGACCGGTCTCGACTTCGCGGGCGTCCAGAAGGAGTTCCTGGACGACGACCACACCCCGTTCGTCGTCATCAACATCGGCAAGCCGGGCCCGGACGCCTGGTTCCCGCGCTCCCCGCGTCTGGCCTACGACGAGGTCGTCACGACCGTCTGAGGCACAGGACACCCATGACACACAGAAGGCCCCCGGCGCACCACGCGGCGCCGGGGGCCTTCGTCTCAGCCGTCAGCTCACTTCACTTCGTCTGCAGCGCCTTCGCCATCTCCGTCAGCTGCGCGAACGAGCCCGTACCCGCCACCACCGTCGTCGAGCCCTTCTCCGCGAGCACGAGCGCGTCGTAGCGGCCGCCGGTGTAGCGGGTCCAGGTGCGGCCGTCGATGTTCTGGGTCGTCTTCGTCGCGGCGGAGCCCTGGCTGGCGGTGTCGACGAAGTCGGCCGGCTTCTGAGTCGACTGCTCTATCTGCACGTACTGTCCGCCAGGGGCACTGAACCCGAGGTGCCAGGCGTCGAACGCGGCGCCGTCATAACTGACCGAGGTCGCCTTCCAGGTCTTGGCCAGGCCCTCCGGGGCCGCCACCGGGTACGGCGCGGTGCGGCGTGCCGTGAGCAGCTCCACGCGGTAGTCGACCCGCTTGATGTCGGGAGCGTGGTCGCTGTGCGGGATGAAGATGTAGATGATCGCCGCCGCGATCCCGATCAGGCCCAGGGAGAGGATCATGTCCCGGACCGTCTTCTGCTTGCCGTTCGAACCTGCCACGTCCCTATCGTCGCAGGTGCCCTGGTCCGCTCATCCGTGGGCCCCCATGCTCATTTTGTCTGCCTGGCGATAGAGTCGTGGCCATACCCTCATCCGGCCGTCGTCGTATCAGAAAGGTGCGCTCCGATGACCGAGCATCATCATCTGCCGTCCGAACTCGAAGTCCCCTCCGAGGCCCCCGACCGCAACCTCGCCCTGGAACTCGTCCGGGTGACCGAAGCCGCCGCGATGGCCGCGGGCCGCTGGGTCGGGCGCGGTGACAAGAACGGCGCCGACGGTGCCGCCGTGCGTGCCATGCGGACCCTCGTCTCCACCGTCTCGATGAACGGCGTCGTCGTCATCGGTGAGGGCGAGAAGGACGAGGCGCCGATGCTCTTCAACGGCGAGCGCGTCGGCGACGGGACCGGGCCGGAGTGCGACATCGCCGTCGACCCGATCGACGGGACCACCCTCAACGCCAAGGGCATGCCGAACGCGATCGCCGTGCTGGCCGCCGCGGACCGGGGTTCGATGTTCGACCCGTCCGCCGTGTTCTACATGGACAAGCTCGTCGCCGGGCCCGAGGCCGCCGAGTTCGTCGACATCGAGGCCCCGATCTCGGTGAACGTCCGCCGGGTCGCCAAGGCCAAGCGGGTCACGCCCGAGGACGTCACCGTCGTCGTCCTGGACCGGCCCCGGCACGACGGCATCATCAAGGAGATCCGGGAGACCGGTGCGCGGATCAAGCTGATCTCCGACGGCGATGTCGCGGGCTCCATCCTGGCGCTGCGCGAAGGCACCGGCGTGGACCTGCTGCTGGGTATCGGTGGTACGCCGGAGGGCATCATCTCCGCCTGTGCCGTGAAGTGCCTGGGAGGCGTGATCCAGGGCAAGTTGTGGCCCAAGGACGACGCCGAGCGGCAGCGGGCGCTGGACGCCGGACACGACCTGGACCGCGTGCTGACCACCGACGACCTGGTGTCCGGCGAGAACGTGTTCTTCGTCGCGACCGGGATCACCGACGGGGAGCTGCTACGGGGCGTCCGGTATCGGGCGGAGACCGCGACGACCGACTCCATCGTGATGCGGTCCAAGTCCGGCACCGTCAGGCGAATCGATTCGGAACACCGGCTGAGCAAGCTCCGGGCGTACAGCGCGATCGACTTCGACCGGGCCAAGTAGCCACGCCGTAGCGGCAACGAAGCCACGACCACAGGGTCGTACGTGAAAGGGGCGCCCCCGGTGCGGTGGGGGCGCCCCTTTCTTCTACGTCGGTCAGCCGGCCGCCGCTATACGGCCCGCCGCTCGCGCCTTCTGGAGTTCCAGGTCGCGGCGGCGGCGCCTGGCCAGGACCACGCGGCGCTCGGCGGCGGTGAGGCCGCCCCAGACGCCGTACGGCTCGGGTTGCAGGAGTGCGTGCTCTCGGCACTCGACCATGACCGGACAGCGGGCGCAGACGCGCTTGGCGGCGTCCTCGCGGGAGAGTCGGGCGGCGGTGGGTTCCTTGGAGGGTGCGAAGAACAGGCCTGCCTCGTCGCGCCGGCACACCGCTTCGGTGTGCCATGGAGCGTCTTGGTCCCTGTCTCGCGCAGGCACCCGCTGGGCCGGAACAGCAGCTACCTGGAGGGGCGAATGCGGCGGTTGCAGCACGGTCTACTCCTGACGACGGCTTCGCGAGCGAGAGACGATGCAGCAAGGCCTACCCGCTGTGCGCGCGCCTATGCACTGAGTTCCGAACCGCTGGTTTTCGGGCGCTTCTGCGCGATGTCAGGACCGGACGGGCGTGGACCGATCACCTCCACATGTGTCCCGATTCACAACCGTCAACGGTCCAGGTGTTTGCGCAAATTCTTGTCGACCTTGCGCTGAACCCGATCGAGAATGTCCGCAACGAGCTTACCCCGCTTGGGTTTTGCCTCGATATTTCCGAGTACGGCCCACCCGTCGACGTAGATCACGGGCGCGTCCGGCTCGACGGAGTCCAGCGTGTCCACCTCGAAGTTACCGAGAACGCCGCCGCCGGTGCCGCGCAGCGACACGTTCTCCGGGACGCGGATCTCGACGTTGCCGAAGACCGAGATCGCCTTGATGACGACCTGCTGGTACTCGAAGATCGCCTCGCTGAGGTCGATCTCGACACTGCCGAACACGGCGTACGCGTGCATACGGCGGCCCGCGCGCCAACGGCCCTTGCGCATCGCGGCGCTGAACACCGCCACCACGTGCTCGTCGGCCTCGGCCGGGATCGCGCCCTCCGTCGGACGGTTCGGAGCGGGGCTGTACGACGGGGTCGTAGCCCGGTGTCCGTGGGCGGCCGGCAGGTCCTGGATGAAGACCTCCAGCTCGCCGACCGTCTTGGCGCTCAGCACCCCCTCGACCCGCTCGGCGTGCTCGTCCGCGTCCAGACGCCCCTCGGCCAGGGCCTCGCGCAGGATGTCGGCGATGCGGTCACGGTCGGCGTCCGAGGCACGCAGCGACGCGGCTGCGGGCGCGGGCTGCGACGGGGCCGTGGGCGCGGAGGGGGGCTGCGGGGGCGCGGGCTGCTTCTGAAGGTCCACGGCAGCAGCGTACCGAAACGCGATAGATCGCGACTAGGGGTGTGGACGACGTTGGCGTGGCGAAGCCCGGAAAGAACTGAGCCTTACCTCACAAGCCCGGTGTCAGTGGCAGGTTCTACGCTGGTGAGCGCCCGCCAGTGTCGGCGGGCGGCCGTCTGTCGAGTGAGGAATGGGCTGCGATGCCTGAGTTCGCGTACACCGATCTGCTCCCCATGGGAGAGGACACCACCCCGTACCGGCTGGTGACCTCCGAGGGTGTCTCCACCTTCGAGGCCGACGGGCGGACGTTCCTCAAGGTCGAGCCCGAGGCGCTGCGCAAGCTCGCCGCCGAGGCGATCCACGACATCCAGCACTACCTGCGGCCGGCCCACCTCGCGCAGCTGCGCCGGATCATCGACGACCCCGAGGCGTCGAACAACGACAAGTTCGTGGCGCTGGACCTCCTGAAGAACGCGAACATCGCCGCCGCCGGTGTGCTGCCCATGTGCCAGGACACCGGGACGGCGATCGTCATGGGGAAGCGGGGGCAGAACGTCCTCACCGAAGGTGAGGACGAGTCGGCGCTGTCTCGCGGTATCTACGACGCCTACCTCAACCTCAACCTGCGGTACTCGCAGATGGCCCCGCTGACCATGTGGGACGAGAAGAACACCGGGTCGAACCTGCCCGCCCAGATCGAGCTGTACGCGACCGACGGCGGCGCCTACAAGTTCCTGTTCATGGCGAAGGGCGGCGGCTCGGCCAACAAGTCGTTCCTCTACCAGGAGACCAAGGCGGTCCTCAACGAGGGCTCCATGATGAAGTTCCTTGAGGAGAAGATCCGTTCGCTCGGTACGGCGGCCTGCCCGCCGTACCACCTGGCGATCGTGGTCGGCGGCACCAGCGCCGAGTACGCGTTGAAGACCGCGAAGTACGCCTCCGCGCACTACCTGGACGAGATCCCGGCCGAGGGTTCGGAGTTGGGGCACGGGTTCCGGGACAAGGACCTGGAGCAGAAGGTCTTCGAGCTGACGCAGAAGATCGGGATCGGGGCGCAGTTCGGCGGCAAGTACTTCTGCCACGACGTGCGGGTGGTGCGGTTGCCCCGGCACGGTGCGTCCTGCCCCGTCGCCATCGCCGTGTCCTGCTCCGCCGACCGGCAGGCCGTCGCGAAGATCACCGCCCAGGGCGTGTTCCTGGAGCAGTTGGAGACCGATCCCGCGCGGTTCCTGCCGGAGACCACCGATGAGCATCTCGACTCCGCCGAGGAAGATGTCGTGCGGATCGATCTCAACCAGCCCATGGACGACATCCTCGCCGAGCTGACCAAGTACCCGGTCAAGACCCGGCTCTCGCTCTCCGGCCCGCTGGTCGTGGCCCGCGACATCGCGCACGCCAAGATCAAGGAGCGGCTGGACGCGGGCGAGGAGATGCCGCAGTACCTGAAGGACCACCCGGTGTACTACGCGGGCCCGGCGAAGACCCCCGAGGGCTACGCGTCCGGTTCCTTCGGTCCTACGACGGCCGGGCGCATGGACTCCTACGTGGAGCAGTTCCAGGCGGCGGGCGGCTCCAAGGTGATGCTCGCCAAGGGCAACCGCAGCAAACAGGTCACCGACGCGTGCGACACGCACGGCGGCTTCTACCTCGGCTCGATCGGCGGGCCCGCCGCACGGCTCGCCCAGGACTGCATCAAGAAGGTCGAGGTCGTCGAGTACGAGGAGCTCGGGATGGAGGCCGTCTGGAAGATCGAGGTCGAGGACTTCCCGGCGTTCGTCGTGGTCGACGACAAGGGCAACGACTTCTTCCAGAACCCGGCGCCGGAGCCTACGTTCACGCATATTCCGGTGCGGGGGCCGGGGCTGGCGTAGGGCTTTCATCGCCCCCGCCACCCCTACCCGTCCCATCACCAGGGGGCTCCGCCCCCTGGACCCCCGTCCGGCCCCGAAAGGGCCTCGTCCTCAAACGCCGGACGGGCTGGTATGTCCCGCATGTTGTCCCGGTTCGTCCCAGGGACATGCGGGACGGCATTTTCGGGTGCTTTGCCGGAAACGCTCCGAACCGACAGGACCGCACCCCGTGGTCCACGGTCGACTCGGAGGAACCCCCCATGATCGGACGCACTCTGCGCAACGGGCTCGTCGCCGCGGTCGCGGCCGTCGCCGTCTTCCCGGTGACTGCCGTTGCCGCCACCGGCGCCCCCGCCCCGCATCACGTCACCGCCCACCACCACGTGACCCGGCACGCCGTCGGGCAGGTCACCACTCGGCACTTCAAGCGGCTGAACGTCCGTTCCGGCCCGGGTACCGGGTACCGGGTGGTCGGTTCGCGGCGGGTCGGGCGGACGTTGCCGATCGTCTGCAAGACCTACGGGTCGAACGTCTACGGCAACCACCGCTGGTACAAGCTCCCGCACCACGAGGGCTACGTCTCCGCCCACTACGTCCACAACCGCAGCGCCGTCCGCTGGTGCTGACCCTCGTCTGACCGACGGCGTCCCCCGACAGGACGGTCCCGTACGTCCCGTCGGGGGACACCAGGTCAACACCCCTTCATATTCCGGTTGTCGGGGTGTGGCCCGGCACCGCCCCCGGGAACAGATCACGGCGGTCACCCCGGTAAGGCGAGGGAGCAGGATGGAAAGCCACGTGACGGTCGACAGACAGCCGCTCCTGACGGAACAGCTCCGTCTCCTCAAGCAGCGGACCGGGCTGAGCCTGGCCGCGCTGGCCTCCGTCACGCCGTTCAGCAAGTCGACCTGGCACCGTTATCTCAACGGCGACCAACTCCCGCCCCGGGCAGCCGTCGAGGCGCTCGCCACCCTCGCCCATACCGACCCCCGCGCGCTCCTCTCCCTGTGGGACGCGGCGGCCCGTGAGCAGCGGTCCAGGCCCGCTCCTCCCCCGCCGCAGGCGCCCGTCCCACTCGTCCCGGCCGTGCCGTCCGTGCCGCCGGTACGACCCCGTCGCTTCCGTGCCCCCGCCCGCGCCCTCGTCGCCCTCGCCGCCATGGCCACCACCGTCGCGGTCACCGCCGGTGCCACCGACGTCCTCGATCACACGGTCGCCTCCTGCCGGGGCAACGGTTGTCAGGGGGCGCTGCCCTCCTCCGAGACCTGTGCGCGGGACGCCCGTACGGAGAGCGTCGTGAACCGGGCCCGTCAGGTCGTACTGCTGCGGTACTCGCCGTCCTGCGCCACCGTCTGGTCCGAGGTGCGCACCCGGGTCGGCGGGTCTCGGGAGATCTCCATCAGGGCGGGGCAGGACGAGCTGTCCGCCGAGTACCCCGGGGACCGCTCGGACGGTTACAGCAGTCCGATGCTGGCCGCCTCCGACCCGCGCGGCGCGCAGGCCTGTGCCGAGGTGGGCGGCAAGCCCGTGTGCACCGGGACCGCCCGCTGAGCGCTCCGCCGAGACACTCCGTTTCCCTCCGCTGAGGTGGGAACACGGGACGTGTCCGCGATGCTGTCCCCCACAGGAGGTGATCGGCGATGGCCGACGGTCAGACAGTGGGTCCGTTCCGTATCGAGCACGATTCGATGGGGGAGGTGCGGGTCCCGGTCGACGCGAAGTGGCGGGCGCAGACCCAGCGGGCGGTGGAGAACTTCCCGATCTCGGGGCAGCCCATCGAACGCGCCCACATCGAGGCGCTCGCCCGGATCAAGGGTGCGGCGGCCAAGGTGAACGCCGAACTCGGCGTGCTCGACAAGGACATCGCGGAGGCGATCCAGGACGCGGCGCGTGAGGTCGCCGGCGGGAAGTGGGACGAGCACTTCCCCATCGACGTGTTCCAGACCGGGTCCGGGACCTCGTCCAACATGAACACCAACGAGGTGATCGCCACCCTCGCCACCGAGCGGCTCGGCAAGGACGTCCACCCGAACGACCACGTCAACGCCTCGCAGTCGTCCAACGACGTCTTCCCGTCCTCCATCCACATCGCGGCCACCGGTGCCGTCCTCCACGACCTCATCCCCGCGCTGGAGCATCTCGCGGGCGCGCTGTCGCGCAAGTCCGTCGAGTTCGCCGATGTCGTCAAGTCCGGGCGGACCCACCTGATGGACGCCACGCCGGTGACCTTGGGGCAGGAGTTCGGCGGGTACGCGGCCCAAGTCCGGTACGGCGTCGAGCGGTTGGAGGCCTCGCTGCCCCGGCTCGCCGAGCTGCCGCTGGGCGGGACCGCCGTCGGGACCGGGATCAACACCCCGCCCGGGTTCTCCGCCGCCGTGATCGCCGAGGTCGCGCTGGTCACCGGGCTGCCGCTGACCGAGGCGCGGGACCACTTCGAGGCACAGGGCGCGCGGGACGGGATCGTCGAGACCAGCGGGCAGTTGCGGACCATCGCCGTAGGGCTGACGAAGATCGCGAACGATCTGCGGTGGATGGCGTCCGGGCCGCGGACCGGGCTGTCCGAGATCTCGCTGCCCGATCTGCAGCCGGGGTCCTCGATCATGCCCGGCAAGGTCAACCCGGTGATTCCGGAGGCCGTGCTCATGGTCGCCGCGCAGGTCATCGGGAATGACGCGACCGTCGCCACCGCCGGGGCCGCAGGCAACTTCGAGCTCAATGTGATGCTGCCGGTGATTGCCAAGAACGTGCTCGAATCCATTCGGCTGCTCGCCAATGTGTCCCGGCTGCTCGCCGACCGGACCGTCGAGGGGATCGTCGCGCACCGGGAGCGGGCGCGTGAGTACGCCGAGTCCTCGCCGTCCGTCGTCACTCCGCTGAACAAGTACATCGGGTACGAGGAGGCCGCCAAGGTGGCCAAGAAGGCACTGGCGGAACGGAAGACGATCCGCCAAGTCGTGCTGGAGAACGGCTATGTCGAGCGCGGTGACCTGACCGTCGCGCAGCTGGACGAGGCCCTCGATGTCCTGCGGATGACGCGTCCGTAACCAATTGTCGCCCTGGCGTGAACCGTGACGCGCACCGCAGCGTCGTATGCCCCGGGCACCTAATATCTCTTCATGACAGACGGTGGAGCGGTGCGAGCGGTGGAAGCGGGTACGTCTACGGCCTTCTGGGCGCCCGGGGATCAGATCCTGTGGCGTTATCGGGAGAACGCGGGCGACCGTTTCCACATCGCGCGGCCCGTCACCGTCGTCCGGGACGACGAGGAGCTGCTCGCCGTCTGGCTGGCGCCCGGCACCGAGTGTGTGAAGCCGGTGCTCGCGGACGGCACGTCGGTGCACGGGGAGCCGCTGGAGACGCGGTACACCAAGCCGCGTACGGTCCAGCGCGACCACTGGTTCGGCACCGGTGTGCTGAAGCTGGCGCGACCCGGTGAGGCCTGGTCGGTGTGGCTTTTCTGGGAGCCCGGATGGCGGTTCAAGAACTGGTACGTGAACCTTGAGGAACCGCAGCTCCGTTGGGACGGCGGAGTCGACTCGGTGGATCACTTCCTGGACATCTCCGTTCACCCGGACCGCAGTTGGCGCTGGCTCGACGAGGACGAGTTCACGCAGGCCCAGCGGGACGGGCTGATGGATCCCCAACTCGCCGAACGGGTACGGGAAGCGGGCTGGTCCGCGGTCGAGACGATCCGCGCGTGGGGGTCGCCGTTCGCGGACAGGTGGCAGCACTGGCGCCCGGATCCGTCCTGGGCTGTACCTTCACTTCCGGAGGACTGGGACCGCACCCCCGCGCACATGTCCACATGAGACCCTTGATGCGCCCCCGGTGCGCAACCGTAGGATCGTCCTCCGCAAGGGCACCGCACAACTCCCGGGGCATGTACCGGGACTGACCAGACGTCACCGAGGGGCGGCAGGACGTGAGCGAGGGGTATCAGGGCGACACCGGAGCGGGCCGCCGGTCCGCCGGTGGCACAGGAACAGCCTCTGACCACGCGGGAATTCCGTTCCTGGGGCACGTATTCCGGGTATCGGCATTTCGGCGGGACGATCCGCACGTATCGCGTGCGGTCCCGGACGGACGGATTCGACACGCGTGACGGAGCACCCCACCTCCTTCGAGCGCCCGAGCGGCGCCGACCCCGCAGACCCCCGCGGGGCGCTCCTGCACACCTCGACGCCGTCCAGGCCGTCCGGTGGCGCCGGCTTACCGGCACAGGCACGCACCGGCGAGCCGCCGGGTACGAGCACGTCCCGCGCCAAGGGGAAGGACCCGGCAGGTACCCCTGTGAAGCCCGAGCCCGATACCGCCGCAGCCGGCTCCGAGCACTCCCAGCCCTCGGCGGCCGAACCCGACACCCATCGCCCGCGCCCCGCGCCCGACGGCATCCCGGCCCAGCCGGGCGGCGGGGTCGCCGACGCCGCCGCCAAGGAGCGCCGTACGGGACAGGGGCTGCCGTCCGGCGGTCCCATGCCGATGCGGCGGGACGGGGACCGGCTGCGCTTCGTGGGCGCCGCGACCCGGCGGATCGCCCGCGGCATCGACCTGGACGAGATCGTCATGGGCCTGTGCCGGGCGACCGTACCGACGTTCTCGGACGCGATCCTGGTCTACCTGCGCGACCCGTTGCCGGTCGGCGACGAGCGGCCCACCGGGCCCGTCGTGCTGCGCCTGCGCCGTACCGACCGGATCCCCGAAGAGCGGGACACGGAGAACGGCTTCATGCCCGCGATACAGCCGGAGCAGCCCTCCGAACTGTCCGCGGTCACCGCGGAGTTGTGCGAGGTACGGCCCGGCGGCGCGCTGAACGAGGTGCTGCGGGGCGTCCGTCCCGTCTTCGCCGACTCCCCCGCCGCCCGCGCCGCGCTGCCCGAACTCCTCGGTGAGGGCGGCGAGTTGATCGTCCCGGCCGGTCAGCGCGCGATCCTCGCGCCGCTGCGCGGCCGGCGCCGGGTGATCGGCGCCGCGCTCTTCCTGCGCCGCCCCGAGCGCATGGCGTTCGAGGCCGACGACCTCCTGGTCGCCGCCCAACTCGCCACGCACAGCGCCCTGGGCATCGACAAGGCGGTCCTCTACGGCCGTGAGGCGTACATCGCCGACGAGCTGCAGCGCACCATGCTCCCGGAGACCCTGCCCCGCCCCACCGGCGTCCGGCTGGCGTCCCGGTACCTCCCCGCCGCCGAGACGGCACGCGTCGGCGGTGACTGGTACGACGCGATCCCGCTGCCCGGCAGCCGGGTCGCCCTCGTGGTCGGCGACGTCATGGGCCACTCCATGACCTCGGCCGCGATCATGGGCCAACTCCGCACCACCGCCCAGACGTTGGCCGGTCTCGACCTGCCCCCGCAGGAAGTCCTGCACCACCTCGACGAACAGGCCCAGCGGCTGGGCACCGACCGCATGGCGACCTGCCTCTACGCGGTCTACGACCCGGTCTCGCACCGCATCACCATCGCCAACGCGGGCCACCCGCCGCCGGTGCTGCTGCACCTGGGCGGTAGGGCCGAGGTCCTGCGGGTGCCGCCCGGCGCCCCGATCGGGGTCGGCGGCGTCGACTTCGAGGCCGTAGAACTGGACGCGCCCGCCGGGGCCACGCTCCTCCTCTACACGGACGGGCTGGTCGAGTCGCGGCTGCGGGACGTGTGGACCGGGATAGAGCAGCTGCGCGAGAAGCTCGCCGCGGTCGCGCAGCTCACCGGACCCGATCATCCGCCGCCCCTTGAGGCCCTGTGCGACGAGGTGCTCGACATGCTCGGCCCGGGTGACCGGGACGACGACATCGCGCTGCTCGCCGCCCGCTTCGACGGGATCGCGCCCAGTGATGTGGCGTACTGGTTCCTCGACCCGGAGGACTCGGCGCCCGGGCAGGCCCGTCGGCTGGCCCGGCGTGCGCTGGCCCGCTGGGGCATGGAGGACATGAGCGACTCCGTGGAGCTGCTGGTCAGCGAGGTCGTGACGAACGCCGTGCGGTACGCGTCGCGGCCGGTCACGCTGCGGCTGCTGCGGACCGACGTGCTGCGCTGCGAGGTCGGCGACGACGTGCCCCAGCTGCCCCGGCTGCGGCAGGCGCGGGCCACGGACGAGGGCGGACGCGGGCTGTACCTGGTCAACAGACTGGCCCGTCGGTGGGGAGCCACCCGGCTGAGCACCGGAAAGGTGGTCTGGTTCGAACTGAACCGGAATTAGACATCGTCCAAAAGTTGCCGAGGTACCGGCGTGGGAGTTGACTGCTGGGGTACGCGAAGCGAAAGCGACCTACTTTCTTCCGAACAGGAGGACGCTCGTGACGCAGGCACCCCAGCACACTCCGTACACCACCAACAACGTCGGCATCCCGGTGGAGAGCGACGAACACTCGCTCACCGTCGGACCCGACGGACCGATCCTGCTCCAGGACCACTACCTCATCGAGAAGATGGCCCAGTTCAACCGGGAACGGGTCCCCGAGCGGGTGGTGCACGCCAAGGGCTCCGGAGCATACGGCTTCTTCGAAGTCACCAACGACGTCAGCCAGTTCACCCGGGCCGACCTCTTCCAGCCGGGCAAACGCACCGAGATGCTGGCGCGGTTCTCCACCGTCGCCGGTGAGCAGGGCTCGCCCGACACCTGGCGCGACCCCCGCGGCTTCGCCCTCAAGTTCTACACAGAGCACGGCAATTACGACATGGTGGGCAACAACACCCCGGTCTTCTTCGTCCGGGACACCATCAAGTTCCAGGACTTCATCCGCTCGCAGAAGCGCCACCCGGCGACCGGGCTGCGCAGCAACGACATGCAGTGGGACTTCTGGACCCTCTCCCCCGAGTCGGCGCACCAGGTCACCTGGCTGATGGGCGACCGGGGCATCCCGAAGACGTACCGCCACATGAACGGCTACAGCTCCCACACCTACATGTGGATCAACGGCGCCGGTGAGCGGTTCTGGGTGAAGTACCACTTCAAGACCGACCAGGGCATCGAGTACCTCACGCAGGCCGAGGCCGACGAACTCGCCGGTTCCGACGGCGACAAGCACCGCCGTGACCTGCACGAGTCGATCGAGACCGGGAACGCGCCGAGCTGGTCCCTCAAGGTCCAGATCATGCCGTTCGAGGACGCGGCGGACTACCGCTTCAACCCCTTCGACCTGACGAAGGTCTGGCCGCACGGGGACTACCCGCTGATCGACGTCGGCCGCATGACCCTGAATCGCAACCCCGAGGACTACTTCGTCCACATCGAGCAGGCCGCCTTCGAACCGTCGAACCTGGTGCCGGGCATCGGCCCGTCCCCGGACAAGATGCTGCTGGGCCGGCTCTTCTCGTACCCGGACACCCACCGGTACCGGATCGGCCCCAACTACACCCAGCTGCCGCCGAATCGCCCGCACTCCCCGGTCAACTCGTACGCCAAGGACGGCCCGATGCGGTACGAGCCGTCCAACGCGGCGCGGCCGTACGCCCCGAACTCCTACGGCGGCCCGGCTGCCGACTACGGGCAGTTCGGCGATCCGGCGAGCTGGCAGACGGCCGGTGAACTCGTCCGCGAGGCAACGAAGCCGCACGCCGAGGACGACGACTGGGGCCAGGCCGGCACGATGGTCCGCGAGGTCCTCGACGACGCGGCCCGCGACCGCCTCGTGGCGAACGTCAGCGGCCACCTGAAGGCCGACGTCTCCCGCTCGGTCCTCGACCGCGCCCTCCAGTACTGGCACAACATCGACAAGGAACTCGGCGACCGGATCGCGGCGAACTTCGCCTAGCGGTACGGGAGTTCACCCAGCGGCACGAGAGAGGGCGCCCGGCGATGTGCCGGGCGCCCTTCCGACTTACGCGGGCGCCTGCCGGCGGCGTCGTAGGGCGGGTTCGTGGTGATCGTCCTGCCCGACTGCGTCTTGGCCCCGTCAGCCGGGCATGCGGCCAGGACCACCGGCTTGAGCGCCGCGCCGCTACGCGCCGCTCAAGTCCGTGCCCACTGTCCGGCCGCTGTCGCCCTCCTGGCACGGCGGACGCGCGCCGGCTCGAACGCGTCGATACTTCCGGCACCCTGTCCGGGCGTGGCGTCCCAGCCCTGGATCCGCTGAGCCAGCCGGGAGCGCCGGGAATCGCCCGGAGGGACGCCGATCCCGAAGTCGGACTCCTTCACCGGCTCGAAGTCCCCACCCCGAGCGACGACATCCTGGCGGTCGGCAAGGACGTCCCGGACGACCGTGCGCTCCTGTTCCGTCATGGCGGTGGCTCTTTCCACGCCGAGGGGGACGGAAGAGCGGACGGACCGCCGCGGCGGTGCCGGACAGGTAGATGCTCGGGGCCGAGCGCCAAGCCGGAGAAGAGGTCGGTGAAATCCGCCGTCATGCCGGCCCCATGGTCTTCGGGGTAGCTGATGAACCCCTGTCCTTGCACTTTCGCCAGGTCGTACAGCCCGGACATGTACGAGACGAACTGGTCCGCTGCTCGCCGGGCCCGAAGCAACACCCTGGAAGTACTCGACGGCCTTGGGCATATCGGCACCGCCTGGTCATGAGCCCGCCGGCCGTGGTCGCAGCCGTTCGGCCAGTTGAAGTCCTCGTGGGCCCCGGCGTTGTCCTGGAAGGTCGGGAACACGCGCAGACGCGTCCCGAAGATGCCGGCACTG
The DNA here is from genome assembly GCF_044457795.1 of Streptomyces sp. NPDC050528. Classification (NCBI taxonomy): domain Bacteria; kingdom Bacillati; phylum Actinomycetota; class Actinomycetes; order Kitasatosporales; family Streptomycetaceae; genus Streptomyces; species Streptomyces sp. NPDC050528. The sequence continues at coordinate 1,027,800 of NZ_JBITHH010000001.1, forward strand.
TCGGCGAGGGCGAAGAACTTCTGGAAGCCGTGTATCCAGCCCTCGAAGTCAGAGTCCCAGGTGCCGGTCGTCCTCAAGCGCGCTCGCGGCCGGTTCATTGAAGACGCACGCGGCAAAGAACAACCGCATGAAGATCACCGCCGAGCCCGGCCCGCCCAGCCGGTATCGCGGGTACGGAAATGAATCGCCTTGCGGTATGGCGTCAGGAAAGCCGAACGGAGCGGAGCAGGGTGTACGAATTCAACTCGCTGCTCACGGCCGGGCCGCATCGCGACACCGTGCCGCATTCCCCCACCACAACGATCCCCCAGTCGTCGGCCGGCGCATGTTCCGGCAGTTCAGTCGCCGAACCGCCCACGCGCCGATCACCTTAGCCCCGAATCATGGACGGGAGTCAAGGGCCGACTGCACGACAGGGAGGAAGTGGCCCGAATATGCCCCTGGAAGAGACCGTTCCGCAAGCGGTTCACGCTTCCTCCAACCGCCCGCACACAGGGAAGCCGCAGTCTCCGACCGTGATCCCACAGGGGTGTTATCGAGCCAGCCCTCAAATAACCGCTGGTCGACGAGGCTGACCCATGTCTATGGTGACCGTCACGCTTGGCAGGTGCAGATCACTCCGCCGAGCACCCGCTCCGTGGCACCCGGCATACGGCACCGTCCAGAACCCGCATCGAGGGGAAGCTCTTTCCATGCGCAAGCTCATCCGCCCCGCCGCTGTCGGCGCGCCGGAGCGACACATCGCTGGTACCGAGGTCAGTTGCCCCCCAACCGCGACCGGGATGCACGGACCCGCGCCGTCCCCGAGGCGGACGCCACAGCCGTCAGCTCGGCTGCCCCACGCTCTGCGGCACCGGGTACGAACCGGGGTCCGCGGAGCAGCTTCCCGATTCCGGGTGCCACGGAACTCTCTTTCGGCGCCGCCCCGCCCCGGTCCGGCGGAGACCTGAGCCACTCCGGCATCTTCACTCCGGAATCCGCTGACCCGTCACGAACACTTTTTGGCGACGTACAGCCGCACTTTCGCTGATGCGACATATTCCGTTCCAGCTCTGGGCTCCTGGACACACACCTGCCAGTTCGCCAGTGACTTGGGGTTCGCGACTTGCGACTCCGGGGCGTCGGCCTTGAAAACCTTGACGTGATCCGGGTAGTACCCAGCCACAAGCACAGCCAATAGAGATGCATCAAGTTTCTGGCCGACGAGGCTCGAAAGCTTTGAAGCCTGCACCTTCATGCCCAGCTTCTCCGGGCAACTCTCCGCCTTCGGTACCGCATAAATCTCTACAGCTTGAAGTTTGGGCACCCCCTTCCGGAAGCATGCTATATATTCGCCGACCTGACCGTGATAGACATATCTGCCAAGACTCGTAGCATCCTTCAGGGTGAACCCTTCACCGGAATCAGCAACATCCTTCATCGCGGTCAACAACTTTTCCCCCGAAGGTTCCGCCCGAGTTCCCCGGTAGATACTCGCACTAGGGCTGTCGGCAGCATTCGGCTGGGCGCTGCCGTTCCGTTCACACGCGACAATCAAAGAAGAAAACACAACAATGAGGGCGACGTGGGCCGCGTAATACGGTCTCTTCATGCCAACCTTCGCCTAGGAGGGAGTCATTTCGTGCCGCCATCCTAAATAATCAGAAGACTCAGCACAATGCCATGACATAAAAAGAGCAAACGGACGACAACGCGGAAATCTCTAGTTCGCGTTCGCCGATCCAGTATCGTGCGAGCAGTTATTCAACAGAGACGAGATGGAGATCCTTCATGAAGGCACTGATGCGTATTTCTTTCATCGGCGCGATCGCAGTTGCGATGGCGGCGGGCACGACCACGACCGCCAGCGCCGAGGACGCAGTGGTCTACAGCGACGGCCTTGGCGCCTTCGTGCAATGGGTGGCGTACGGAGACGACATGTACATCACCGACGAAATAGCCAACGGGCACTCGGCCGTCGGCACGTACCAGCTCGGCAGCCAGTACTTCTACTGGAACAGAGATGGCAAGGGGACCACACGGTACGTGAACCTCAACCTCCCTGAACACACATATTTCTCGGTCGGGGCCATGGAAGGCGATTGGCAAGGTACCGCCACCGGCGGCCTCCTCTGGAGCACCATCGAAACAAAGGACGTCTACACCACCTGAGGCGCCGTCCCGAACTTCTGAGCACATGCGAAGGGCGCCCGGCCAAGTGCCGGGCGCCCTTCTCCGTGCGATCTGCCTACTGACCGAGCTGGTCGAACGGCTGGTCCGTGTTGTCGTCGGTCGGTGTCGTCGGTGGAGTGGTCGTCGGTGTCTGGGAAGGCGTTTCCGAGGGTGTCTCGGACGGTGTCTCCGAAGGCGTCTCCGAGGGCGTCTCGGACGGTGTCTCCGAAGGCGTCGGCGTCTTCGACGGCGTCTCCGACGGTGTCACGGTCGGCGTGGGCGTGTATGTCGGCTCGACGGCCGCGCCCTGGTCGGTCTCCAGGTCGAACTTGTCGTTCGCCTTGGTCACTCCGAACATGTACGTCGCCCAGATCTGCGCGGGATAGCCACCACCGTTGATACGGCCGCCGCCCGCGGTGATCAGGCCGGTCGCGCCGGTCAGCGGGACCTGGGCGTGGGTCTTGGCGTCCTCGCCGAACAGGCCCACCGAGGTGACCAGATCGGGTGTGTAGCCGGTGAACCAGGCCGACAGGTTGTTGTCGGAGGTACCCGTCTTGCCCGCGACCTGCTGCCCGTCGCGCTTGCTGTTCTCGGCCACCGACACCTTGGCCGTACCGTCGTCGACCACACCGGTCAGCACCGAGGACACCGTGTCCGCGGCCTCGCGCGGGATGACCTGGGCGCCGATCGGGTTCGGCATGGTGACCGTACGCGTGTTGTGCGCGACCGACTTGATGATCGCCGGGGTGACCTTCTTGCCGTGGTTGTCGAAGGTGGCGTAGACGCCGGCCATCTCCATCGGACTCGCGCCCATGGTGCCTAGGGTCTGCGCCGGTACGGCCTTCAAGTCGTCGGAGTCCATGCCCAGTTCGCCCGCGGTCTTCATGACCTTGTCCATGCCGACGTCGACACCGAGCTGTGCGAAGACCGAGTTGATCGACTTGTTCATGGCCGTCTGGACGGTGACCTTGCCGTAGTCCTGGTCGTCCTCGTTCTCCGGCGCGAACCCGATGTCACTGCCCACGACCGGGCGCTTGCTGGTGCCGTCGTAGAGCGTGTCGGTCGTGATCGTCTTGCCGGACTGCGTCTTGGCCTGGTCGGCCAGGGCCGCGGCCAGGATCACCGGCTTGAACGTCGAGGCGGGCTGGTAGTCGGTGCGGGTCGCGTTGTTCCTGAAGTGCTTCAGATAGTCGACGCCGCCGTACATCGCCACGACCGCGCCCGTCTTGGGGTCCACGGACGCCGCGCCGGGCTGGACGTTGCCGTCGACCTTGCGCTTCTTGGCATCGAGCTTGCCGGTCAGCTGGGACTTGACCGACTTCTCCAGCTGGGCCTGCTTCTTCTTGTCGATGTTGAGCGTGATCGTCCAGCCGCCCGCGTCGACCAGGGCCTCGGCCTCCTTGGAGTCGGCGGCCTGCCCCGAGGCGATCAGCTGCTTCTCCAGCGCCGCGTCGGCCTCGGTCACCATGTAGCCGATCTGGCCCTCCATGCCGGCCTCGGGCTTGGGTTCCTTGGGGACCGGGAACGTCATGGCCTCGCGCTTGGTGGAGCTCAGCCAGCCCTGCCCGACCATGTTGTCCAGGACGTAGTTCCAGCGCGCCTGCACCAGCTTCTTGCCGGTGTCGGTCGCGATCGCCCAGTCGTACTGGTTCGGCGCCTGCAGCAGCGCGGCGAGATAGGCGCCCTGCCGCACGTTGAGGTCCTTGGCGTCGACCCGGTAGTAGGCCTGGGCGGCGGCCTGGATGCCGTAGGCGCCGCGGCCGTAGTAACTGGTGTTGATGTACCCGGCGAGGATGTAGTCCTTGGACTTCTCGCGGTCCAGCTTCAGCGAGATGACCATTTCCTTCAGCTTGCGCGTGACGGTCTGGTCCTGCGTCAGGTAGTAGTTCTTGACGTACTGCTGGGTGATCGTCGAACCGCCCTGCGCGCCCTTGCCGGACAGCGTGTTGAGCAGGCCGCGGGCGGTGCCCTTGAGGTCGACGCCTGCGTCGCTGTAGAACGTCTTGTTCTCGGCGGCGACGAAGGTCTGCTGGACGGCCTTGGGGACCTCCGAGAGGTCGACGTTCTCGCGGTTGACCCTGCCCTTGCGGATCATGGTCGAGCCGTCGCTGTACTTGTAGACGTTGCTCTGCAGCTTCGCGTCCGCGTTGCCCGCGGGGATGCTGATCATCATGTAGAGCACGATGAACGCTCCGATGCCCAGCAGGCAGAGGCCGAGGAACGTACCGAGGATCTTCTTCCAGGTGAAGAGCCTGCGTATGAAGCTCCTGCCGTCCTTGGAGCCCTTGCCGTCCTTGGAGCCCTTGGCGCCCGCGGTGCTCATGGCGCTCGTGCCGTCCGCCCCCGACGAGCGGCGGGTCTTGGGCGCCGCGCGGTGGCCACCGCGTTGGCGCGCTCGTCTCTCTTCCGCTCGTCCCATGGGTCCGTTTCGCTCCGCTTCGCTCTCTTGTGCTCTGGTGTCACACAGGTTCGCCCGTCAAGTCAGCTCAGAAAGCTAACACCAGGAGTTGTGACAAAGGGCTGTCGATCCGGTCCATTACGGACGTGACAATCAGCACCCGTCCTTATGGAACCGACGTACGAGAGGGGTTGAGGGTTGCCGTACTCGGGTATTGTGATATCACTTTGATTCAACCAAGCTACGGGGGAACACCATGACCACCGACGTACCCGCTGACGTACCCGACATGCCCGCCCCGCGCGTGCGGGAGTTCGCCGCGCACAGCATCGGCGGCGCGCTCGCGCTCGTCCTCGGCCTCACCGGGCTGCTCGCCTCCGCCGGACTGCTGGTCGGGGCCACCTCGGTCGACGCGGGCGGGGTCAAGGCCGCGCTGATCATCGGCGGCATCCTCGTGCTGCTCGCCGCGTTCATCGCGATGCGCGGGCTGAACACGGTCGCGCCGGGCGAGGCGCGGGTCGTGCAGCTCTTCGGGCGGTACCGGGGGACGATCCGGCAGGACGGGCTGCGCTGGGTGAACCCGTTCACCTCGCGCACGAAGATCTCGACCCGGGTCCGCAACCACGAGACGGCGGCCCTCAAGGTCAACGACGCCTACGGCAACCCGATCGAGCTGGCCGCCGTCGTGGTGTGGAAGGTCCGCGACACGGCGCAGGCCACGTTCGAGGTGGACGACTACACCGAGTTCGTCGCCACCCAGACCGAGACGGCCGTACGGCACATCGCCATCGAGTATCCCTACGACGCCCACGACGAGGGCGGGCTCTCGCTGCGCGGGAACGCCGAGGAGATCACCGAGAAGCTCGCCGTCGAGCTGAGCGCCCGGGTCGAGGCGGCCGGCGTGGAGATCATCGAGTCCCGCTTCACGCATCTCGCCTACGCGCCCGAGATCGCCTCGGCGATGCTCCAGCGGCAGCAGGCCGGTGCGGTCGTCGCGGCCCGGCGGCAGATCGTGGACGGCGCGGTGGGCATGGTCGAGGCGGCGCTGGCCCGGATCACCGAGCAGGACATCGTGGAGCTGGACAACGAACGGAAGGCGGCGATGGTCTCCAACCTCCTGGTGGTGCTGTGCGGGGACCGGGCGCCGCAGCCGGTACTGAACACAGGCACCCTGTACCAGTGACCGAACCTTCCGAGGCCCCCGAGGGGAAGCGCCGGCCGCAGCAGCGCAAGCAGGTGCTGCTGCGGTTGGACCCGTCCGTGTACGACGCGATCGCGCGGTGGGCCGGAGACGAACTGCGGTCCGCCAACGCGCAGATCGAGTTCCTGTTGCGCAGGGCGTTGGCGGAGGCCGGACGGCTCCCCGGCGAAGCCAGGCCACTCCCCCGTCGCGGGCGACCACCTGGGGGCTCCGCCCCCAGACCCCCGTCGGCCTGAAGGGCCTCGTCCTCAAACGCCGGACGGGCTGACCATGCGCACCCCTGGCAGAAGAGCCCGGGCGTGTGGCAGAACCGTGACAATCGGCCGCCACCTGCGGACCAGTACGGCCCGCCATGATCTACACACCGTGCGTATACACACCAGGTATACCCCGTGTGTAGAGTGCTCCGCATGTCCATCGGTCACACCCTTCTGGGGCTCCTGGAGTCCGGTCCGCGTCACGGTTACGACCTGAAGCGGGCCTTCGACGAGAAGTTCGGTCACGACCGGCCGCTGCACTACGGCCAGGTCTATTCGACGATGTCCCGCCTGCTGAAGAACGGTCTCGTCGAGGTCGACGGCATCGAGGCCGGCGGCGGTCCCGAGCGCAAGCGGTACGCGATCACCGACGCCGGGGTCACCGACGTACAGAAGTGGCTCGCGACGCCGGAGAAGCCCGAGCCGTATCTGCAGTCGGCGCTCTACACCAAGGTCGTCCTCGCGCTGCTGACCCACCGGAACGCGGCCGAGATCCTCGACGTGCAGCGCTCCGAGCATCTGCGCAGCATGCGGATCCTGACCGACCGCAAGCGCAAGGGCGATCTCGCGGACCAATTGATCTGCGATCACGCCCTCTTCCATCTGGAGGCCGACCTGCGGTGGCTGGAGCTCACCGCCGCGCGCCTCGACAAACTCGCCGAGGTGGTGGCCAAGTGACGACACATCCCGCCGGTTCCCTGCTCGCGGCCAACGAGCTGCGCAAGGCCTACGGTCCGACGACCGCGCTCGACGGCGCGGAGTTCTCCATCCACCCCGGCGAGGTCGTCGCGGTGATGGGGCCCTCCGGGTCGGGCAAGTCGACGCTGCTTCACTGTCTCGCCGGGATCGTGCCGCCCGACTCGGGCTCGATCACGTACAACGAGCAGGAGATGGCGACCATGAGCGACGCCCAGCGCAGTGCGCTGCGCCGCTCGGAGTTCGGGTTCGTGTTCCAGTTCGGGCAGTTGGTGCCGGAGCTGACCTGCGTCGAGAACGTCGCCCTGCCGCTGCGGCTGAACGGCACGCACCGCAAGGAGGCCGAACGGACCGCGCTCGGCTGGATGGAGCGGCTCGAGGTCGACGACCTCGCCAAGAAGCGGCCCGGTGAGGTCTCCGGCGGGCAGGGGCAGCGCGTCGCCGTGGCCCGCTCGCTGGTCACCAGCCCGCGGGTGCTGTTCGCCGACGAGCCGACCGGTGCCCTCGACTCGCTCAACGGCGAGCGCGTGATGGAGCTGCTGACCGAGGCGGCCCGGTCCACGAACGCGGCCGTCGTGCTGGTCACGCACGAGGCGCGGGTGGCCGCGTACTCGGACCGCGAGATCGTCGTACGCGACGGCAAGTCCAGGGACATGGAGCGCGTCGTATGAACGTGCGTCAGTGGTCGGCCGATCTGGCCATGGGGGTGCGGTTCGCCTTCGGCGGCGGGCGTGAGGGCTGGGTGCGGGCCGTGCTGACGGCCGTCGGCGTCGGGCTCGGGGTGGCGCTGCTGCTGCTCACCACGGCACTGCCCAACGCGCTGTCCGAGCGGAGCGCGCGCGGCGACGCCCGGCAGGACTTCACGTACAGCGGGAAGGTGCTGCCGAAGGCGGACAACACCGTGGTCGTCGCCGACACGGACACCACGTTCCGCAACAAGGACATCCGAGGCCGGCTGCTGGAGCCCGAGGGCACCAAGGCGCCGTTGCCGCCGGGGGTCGCGAAGTTCCCCGCGGTGGGCACGATGGTCGTCTCCCCCGCGCTGGACAAGCTGCTGAAGTCGGACTCCGGGAAGCTGCTGCGCGAGCGCCTGCCCTACCGGATCACCGGCACCATCGCGGACCGAGGACTCATCGGGCCCGCCGAACTCGCCTACTACGCGGGCGGGAAGGGACTGGAAGGGCGTCAGTCCGGCGGCACCGTCGAGCGCATCAACTACTACGGCCCCTCCCCGGCCAGTCAGCCCGACAAGCTGGACCCGGTGCTGCTCCTGCTGATCCTGATCGTGTTCGTCGTGCTGCTGCTGCCGGTCGCCGTGTTCATCGCGGCCGCCGTGCGCTTCGGCGGCGAACGCCGGGACCGGCGGCTCGCGGCGCTGCGGCTGGTCGGCGCCGACGGGCGGATGGCGCGCCGGATCGCGGGCGGCGAGGCGCTCGCGGGGGCGCTCCTCGGGCTCGTCTTCGGCACCGGATTCTTCCTGGCCGGGCGGCAGCTGGCGTCCCTGATCGACGTGCGGGACATCAGCCTGTACCCCAGCGACCTCAACCCGTCGCCCGCGCTCGCCCTGCTCGTCGCCGTCGCCGTACCGGCCGCGGCCGTACTGGTGACGCTGCTCGCGCTGCGCGGGGTCGTCATCGAGCCGCTCGGTGTGGTCCGCAAGGCGAAGCCGCCGCGCCGCCGGCTGTGGTGGCGGCTGCTGCTGCCGCTGGCCGGGCTCGCGATGCTCTACCCGATGACCGGCAAGGGCGACTCCAACGGCAACTTCAACCAGTGGCTGGTGATCGGCGGCACGGTCCTGCTGCTCGTCGGCGTCACCGCCCTGCTGCCCTGGGTCGTCGAGGCCACCGTGGCCCGGCTGAACTCCGGCTCGGTGTCCTGGCAACTCGCCGTCCGCAGGCTCCAGTTGAGCAGTGGTACGGCCGCCCGGATGGTCAACGGCATCGCGGTCGCGGTGGCCGGGGCGATCGCCCTGCAGATGCTGTTCTCCGGGGTCGAGGGCGACTACACCAAGCCGACCGGCAGCGACCTGCACCGGGCCCAGATGGAGGTCACCGTCGACAGCGGCACCTCGCTGGCCGAGGCCGACCGGAAGATCGCGGGGACCAAGGGCGTGAGCGGTACGTCGGCCATCTCGCAGACCACGGTCGGCGACCGGGCGAAGAACCCGGACGACGTGGTGGGAGTGACCGTCGGCAGCTGCGCCCAACTGCGTGAGGTGGCCCACCTGACGGCCTGCCGCGACGGTGACGTCTTCCGGATCACCAGCACCGACAGCGGGACCGCCGCCATGACGAAGCGGCTGGCCACGGCCGGCCGAACGGTGTACTTCGACCCGTCGTACGACCAGATGCCGGCCGCCCCCGCCGTCTGGAAGGTACCGGCCGGGGCGAAGACGGCGACCCCGCGCAAGGATCCGTCCGGCTACGCCCGCGACGGGCTGCTGATCACCTCCGGCGCGCTGCCCGCGAACGCGGTGAAGCGCCTGGACCAGCATGTGTTCGTCAGGCTCGACAAGTCGGTGGCGGACGCGACCGACCACGTACGGAACACCGTCGCGACCATGGACCCGCTGGCGGACGTGTTCACCCTGGCGGTCAACGACGAGTCGCCGCAGTTCCGTTCGATCCGCACCGGGCTGTTCATCGGTGCCGGCTGTGTGCTGCTCCTGATCGGGGCGAGTCTGCTGGTCTCGCAGCTGGAGCAGTTGCGCGAGCGCAGGAAGCTGCTGTCGGCGCTGGTCGCCTTCGGCACCCGGCGGCGCACGCTGAGCATGTCGGTGCTGTGGCAGACGGCGATCCCGATCGGCCTCGGCCTGGTGCTGGCCACGGTGGTGGGGCTGACCCTGGGCGCGGTGCTGCTGAAGATGAGCGCCGCGGCGATCCGGATCGACTGGTCCAGCGTGCTGGCCATGACCGGCATCGGCGCGGGGGTGGTCCTGGCGGTGACCCTGCTGAGCCTGCCGCCGTTGCTGCGGATGATGCGGCCGGACGGGCTGCGCACGGAGTAGTCCCCGTCCACAGCCCGCCCGTCCGCCCGCGTCAGAGTCCGTACTCCCGTACCACGCGCCGGACTTGGGCGAAGAGCATGCCCACGTTGACCGACTTGCGGCAGACGACCACGGCGACGACGTCCTGCTGCTCGGTCATCCGCACGAACAGATGGGTGAGGTTCTCGCTGTTGACGAGGATCTCCTGGAAGTAGTGGTGGTCACTGGTGATCCCGCGGCGTTCCTTGAAGACGTCCTCGATCATCGCGACCGTCCGGCCCTGGAACAGGTCGAGGGTCGCACCCGCCAGCAGGTCGAGGACCTCTGGCGGGTGGTTGTCGATGGTCTCGTACGACAGCAGCATGCCGGTGGACATGTCGACCACACCCGAGGCCACACAGTCGGGGGCATCGGTGCGGAGGGTTTTGACCAGGCCCATCACCTGGTCGGAGAATCCTGGGGTCATACGTTTCGTCGCCATCCCTTCACACTCCTTCTGACGCCTTCTCCGTGAGGATCGACTCGATCCGGTCGAGCGTCGGCCGGGCCGCGAGGTGCAGCCGGTCCACGTCCATCCCCTCGTCGCCGAGCACCACCATCAGCGCGGTGTCGCCCACGGCGTAGGTCGCGGCGCAGCCGTGACTGCCGTACGTCACCGTCTGGCGCAGCGTGCCGCGGTCGGTGGCCTCGGCGGTGCGCCGGGCCAGGCCGAGGCCGGCCGCCGCGAGGGCGGCGAGGGCCTCCGGGTCGATCGAGTCGGCGGTGTCGGCCGCGATGAGCAGCCCGTCGGCCGCCGTCAGCGCGGTATCGGTGATACCGGTCACCTTTTCCCGCAGTTCGCGCATTTCCAAAGTCAGGGCTTTGTGATCCACTTACTCAACTCCCCTAAAACTGATCGCTTTTGTCCATCGGGGTCATTTCCAGGTTCCGTTCCGCAGGCGGAAGAACCCTTTCCAACCCGCCCCGCTCTTTTCGGGGACGAGAGTCTCGGTGATCCCGCTGGCGCCCGGACGACGACGGGGCAGCTCGGCGGGTGCGGTGAACTGCGGTGGTGGGAGCGCCGGTTGCTCACGACGGCGTACGACGGGCGCCTCGGGCGGCAACCGCACCGGGATCGGCACAGGGCTGTCCGCACACTCCAACAAGCCCTCGGCGAGCATCCGCGCGACCTCGGCGGTGACCGGGTAGACCCCGCGCCCGGTGCGGAACGCGAGATCGCGTGCGGTACGGCGGCCGTCCACGTGAGTGAGCAACTCCCGTTGCAGCAGCCCGAGTCCGGCCTCGTCGAGGGCGTGGGCCGGGGCCCGGGGACGCTCCCGGTCGGGGCGTACGGGGTACGGCAGCGCGGTGATCGCGGCGAGTTTGCGGGTCGCGTCCTGGAGCAGCCGGGCCGAGGGCTCGCCGAGCGAGACCGGGGCGAACGGCTGGGCGTCCGGGGCGAGTTCACAGCCGTCGACGTCTCCGGCGGCGACCGCGAAGGCCGCGTCGTGCAGGGCCAGCACGCACACGATCCGCAACTGGGCGGCGCCCGCGTACCCGTGGGCGACCAGCCCGTCCAGCGGCCAGCGCGTGCCGCCCGACTCCCGTACCAGATCGGCCCATTGCTCACCGCCGATCCGGCCGGAGCGCAGCAGCAGCGCCTCGGGGCCCGGGGCGCCGGGGCTCTCCACGGCCACGACGAGTCCGCCGCGCAGATGGAAGGTGCCGCCGGGTCTGCCGGACACCCGCAGTCCCCCGGTGAACTCCTCGCGTCCGCAGTCCGCGAGAGCCCGCGCGAGCAGGTCGTGACCGACCCGGCCGAGGGAATCCCGAATGCCCGACATCACTCCCCTAGGCTTTTCGTACACGCAACTGACGTGTAGCGCTGAGGGGTGAAGGTTTATCAGTCCGGGCGCATATTCAGGTCGGGTTCTTCCTACCTGCCTGCGGGTGACGGAAGTTGAGAATTCCCGCCGTTCGATTTCCTTTGTCCGACGCTCATTTGACCGAACGGGGGCAGATCAGTGGCTGCCGCCCAACACCCTTACGGGCAACGGCCGCAGCGCCTCGCGCAGAGCGGCGGCCAGTTCCTGGTACTCGGCGCGACGGGCCGCGCCGGTGCGCATCGCGAGGGCGATCCGGCGGGTCGGGGCGGGTTCGCTGAAGTAGCCGGTGAGGAGCTGGTCGCTGCGGGTGGTCTCGACGCGCACGGCGGTACGCGGCAGCAGCGTGACCCCGAGCCCGCCGGCGACCAGCTGCACCAGCGTGGACAGCCCGGCCGCGGTCGTGGTCACCGGGGCATCCGCACGCCCGGCCTCCCGGCAGATGTCGAGCGCCTGGTCGCGCAGACAGTGCCCCTCGTCGAGCAGCAGCAGATTCAGCTCGCGCAGCGCCTCACGCGGGATCCCGGACCGCCCGCCGAGGGGATGACCGAGGGGCGTGACCAGCACGAAGTCCTCGTCGAACAGCGGGAGTTCGACCACACCCGGCACCCCGAGCGGCACGGCGAGCAGCAACAGGTCGAGCCGCCCTGTCGTCAGCCCCTCCAACAGGTTCGCGGTCTGCTCCTCGTGCACCTGGAGGTCGAGGTCCGGGTACCGGTCGTGCACCAGCCGCAGCACGGTCGGCAGCAGATACGGCGCGACGGTCGGGATGACCCCGAGCCGCAGCGCCCCCGTGAACGGCGCCCGCACCGCCTCCGCCTCCTCCAACAACGCCACGACCTCCTCAAGGACCGCCTTCGCCCGTGCGGCGAGCCGCTCACCGGCGGGCGAGAGCAGCACCTTGCGGGTCGTGCGCTCCAGGAGGATGACACCGAGGGTCTCCTCCAGCGCGGCGACGGCACCGGAGAGCGCGGGCTGGCTCATGCCGATCGCGGCGGCCGCGTCCCGGAAGTGCAGGTGCTCGGCGACCGCGGAGAAGGCGCGCAGCTGCGCGAGGCTGGGCTGGCGCCTCTTACTCGTATTACTAACGGTCACTGATAACCGCCTCCGATCAACACGACCCAGTGTAGCTATTTCCACAATCAATGCACGTTGTGCCAGGATCGGGGCCGACCAACCCACGAGAAACATCCATTCCGCTTGGGTGTTTCTCCGCTGCAAGGAGTGCGTGTGCTCACTGTCGGTGACAAGTTCCCGTCGTTCGATCTGACCGCCTGCGTCTCGCTGGAGAAGGGCCGGGAGTTCCAGCAGATCGACCACAAGACCTACGAGGGCAAGTGGAAGATCGTCTTCGCGTGGCCCAAGGACTTCACCTTCGTGTGCCCCACCGAGATCGCCGCCTTCGGCAAGCTGAACGACGAGTTCGCCGACCGTGACGCCCAGGTGCTCGGCTTCTCCGGCGACTCCGAGTTCGTCCACCACGCCTGGCGCAAGGACCACGACGACCTGCGCGACCTGCCGTTCCCGATGCTCGCCGACTCCAAGCACGAGCTGATGCGCGACCTCGGCATCGAGGGCGAGGACGGCTTCGCCAAGCGCGCGGTGTTCATCGTGGACCAGAACAACGAGATCCAGTTCTCCATGGTGACCGCGGGCTCCGTCGGCCGTAACCCGAAGGAGGTCCTCCGGGTCCTCGACGCGCTCCAGACCGACGAGCTCTGCCCGTGCAACTGGACCAAGGGCGACGACACGCTCGACGCGGGCGCGCTGCTCGCCGGGGAGTGACCTGAGATGTCACTGGACACCCTGAAGTCCGCCATACCGGACTACGCCAAGGACCTCAAGCTCAACCTCGGTTCGGTCATCGGCAACTCCGACCTGTCGGCGCAGCAGCTGTGGGGCACGGTTCTCGCTACGGCGATCGCCTCGCGTTCTCCTTTGGTACTGCGGGAGTTGGCGCCCGAGGCCAAGGCCAACCTGTCGCCCGAGGCGTACGGCGCGGCCAAGTCCGCCGCCGCGATCATGGCGATGAACAACGTCTTCTACCGGACGCGGCATCTCCTGTCCGACCACGAGTACGGCACCCTGCGTGCGGGCCTGCGTATGAACGTCATCGGCAACCCCGGGGTCGACAAGGTCGACTTCGAGTTGTGGTCGTTCGCCGTGTCCGCGATCAATGGGTGCGGGATGTGTCTCGACTCGCACGAACAGGTGTTGCGCAAGGCGGGTGTTGAGCGCGAGGTGATTCAGGAGGCGTTCAAGATCGCGGCGGTTGTGGAGGCGGTGGGGGTTACGTTGGAGGCGGAGGCGGTTTTGGCGGCTGAGTGACTTCGGCTGCCTGTTGGCTGGGGGCTCCGCCCCCGGACCTCAAAGGTCAACCTCTCAAACACCCGAGACGGGTGGGTGGGTGGGAGACCGGGGGTCTGGGGGCGGAGCCCCCAGGGGTTCTACGGGGTCTGGTCCGACGGTTCCGGGTCGACCGGCGTCGATGACACCGCTGTAGCCCCCCTCGGCTTCGGGGACTGGATCGGTGCCGGTTCCTGGGAGTACGACTTCAGGTAACTCACCACCGTGTTCAACACCGCCACCAGCGGCACCGCCACCACGGCTCCACCGATGCCCGCGACCATCCCACCCGCGGCGACCGACAGGACCACCGCAAGAGGGTGCACCCGGACCGCGCGGCCCAGGATGAACGGCTGGAGGATGTGGCCCTCGATCTGCTGGACCGCGAGGACCACGGCCAGGGTCAACAGGGCCGTGAACACGCCCTGGGTCACCAGCGCGACGACGACCGCCAGCGCGCCGGAGGCCACCGCGCCGACCAGCGGGATGAACGAGAACAGGAAGATGAACACGGCCAGCGGCACGGCCATCGGTACGCCGAGGAAGTAGATGCCGACGCCGATGCACACGGCGTCGATCAGAGCGACTATCACCGTGCCGCGGACGTAGGCCGTGAGCGTGCGCCACGCGCGCGGACCCGCGCCCGCCATCGCCGGCCGCGCCGCCGCGGGCACCAGCTTCAGCGACCACTGCCAGATGCGCGGGCCGTCGTAGAGGAGGAAGAGGGTTGAGAAGACCGTCAGGAGGATGCCCGTCAGGGCTTCCACGATGACCTGGACTCCCTCCAGGCCCGCCGACGTGATCTGGTCGGTGTTCGCGCCGATGGCCTCGCGGAGGTTCTTCGCGATCTGGTTGATCTGCTTCTCGGTGACGTGGAACGGGCCCTTGAGCAGCCAGTTGCGCAGGTCGTCGACGCCGTTCTGGACCTGGTCGGAGAGGTTGTCGATGTTCGCCATGACCTGCCAGGTCACGAACCAGCCGATCAGCCCCATCACGACGAATCCGAGTATCGCGGTGAGCGCGGTGGCGACGCCGCGCGGGAAGCCGTAGCGGATGAGGCGGGCGACCGTCGGCTGGAGCAGGGCCGTGATGAGGAGGGCCGCGACGAAGGCCAGGACGACCAGTTGAACGGCGCTGATGACGCGCATCAGGACCCAGACCGTGCCGGCCAGGATCAGCAGCCGCCAGCCGGCCTCGGCGGCGACACGGACGCCCCAGGGCACGGCGAGCGCGGGGTCGGGGCGGTCGCGGGCGATGGTGACCGGGACGGGTTCCCGGGGCTCGGGGTGTTCGGCGGGCGGTTCGGGCGCGGCCTCGGCGTGTTCCTTCGCCACCTCGGCGCGGCGCTCGTCCAACCGCTCCCCCATCTCACTCAGTCCGGCGCCGACCTTGCCGAGCCATCCTGGTACACGCGACATGATCCGTCCTCTTCCCCCGTCTTGCCCCACTAACTCCCCCCTGGAAGTCGTCGCGTCCGACCGTACATGGCTGAAGCCCCTCCCCATAGGACGGGGAGGGGCTTCAGAAGGTTGAGCGCCGGACGCGCGAGCAGGGCCTAGTAGTAGTGGTTGGCCTGCCAGAACGTCCAGGCTTCGCACGGGCTGCCGTAGCGCCCGTCCATGTACTGGAGGCCCCACTTGATCTGCGTGGCCGGGTTCGTCTGCCAGTCGGAACCCGCGGACGACATCTTGGAGGCGGGCAGGGCCTGGAAGAGGCCGTAGGCGCCGGAAGAGGCGTTGACCGCGTGGTAGTTCCAGCTGGACTCGTGGTCCACGATGTTGCTGAAGCACTGGAACTGGCCGCTGGGCACCATCGAGGCGGCCATCGACTGGATCTGCGCGACCGTGTAGGAACTCTGCACGGGGAAGCTCGACGAGGAGCTGCTCGCCTTGGCGGACGCGGCCTTCGCCGCGGCCTTCTCCTTGGCCAGCTTCTCCGCCTTCTCCGCGGCCGCCTTCTTGGCGACGGCGGTCTTGGCGGCGGCCAGGCGGGCCGACTCCTCCGCGTCCTTCTTGGCGCTCGCGTCGGCCTGGATCGCCTGGGCGTCGGCCTGCTGCGTCAAGGAGGCGGTCTGCACCTGGGCCTGCTCGCCCGTGGGGATGTCCGCCAGGAGCGTGGTGTCGGCTGCCGTCGTCTCGGCGTCATTGTTCTGCGCCTGAGCGACGCTGCCCGAGGCAACGCCTACGACGCTTCCGACGGCGGTGACCGCGGTGGCCGAAGCCACTGCGAATCCCCGGACCGAAATCCGGCTCACACGGTTTCCTTCCAGCATCGTCCGCTTCGGTGACCCTGGCGGACGCAATCGTGCCCCTGAACGCTGGCCTCCCAACTGCGGGGTCACGGGAGGCACGGGCCCGGTGGGCAACTCCCGCTCGGGGAGCGCCGCGTGGAGAGCGGGCGGCATACGACTTCGCTGTGGAGTTAGCAGTGATGCTTATGTGGTGCGTACCGCTGGGGGTACACGTGTGTCGTATGCGGGGCCTGACAGGAATGAGACTCTGCCGCAACCGGACGCCGGGTGGCAATTCTGAGTTGCGTGTGAAAGCTCACATCCCGTTTGCCCCACGGGATTTGGAGAAAGAGCAGGACGCCAAAGCGCCGCCCCGCTAAGCTCTTCGGCTTCGCGGGACGGCGCCAACTGGCCTGTACTACCTCAGATTTGGCCGTCCTCCAGCATTTCGGTCACAAGCGCCGCGATCTGGGACCTCTCGGACCTCGTGAGGGTCACATGCGCGAAGAGCGGATGACCCTTCAGCTTCTCCACCACGGCGACGACGCCGTCGTAGCGGCCGACCCTCAGGTTGTCCCGCTGGGCCACGTCGTGGGTGAGGACCACCCGCGAGTTGGCGCCGATCCGGGACAGGACGGTCAGCAGGACGTTCCGCTCCAGGGACTGCGCCTCGTCCACGATCACGAACGCGTCGTGCAGCGAGCGGCCGCGGATGTGGGTGAGGGGCAGGACTTCGAGCATCCCGCGGGCGGTGACCTCCTCGATGACCTCGCGGCTGGTGACCGCGGACAGCGTGTCGAAGACCGCCTGGGCCCAGGGGCCCATCTTGTCGGCCTCGGAGCCGGGCAGATAGCCCAACTCCTGTCCGCCCACCGCGTACAGCGGCCGGAAGACCATCACCTTCTTGTGCTGGCGGCGCTCCAGGACCGCCTCCAGGCCCGCGCAGAGCGCGAGCGCGGACTTGCCGGTGCCTGCCCGGCCTCCCATGGACAGGATCCCGATGTCCGGGTCGAGCAGCAGATCCAGCGCGATGCGCTGTTCCGCGCTGCGGCCCTTGATGCCGAACGCCTCCCGGTCGCCGCGCACGAGGCGGACGTTGCCCTCGGCCGTGACCCGGCCGAGCGCCTTGCCGCGCTCGGACTGGATCGTGAGACCGGTGTGGACGGGGAAGTCCGCGGCCTCCGGGACGAAGACGTGGCCTTCCTCGAAGAGGATGTCCACTTGTTCGCCGGGCAGGGTCAGTTCGGACATTCCGGTCCAGCCGGAGGAGCCCGTGATGGCGAGTTCCGCGCGGTACTCCTCGGCGAGGAGTCCGACGGACGACGCCTTGATCCTGAGCGGAAGGTCCTTCGACACGACGGTGACGTCGTACCCCTCGGCCTGCAGGTTGCGGGCGACCGCGAGGATGCGGGAGTCGTTGTCCCCCAGGCGATAGCCGCTGGGCAGCACGCTGGGGTCCGAGTGGTTGAGCTCGACCCTGACGGTGCCGCCGAGTTCCCCGATCGGGATGGGGGCGTCGAGGCGACCGTGCCGGACCCGGAACTCGTCCAGCAGGCGCAGGGCCTGCCGGGCGAAGTACCCGAGTTCGGGATGGTGCCGCTTGGCCTCCAGCTCTGTGACCACGACGATCGGCAGCACGACTTCGTGCTCGTCGAAGCGGTTCAGTGCGTTCGGGTCGGCCAGCAGAACGCTGGTGTCGAGAACATAGGTGCGCCGGTCAGGCATACGGCGCTTTGTGCTGGTCACCACGGAAGGACGTACCCCCTCGGAAGAGGTCGGGGAGCGACGGAGAGGAGCTGGACCGGTCCAGGCCGCGATGCGCGGGCCGAGAACCGGCCCTCCGTCTCGCCCGTACTGACCGCACGGTCGAACTGGTGCAAAGGGCCTCCCGGGCGGACGGCCCCGTGCCGTCCGCTGAGATACGACACCCGTGGTTCGGGCGTCGACCTGCTTGGCTTATGCCCTCGAACATGCGCCGCCATGCCACGGCATATGACGGCGCCCTGGTGAACTCCTTGTTACTTACGTCCCAAGGGGGGTGGTACCGGGGTTCTGTCCGTCATTCACCGCAGCGGCCGGATCCTTCTCCGCCACGGCCCGTCACGCGCCGTAGCGGCCTCTTCATCCGCCGTAACGCCGGTGTCGCGCCGCGTAGTCACGCATCGCGCGCAGGAAATCGACCTTGCGGAAGGCCGGCCAGAAGACCTCACAGAAGTAGTACTCGGCGTGGGCCGTCTGCCAGAGCATGAATCCGGACAGCCGCTGTTCGCCGCTGGTCCGGATCACCAGATCGGGGTCGGGCTGGGCACCCGTGTAGAGGTGCTTGCCGATCAGGTCGACGTCCACGTGCTCGGCGAGCTCCTCCATCGAGGTGCCCTTGTCGGCGGCGTCCAGAATCATCGAGCGGACCGCGTCGGCGATCTCCTGGCGGCCGCCGTAGCCGATGGCGACGTTGACGAGTATCCCGTCGACGTGCGCGGTGGACTCCTCCGCCTCCTTGAGGACGGACTGCATCCCGGTCGGCAGCAGGTCGAGGGTGCCGACGTGGTGCACACGCCAACGGCCGTCCGCGGCGAGCGAGCTGACGACGTTCTCGATGATGCCGAGCAGCGGGCCGAGTTCCTCCTGGGGGCGGTCGAAGTTGTCCGTCGACAGCAGCCAGAGCGTCACGACCTCGACGTCGGTCTCACTGCACCAGCCGAGGAACTCCTCGATCTTCTCGGCGCCGGCCCGGTGTCCCATGACGGTGGTCGAGCCCGCCGCCTTCGCCCAGCGCCGGTTGCCGTCCATGATGACGCCGATGTGCTTGGGCACCTGCTCGTGGTCGAGATGGCCTTCCACCCTGCGTGCGTAGAACCTGACCAGCAGGCGGCGCAGGGTGTCGCGCAGGTTCACGTGTTGTCAGCCCCTCCGTGGATGGCAGTCCCCGGCTTGGCAGCCTACCCCCGCCGGAGCCCTGTTCCCCCAAGGGGTGTCTGGGCTCATCCCGGTTCGGCACGAAGGTCGGACTCGGGGGGCCGGCGGCCGGTGCGGGGGTCGTCACCGCGGGGCACAAAAAATCGGGCCGGTCCGTGGGGGGGATACGGACCGGCCCGAGGGGGGGTTTCCACCATAACCCTTCGTAAGTGATGCTGCGTGCATCGGCGTGCCACAACTACTCTCCGAAACCGGCCGACGACGCGTCAGGGGGTACGGAAGCCCCGATTCCGGGCCTGATCATGGCTGGTTCACAGCGGATTCCAAGGAGAACGTGGAGGTTTTCCGCCGACCCCCGGCGTGTCCCTCTCAGGGGTGACGCGGTCAGCGAACGTCCGCTTGACGGGGCAGGGCACCGCGCGGCCCCCTCCACCGCGCGGTGCCGACCGCGCATCTTTGCTCACGCGAATTACCTTGGTCCGAACCTACGTGAGGTGACGGGCGGGACGCGAGCCGATCCCGATAACAATGTGGAAAACCCGTGTACGTATGGGGGACGTGGGGTGATGTCGTTCCGGGCGGCGTCCGGAGGCTCGAACGGCGGTTCCCGGACACTCCGGCCGGGACCGCGCCCCCTGCTCGCACCGGTGTCGCGCCGACCCTCACACCGGCTCTTACGCCACCGTCACGCGTGCGGCTTGCGGACGTCGAAGAGGTGGCGGGTGCTGTGCGCCACGAACGGGCCCTCGGCCTCGATCCGCTCGTGCAGGGCGCGGAGTTGGGGCTCGTAGGCCTCGACCGTGAAGTCGGGGACCATCCAGATCACCTTGCGGAGGAAGTGGACGACGGCCGCGATGTCGTAGAACTCCATGCGCAGCCGCTCGGCGCGGAGTCCGACGATCTCCAGGCCGGCCGCCTCGGCGCCGGCCCGTTCGCGTTCGGGGTCGCGGGCGCCGCTCACGGCCTCCGGCTGGGGGCCGAGGAAGAGCTCGACGAGTTCGAAGGCGCTGCGGGGGCCCACGTGTTGGGCGAAGTACGTGCCGCCGGGACGCAGGACGCGGGCGACCTCCGGCCAGTGGGCGCGGACCGGGTGGCGGCTCAGGACCAGGTCGAACGCGGCGTCGGCGAAGGGCAGCGGAGCGTCCTCGGGCGCGGCGACCACCACGACCCCGCGCGAGCGGAGCAGCTCGGTGGCCTTGGCGACGTTCGGCGGCCAGCCCTCGGTGGCGGCGACGAGCATCGGGGGCTGCGCGGCGGCCCGGCTCAGCGCGAAGTCGAAGACCTCCCCGCCCCCGGTCTGCACGTCCAGCGCGGTGGTCGCACGCGAGAGCCGGTCCCCGGCGGAGCGCGCGTACCCCCACGAAGGGCGCGCCTCGGTGGCCCGGCCCTCGAACCAGGAGAAGTCCCAGCCCTCGGTGGGGACGGCGAGGCCTTCCGCGACGAGGTCTTCGAAGCTGCGCGTGCTGCTCCCGCTGTTGTCCATGGGGCGATGGTGGCAGGGCATTGTCAGTGCGCGCTGCTAATTTTCGAAGCAGGACCGAGGAGGGGGACGAGGACATGGACAACGGGGATACGGGCAACGGGGATACGGGGCTGCCGTTCCACGGCGACGAGAAGGCGACGCTGCACACGAACCTGGACCGGGTCCGGGACGCGGTGCTGTGGAAGCTGGACGGGCTGGACGAGGAGCAGGCCAGACGCCCGATGACGCCCTCGGGCACGAGTCTGCTCGGGCTGGTGAAGCATCTGGCGTCGGTGGAGTACGGCTGGTTCGTGGAGAGCTTCGGCCGCGAGCGGGAGCCGCTGTGGTTCGACCCGTACACGGACGAGGACATGACCGCGGGCCCGGACGAGACGACGGAACAGATCGTCGCCTTCTACGGCCGTGCCCGCGCCGCCGCCGACCGCGTGATCACGGAGCTGCCGCCGGACGCGGTCGGCCGGCCGCCGTGGCGGGAGCAGTCGGTGTCGCTGCGCTGGGTGCTGGTCCACATGCTTGAGGAGACGGCCAGACACGCGGGGCACATGGACATCGTGCGGGAGTTGATCGACGGGGCGGCCGGGGATCATCGGCCGGAGGGGGCGTAGGGGGGTTC